>NZ_LOJJ01000004.1 GCF_001595985.1 Polynucleobacter sinensis
GGCTGATAAAGTTCTTATTACCCAATTCAACATAACGCTTATGCGTTTCTGAAGCTAATAGTAAACGTGCCTTTGCATCAGTCACTTGTGCCTGAGCAGCAACCATTTTCTGGCTCAAATCAATAGAATCCATCTCGGCAAGTAATTGCCCCTCTTTAACCGAATTACCCACATCCACATACACGTTTAAAACGCGTCCAGCAACTACCGGCCCCATCAAGTAAGACCGCCTCGCTTCAACTGTTCCTACTCCAAATAGTGTAGGCGCAAGCGATTGGTCGCTGACTTTAATGGTCGTGACTTTAGTGGATGCTAAAGGCCCAGAATTTAGAACAACAAATCCAAATACGACCAATAAAAATGTGAGTGTGAGACCCATCAGTAATTGACGGCGGGTAATGTCCAATTCACGCATTCGGAGCAGAAGCGAACTTAAGAGTTCTTTTAATTTAATGGTGCTATTCATTTTTTTGAGCCATTAATGTACTTGAATATAAGATGCCTATCTTTTGATCATGCTCCCTTTAATTGTCGAAGGGGTGATTAAGTCAATTAGCACTTGCCGCTACTTTTGGTCTTTTTTTCACTTTTGTGACGATAGTTCATTATATATTAATATATAATGAACTTCAACCTTATCCAAGTACATATCCATAGCAACTAAACACAACAATCTACAAGTAGTTTATTGCCCCATTGGCAGATCTATATATCTATTGGGGTTGCACTGGAAGATGTGTGGAGATTGCTTACATACCTTGTGGTACAGAAAGAAAAACGACTTAGGAATTTCTCCCTAAGTCGTTGATTTCATTGGTGGGCCCACCAGGACTTGAACCTGTTTCTAGGAGGTCGATTGTGCCACCTATTCCAACCGACAATACGTATGGAGCAGCTCAATCATTTAAGCAGGCATTGGCGGAACATTCCTCCGCTTGCAGACTTACAAGCCGTTGATTGCGAGTTTGATTTCGCCCAATCAGACAAAAAACCACCCAAAGGTGGTTTGATCATCACCAGGAGGCCCGAGGCAGAATCGACTGGAGCCTAGGGCCTATTTCTTATTTATCCAAGTTTGACCATGTTTCAGCACAATAAAGTCTAAGGGCTCTGTTGAGGATTTTTTAGCAATCTCTAAATCTTTAGGCGCTTGATCAAGAGAATCATCACTAAGACCATCAAAGGTTCCCCAATGGATCCCAATGGCAGACTTAGCCTTAACATCTTTCATTACCTGTATTGCCTCTGAAGGATTGAGGTGAGATTCTTTCATAAACCATCTGGGCTCGTACCCGCCAATGGCTATTGCCGCCACATCAAATCCACCCCTTTAACTTAATAGCTCGCTCTACCTCCACAGACACATTCTCAAAACCTCTAGGTATCCGGGTCAACGTATAGGAATAATCAAGCTCATAACCCTTTCTTTTAAGGGATTTTTCTAAGGATATCCAAGCTGCTGGATTGTCCAATATTCCCCGTCTAAGTTTTTTCAAAATATGAGCTTCGGGCTGTAAGTATCCTGCAGCACATCTAATGCCCAAAGGATCTAAACGGAAGTATAAAACTCCAGGTGAATGTTTATCACCAGTTCTCGTGAATAAGCCGCTAGCATGCATATTGTAGGGATGCTTGGCTTTTGAGAATCGAGCATCTCGATTGATTCTAAAAAGAGATCGCTTAGGATCACCCCATATTGGAATTTCTTTGTTAGCAAGGCTTTCCGATAAAGCCTCTGTGAAGGACTTCATAGGTTCACGAACATACTCTTCGTAGTCCGAACGATGCTCCAAAAACCACACCCTATTTTGGTTGTTGGTAAGCTCCTCAAAAAACTTGAAAGCTTTTGGACTAAAACCAGAAAAGTCAGACATCTAATTTAGGGGTGGAATGACGTAATTTAATTAAATTTAGAAATCTATCATACCAATTAATAAAAAAGTGTTTACAATTTATCTTTCTAGAAAGATAGATATAATTAGTAAACCTTTACACTAGGGACATCATGGAAAACAAAAAACTATTTGATTGGGCCATTCAGCATGATCCCCTGGTTGTACCTATGTTTCTCAGCCTTGAAATTGCCCACAAGGTTGCAAATATTAAGGCTCGTGAAATCTGGGGGCAATATGGACTAACACCAGCAGAGTTTGATGTGCTACTTACCCTACGTAATTCTGAAAACCCTCATGAACTCACCCCGGGTGAAATTCAAGACCGCGTTTTGATCACTTCCGGAGGGCTAACTAAGATAATTCTGATGCTAGAACAAAAAGGAATGATAAAAAGATTTGTTAACAAGAATGACTGCCGAGTAAAACCGGTTAGGTTAACCGCGGCTGGCAATCGCTACATCTCTAAGGTTATGCGCCATCTCGCAGACATGTCAGGTGTGTTTATCCGCTCCATATTGTCCAATAGTGAAATTAAGCAAGTTACGTATGCCCTGAACAAAATTGTAGAGGCCCACCATGCATAAAAAACGCCATTTTGGTATTTGTGCAGCTCTACTTATTGCCAGTTTTATCGTAAGCGGGTGCGCCAGACTCCCAAAAATCGACCCTAGAGTAAATGGTGTCGATCCTAACTCGTTTGAAAGCACCCAATCTTTCCAGGCCCCTGAAGCTAACTGGCCAACTGATAAATGGTGGGAAAAATATGGGGACATTCAACTTAATCAGCTGATGGAAGAGGCCCTAGCAGGCTCTCCCGACCTAAGAATTGCTCAGGCACGTTTACGCAGATCAGAATCAGGCTCTGAGGCAGTCGGCTCGATTTTATATCCCCAGATTACAGCCAATGGTCAGGTTTTTGGTCAAGAACTGAGCTCAAATTACATTATTCCTCCCGCATTTACACCCAGCGGTTGGAATTATTATGGCCAAACCACACTTAACTTTAATTGGGAAATCGATTTTTGGGGCAAAAATCGTGCCGCATTAGTCGCCGCACTTTCTGAAAGTCAGGTCAGAATGGCCGAGCTAGCTCAAGCGAAGCTAATGCTCACCACCTCTATTGCCTCAAACTATGCAGACTTAACACGTCTAGCCTTTGATAAAAGCACAGCAGAGAGAGCATTAAGGATTCGAACCAAGACATTTGACCTTTTCAAAGAAAGATACAAACAAGGCTTGGAAAATATTGGCTCTGTAAATCAGGCTGCGGGGAAAATGCACTTAACAGAAAATCAACTAGTGCAGATTGAAATTCGTATCGCAGAAACTAGGAATCGCCTGGCTGCACTGGCAGGAGCCGGCCCTGATCGCGGCCTCAAAATCACGCTGCCTTCCATAAAACAAAATGTCAATTTTGCTTTACCTACTGATATTGGCATTAACCTTATTGGAAGACGCCCGGATATAGTTGCATCAAGATGGCAAGTGGAAGCATCTGAAAGCCGCATAGCGCAACGTAAGGCAGCTTTTTATCCGAATATTAGTATTTCTGCACTTGCAGGCTATCAATCCTCGGGCATTAATAGACTTTTTGATCCAGGCTCGTACATCAGCAGCGCGGGTCCCGCCATTTATTTGCCAATCTTTCTGGGTGGCAGACTTAGAGCAGATCTGAATATGTCGGTAGCAGAGCATGATGAAACTGTTAACAATTATGAGAAGACGCTAATTCAGGCTCTCAATCAAGTAGCAGATATTGCTGCCGCACTAAAGCAGCTGCAGACACAAATTGACCTCGCAGATAAAGCAGCTGAGGCGCAGAAGATTGGATTATCAGTAGCTACTAATCGTTATAAAGGCGGACTGTCAAACTATCTTGACGTACTAGTAGCGGAAGATGAATTGCTAACGAGTTGGCGCATTCAAACTGATGTTCGTTCCCGTGCTTTATCTCTCGATATCGCTTTGATAAGCGCATTAGGTGGCGGGTATCAAACAGTCAACGCACCAAATTCACAATAATTTAAAACTTTAGGATCAAATTCTTCATGATTAAAAGTAAATTAAGCATTAGCAAGCTCTCCAAGAGAAACAAGATGTTTGTAATTTTGGGTGGATTTATTCTTATAGCTGGAATTATTTTTGTAATTTATTGGCTAACGTACGGTTTGCGATATGTAAGCACCGACAATGCGTATACCGCCACTGAAATTGCTCAAATAACACCCGAGATTGATGGAACAATTAAGGCAATCAATGTTGTTGACACCAATACTGTTCATGCGGGTGATATTTTGATTGAAATTGACCCAAGAGATATACAAGTAGTATTTGATAAGGCTAAAGCAAACTTTGAGCGCGCAAAAATTGATAACGACCGGCGCAAAGCTCTTATGGGGTCAGGATCTGTCTCCGCAGAGGAGCTAACACGCTCCGAAAATGATTTGGCTTTAGCTAGTGCAAGTCTGCGTGAAGCAACATTAAATCTTGAGCGCACTACGATTAAATCACCAATCGACGGCGTGGTTGCTAAGCGGCAAGCGCAAATTGGCCAAAGAATTCGTGCAGGAACCATAGCCATGGTTGTTGTTCCCTTACAGAAAATGCATGTTGATGCCAATTTTAAAGAAAGTGAACTAGCAAAGATCAAAGTTGGTCAAAAAGTCAAACTGACATCCGATTTTTATGGGGGCAATGTAATTTATAGCGGTGTTGTAGATGGCTTTTCGGGTGGATCTGGGGCAGCTTTTGCAACTATTCCAGCACAAAACGCCACAGGCAATTGGATTAAGGTGGTACAACGAATACCCGTCAGAATTCGCTTAGATCCAGCTGAACTAAAAGCGCATCCGCTAAGCGTAGGCGTTTCGATGACCGCACGAGTTGATACTCGCGAAAATTAATGGAAAAGGATCAACAATTTGAAAGGCCCCTCACTGGTGGGGGCTTAATACTGGCCGCTGTACTTTTGTCAATGGCAAATCTAATTGCCATCTTAGATATGACAATTGCTAACGTTTCTATTCCGAATATTGCCGGCAGCCTAGGTGTCACCCCAACCCAAGGAACATGGGTTATCACTTCATACGCTGTTGCGGAAGCAATTACCGTCCCTCTAACGGGGTGGTTTACTGCACGATATGGCTCCGTTAGGGTATTTGTTATTGCAATGCTAGGTTTTGGACTCTTTTCAGGCTTAGCGGGCCTAGCTACATCTTTAGAATTTTTAGTGCTTACAAGAGTGCTTCAAGGTATGGCAGGAGGCCCCTTAATGCCCTTGTCTCAAACACTTTTATTGCGAATTTTTCCAAAAGAAAAAGCTGCGGCCGCAACTGGCATCTGGGCAATGACTACCTTAGTAGGGCCTGTGCTCGGGCCAATCCTTGGAGGATGGATTTGCGATAACTACACATGGCATTGGATCTTCCTTATTAATGTTCCGTTTGCATTAGTTTGCGCGTATTTATGTTGGAAACTTCTTGAAAAATATGAAACAGCCATTGTTCGCAATCCTATTGACATAGTTGGCTTTGCACTGCTGGTTATCTGGGTTGGAGCATTACAAATCATGCTAGATGAAGGAAAAAATCTGGGCTGGTTTTCATCAAAAATAATTATTTCGCTTGCAATCATCTCTTTTATAGGGTTTATTGCTTTTTTAATTTGGGAGCTTACTGAAACGCACCCTATTGTGGATATCCGGATTTTTAGACATCGAGGATTTACTGCCGCTGTCTTGACAATTTCTCTTACTTTTGCCGGATTTTTTGCCGCAAATGTATTAACCCCGCTTTGGCTTCAAAGCATCATGGGATACACAGCAACAAACTCTGGTACCGCCACTGCATGGGTAGGAATTACTGCATTCCTTATTGCCCCTGGGGTAGCCGCAATGTCCACCAAGTATGATCCAAGAATTCTTGTCTTTTTTGGCGTGATTTGGATAGGCGCGATTATTGGAGTTCGCGCCATATCTTCTACCGATATGGATTATTGGAGTATTTGCATACCATTAATGCTTTTGGGCTTAGGAATGCCATTTTTCTTTATACCCTCTACCGCTGTTGCTTTAAGCAGCGTAAAAGAAGAGGAAACAAATTCTGCGGCTGGCTTGATGAACTTTATGCGCACACTTGCGGGCGCTATTGCAACCTCAGTAGCAACCTCATATTGGGAAGACAGTGTCACAATAAACAGGGCTGAATTAGTTGGAATTATCGACTCGGATCAATCATTTGTTAGTCAATTTATCGACCAAGGAGTTCCACAGGATATGGCTCTTGGGATGCTTGAGAAAATCGTTAGTGATCAAAGTGTAATGCTAGCGACTAACCAAATTATGTTTGATATTGCCATTCTTTTAGTGGCTTCTGCATTTGTTATTTGGATTGTTCCTAAACCGACTAGAGCTATTGACCCCGGTCTATCTCATTAATAGATAGTTTGCTTCACTGACACTTTTGTCATTCAATTTGAGATTGATTAATACCTTTGCATACTCCATGTAATTGAGCAAACCATTTAATTGCCGGTACCAAGTGTCGAAAACCGAGACACTTGACTGCTATAAATGTTGGTTTACACGGCGACCAGCTTTAGCTCAAATCAGCTTCCGCACTGCAACTAAATTCAATTCACAAGACCACCCGCCTACGTCACACTATCTTCTATATGGTTTTAGAACAATCTTTAAACACATTAGACGTCTTTTTCGTTGGTCGCGAGATTGAATCCTGCCTAACCCACTAGATATACAAAACCACCCGAAGGTGGTTCTTGGTAACGATTTTGGTAACAAGGGTGTTGTATCTCTACAAACCCTTGTAATACCTATTGACTTGGCGGAAGAGGTGACAGAAAAGCCCTTGAGGCCTCGAATTTAATCGTCAGCCAATAAGCGTTACTTAAAGTAACGCTCAAAAGACAAAACCCCCACCATTACTGATGAGGGTTTGCTTTACTGGTGGGCCCACCAGGACTTGAACCTGGGACCAAAGGATTCCGGTTTGTGTTAGTTTCCTAACTCCCTGGACTATGCCTTCACCGTATTCATTTCTGAACTTAGGTGGGTGCCGTCTAGTCTCTACACCTTCAACAGCACTTTCATACTGAAGCTTGGCTCGGCGTTAGCTTGTGCAGCTTTTGGCTACCTTTAGCTTTCTCCGAATTTGACACCATCCCATATACAGTTTCCACGTATATGGCACAACTTACGCCATGAGTCCTCTGCTCTAACCAACTGAGCTATAGGCCCTAAAACTATTTTTACTACACACCTTTTGAGGGGTGCTTTACTACTTAAAACCACATAAAAACCGCATTTACTACACACCATGAAAAACTTGTCGATGTGTAAGCGGTGTGTAAGCAATTTTGACTACCTAATTCACCACTAACCTCTTGAATCTATTGAGGTCTTTGTTACAAGACCCCTTGGGCTTCTTTCTTATGAGAGCAGAAGCCCATGTTAGAGCCATATAAACAGGGGGTCTGCGGGTGGTCAGTGTCGGTGTGTAAGCAAATGTGTAAGCAAATTCGTGGATTTAAAGGAAGTGGCCTCTCGGTCTTTGGTTTTCAAAACCAAAGATATTTTGGAACAACCATCTAACACCTCGTTGCTCCAAAGTACTTTTTTGAAGATTTATAAGCGTTACTTTAAGTAACGCTTAAGAAATTACTCCGTTTTTGCCTTGCGGCCATCAATGCTAATTGAACCAGCGCCTGATGAAGCCAATACTAATAAACCACCGGTAACAGCAATATTCTTAAAGAACAATAGCTGAGCAATAAATGCGGCATCAACTGGAGCGGCCCAGAAGGCAATAGAAAACAGAAAGGCTTTTATGGATAAACAAGAATTTTTAGAGCTTCTTGAGGAGAAAAAATTTCCAGACCCCACCCTTGTAGAACAAGAGCCAAATAAAGGACTTGATTTACATAGGCATGACTTTGAGGTTTATGCCCTAGTAGTTGAAGGGTCTATTGAGATAGATATTGAAGGCGTCAAATCAACCTATGGGATAAATGATGTATTTCACCTAGTGTTTCAACAGCCACACTCCGAAAAGTATGGCCCCATTGGCGTTAAATACCTTGCAAACAGAAAGAGCTCTTGATTTTTTCCATCAAACAGTTAAGCGTGAATGAAGGTGCTACCCATGCATTATCTTGCCCTCAATAAAATTAAGTAGGGGAATCTTGCAGATTCATATAGCATTTCTAATCAGATCTGCCACAATCTGACAAAGAATTAATAAAACTTGATGGGGCCAATACATATGCCAGATCCGCGCTACGCAATTAAGCCAAATAGCAACTTTGAAATGCTAAATCAATTGTTATGGCTCCTAATCAATTTTGGAATAGTTAATACTGAAATCATTGAAATACTTGATCGTACGCTGACTGATCTCCATCCTAATTTAGCCAAAAAACATGCGCATTTCACAAAAAAATTGGAAATGGATTTCCTTAATGAACATATATTTCCTGGAAACACAAATAATGGCCATCCCATTTCATACGCCACACTATTTAGCCTTACCGAGAACTCCAAGGAAGAACAAGAGCTATACATTCAGGACTTTAGAAACTTTATTAAATATTACTTAGGCTCAGAAACATTTGATCTCGACAAAGCCGTGGAAGAAATTAGGGGCCAAAGAGATCCTCGGGGCTATAAGGGCAACGTGCACAGCAATAAAGACCTGTTAGTTAAAATTTAAAGTTCTCCAAGATTGAATAAAAAAAACCGCCCTAAGGCGGCATAAGGTCAGGAGACAAAAATATTATTCACAGCACTTCAAGCACCTCAGTCAATGATTTGCCTTCATAATTTGGCCTATCGCCAATCTCTTCGAATGGATGATTGAGGCGATTAACCCAAAATACGTCAAAGCCAAACCATCTAGCCGCTAATGCATCCCAAGCATTGCTGGATACAAATAGAATCTCCTCTTTCTTGACCGGAAACTCTTTTAAAAGTAATTCATAAGCTTGCGGTGCAGTTTTGAACAAACGAACCGATTCCACTGTAACCACTTTATCCAGATGGGGCTCTAGACCATTGCTGCGAACAACCGTTGAGAGCATACCTTTATTTCCATTAGATAAAATTGCCGTAGAAAGATCTCTCTCTTTAATTACTTTTAGAACCTTAAGGCTATCTTCATAAGTCGTTAACTTTGCATACTGATCAAGTAAACGCGCCTCTTTTTCGGGACTGAGATCCAAATCCATTCTTTTGCAAACATACCGCAAAGAAAGAACAGTGATATCCCAAAATGGAAGGTAATACTTACTGCCCAAAGGATTAGGATCGCTCATCGTAACGAGCCGAGTGTATTCAATCTGGCGATCGCGCCACATTAATGAAAGTTCTTGGCCCCGACCAGGGAACAATTCCTCGGCCAACTGCCCCATGGAATAAACATCTAATAGTGTCCCATAGGCATCAAAGGCGATTAATTTATAACTCATATTATCAATACAAAGGCCGCAGAATAGACTGCGGCCTTTAATACTTTTATACAGGTTGAGTATTTAGGTTAAATCGTACGGGTAGATTTTTCGCCAACTCCTCTTTTGACACCTTTTTCTTAACCTCGTACTTACCATTTTCAATACGGCTAATATAGTGATCCAAGATTCCGCTATGGTCCTCCTTGCGAATTATCTTATCTCCCTCGGGGTGTCCTAATGAATTTTTAAGCGCCATTCCCTCGAGAGCTTCAATTGCCCCTTGGACATCTTTTCTTGCCTTATATCCAGAAGCCTCAATCGCAGCCTTAATTGCAAAAATATTTTCCCAGGCCTGCCAGCAATGAGACTTCGCCATTACGCGACTCGACCCTTTTTCCCTAGCATATACATCATCAATTTCTGTCAGCTTAATAAATTCCTTATGGAATGCATCATTTTTGTATTTTGCATTTCTAGGGAAATTCTCGATGATATATACGCCCTCTACCGCACCATCCATAGCCACCGGATCAATTGCTTCCATTGTTCCATTTACAGAATACAACTTGTGCTTCTTATCCAAGCCCATTGACTTTGCCTGAGTATAGTAAGCAACTGCTAACGGGCCAAAGAAAATTGAAAACACTACATCGGTATCTGGTGGAATTTGAGTCAAATAAGGCACCAAATCTTTTGCATCAAGAGGCACTGGAATATTCTTAGTAATTGATCCACCATTCTTCTCTACGACCGCTTTAGATTCCGCAAAGTGGCTTTGACCCCAAGCATAATCTGCATAAATCACACACCATTTCTTTCCAAGATTCTCCATTGCCCAGGGTACGCCAGCTGCTGAGAGCGAATAAGTATCGCTACCGGTCCTAAAGCTGTATCTCGTACCCTTTGAGCCAGTTGCCTCAGTAGCCTCTCCTGTTGAGAAATATGGGGTTTTCAACTCAGTTGCAATCGGAATAGAGGCAAGCATCACGCCAGAATGAACAGATCCTGTAATAAATTCAGCATTTCCACGCTGTATTAGGTTGCGTAATTTTCTGGCGCCTGTTGCGGGATTAGATTCTGAATCTTCAGTCACCAATTCAACCTTGCGCCCTGAAATACCGCCTTGTGCATTAATAATGTCCACCGCTTTTTTTGCGCACTTATCATGCCAGTACCCCCAAGACGAAAACCCACCCGTAAGTTCCGCATGATGACCAATTACAATCGGGCCTGGCGTCTGAGCACATTCACCGGCTTGGGTGCAACCGCCGCGACCACCGCGCTGATCTGTTCGCGTGTCTTGATACCGGGTGCGTAGAGACAATCCGCTCCGGCATCCGCATAAGCCTTCAGCCGCAGGATGGCATCGTCGAGATCGGGGCGGCCCACGAAGAAGTTCTCCGCGCGCCCGATCAGCAAGGCCTCGCCGCCCGTGGCGTCAATCGCAGCGCGTGCCGCGCGCATCCGCTCGACCGATTCAGCCAGGCTGCGCAGCGGTGCCTGCGCGTCGCCTGTCGAATCTTCGATGGAGATGCCTGCCACGCCGGTTTCGACCGCCATGCGCACGCTCTCGGCCACGCCCTCGGGCGTGTCGGCAAACCCGCTCTCGAAATCGGCATTGATCGGCAGGTCGGAGGCCTCGACCATGTAGCGCATGTGCGCCAGGGTTTCATCACGGGAAAGCTGTCCGTCTGCCCGCGCACAAGACCAGGCGTAGCCCGAGCTGGTCGTTGCCAATGCCTTGAAGCCGAGGCTGGCCAGCGCACTGGCGCTGCCGGCGTCCCACGGGTTTGGCAGCACGAAACAGCCCGATTGATGTAGTGCGCGGAATGCCGCGCGTTTTTGGGAAATGCTCGGATGGCTCATGAATATCTCCTTTGATTTTCTTGGGTGGCTGCTAGTGGGCAGCCAGTGCGGGTTTAGCGGCACTGTGCCGCTCCTGGACGAGCACGATCACCGTGGTGATGACCATGAAGCAGACGGAAGCCCAGAGCACGCCGCTGGCTAACCCGCGGTCGAGCAGGAAACCGAACAGAACCGGCCCGATGACACCCCCGACATTGAATCCGGTGGAGACGATGCCGAACGTCTTGCCCTCTGCCCCAGCCGGCGAAGCGGCACGCACCAGCATGTCACGCGACGGCGCCACGATTCCGGTCAAAAAGCCAATCGCCCCCAGCGCCAGGGCCAGCAGCAGCGGTGGCAGCGGTAGGCCGATGACGATCACAACGAAGACCGCCGCCAACGCGAATGCACCCGCAGCCAGGTAGCCGTGCTTGTCCGTTCGGTCTGCAAGCACGCCGCCTGCCAGCACACCGAAGGCGCTGGCGAACATGAAGACGGTCAACGCCATGTTGGCAGCCGGTAGCGTGACGTTGAACCCCTGGACCAGTGCGGAGACAGAGAATTTTTCGATGGCACCAGTGCTGAGGCTGAGCATGGCGAACAGCAGTGTCAGGACGGCCAGGGTTCCCAGCGGTGTGGTCAACGGCCTGGCTCTCACCTTGGCCTTTTCGGTGGCCGTCGGGCTTGCTGCCTTTGCCGGTTCTGGCGAGCCGAGTCCCACGACGAACAGCCCGACCAGCCCGGCCCCGGCGGCGATGGCAAACGACCAGCGCGGCTCCCAGGCCAGCGCAGCGCCCACCATCAGCGGCGGTGCGAGAGCCGCACCTAGAAATCCCGCGAAGGTGTGAATGGAGAAGGCCCGCCCCATTCTTTCGGGAACGATGCCCCGCGACAGCAATGAGTAATCGGCGGGGTGGTAAACGCCGTTGGCCAACCCGGCCAGTCCCATTGCTACGAGCAGGCAAAGATAGGTTGGGAAGATGGCAAGCAGTGAGAAACTCAGTGAACCGAGCGCCAGCGCGGCCAACAGCATCCGTCGCGCCCCAGCGCGATCGACAAGAAACCCGAGTGGGGCTTGCACCAGGGCTGACACGATGTTGAACACGCCGATTGCGATCCCCAGCTCGACGAAGCTGACCTGCATCGCGGTTGGCAGCAACGGCAACATGGCGGGCACCGCCATGATGTGCAGGTGACTGACCAGGTGGGCGGTAGAGACCTGGGCCAGCAGCCCGTTTGATGACGAAGCCATGTGGACATCCTTGTGAGTCACCGATCCAGTGCGCGAAGCACATTGGCGAGCTTCTTGACCGCGATTTCCAGCTCCTTCGGGGCGTAAGCGGCAAACCCCATGAGAAAACCGGCCTTATGCTTGCTCGACGCATGCAGAGGTGTCAGCCCCAGCAAGTCGATGCCGGCACGGCGTGCGGTATCAATGGCCTCCCGCTCCGGGATGTCGCGCACGAAGACACAGGGCATTTGCATGCCGCCATTGGGCACCCTCGGTTCCACGAAGTCGGCCAGGTGTTTGCGGACAAGCAGTTCCAGAGCGTCGCGTCGTTCGGCATAGACGCCGCGCATGGTCCGAACGTGCGAGCCGAAGTGTCCGCCCTCCATGAACCGCGCCAGCGTCAACTGCGGGATGGAGGCGCTATGGCCGTCCTGCAGCGTGCGGGCCACTGTCATTGGCGCGACGAGCTGCGATGGCAGCACCATGTAGCCGATGCGCAGGCCCGGAAACATGGATTTGGTGAATGTGCCGATGTAAATGGTCCGGTCGTGCGCATCGAGACCTTGCACGCATGCGGTCGGCTTGCCGGCGTAGTGGAACTCGCTGTCGTAGTCGTCCTCGATGATCCAGGCTTGGTTCCTATGTGCCCACTCGATGATTGCAAGCCGTCGGTCAAGCGCAAGCGTGGCTCCAGTCGGGAACTGGTGCGATGGGGTCAGAAAAATCGCTTTTGCGGGTTGCGCCGCGTTCTGCAATGATTCGATCCGAATCCCCTGGGCATCCAACGGCACCGGCACGGATTCGAGGCCCGCAGCGTCGAAGGCACGACGCGCGCCGTGGTAGGCGGGATCTTCGATAAAGACCCGGTCCCCTGCATCGAGCAGCACAGTGGCGCACAGCGACAACGCCTGTTGCGAACTGGTCAATACCAATATGCGATCAGGTGTGGCACGGGCTCCACGTTCGAGGTTGACGTAATCCGCGATGGCCCGACGCAGTGCCTCCACACCCTGCGGATGGCTGTGTGTCAGGGCAAGCGTTCCATGTTCCTTCAACACCTGACGCTGCAGCCGCTCCCACGTTTGCAACGGGAAGCTTCGCGTCTCTGGCACCCCCGGCGCGAAGGGGCGCGGTATCAGGGCCTCGCGTACACCGCCGTTCTGGAAGATTGCGGCCCCACGCTGGCTGAGACGTGGTGATTCACGGTGCAGCTTTACCCGCTGGCTCGTGCCTCGCCTCGGAGGCACCTGTGCCCGTTCCGACACGAAGCTGCCGCTACCCACTCGCCGGTCGATGAACCCCTCCGCATGCAATTGGCTGTACGCGGCTTCGACTGTGTCCCGCGAAACGCCCAGCGACTGTGCAAGCGCCCGCGAGGCGGGCAAGGGCCGACCGACTTCCAACGCGCCGTCCAGGATCAATTGCCGGATCGCACGCTGAATGCGGGCGTGCAGCGACAGGGCGCCATGAGCCGGGTCACCTATCCAGGCTTTGACAGATTCGAGTTGGGCGTGCTTGAACAATTGGTAGGTATCTCACCGAGAAATTGGTATGATTGCTCCTACCATTTTAAGGCGAAAATTGGGCATCAACAAGGCTTAGGAGACATCGACAGGTCATGCCTTTTGCTACTTCGCGGCCCACTTTGGGCGCGCGCTTCCCCCGGTTTTATTCAGTGATGGCGCCCTGAGATGTCGCTCGAACTCGTTCTTTCCCTACTGGCTGGCGCGGCTGCTGGCGGCTTTGTCAATGGCCTCGCCGGGTTCGGCACTGCCTTGCTGTCCCTTGGCATATGGCTGCAGGTCATGCCGCCTTGGCAGGCCGTCTCCATCGTGGCAGCGATGTCCGTGGTCAGTGGTGTTCAAAGCCTGTGGTTTATCCGAGGCGAGTTGGGAAGCGGCACCCGGCGCCTCCCGCGCTTTCTGTTGCCCGCTCTGGTTGGCATACCGATCGGCGCTGCAACCCTGGAATTCATCAGCGCGCCACTGCTGAAATTGGTGATCGCCGGTTTCATGCTGCTCTATGGGGCTTTCTTCGCATTTCGCCGATCACTGCCTCATCTGGAGCGACCCATGCCCAAGACAGACGCTCTGGTTGGCTTCTGCGGTGGCTTCCTTGGGGGAGCGGCTTCGCTTTCGGGCGCGTTACCGACCATGTGGTGCGCCATGCAACCCTGGACCAAAGGGGAGACGAGCGCGGTACTGCGTCCTTACAACGTGGTGATCCTCGGGATCGCGGTCGGGATTTTTGCCTGGCAGGGGTATTACACGCGAGAGACATTGATCCTGATGGCTATTGCGTTACCCGCCACGATTGTTTCGTCTCAGATTGGCATTGCCGTTTTTCGCAGGCTTTCTGACCAGCAGTTCAGACGCTTGCTGATCTGGCTGCTGTTCAGTGCGGGTGCGCTTTTGGCACTGCGCGAACTCACTTGACTAGCTGCTACAGATTCCAGTGGTAACTGGTACAGCGGAGCCTATTCACGCGCAGGTCGTTTTCCATTTTTTCTGCGGCACTCCGCAGCATGCCAATCGCTGCAATCTACCCGCAGCCGCGTTTGAGATGACCAACACAGCGACGCCGTAATGTGTCGGTACCCCGCCGCAAACGTGTTTTCCGCTGCTGCCAAGCACTCCTGACCGCTCAGCGCGCACGTGGCGGACAAGCCTGGGTTGATCCTGGGTAATCGCCAATTGGCATGTACGACACGAAGAAAGTGGAGGGGCGCAACAGGCCATTTTCAGGTTAAAATATAACTCCCAATAAAGGTTCTTGGAACCGAGTCCGCAGGAGTTATGAAAAAACCATGTCATCCGCAACCCCACCTTCATCCATACGGCTGAGCGATCTCACCCACCCTGTCGTCGCCGGCCTGATTTCGGTCATCGTCAATTACGGCGGCACGTTCATTCTGGTGTTCCAGGCCGCCAAAGTGGCTGGCCTCAGCCCGGAGCTGACGGCCTCGTGGGTGTGGTCGATTTCGATCGGTGTTGGGGTGACGGGGATCATGCTGAGCTGGATCGCCCGCGAGCCGATCATCACGGCCTGGTCCACACCGGCGGCGGCGTTTCTCGTCACGGCGCTGGCAACCACGCCCTATGCGGAGGCGGTCGGTGCGTACCTGATTTCCGCAGCGGCTTTCGTTCTGCTCGGCCTGTCGGGCTACTTCGAGAAGGTCATCCGGCTGATTCCGCCCGGTGTGGCCGCCGGGCTGCTGGCGGGCATCCTGCTGCAGTTCGGGATTGGTGCCTTCGGCGGCATGAGCGTCGATCCGCTGCTGGCAGGCCTGCTGATCGTCGCCTACGTCGTGCTGAAACGGTTCACGGCACGCTATGCCGTGGTCGGCATCTTGGTGTTGGGCCTGGCGTTCCTGCTGATCCAGGACCGTGTCGATCTGTCCGGCCTGGCGCTGAAGTTCGCGGCTCCGGTCTTCACCATGCCATCGTTCTCGCTCAACGCATTGCTGAGCGTGGCATTGCCGCTGTTCCTCATCACCCTGACCGGCCAATACATGCCCGGCATGCTGGTGCTGCGCAATGATGGGTTCAAGACCAGTGCCAATCCCATCGTGACGGTCACCGGGCTGGGCTCGCTGCTGATGGCGCCGTTCGGCTCGCACGCCTTCAACGTCGCTGCGATCACAGCGGCCATCTGCACGGGGCGCGAGGCACATGAAGACCCGTCCAAGCGCTGGATCGCCGGCATCGCAGCGGGCGTGTTCTACATCCTCGTCGGCGTGTTCGGCGTGACGCTGGCCGCCGTTTTCATGGCGTTCCCGGCAACGTTCATCACCACACTGGCGGGCCTTGCGCTGCTGGGCACCATCGGCGGCAGCCTGGCCAGCGCCATGGCCGATGCCAAGACCCGGGAAGCCTCGCTGATCACCTTCCTGGCCGCTGCGGCCAACATCAAGATGCTGGGCATTGGCGGTGCCTTCTGGGGTCTGCTGATCGGCCTGGTGGCCTACGCCGTGCTCAATGGTCGGTGTTCGCGTCCCAAGCCGCAGATCGAGGCGGCCCCCACTGCTGTACCGGCAGCGAGCAAAGGAGCGGCCAACTGATGCAAGCCTCGGCTGTCACGCAGACCAGTCACGACCAGCACGGCCTGTACCCGCAGGCAACCACGGTCAAGGACTTCCGCCGGAATCTGGTGAAGGTGCGCGAACGCATCGACGCAGCCTCCCGCCGCGCCGGCCGCGACCCCGCGAATGTGCGTCTGCTGCCTGTCAGCAAGACCTTTGATGAGGCGCACATCCGCTTGGCCTACGCCGCCGGTTGCCGCCAGCTCGGCGAGAACAAGGTGCAGGAAGCCCACCGCAAGTGGACTGCCATGGCAGACCTGGCGGATCTTCAGTGGTCGGTCATCGGCCACCTGCAGACCAACAAGGCCAAACTGGTAGCCGCCTTTGCGACGGAGTTCCAGGCGCTCGACAGCCTGCGTGTCGCTGAAGCGTTGGACCGCCGCCTGCAGGTCGAGGGACGTTCGCTGGACGTCTTCGTTCAGGTCAATACCTCCGGCGAGGCCAGCAAGTACGGGTTGCAGCCGCAAGAGGTGTTGTCGTTCGTCAAAGAACTGCCGGCATTCACAGCCTTGCGTGTGCGGGGTTTGATGACGCTGGCGTTGTTCTCCAGCGAAGCCGAGCGCGTGCGGCAGTGCTTCGTCCTGCTGCGAAACCTGCGCGATCAGTTGCGCGAATGCGCACCAGTGGGCATTGGGCTGGAAGAACTGTCCATGGGCATGTCCGGTGACTTCGAGATCGCCATCGAGGAAGGCGCCACCGTCGTGCGCGTCGGCCAGGCCATTTTTGGTGCCCGCAGTACCCCTGACAGCCACTACTGGCCTGCGGGTTCAACCGCTGAGGAACCGCCGTCATGAAGACCGCCATCGCCATTCACCATGTCTGCTTCGAGGACCTGGGTACGCTGGAGTCCTTGCTTGAAGCCCGAGGCTACGCCATCCGCTATGTGGATGCCACGGTCGATGACCTGCGCACGGTCGATGTCGTGACCCCGGATTTGCTGGTCGTGCTCGGCGGCCCGATCGGTGCCTTCGATGAGGCGCTTTACCCGTTCATCGCCGACGAGTTGAACTTGTTGCACAAGCGACTGGAGAGCCGGAAAGCGCTGTTGGGTATTTGCCTTGGGGCGCAGTTGATCGCCCGCGCACTGGGCGCTCATGTCGCACCAATGGGCATCAAGGAAATCGGCTATGCCCCCTTGAACCTGACAGCGGAAGGACAGAACTCCCCGCTGGGAGCGCTCGGCGATGTACCTGTGCTGCACTGGCACGGCGACCAGTTCGACATCCCGACGGGTGCAGTGCGCCTGGCGGCTACGGACGTCTGCTCCAACCAGGCATTTGCCCTCGGGCATCATGTCCTCGGACTCCAGTTCCATCTGGAAGCAGATGCGCGGCGAATCGAACGCTGGCTGGTCGGCCATAGCTGTGAACTCGCGCAATCGGGGATCGACCTGCTCGAACTTCGCGCCCGAGCCCATGCGCTGCAGGCCCAGTTGCCGGCAGCAGCTTCTGCGGTGCTCTCTCGTTGGCTTGATGCGGTTGAACCAGATTCCCAACGAGGCCGGCCATGAGAGCAGCGTCATTTTCCGAGGACAGACAGCCGCTCAAGATCGACGTTGTTTCAGTGCAATCGCAGGTGGTCTATGGGCGCGTTGGAAACAATGCTGCCGTGCCCACGCTGGAAGCCCTTGGCCTGACCGTGGCTGCCGTGCCGACCGTGGTACTGAGCAACATCCCGAGCTATCCCTCGATCCACGGCGGCGCACTCCCTGTCGAGTGGTTCGACGGCTACTTGCAGGACTTGAGCGCGCGTGGTGCGTTGAATGCGCTGCGTGCCGTCCAAGTGGGGTATCTCGGAAACGCCGGCCAGGCGATAGCGCTGCGTGCCTGGATCGAGACCTTGCTCGCGAATCGGCCCCACCTGCGCGTTGTCATCGACCCCGTGATCGGCGATCAGGAGCATGGGATCTACAGCGCCGACGGGATCGCTGACGTTTACAGAGGCGGGTTCACCGCACTGGCAAACGGTTTGACGCCCAACGCTTTTGAACTGGCCTGCCTGACGGGCATGCCTGCGGACGACCTCAAGGGCGTGGTGTCCGCAGCAAGGTCTTTGCTTACCGGGCGTACCGAATGGGTCGCCGTGACCAGCGCAGTTCCAGATGCCTGGACGCCGGATGAGATGTGGATCGTCGTGGTGACCGAACGGCAAGTGCATTTGATCAGGCATCCGCGTGTCGCTGTTGCACTGGCCGGTACGGGCGACCTGTTCAGCGCCTGCTTGAGCGGGCACTGGCTAAACGGAGTGGCGTTGGAAGCCGCCGCTGCAATGGCCTGTGAGCATGTCGTTCGCGCCTTGCGTATTACCGAGCTGGCACAAGCCAAGGAGCTTGTGCTCCCGCGATGGTCTTTCGAGCCGGAGCCAGAGGAAATCTTCATCCACGACATCACGGCGGACTTCGGGCACCTGACGTGCGCTTTCGCCGAGCCCAAGGAACGATCATGACCAACCCCTCCTACTTGATGCGGGCCTATGCCCGCCAACCCGTCTCCTTCACGCGGGGGAGCGGCGCGCGCCTCTGGGACCAGCAGGGCGTCGAATACCTGGATGCCATTGCCGGCGTCGCCGTGACCAGCCTCGGGCATGCGAACACGGAAATCGCCCAGGTCATCGCCGAGCAGGCGGGCACGCTGCTGCACACCTCCAACGTGTTTCGCATTGACTGGCAGGAGCAACTGGGCGAGCGTCTGTGCGCACTGACGGGGATGGAGAAGGGTTTCTTCTGCAATTCCGGTGCGGAAGCGAACGAAGCTGCGTTGAAGCTGGCACGGCTGTACGGCCACCACAAGCAAGTGGCCCAGCCGCAGATCCTGGTGATGGAGAACGCCTTCCATGGCCGCACCATCGCCACGCTCACCGCGACCGACAACCCAGCCAAACAGCAGGGCTTCGAGCCGTTGCTGCCCGGGTTTCTGCGCGTGCCCTTCAACGATATCGACGCGGTGCACCGGATGGCCGAGCAGTCGTGCGACATCGTGGCGGTACTGATCGAACCCGTGCAGGGCGAAGGCGGCATTCGCGTTGCCGACGCGGCGTACCTGCGGGCCTTGCGCACGCTGTGCGATCAGCAGGGGTGGTTGCTCATGCTCGATGAAATCCAGTGCGGCATGGGCCGCACCGGCGCGTGGTTCGCGCACCAGCACACCGGCATTGTCCCCGACGTCATGACGGTGGCCAAAGCACTGGGCAATGGCTTTCCCATCGGCGCCTGCCTGGCACGCGGAGAAGTGGCCGATCTGCTGTCGCCCGGCCAGCACGGCACGACCTTCGGCGGCAATCCGTTGGCCTGCCGCGTGGGTTACACCGTACTCGACATCATGGCGCGGGACGACTTGCCCAAGCGGGCCGCGACGCTGGGAGATCGCTTGCTTTCCGGTTTGCGTGACGCGCTGGCCGGCCACCCCGAGGTTGTCACGATCCGGGGCCTGGGCCTGATGGTGGGAATCGAACTGAACCGGGACTGCAAGGAGCTGGTCGGCCGTGCCTTGAGCGAGCATCGCCTGCTTATCACGGTGACCCGGAACTCCACCATCCGGCTGCTGCCTGCCCTGATCTGCGACGAAGCGCAGATTGACGACATCGTCGCGCGCGTTGCGGCTCTCCTGTCGCCAGAAGCGACCACGTGTGCGGGCACGGCTGCGATGACCGGACACATGGAGGCGACATCATGAAAACTGAGTCGATCTACAACCAACCGGACGCCGACGGATTCTTCGGCCGCTACGGGGGGAGCTTCATCAGCGAGACGCTGGCTCAAGCGGTGGAAGAACTGCAGCAGGCCTATCTGTTCTACCGCGATGACCCCCATTTCGTCGTCGGGTTTCAGGAGGAACTGGCTGACTACGTTGGCCGCCCCTCTCCGGTGTACTACGCCCGGCGTCTCAGCGAACAAACGGGCGGTGCGCGCATCTTCCTCAAGCGGGAAGACCTCAACCACACCGGCGCGCACAAGATCAACAACGTGATCGGGCAGGCCATGCTTGCCCAGCGCATGGGCAAGCGACGCATCATCGCCGAGACAGGCGCGGGCCAGCACGGCGTTGCCACTGCAACGATCTGCGCGCGCTATGGCCTGGAATGCGTGATCTACATGGGCAGTGAGGATATCCGTCGGCAAAGCCCCAACGTCCAGCGCATGGAGCTGCTGGGCGCGACCGTGGTGCCGGTCGAAAGTGGCTCCATCAGCCCCAGCTGATCGGTAGTCTTTGGCGCCACCATTACGCTTAACCTCCCGACTAACCGTAGAGGGCGATCTACCTAAAAGCTGAGCGATGGAGCGAAGGGATTGTCCCGTTGCTAGGCCGCGGGAGATCTCTTCTCGCTCAGCCAAAGTTAGCGCTAAAACGGATCGAGTTCGCTCTGGCGGTCTGATGCCACCACTTTCAGCCAAAATACGCTGGATAGAGGAGTGACCCCGATCAAATAACTGCGCTATCTGATGAAGGTTATCGCCTTTTTGCCACCGCTCCCACATTAAAGCCTTCTGGGTGGCCGTGTAATAGATTCGAGGTCGTTGTTTCATGAGCAACACTCCTTGCGCTTACGCAGTTTGTAGTGTGTTGCATCGATCGGTTGAATTCAAGGCCGAAAGTAGCCCCTAAGACTACAACCATTCAATATCACCATTAAAAATGTGCAGTAATTGCCTACACACTTTTTAGCATGCCCAGCGTTACTTAAAGTAACGCTTAAATGACCAAACCTCACCTTTAGTATCAAAAACCTTCATTTTGTGATGTTTAGGTCCTGTTTAGGTTCTCTGGTTATGAGAGCAGAAGCCCATGATAGAGCCATATAAACAGGGGGTCTGCGGGTGGTCAGTGTCGGTGTGGAAGCAATTAAGCTGCAATAGGGAATTCAAGCACCGGCATCCCCATCTTGATTCGCTGAAGATAGCTATCAGTCATGATCTTAGAAATATCAGCTTTTCCAGCATCAGCCACAACAACAATCCCGCCCTGATTCTTAAAATCAGCTCTATCCACCCAACCTTGCGGTGTTAGTTGTTGCAAAGTCATGCCAGCGATGGAAACAGCTTTTGATGAAATAAACCATAACTCTTGCTTATCCCCTGCCTTCTTAGCAACTATCTCATTGATTTTGCCAATAGGTGACTTAAGTAACTTCTGACGATGGTAGCTACCAATCCAAGTTTTAATAGATTTAAATTCAGATCTATTAAATTTAAAACGCCAGATGCCACCGACATAGCCTGCTAGCTTTAGCATGTCAACATGAGGTTTTTCTGTGCCCAAATGTAATTGAAGATTTGTTTCTGGCATTTTTGGAACGTGAGGCAATGCAGTTCTTGGAAAACGCTCTTCTGCTGTAAACCAAGCAAAATTAGTTATCGAAAGTTGCAACCTTACCCCAGTAACTGCCTCTGTTTTAATTTCTTGTGACATCAAAATATCAAACAAATTATAACCTTTTGTGTAATGAAAAATAGTGCTCATTTAATTCTCCTTAATTGCGAACTATCACTGCGATAATTCACAGGTTCTATATTAGTTTTGGTAGCTTAAATTTCGGCTGAATAAGCGATTTAAATCAAGTTTGTTAATAGCCATGCAATCAAGATAAGTGGTTGCTATAGCAACCACTTATCAAGCACTATGTAGCTAATTCGATCTGCTGACACCGATCACAGGAACATCCAACTGTATTTCGATTAAAGTACTCCTCTGCATCAACATCACAGATATTCCAGGCGTAGATAGGGCCCATCATTGCACCCCAAGGGGCAACAATGGTGTCATTACGCAAAACTCCAAAGTACGCCAAGTTGCCCACATCATCTACTTGCGATGAAGTGACCTCAAACCAAAATCGCTCATTTGGAACATCCTCAATTCCCCAATCAACAATCACCTTAGCCATCATTCCCACGGGGATTGACTCTCGAATCTCTTTCTCTGGAATTGAGAAGGTATCCAGGAAATTCTCTTCCATATATTCAACATCTTGCAATCCAATTTCCATCCACTCAGAATCCACCTCTATAAGAGTGGAGTTAAATGGTGCTTCACTTGCTAATTTAAAGTCTGCTGCCGTATGTTTGCAATTACACATGCATTTCTCCTTTTTTATTGAAGGCCATCAAGATTGATAACCCATATACCTAAGATAGGCGTTTTGACCTACTTTTCGGGTAAACAATCAATTCAAATCGAGTTTGTTAATCAATAGATATAAACAAAAATGCCACCCGAAGGTGGCACTAAAACTTAAGCAAAGTTTTCTATGGGTAGAGAGCCATTCAAAACCTGTTCGGTGACCTCTATGCCGCCCATATCCTCAATAAAATCTACCAAACCTTTTCCGGATAACATTAAGGGAATATCTTTCAAATGCGCCCCAAGAGCCACAACGATTTGACAGCGTCTTAAGAAAACTTCTTCATCGGCATTAGCTTTGGACCAATCACAATTTCCAACTTCTTTATATTCAGCCTTAACCATAGACAGCATTTCAAGCCACTGACTCATAGAACTCTCAAAACCAAACCGCCCAACCAAATCTGGTGTGTTTTCAAGCAGCTCAAAGAACATATCTACTGGAACCTCGATAGTGCAATCTACATCAAGATTTGCCAGGCTAATAGACAACATTTTCTCAATGCTCATTTCAACTTCTCCTATTTAATTAAGGCTCTCAAGAGCGACAGCCCATATATGTAAGATATTCGTTTCGACCTACTTTTCGGATGAATAACTAATTCAAATCAACTCTGTTAATTGCCGAAACCGATAGAAAATGCCACCCGAAGGTGGCATCTATTACTAAGCTGCTAATCGCATTACAGGAACCTCTGGAATCAGATCTACCCCTCCAGCAGACGACAGATCCAATAAGCCGCGAGCACGCTGCTCATCAAATTGCTCCGGATGCACTAGATATATCGGCTCTTTGTATAAAACCGTATTAAGAGCGGCAAAATCAACGCAAAGATCGCAAAACTTACCCCATCTTTCTTTCTGAACGTGCGCTGCCTTAGGATGTTTATTAAAAAATGCATCTTCACGTAACAGCTTTGCTTTAAGCACTAAGTGGTAACCATCGGCTTTTTCATGATCACTATTTACCAACCTCTCAAATTCATTAACAATCGCATCTACAAAATCTGTCGTAGATTTAACTACCATCTTGATGCCATAAGGAATCATATTGACTGCAATTACATAAGATTTATTACTCATTTAATTCTCCTTTAGTTGAGAGCCACCAAGTGCGGTAACCCATATACGTAAGATAGGCGTTTTGACCTGTTTTTCGGATGAACAATCAATTCGAATCAAGTTTGTTAATCGATAGCTTTTAACGAAAATGCCACCCGAAGGTGGCACCGTTACTGCAAGTAACACTTGTTTCATGCAGCCATTGGTAGCGGCTGGAGAGTCAGCTTTTTGGCTCGACGTTGTTCATCAACCCTATCGCGCTCCTCTTGTATCTTGAGTTGATAAGCAGGCGAAATCATCTCTTTTGCTTTTGCAAATTGCTGTTTTTCAATTTCTGAATAACTCCCTTTGCTGCCAATGTCCACTATTACCCGTTTAAGAATTTGCTCCTCAAACTCATAATCCATAGGAACAATCCCTACTACTTTGTAAATTCCATCAACTTTGGCGCAAATGGGATATAGAAATGAGCCAACACCATGCGAATCATGTACTTGACTGGTCCATTCGCCTGGAATCCTAAACTCAGCCATAGGCGTTTCAGCTTTTATGTTTAAAAGTGCTTTCACAAGCTTTGTCCTACCCTCATCTTCACTTTTGCGCTTTTGTACGCCTTCTAAATTCACATTACTTTCGCGAATACGGTCAATTCCTCCGTTTTGGCGTATGAAATCTTCTAGCTCATCAGCCATTACATCCTGTCTATAAGCCATATCAAGCACTCTGGCATAAACGTGCGCATTTTTACGATTAGTGCGCACTACATATTTCACAATAATGGTCAGATCTGGGGTATTTTTTTGAACTTTGATATGGTGCTTGGTTGATAAAGTACTGCGCATTTTGGATAGAATTTCTAGCTTATAGTCAGACCCCAGAACCTGATCGCTATATCGCATTAAATCAGCCAATAGCCCATATAAAACGTCGTTTGCTTTCACAATGTAGTTATCGTAAAAATCAACTTGCTGCTGTGCCAGTAAATCCCCTTCTGATAACACTTGCTCTACTAATAACTTTCCATTCTTTTTCATCTTGTTTCTCCATTGTTATGCGAGTTATTTCGCTATATGAGTCTATAAAAATAGGGGTCTTTTTCGGATGAACAGTTGATTTATGTCAGTTTTGTTAATGTCCCATTAAGGGGTAAACGCTAATCAAAGTAGATAAGAATTGTGCTTATACTTTTCATATCTATTTTTAGTGCGTCATTTAAATATAGGCTCATATGTCAGATGAAAAATTGGGGCTCTATAAAGAGATTCCCGGCGGACTTCGCAAAGGTCGTTCAACAGTAGATGATTGGCGCAAAGCCAAAGATACGCTGTACTACGAATGGTGGCGCTGTCTTAATGCCAGCAATGAATACCTAGAATGTTGTTCAAAAGGCGGTAAAAACCACGCTCTTGCAGATACCTATGCCTTATTCGGAGATGTAAATGTCTCGTGGGCACAATGGTGGGGAAATATCGGTAAGCGCATTTTTAGCGAGCGGCATCAATACTCTAAAGTTCGCGCAATTGACCAGGCTGAAGTTTTAAATAAATTAGAAGTCGAACCAAAAAATTTCTTAATTCTCGACATTCCATTGAATTTACGACGAGTGACCATACTTGAGCAAATTAACAAGCTCTTAGACGAACATCATGATGGCAAGAACTTGGACGTGAGGGCTCAAAGTACTGCTTTAGTCCAACTCGAAACTACTAAGCTACAACATAAAACCATCCCAATCCTAGTAGACGTTGCAGAAATCCTTTACCGCAACCCTGATATTCAGCTCTATCAACTAGCGCAAAGAGCGAAACTAGCTGAAATCCACCTTGGTAGAAAAGTTCAAGAATCTAATAGCGCAGAGCAAGAGAAGCAAAGACGTCAAATGGCTGCCAGTAGATATAAAGAGCAGGCGGAGAGACTGGTTTACAACGCGGCAAGACTGAAGTTCCCATCAATTGAATAAGTGTTATTAAAGTTAAGGATAAGAAATGGCTATTAAAAATACAGTTTTACTTGGCAATGGAATCACACGCTCTTTAGAACCAACTTTTGGTGGCTTATCGTGGGAGGATATTTTAAATAAATTATCAGAACGATTCTCGGTACCAGTCTATGACCTAAACCAGAAACCATTACCTTTAGTATTTGAGAAAATTAGGCTGCAACTAATTAGGGATGGAAAAGATCCTAATGAATTAATAAAAGATGTCGCGCAACTTCTGTCAAAAAGTGGCTTAGGAAATCGTTTAACTGATATCTATAGTGGATTAGCAAGAAATATACTTACAACTAACTACAACCGCTCAGTAGATGGCGGCGTTGGCTATAAACACCCATTCACACCTAAATTTCAAAAAGTATCAGAAAAATATCACTCACTATTTAGAGCGAAGACGGATGGTAAGAAAGTTTTTTGGAAAATACATGGTGACGTTGAAAAACCTAGCTCTATGTTGCTGGGGTATAACCAGTATGCAAAGTATATGGGGCAAGTGAAGGACTATCTTTATAAAGGAATCCAGTTTGCGCACATGAATGAACCTGTCCGCTCACCGCTAATGGGTAAAAAACCAAACTTTAACTTTGAGAAAAATTGTGAACTTTACTCATGGGTAGACGTATTTCTTAAAGATCAGATTCACATCATAGGCCTTGGTTTAGACTTCTCTGAAATTATCTTATGGTGGTTAATTTCTGAAAAAGCTAGCTTACAAGCACAGCATCCATCTAATATTGGTGGGATTAGTTATTACTCAATTGAATTGCCAAATAAGATTAAATCAGTTAGTCAACAATGCATCAGAACCATGTTATCTGATTTAGGTGCAAGAATAGTTGAGGTTCAAGCCGATGATTATGTAGACGGATATTTACAAATTGCCGAAATGCTTAGGCCAGGTATAGAAGCAAAATATCATTATGATGATTTTTCTTTTTTGAAAAAAAGTCCTGATTAGTACTTCTCATAATAATGGTTATCAGATCAACTCAACCGCATTACGCATGAGATCTGGATTGACGTCGATATATTTCTGAGTTACAGCAATCGATTTGTGCCCCGCCAATCCAGCCAATACCCTTACAGAGATACCTTTGTTTGCTAGCGTAGTAATGAAGGTTCTGCGCCCACTGTGACTGGAAGCCCCCGCGATTCCGGCATTGCGATAAGCCCAAAAGAACCATTGGCACAAAGAGTTTGCCGAGAATCCCAATCTTTTAGCAGTATGAAAGAACGGTACATCTGGAAACTTGGCATAGCGAGTGGCCAAATAAATCGCTAATTCATCTTGTAATTTCTTAGGTAAAAATACCGTTCTAGGTTGCCCACCCTTAGTCTGCGCTGCGCTTAAACGTACTTCATTGCGAATCGTGCCATCTTCATTCACAACGTCCCGCATTTTTAAACTGGCTATTTCGGCAACGCGAAGCCCGGAATAACAGCTGGTCAATATCAGCGCCCTATCCCGTTCAGGGTACTTCTTAGTACTTACGTATGCCAATACTTTATCTAGCTCTTGAGGTGTCAATGTTTTAGCTTGTGCCATCTATTTTTCCTTTGTAGTTAATAAAAAACATGTATGTAGTTTGTTTTCTTATGGGCTAATGGTCGACCTCTATTTGCCAAGAGATTTAGTTGAATTCTTATGATTTGTCATCTTTACCCAATGATTCTTAGCGAAACCATGGACTTCCAAGATCTTCCAAGAATCAACGACTTGCATCATTCACAAAAGAAAAGCATATTTTTCTTATATGCACACTACGCTTAATATTTAGCTGTTTTATGTGAGATCTAGACAACAAATTGACTAAGAATTTGAGGGGTTTATATGCAAATACTGTGGGTTTTTGACACACCACTAAAAACACCTCAAATCCACGCTGTACTGCGTTTATGCAATCTCAGCTAACCATGCTTAAGAATGCAAAAAGCCCGCGTTCAGCAGGCTTTTTTGAGGGGTTTCTTAACAATTTTATGTATTCGCTATTGTTGCCAAACTGTTAAATCCACATTAGTAGCAATAAACACGGGAAGCTTTGGCCCTGCGTTTTTGCAGTGGCGCACTGACAAGTCCCAACTCCCTTTTGTCCCCCGCTGCTCATCGCCAATACGCAAATGCATTTCCCCGCTATCTGGCAAATACGCACAGAATCCCGGCACTGTTTGTTTAATCTTTGCATCCCTATCCCAATGCAGTATCCATGACATCAGGATATTGGGCGCTTTAGGTAAGTCTGTATTAATCAGCTCATTGACGATATCTATTTGCTCTTGTGTCTGAGCACGGTTTTCCCAATGGATGTAGCTATAAAAATCCACTAAATACTTTTGCATAGGGTTATGTAGTTCGATTGAGCCGTTATAAGCAGCGCGATTAAACACCATATTTCCATAGCTTCCAGCAAATTTTTCATTAATAAACATTCTGACTGCAATTTCTCTCATTTTTATCTCCTTTTAGATGAGTGATGTTGCAAGTCGCTTGGTTTTAGTTTCTACGTTAGTTACTAGAAGAAGAGATCTCAAAAGATCGTTACTTAGTGATTAGTTGCTTCTCTCATTAGAGAGAAGTGCTTTTGTGTTGCTAGTCAGAGTTATTCATTTGCCACTAAGTGACTCACTTAACTCCATTAGCTACCACTTACTCAGCTAGTAACGTTTTTCCCTTACCTCGGTAACCCACTCTGTCGCAACCGAGCAACTCACAAAAATATTTATCTCTTGATAAGAAAGACCGCATTTTTTCTGTCCAAAATGCTCTGAATTTCACAGAACACCAAATAGAGGTCGCCCTAAACCCTTGATCAGCCATACATTGCGGATATACCCCACTTTTGTAAGGAGAGTCCTATGGGCACACCAAATACCTTGAGTAATCTGCTATTTGTAAACGCTGTAAGACCAAGATCTATGTCGCCGGTACAGCAAAGACGCAATAAGCTAAGCAATAAACTTTGGGAGCAGATCCAATTAGCTAGGAGCCAGATTGAACATACCCACTTTGTCGTAAAACGTAGGGTCACTGTTAAAGACGTAGAAGGTAACTATAAGAGCATTGAACGTCCAAAACGCATCAAGCCCTGGTGGTTTATGTCTAGTGACGGCTCTTTATGTCTATCAGTTTTTTACGGAAGCAAACGTATTGAGATTGTTCCAGAAAAAACATCCATCCGTGCGGCAAATATGACTGACTTAATAGCTGTACTAGACTTACTCAAGTCAGAGACTGAAGCTGGTAGCCTTGATGTAGCTATTGAGAAAGCCAGTGGTGCATTAAAAATGAACTTCAATAAAAACAGGTAGATAGCGACACAAGCGTTACTTGAAGTAACGCTTAAATTCGATATTGAATTACTTTGGTACAAACCAATGCTACTGGACATGAGCTAACTCAGCTGATATAAATCCAATAGAGATTTTTAATGGGGAAATGTCATGCAAATTATCAATTGGATTACAGAGGCCTACAGAATCAATTTCGAACAACTATGTGCAAATACGTCTTCCAGAGAAGGATTCACCAAGTCCAGAAAAGATGGTGAATTAGAAATTATTGAAGAAGATTTTAAGTACTCCGAAAAAGATGATGAAAGATTTATTCCAATAAAACTCATTGCAAACCAAAATAAACTCTATGCGAAAGCATTCATAACTCTACCGGTCAACCTAGACAAAACCGATGAAATTGATGTACTCAAAGTTTTAGGTCGAATGAACCATGAAGCGGGCTCCTGCTGCTCGTATTTTGATGCTGATGAAAAAAAAATTAAGGTCCATGTTGGGCTAAGCTACACCGGCTCTTACGCCATAGATGATGATGAACACTGTGAATCGGGCAATTTCGAAGTAATGTCTTTTTCTAATATGCTTTTAGGTGCAATGGAGCACGCACACTATTGGACGGATAAATTAATTCTCTTAGAAAACCCGGATTTTGTAGCCGAGGATGTTTTCAAAACTATTGATAAGAAAGTTAAATTCCAAGTTATTAATTAATTGCACTAACTAGAGTGCCAAAACTAAGAAAAGCTAAATATCTATATGAAACGATATAAAGCAACGGTCAATGCGTCAGGCTTGTGGGTAGAAACGATTCTCTACGCTCAAAATCAAGCTCAGGCATATGCACTATTCAAGGCAATTTTTGGCTCTAGTAACGTACCGCATCAACCGCTACAGATTAGCTAAGGACAGAACCCATGAGATTCGATGAAATAGCCCCAATTAAACCCTTAAGCCCAGAGCAAGCCAGGCTTAAATCCATGAAGGATCGTGTCAAGCGAGATCAAGAGGCGGTTAAGGCTGAACGAGCCAGGCAAAAGATTAAAACGGGGCAGCAGCAATTGGCAACAACAAATAGCGTCAGCTAGCAAATGTGCCTAGCGACTATAAACAGTGGCTACCAACTCGAAGGGCTGATGATCCCTATTTGCAGAAGGCTTTGGATAGATAAGTGCTACTTTAAATAGCCTTTGCGCTTCAAGCAGCCCGCAGCTCCTGCTGAGCCCGCTTCTTGCTCGGGTAGTTATCTGCAGCCTTACTGTCTGCTTCTATAAGCTTTCTTGTATTTGTTCCACGCAACTGCTCAATAGCCTGTATTACCCTTGGATTCAACCGGTCAACGCAACAGATTGAGCAAAACGTTCTGCCGGTGTTTGATAGTTTAGTGTTTTTCTAGGGCGTTCATTTAGTTTCCTTGCCACTGCATTGAGCTTGGCTTGGGAGTAGTTAG
>NZ_LOJJ01000005.1 GCF_001595985.1 Polynucleobacter sinensis
GCAAAAGTGGTGTTTTCTAGCTTGGCTTTTAGTAACTGTTCTTGCTCCCATAGTTTTGCCAGTAATTTATTGCGCCGGACAACGATAGGGGGCTGATGAATGGGTTTAGTGGATGTGACTAGATTGAGGGCGTCTAAATCGGGCGTTGTTGTGCTCTTTGTGGTTGCCATGTTTTCTCCATAAGTTAATAGGGCAACACAACAATATGGCCAGAAAACCCGTCTGGACAACCGAAAAAGGCTGGATTTTTAGGCTTTGAACAGGATCAAAATAAATTTCAGTTTCTTTATGTTCGGACTAAATAAATTCATAGAAAGATGTAAAACAGTAAGGCAAAGGTTGGCACGCCGAAGGCAATAGTGCTGCGAAACCCGTTCTGATGTGTGACGGTACGCAAATCAGATCTCTTACTATCTGGCCTCTTCGCACTACCAGCCATTACCAAATGGTGAGATGCTTTAAACGACGCCCCTATGTGGCAGTACCGTTTGCGAAGTTGTATGAGTTGGTAGCGTAGAGATACGTGAATGTAGGCTTAGAAGTATTTAGGCTGAAAGTGAGTGGGAAAGCCAATGAAATAAACCCACAAGCTAGTTTGCAAGGGTTCCCTGATATAGACCGCAAATTAGCTGCGTATGACGACACGTAATAGGAGATAGCAAAACCTGCCTATCTTGCACCAGCAAGTTGTGTGTATATCAGTTGAAAACCTCAGTGAAAGAGGCTTGCATGAGTTAAGCCCTTTAACAGGGCTTGGCTTGTGCTTCCTAGTGAAAGATCTTGAAATTCAATAACTCCAATTATGACTATAAAAAATATGATAAAAAGAAGAAAAATGCGATGAGCGGAAGCGAAGAGCTGGTGAACGTAGTTCACCATTGGTATAGTAATTAGTATTAATAAATTAAGATAAAAGGACTGCTATGTTTGTGGTTAACGGTCAAGAATTCGAAGATAGTGATATCAATGCTGTAGCGATGGAGCTCACTGGTCATCTGAGTGACATGCAAATGTCTGATTTAATTAGTCACTTAATGAATGAGTGGCCAGATGAGTCATCTAATGGAGCATCTTTAATGATTCGTGAGGGCGATCAGTCTTTGAAGTTAGGGCACATATCTGATTGTGTTAAAGAAGAAAATGGACATGCATTCATTAGCACTATTCAAGAGTACTTAGACTCAATCTAGCAATATATTCGTGGCAAATCTGCCACGAATTGCCATCAAAATCCATGATTTTTTCACTCAACACATTATTAGTGAATTGTGTTGAGTGCTTGTAACCACTTGAAAATCAAGCGGTAATTTTTCAGTAAATTTCGGTTGAAAACCCATCAAAGTGAACGTATATATGGCCAATTGCGGTAGGAATTTGGCTTTTTTGATTACAAAATATAAGTACAAATAGTAATCAACGGAGGATATATGGCACAAGCAAGAACCCTTACAGATGCAGAGCTAGATAAAGCATTGGCTTATGCACAAACAACAAAAGCAGCAGTACGTAATCGCGCAATACTGCTGTTAACGCATTTAGCGGGCATGCGCATAGGAGAAGTTGCTGGTGTGCGCTACTGCGACGTTTTAAGCAGTGATAAACAGGTTTTAAGTGAGATTCATTTAAGGGCATATCAAACTAAGGGCAATAAAAGTAGGGTGGTCATATTGTCAGAGCGTATGCAAGCCGAATTAACCCAATATATTGCCAAGTACCCTCCGAAAATCCTTACAAATCCCTTGTTTCCAACTCAAAGATCCTCGGGTTTTACTCCCAATACCTTAACGCATGTGATCAATGGCCTATACAGACAAGCGGGGCTAAATGGCGCTACCAGTCACAGTGGTCGTCGTGGATTTTTGACGCGTTTAAGCGAGAAGGGTGTTTCTGTGCGAGTGATGATGCAGTTAGCAGGTCACAGTCAGATGTCGACTACACAGCGTTATATTGATACAAGACCCGATATTTTGCGCAATGCCGTTGAGCTCATCTAGTTTTAAGGGTTTTATAGTGCGCCCTTAGTCGACTATAGATATTCTCAAAATCGTAATTAGGTAGCCTTACTGGTTTTGAACTTGGAAAGCTGCCACGAGCTGCGTTCTCAGCTACTTGCTTGGCTTTCTTAAAAGCTCTGCTGGTTAGGATTGCTAAGTGTTCTTTACTGTCAGCGTCCTCAAACTTCTTCTTAGATTCTTTGAGATCTAATGTCTTGGCATGCTTAGCGCTAACCTTAGCCCATAAACCAATCTTCCATAACGGCATATCGGGGTATTGGGCTTTTGCCATGAAGATGCGTAGTTGAATAAACAAGGGTTCAGAGCGCAGGCGTTGTGCAGCGAGCGCTTTACTTGCTCTTGCTGATTTAGCGGCTAGCGGAACCTTGGCATTATCAATGAGCTTGGAGATCTGTCTGAGTAGATCCACTTTAGGCATGCCAAGTGGGAGGCCTAATACTAATGATGTGGGATTACCTTCGGTGGCGCGAGTTTTGGTTAGATAGTGTTCATAAGGTTTATAAAAAAGCGGTTCAAACACTTCATCCTTTTCAATACGGGCTATTTGTATAACCTTAGGCTTGCTATAAGGAGTGCCATAGATATAAATGCCGCATGTTTGCCACCATGCATCAAATGTCACTGTGGCAATGTCGCCGATTTCATCATAAGTGGCTAGCACCGGTTGAAACTCATTAATAACTACTTGCTTATCAATTGCGGATAGTTTTGTACCCTCTGCTTCATATAGTTGGGCAATGAGTTTATTTTGAGTTTTTTTATCTAAAGCCTTAGTTCGAATCTGCCTGGCAAGTTCATAGCTTGGGCTAATTCGTAAAAACTCAACCATCAGCATGATGTAACCCTTAATACCTTTAGTGGACCAATCCTTCATGGTTCTACCGGGTAGGGCACTAGCGCTTTTTTGAGCTTTATTCATACAAATATATTAACACTTAAGAATGAGGATTAATAGTCAATTCAAAAAAAGTGCTAATAATAAGAAACTACCTATACAGCAATTTCGCTGCTTTATATAGGAGTTTGAAAATGAAGATAACTAATCCAGAAATTACTGAACACATAGAGACGGATTTTTATTCACGACAATATATGAACGTCAATGTAATTTTAACTTTTGACATGGAGAATAATATTGGCGAAACGCAAGAAATGTTTGATTTGAGGTTGCCAGTGAATGCAAATGATAAAAATGCGATTATTTTCTTTCACGAAAAGATGTTTAAAAGAATTTTTAATAAATGTAAGAATATTGGCCGCAATCCCCGTAACTTAATAAAAATAAGTACATGTAGTGATTGGGGGGTATTTGAGTCTTTAACTGGCCATGACTCGTTAGTAAGCTTAGGGCATTCTTGCAAATGGCATTTCGGCAAAAATCGAGATGATTTGGACTCCTGGGAGTTGAATCTAATTAAGCTATATGGCTTTGGTGAAGATGTGGATATGAGTTGGGTGAACGATGAGGAGATAAGAAAGGCTTTGGGAATACCGAAAAAATTAGAGTGGAGAGTTAGTTAAATCAATACGCATAGCCAGCCAACCCCAACTGTTTTTCAACATCTCTAAAGGCCAACTCTATGCTGGCCTTTTTTACATCCTTCGTATTTGGGGATGCGAATACGTATCTACCTTGTGTAGTTACCTTAATTTCTACCAAGCCCAAAGTAGTTGCAAATTGATATGTGGCGGTAAACCTTGGCACTAATTCACCTTTGTAAGACTTATGCGTAACTGATAGCTTAGCTTTGGCTGCTTTGGGTAAGGTCCAATAGTCATTCAAATCAGTGTCGCAGCGCTTAATCAAAGTCTTAACTACGGCTAGAGCATCTTTCTTAGCCATCTTCTTAAGCTGTGGCAGTTCATTGCTTAAATCCTCGCCTGCTTCCAGTCTCGCTTTAACTTGTTTGAAGTGCGATAAGTCACAAGCACGCTCAAGGCTTTGCTTGAGAGCGGCATTTGCTTTACGTTCAAAGAAGGTCTGAATAAATGGGGTCATCAGATCACCATAGCCGTGAGGCATTGAGCAAAGTAGGGTGTATTCATCTTTAGGTAGCCTTACCTAATGCTTTATTGAGTTCGTCCTTAAGCTCTTTCGTGGCTTTCGGGTTGGCTTCTACTAGGGGCAAGTAGATGCCAGTACTTGCACCAACCAAACTAATAACATCATTACGTACTGGGCTGGCGTTCATATAACGCAAAATCTCATCTGCTTGAGCCGTCTTATCATCAGGAATCTTGCCTGCCAACTGCTCAGCAATCATCAGAGGCTTCAAATGACTATAGTGACGCTCAATCATCAGGATTGAAGTGCCCATCTGTTTAGCTAGCTGCCCAAAATCTAATCCCTCTAGTACTCGCTGCGTAGCGTAGTAGTGACGCAGACTATACAAGCTTCTAGGCTTACCATCTTTGTCGCCTTTACTTAATCCAGATTCCCTTAAGCAATCCCCAAAAGCATTGACCAAGTTATACGGTCTTGTGCCATCACGCATTCGGAATAGGTGCTTATCTTCTTTCTTGGCGATTAATTCCTCTAGTGTTAAATCTTTGTATTCAGGTTGAAGTTCCCGCAACTTCTCTAGTAATGGCCACAACTCGTTACGAGCAACGAGTTCACGACCGCCACGCTTACCTTGTGGCAATGTAATGTGGATCACTCGCATGGAAGGCTTTTGAATAAACTCAATATGCTTCCACTTGAGTTCTTTGGTCTCGGTGCCAGGACGAACGCCGGTACAGGCAATGAAAGTGATGTATAGCCCAAGTAGTTCACGTAAGTAGCGTGACTTAGAGGCCCTGCCTTCAGCACCCCATTTACGAATGAACTGTTGAAGCTCAATTAATTCTTCTGTACTAAAGATGCCACGTGCTTCAGTGGCTTCACCAGTGTTCTTAGTGCTAGGTCTTTGGCTCTCGCTCATATAGCCTTGCTCAACCGCGTAATCAAATACGCAGTTAAGTGCGGCATTGTGATTATTCTGAGTAGAGGCTTTGAGTTCGTAGCCAACTTTCTCAGTACGCCAGCGATGAAAATCAGAAATCAGGGCGGGCGTAATGTTGTCTACATGATGGTTGCCAAAGAAGGGCATCAAGTAGGAATCGATGGCTCGATAGTAGTCTGCATAACTCTTTTTGCCTGTTCCAGCCTTTACTTGGGCTTTGAGGTTATTGCTGACGACTTGAGCTACTGCTTTGAACTTCTTGCTAACAACCGATAAACCCCGTTTTTCTAGCACTCTTGACTCGTGAAATAGGTCTTCTGCAACCTGTTTTGCAGCATCTAAATCACTTGTTTTGCTGGTGATTCTGAGCCACTTTTTCTTAGAGCCAATTTTGTAATGTATCTGCCAAAGACTAGAGTTTGAACGGCGTTTTAGGCGCAGTTCATGGGGTCTTAATACGACAGTGGAGTCGGCTATAGCTCGCATCTATAAGGATTCTAGTTGTTAGTCATATTTTATAGAAGTTTTTTCTAAACAGCAAATAATTGAAGTGTGCGATTAGTGTGCGATTGAAATTTGCACAAAAAATAAGCAAAAAAAATGACTTGCGGTTAGCAAGTCATTGTTTCTACTACAGATTCGTGGTGGGTCGGGCGAGATTCGAACTCGCGACCAACGGATTAAAAGTACGACTTTACTGATTCTCTAAAACATAAACTCTATATTTTATATGGTTCACAGGTCGATAGCAAGAAAAAGTATAATACTAAGTATAATAGTCAAAACCCCAAAAACTCTCTAAAAAGAGACCATTTTGACTACTAAAACTGCTGTTCCTGCTGTGAACAAACCAGTCAAAAATCGACTGACTCCCATTGCTGAGTCTATCGAACGTATACGGGGTTATCCATCCACTCTGATTGTCTATAAAACGAATGCCTCTAAGTATTATTGGGTGCGTTTTTTCTTTAATGGCAAGAATCGTATCAAAACGACCAAGAGTGAATCGTCTAAAGATGCCAAGACCTTTGCCATCCAGTTCTATAAAGATGCTCTATTAGACGTTTCTGCCTCTAGAAAGAGTAATAAGAGAAATGCTTTCTCTGTCGTTGCCAATCAGTTTTTTGAGACCACTGAACGCAACAGTAATTCCAAGACCTATAAATCAGACATTAATCGCTATAGACAGAACATTCTGCCGTTCTTTAAACAACAAGATATTGAGACCATTACCAATGCTCAATTGAACGAGTTTGTTGAAGAACTGCATAAGACCAAAATCAAACCTGCCACGATAAAACACCACATTGTTGTGCTTCGTAAGATTATGAAGTATGCGATTGCTAACCAGTTGATGCCCAATCTACCAGTATTCCCTAGAATTACAGGTAGATTGCAGACCTCTGTTAAACGAGATTATCTGACTAAAGACGAATACGAGAAAGTCGTAAAGACTGCCGAGAAACTTGCTGCTGCCAAAGTGAAAGTAAGAACACAGACCATCACACTGCAGATGAAGTATCTCATTCAGTTCATGGTCAATTCTTTCATTCGACCATCCGACCTACGAGTTCTCAAACACAAGCACATTAAAAAGAGAGGTGAGGGTAGGGATGCATGGTTGACCTTGAACCATCCTGCCACCAAGACAAATGCCAATGAAGTACAAGCAATGCCTGCCACAGTAGGCATATACGCAAGTCTAGTCCAACAACTTAAAGACGAGAAATTACCGACTAAACCTGATGACTATGTGTTTTTCCCGCAGATTCGTGAAAACAGAACGACAGCGATGGAAGTGATCTCAAGGTTATTCAAGAAAATCATCGAAGAATCAAAGATTGAAGAAAAAACAGGCAAGAAGATAACCCTATATGGTCTCAGACATACCGCCATCATGTTTAGATTGATTATTGGCAATGTAGATACCCTAGTCCTATCCCGCAATGCTAGAACCTCTCAGAACATGATTGATAAGTTCTATGCCTCACATCTGACTACTGACCAAGTTAGACGACAGTTGCACAATATTCCGTACAAAGAAGTCATCAAGAAGATCTCTACCAAGAAAGTGACTGCTAAAAAGACTTCTGCAACTACAAAGACAAGTTCTAAAACCATTCAGAAGTAGATCGCATAGAGTCTTATCAGAATGATCAATATTTGCCTGGAAACTCACCATTCAATACATTTAGTTGTATCTGTTTTCCCCACTCAATCCACCTTCTAATATTTCTGTTAACTCTTTGACTTTCTGCTGCTGTTGTTGACTTCAACCCAATTGTCTCTGGTATTGATGTTCGCACCTTGAAGTTAGTCGCATAAAACGAATACACCTTTTCACGAAAAACTTTACCCTTATTCTCTTTTGGGTCTGGAGTTTGGGTATATAAACGATAGACATGCAAAACGTCTTTCAAGACACTTAATTTTGGTTCAGAACCTTCAATCAATGAAAATTTACTTGTAGAGATCGATTTATTCTTTTTGCGAGCGTTCTTTAACTTATGTTCACGATTTAAGATAGGTCTCATGTACTTAAGCAAATCACTCACAGATTGATTTACTGGTATTTGAAGAACTATATGATTGTCAAATTCAATTGAATCATTTTTAGACAAAACACGAACAGACTCTTCCTCAAATAGACCTTCGTGCGTTTCCCACCAATCATCAAAGTGTGAGTTCTTAACATCACCCCATTGATAGTAAATTTTTAAAGAACTATCTAGACGTTTGCGTATCTTTGGATCAGACGAATGAAGTGACATCTTGTAAAACTCAAACCAAAGACGATAGAACTCTTTTCTCAAGACTATTGTTTTATGTATCTTTGACATTCACTAATCTCACTTAAAAAATCAGACATAACTTCACTATAAGTCATATGTCTGATTTAATAGTACTGACTCTGTAAGTCATTGAAATATATAGGTATTCCTGTAAAATAGGTACTGTAGATTGAAGTTGAATACTCGATTTCTTAATGCATTATGCAATCTACATAACGTATTGAAAGTGAGATTTACATGCATGAAATTATTGAAGTTCCTGTGAATTGCAAAACACTCTATTTAAGAAATATTGAATCAATTCTGCTGAATTACAACATTTTGTCTCCATCAGAGTTGAGGTATTTCCGAAATAGTGTTGCTGAGCAGTTGCTTGAATTAACGTCCGATCTAGTGGAAGACCTTGGTCGTGACTCAACTCAAAATATGGTTGATAGATTCATTTCAGATTCGTTTCAATCAACACTTATCCATTAATCAAAGAAAGAAATCAATGAATCAAGAAAAAGGAATTAGAGTAATTGGATTTATTACAAACGAAATTGAAGAGAAATATCTTCCGGTTCCAGATAACTACTTATTTAGCGAGAAGGATATGCCAATCGAATTAATTGAAGATTTAAAATTAAACGGTTGGCAAGATAGGAGTGGAAATCTATGGTGGGGAAAAGATTTTCAACCCAATCCTGTCAAAGGAAATGACGGAAATATTTATCTTTGTTTAAGTGATGCAGATATGGAGGATCCTGAGCGTAGCATATCAAGAATGATGCTTGCTCAATCGATGCTTCACTAAAATGCATTGCAGATAGTGTAATTCCCGACAGAGTCCAAAACTCCTGAACCTACATAATAGTGACAACTAATACGAAGAACAAAGTCACTCATTAATAAAAGTTATTCCCACTACGAAACTCTGATTTCAGTAACTTGAAATCTAGGAAATTTTCCAACGGGAAAATACTTTCCATGCTGATTTCATGTTGAAACACTTGAAATCATAAATACAGATGTGACTGTCGTGTGATTAGTCGTGAACTTCACCTAATCCACAGATAGTTACCCAATTTGACCGACAACTCCCTTGAACTCATTGAGACTCAATTGGAGAACCTTTACCTAAAGATTATGAATACAGAACAATTAAGACAATATGCAATAAAAGAACAGGAACTTTCCACAGAGTACCCCAATGAGTCACTTATCCACTCAGAGCGACTCAAATGGAATTCCTATCTATTCAAACCAACCCATTCTGACCTTATAAGACTGTCATTGACTGAATATGTCTACAACCTAGTCAAAGACCAGAATCGATCCATATTCCATCTAACAACCACTTATAAACCATATAAAGACCGAATCTATGCCCAAAGAGATATTGACCAGTTCTTTACTAATTTTTATGTGAAATACCTATTACCTGAAGTATTGAATACCAAGAATATTCATACCGTAATCAAGAAATCCATCCAACCGATTACCTTTACCTTTACCGACGAACATCTACAGTCATTCGATTCAGACCGATTACACCATCATTCCATCCTATGTGTTGATCCAAAAACACTAGATTTCTTCCAATCCCTTTCTGAAGAGAATCCATTCCCATCCAATCTAGAACACACAAAGAAGATATGTACTAGTCATATACGTGAATGTGATCCTATGACTCTCTTGTATTCGTCCAAGATGTTAGACAGATACCCTGACTTCCTTTCATTTCCAGACAAGTTCCACAGAGTTCACCACTAATTTATGTGACCACTATCTATCTAGTGATTCCAAATTAACTAAATAACCATAAGAAACCTAGTCTTCACTAACTTCTCGTTACCCATGTCGGGACAGTCAAGTGAGTTCTAGTCTTAGTTTCTACATCCAATTCTCCAAAGGAAACCCATATGTCGAATTTCCATATTGAATCTACCCCACAAGTTCAATACCCATTACGAATCAGTCGAGAACTTAATACAAGATTTACCAAGATCTCATCTACAACCAAGATACCTAAATCAACACTAGGAAGACTAGGACTCTCAAGATTCTTAGATGACATTGAGGCAAGAGGAATTACTACGGTATTAAAAGAAATGGAATCTGTATGACACCCAAGGAACTGGAAAGTCTTGAGAAAGACTCTATATGCACAATACGTATTAGCAACGACTTGAAAGACCAAGTCATTCAATCTTCTCTTAATAAATTATTAAGTGCTATAAAACTAAACTTAAGGAAAGAAAAATTAATTGTAATTTTGTTGAGAGATAAGTCTTAATCAGCGCAATTTGAGTTGTTGCATGTTGCAAGCAAAAGACTTGCGTTTCCATTTAAAAACCAGAGATGCGGACTTCCTCCATTTTGCAACACCCATGCACCTTCACTTACACGAATTGACATTTTTAATGGGTTAGACTTCTGAGTAATGGTTATGGGTAAAGTTTGAATATTAATCATTTTATTCACGGTACCCATACTTCCAGAAGTAGTTGCGGCAGACTGTTTAAGAGTTGAGTCAACCAAGTAAGTTTCTGTTGTAACACCACCTGAAGTGCTTGTATCACTCATATAAGCAGCACCTGTACCTAATGAATTCAACATAACAGTAGTTAACCCTAAGTTGGATACGCTAGATCCGCATGAAGAACCAGAGGTGGGCACGGGTGAGTAATTGAGAATCGTTGCCTCAGTAGTCCAGCAAGTAGTTCCTGCAGTATTTGGCGAATTAACTCCTGTCCTATTTGCAGAAAACTGTGCGGTAGTTTGAACTATTACCGTAGGAGCAGATTCTATATATGCATAGTTATAAGTTACACCGTCTTTTAAACCACCTGAGAGCACTGATTGTGATGTAGGTTTTCCAGGAAAATTTGATTTCCCATCCTTCCGAACGGTCGTATAACTTCCATCGGAATTTGTCAGCAAATCAGTGCAGTTACCAGCGGCAATATTGACAGGAGAGGATAGTGTCGGTGCAGTAGGTTTTGATTTGCATAATGCCACTCTATACACAGCAAATCTCATTTGAGTTGCGAGTGTATAACAAGCAAGTGAGTCATTAATTTTGCCAGAACCGTCCACTGTACATGCTACAGAACGTTGTGCGTAGGAGTTAAGTGAAAACGTGCAAGCAGCGAAGGAAATAGATGCAAGTAGTATCGAATATAATTTGAGTGTTCGCATTGTTAATACCCTACTGCGTAGAGTCCAAAATTAGGGTTTTGTGTTGCTTTGACAATCAAATTTTCACGTCTGACTTTTTCGTATCTTCTCTCTTCCATACTCTTCAATTCGTATGCATTTTCAGAGAATCTAAATTGCTTTTGATTCGGACTTAAATCTCCACCGAAAATCCACATTAATTTTGCATAATTTGAGTTTGGTAACGCTCCATTGCTATAGTTGACTCTTCCTACATCTAGATTTAAACCATACCAAATTGGTCCCGTGATTGAGTACTGCATGCCATTTGTATTCGGAAGACCTGCCGTACCAGTCCAACTAAAAGTATTTGCCCTTAACATTGTTGTCGGCATGTAGGGGAATGCAATTGCTAGTTCAGCGTTATAACCACCCAGTGATTTCTCTTGCATGCCATTTGCTGCATTAACCCAACCACTTGTTCCCATGTAGTAGTTAAGATTTAACTCGCCTACAGTCGTGCGAATCTCACCACCAACACTTGCTCTTTGATTGCCGTACGGAAATTCATAGTCATAAAAAGCATTTGTTCCCAGTAAAACCTTCTTATCTGCAACCAGTTGACGATAACCAAGACCAAAGTTACCAGTCGTTCTACTGCCTTGTGAGAAAACACTCATTTGAGTAAAAGTTGTGTGAATCTTATCCTCAGACTCATAGATTGGTCGCACTAGCAATATGTTCCATAGCGGCATTCCATTTTGCATGGTTGTTCCGCTAATTTCAGTCGTGCCCCTTTGATAAGAAAAGAGGTTATTTAATATTTCTTGCCCTTGCGCTGAAATTGCACTTGATGCCTGCCCTTTGATGCTATCCAAAACATTTCCTCCTCCACCTGTTGCTGAGGATTGGGCAAGTTGGGCAAGTTTATCTGCAAGCGGATTACCGCTAACAGTACCTGTCGGGGAATTTGTACTTCCACCAAAATTCATGGGTGAGATATCTACAGACTGTGCATATGCATAATTACATAGCACCAACAATCCAATTAATTTTAAATATTTCACTAGGAATTTCTCGTAGATATTTCTACGTATCCTAACAGACCGAAATTATTTAAGCATCAAAATTTATAATTAATTAGGTAATTTATAAAAAATCTAAGGGTAAACATACAAACTAGTAGATCTCTACTGGTTGATTTAAATCATCTTCCCATCCTACGTTTTCTTTGCCATCCGTTGTCTCTGTTCAAACTCAACCGATTCCTGAAACTCTTTATATCGTTTCTCTTGTTCTTTGATGTTCAGAATGACTTCTTCACCAGTAACAATGGATTTATCTTTTAGAAGGTCATCTAGGGTCTTTTTAGGGGGTTTAATAACCTTCTTGAACATCTCTCTCATAAGTCAATTCGGGTACGGGTTTCTGTTCTTGTATGAACATTACCTTTGACTCCTCTTTTAAGATTCTTTTCTTGATTTCCTCGATCCTCATCTCCTCCTCTTTTCTCAAAGAAATAAAGGGTTGTGGATTCATTTTTCCGACGAATTCTAGGTCACTCATGTGAACATACTACCAAGGAATGATGGTTCAGAAATCCATAAAAAAGACCCTCGATTCTACGAGGGTCTAGTGATGTTTTTGGAATGATTTCCTATAGTTCAGAAATCAGTTATTTTGAGAATCTTTCTTTACTGCTTCTGAAAGGCGGGGGATATTTTGCATTCTTCAAGTAATTTTAAAATGTTGGGATCGTTGAATTTAATTAGGACTACTGGCGAACCAAATTTTGAGGGTATTTCCACGTGTAGTTCTGGAGACTTTAATTCAACCGCTAATGGGTTTGTAGATCCCCCAAGGAATAAAGTGGTTAGTCCAGCATACCCATCCAATCCCGAGAAGGGTACTATTGCTTGATTGCTAAACTCTCCCATTGCTAATTTTGCAAACTGTGATTCACCACTGCGCATTCGTAAATATGAAACGTCTTTCTCTTTGGTAATGATTGACTGAGCGTCAGTCTTATCTCCTTTCGTATGCAGAACAAATTCAATATAGGCATCTTCTTCACCCTCGCAAACAATTGAAGTATCTACATATTTTGTTGGATACTGTTCGTCCATAAGTCGTGCTGTTACTAATATTGTTTTGGAGTTAGTGATTTTGTCTATCCTCTCACTAAATACCCATTTATTTTTTAATATTGTTGATTCTCCAGTAAGTTGGTCGCAACCCAGCATACTAAATAATATAAATATTGCCGAAATAGTCTTTAGTCTTTTTGGGTATTGCTTATTCACCGACGTAATCACTGGGTTCACTCACTTGTCTAATTTTTTTATCTTTATAAATTTTTACAGTACTGATACTTTATTCCACTCAATTTTCTAATTTTTTCAGCAAATGCAGTGTATTGAATATCAGTTTTTTTGCAATTATCTACACAAGAGATTTTAGTGATTGTCACTGAATCAGAAGATTGATCATAATTAAGTGAGAGTATTACGTCCTCATCGAACATCCTTGTTTTCATATCAATGACATTCCCTCTGAAGGAGTATTTTGCTTCCAAACTACCTTTACTAGAAACATCATAGAAAAACTTCTCTATTTCTTCTTTATCAGCACTGCTTGCACTAATCCACTTTGGATTTTGCTTACCAATTGTTAAGGTGGAAATAAATCTTCCAGGAATTGGATTTGGTAAAAACCCAATCATTTCAATTGCGTCTGATTTTGAATTTTTAATATTTTCGGAGCAACTAATACCTGTGTAGTCTTTTGAAATCATCCACATATGCGGGCGAAATATTGCGTTTTTAGTTGCATCCGCACCCCCTTCAGTTGCACATAAAAAATTTAACTGAACATCTGTTGAATTATTTTTGATTGCTAATATTTTTTGTTTATTTGAAAAAGAAATAATTACATTTTTATTTTGACTAGAGGCGGACCAATAATCATTTTTCTTGTCATAGTTTGTATCATCCAACTCTTTTCCATTCCAAATAATCTTATCTTTTATTAAACCCCTTTCTAAAGATAGCGACATTGGTTTTTCGGGTTGTCTAAATTTGCTTCCAGTTGGGGATTCCAAGAATTCACAAATCATATTTTGTGTTTCTGCATGTGCATAGAATGTCAAAATTAAAAGTGCTGCTAGCAATATATTTTTCATTTTTTTCCAAGTTTTCGATCTAGAACTAATATTAACTTCTTTATAGAATTGAATAAACAGTGCCTATACCTATTTGTAGTTCTTTTGCAATTTTTTTAATGCCCATACCTTTGCTCCTAAGCAATTGAATTGCGTTTTTCATACCATCATTCATCTTTGTCGGTCTACCCAATTTCACGCCTCTAGACTTTGCCGTTTGAAGTCCTGCAATCACTCGCTCTCTGATGAGTTCTCGTTCATATGCTCCTAATGCTCCCAATATCGAGAACATCATTTTTCCCATCGGGGTGGATGTATCAATCGCCTGCTGATGAAAGAATAGGTCAACTTTGAGTGATTCGAGTTGATTAAGTAACTCAATAAGATTCTGCAAAGACCTGCCGAGTCTGTCGATTGACCAACACATGACCATATCGAATTTGCGTTGAGTTGCCATCTTCATCATTAGATCAAGGGCAGGGCGCCTTGCTTTAACCCCTGAGATGCCTTCATCGATGAACTCTTGAACGATGGTGTAACCCATTCGTTCTGTGATTAGTCGTAGTTCAGTGAGTTGATTCTCACAAGTTTGTTTGTCTGTAGACACTCGTGCGTAGAGTGCGACTCGTTTATTCACTTTAGATAACCTTTCAGAAATGGTGGTTCGGTATCTGGAAGGTAAAGGAGGGCGGGGGAATGGCAAGAATGTTCTGAAGTGAACAGGCAACAAAAAACCCGCAACTCTAATGAATATGCGGGTCTCAGGTTTTTACTGCAAAAGTATAATAATTCACACTAATATACTTTTCTCTAACTAAGTTCAGAATTTATTTAATTAAATCAAGAACTTATGGTGGGTCGGGCGAGATTCGAACTCGCGACCAACGGATTAAAAGTCCGCTGCTCTACCGACTGAGCTACCGACCCAGTAAAGACAGAAATTATAGCAAGAACTTGGTTTGGCTTCCCTGAGTTTGCTGGGGCTGCCCTCTGTGCCTTGTAGTTACAAGTGCTTTAGGCGGTTGAGCGCCTGGCGACTGGTGGATTTTTGGAAAAATAGTCCCTAATTCCCTTCAGAATTGCCTCTGCGATCCGATCTTGATAGGCATCGTCATTGAGCCTGGCTTCCTCTTGTGGATTGCTGATAAAAGCGGTCTCTACCAGAATGGAGGGAATGTCTGGGGCTTTGAGGACGGCAAAACTTGCTTGCTCTACTTTTGGCTTATGCAGGGGTGCGAATCCACCGATTTGTCTCAAGATTGCCTGTCCTACCTGAAGTGAATCTTTGATTTGGGCAGTGGTGGACATATCGAGCAAGAGATTGGCCACTTGCTTGTCTTGAGTCTTGATATTGATACCGCCAATCAGATCCGAGGCATTTTCTTTATTGGCCATCCAGCGCGCGGTAGTACTGCTTGCACCCATTTGAGAGAGTGCAAATACCGATGCACCTTTTGCTCGGGGTTCAATAAATGCATCCGCATGAATGGAGACAAATAAATCAGCTTCAACGCGGCGCGCTTTTTGTACTCTAGTATGTAGAGGCACAAAATAATCCCCCTCTCTGGTCAAGAAGGGGCGCATGTAAGCATCGTTATCAATCTTGTCGCGCAAGCGTTTCGCAATGGAGAGGACGACATGCTTTTCTTTAGAGCCCATTGAGCCAATGGCGCCAGGATCTTCGCCGCCATGGCCCGCATCAATCGCAATCGTAATGAGCCGCCTCTGTTTTTTGGGGGTGATACTTTCTTTTACCTCCGGGATTGCTTGTGCAACTGGTGCCGCAGGTGCTTTAGCGGCTTCCTTTTCTTTCTTAGTTGCAAATTGCGCAATGAGGTCAATTTCTTCATTGGCCTTTTCTAGAGCACTTTCTTTGCGAGCGCTGTTCTTGACTAGCTCCATCAAAGGGTCGGGAGGAGTTGCAGGGTAGAGGTCTAGCACCATCCGGTATTGGTATTCGCCAATCGGATCTAGCGTAAAGAGCTGTGGCTTGATGGGCTCCTTGAGATCAAATACCAGGCGCACCATTCCCGGTTGAAATTGACCTACTCGAATTTGTGAGACATAAGGATCATTAGGTTTGACCTTCGCAACCAAATCCTTGAGGGCAGTATTTAATTCCATTCCTTGTACATCCACCACCAAGCGATCGGGATTGGTCAGGAGTTGCTGCGAAATGGGTAATGCCTTATCGGATTCCAGGGTGACGCGCGTGTAGTCCTCCGCAGGCCAAATGCGTACCCCTAGGATTTTGGCGCCCCAGGCAATATCCATCTCACTCAAGAATAGAATGAAGCCCATCAGCTTGGCTGAGGTTTGAAGATGTTTTCTTCTGGAGGAGTTGATTGCCGACTTACTCATCTCAATTGGATAATCCCTTTAATACTTGATCACCTTGTATAGAGATGGACTTGAGAGTAATTGTTCGTTCGCTCTCTTGGATCCCCGCCTCTAGATAGATCTCAATATCAAATGCGGGGAGGGTGCCTTCTGCTTTACCTGGCCATTCGACTAAGCAGAATCCAGGTTCATCAAAATGCTCTGCAAATCCTGCTTCTTGCCATTCCAGTGGATCACGCATGCGATAGAGGTCAAAGTGATAGGCTGTAATGCTAATTGAACCTGCTAAATCAGCATTTGGGATCTCTAGCGGGTAGGGCTCGCACAGGGTGTATGTTGGGCTTTTTACGCGCCCGTCATAGCCTAACCCCTGAATTAAGTAACGCGCAAAGGTCGTTTTACCGGCGCCCAGATCACCTTCTAGGGAGATGTTGAGGTGGGAGCATGGATTGCTTTGAAAATAATGACGCAGACTTGAGGCCAGTTTTTCGGCTAGGGCGGCGGTTTGCGCTTCCTGCCTACAATGTTGGATTAATGAGTCTTGAGTCATTTGCTTAGTTTATTCAATTATTGCGCTACATTCTGTATTACTTATGTCATCTCCCTCAACCGTAAGCCTTTTAGATCAATCCAATCTGCGTGACTGGCTTAATGAGCAGTCCAAAAAATTAGGCTTTGATGGCTTGCGTATAACTGATACCCATCTAGGGGATGCAAGTGAGCGGCTGAAAGAGTGGCTTGCAGAGGGTAAGCATGGGCATATGGAATATATGAAGCGCCATGCGCAATTACGCTCCGATCCCACTTTATTAGTGCCGGGCACTGTCAGGGTAATTTGCGTCACCATGAACTATCTGTCCCCCACGATTGATTTTGATGGGGAGTGGCAACGTTTGGCTGATCCAACTCAAGCGGTGGTCTCTATGTATGCCCGCGGTCGTGATTATCACAAGGTGATGCGTAATCGTTTGCAAGAGTTCGCACAGATTATTGAATCGAAAATCGGCACATTTGGGTATCGTGTCTTTACAGACTCCGCACCATTGATGGAGGTCGAGTTAGCACGTAAAGCGGGATTGGGATGGCGAGGCAAACACACCTTATTACTCAATCGAGAGTCAGGCTCCACATTCTTCTTGGGTGAAATCTTGGTTGACGTCCCATTACCAATCGATTCGGAAGAAGAATCTCATTGTGGTACTTGTCAATCTTGTATTGAAGTTTGTCCTACTCAGGCGATTACTGCACCCTATCAATTGGATGCCCGTCGTTGTATTTCTTATTTGACCATTGAAAATCCTGATGTAATTCCAATAGAGTTTCGTAGGGCAATCGGCAATCGAGTTTATGGTTGCGATGATTGCCAGTTGATTTGTCCTTGGAATAAGTTTGCCAGACGTACCGACTTACCCGATTTTGCAGAACGTCATGGCATAGGTCAGGCCAGTCTCTTGCAGTTATGGTCCTGGACAGAAGCGGAATTTGAGAAGCGTCACGAGGGAAGTGCCATTCGCCGTATTGGTTATTCTCGTTGGCGCAGAAATCTCGCAGTGGCCCAGGGAAATGCTTTAGCCGATCCAGCTCTTACTGAGGGGGATAAGGCGCCTTTGCGCGAGGCTTTGCTTGGGGCCTTGCCAATGGCTGATACTTTGGTTGCGGAGCATATTCAATGGGCGCTGGGCTCTGAGCTCTAAGTGATTTTTAGCAAAGATCTGCGCTAGCTCTTACAATCATTGCATGTCATCTTCTGACCAACCCTATATCGATCCCAGTGAAATCGCATTGGAGGGTTCGGCGGCGCAACGCTTTAAGAATCGCAGTGATGCTTTCTGGAGTGGCATTCGAGACGCAGCAGGCGCTCCCGCGATGGTCTTGTTTGCTGGTATGGTGGGCTTTGGTGCGATGGGTAAAACCAATGGTCTAGATATTTGGTTCACCACTTTTACCAGTTTCTTCATGTTTGCCTTGCCTGGTCAGGTCGTTCTGTTGGAGATGGTGATCACGGGTTCATCTATGGTGGCAATTGCTTTGGCGGTGACGCTGACCTCCACCCGCTTTATCACAATGACCGTGACACTCTTTCCACAATTTCATGAAAAAGACCGCAATCGCGGTCTCTACGCTTCAGTACATTTGTTGGCGATGACTGCATGGGCGATTTCCATGCGTGAGTTCAATACGATTGAATCAAAGCATCGCTTAAGTTATTTCGTTGGTCTCGGTCTCTTGTGTTGGTGGATTTCTATTCCTGGGACTATTTTGGGCTACCTTCTGGCGGGAGTGGTTCCCGCAGCAATTACTCTGGGGCTCGTATTCATTAATCCTCTTTTCTTCTTGTTAACGTTTACCGAGGTCAAGCCTTGGATCAATCGTATTGCCATAGGACTGGGATTTGTATTGGGCCCACTCTTTTACTTGTTGGATCGCGATACCAGTCTATTAACAACCGGTTTAGTGGCCGGTACCATTGCATACTTTGTAGACCGCAAGTTTTTGCGTAAAAGAGCGGGGTTCGTTGGCTGATGAGTGCTACGCTTGCGGGATGGGGTATTTGGCTTGCTTTATTAGGCGCTACTGTTGGCACTTACTTTTGCCGAGCGATTGGGGTTTTGCTTGCCAAGCGAATAAATCAAGATAGCGAAGTCTTTCGCTGGTTAGCTGCAGTGACCTATTCGATGGTAGCTGCCTTAACAGTCAGAATGATTCTCTTGCCTGTTGGTTTGCTAGATACCGTGCCAGTATGGATTCGGATTTTGATTTGTGCTCTCAGTATTGGCGTGATGGTGTCTCGACCAACACGCCGCCTTGTTCCGGCTCTATTGATTGGAACAGTGCTGATGGTCTCGTACGGCGTAATGCGCTAACTCTATCTCCTTTATATCTGCCGCATCAGAGATGAGCCGCTAGGATGGTGGCGATATGCACTGCATCTCTTTGGGCACCATCTGCAATTTGATGTCGACAGCTTGTACCATCGGCAACCACCCAGCTGTCAGGTGCTTTGCGGATCGTTGGTAAGAGGCTGGCCTCCGCCATCAACTTGGATACTTCGATATGTTCAGCTTCATAACCGAAGCTACCTGCCATGCCACAACAAGAAGACTCAATTAATTTGGGTTCAGCATGTGGGATGAGCTTTAAAAGCGCGAGTGCAGGAGTGACGGCGTCAAAAGACTTTTGATGGCAATGCCCATGAAATAGCACGGGGCGCGTTGCCGATTTAAGTTCAAGTTTGAGATTTCCAGCACTAGCTTCTGCAGCTAAAAATTCTTCCAATAACATCGCTTGTTTGCTGACGGTAACAGCACGTTCGCCAAAGCCCATCACTAAAGCTTCGTCTTTGAGTGTAAATAAGCAGGAAGGCTCAAGACCAATGATCGGAATATTTTTTTCCGCATAGGGCGCCAAGTGATTGACTAGCTCGCTAAGAGTTTCTTTAGCTTGATCAACCATGCCGGCGGCCAAATAAGTGCGGCCACAGCAAAACTCTTTGGAGCAAGTATTGTTTGGTTTCTTGTTAGGAGTAGCGTGCTGATGGGCATTCTTCTGCGGGATATGTACACGATAGCCAGCAGCGTTAAGAACTTTGAGGGCAGCTTGTAAGTTCTCGTCTTCAAAGTAAGCATTGAAGGTATCGGCGAGGAGTACAACGCCTTTGCTGCCGCCCACTTCTATTGCCAGATCTTCCGGCGTAAATTGATGAGACTCTATCTTCTTTCGGTTGCTCCAGAAATGAGTAGATTTCCAGATTGGTAGACTTCTTTGTGCAGAGATTCCCATCAACCATTCTTGTAATTTAGCTATTGGCGCAATGTGGTTGCGAAGATTGAGTAATGCGGGAAGTCCTGGAATGTTACTGATGATAGATGCGTATTTGGGTAAATAAGCAATCGCCAAATCACGCATTGAGTGACCAACCCGCTTCTTATAGGCTGACAGAAATTCAATTTTCATTTTCGCCATATCGACGCCAGTAGGACATTCGCGACGACAAGCTTTGCAGCTCACGCAAAGTTCCATCACCTCTTTGATTGCATCGCTAGCGAGTGGGGAAGTTGCGGGCGAGCCTCCATCTTGAATATCTAGCTGGTTTGAGAGAGCAAGACGGAGGGTATTGGCGCGGCCCCGCGTGAGGTGCTTTTCATCTCTAGTAACGCGGTAGCTTGGGCACATTACCTCAGCATCAAATTTTCGGCAATGACCATTGTTGTTGCATATCTCTACTGCTTTAGCTAAACCATGGGCAGGATCACCGCCCGTTCCCGGTGTGCTGATTTCTTCTGTAACAGGATTGTTTTGCACATTCCATGCCGACCAATCTAGAGCAGGTTGCAGTGGGATAACTTTATAGTGGGGTGGAAAGCGGAAATAATTTGCGTCATCCATTTTGGGTGGATTGATGATCTTGCCAGGATTAAACAAACCCTTGGGATCAAATGCATGCTTGATTTCAGCAAGCGCTTCAGTAATCTGAGGTCCAAATTGCCAAGAGATCCATTCACCTCGGCTGAGTCCGTCACCATGTTCGCCGCTGTACGCGCCTTTGTATTTACGGACTAGGGCAGAGGCCTCTTGGGCAACAGCGCGCATTTTTTGCGCCCCATCACGACGCATATCCAAAATAGGACGGACATGTAGTGTGCCGACAGACGCATGGGCATACCAAGTGCCGCGAGAACCATATTTGGCAAAGACGTCAGTCAACGCCTGGGTATATTCAGCGAGACTTTCTAACGGGACTGCGCAGTCTTCAATAAAGCTCACAGGCTTACCATCACCTTTTAAGCTCATCATGATATTCAGACCAGCTTTACGAACCTCCCATAAATTCTTTTGCATGCTGGCATCGGGCATTGCCACTACAGATCCTGGGAGGCCTAAGTCACCCATCAAGCTTTGTAATGACTTCAATTTTTCTAGTAAGGGTGCATGCGCTTCACCAGAAAACTCCACCAGCAAAATAGCTTCTGGAGTTTGACCATTGACATCAATCAGGGCTGTTTCTATGGTCTTTTTGAAGCTGGGGTTATGACGTGCCAAATCAATCATGGTTCGATCTACAAGCTCAACTGCAGTAGGGCCGAGCTTGACGATATGTTGTGCGCTATCCATCGCTTTAAAGAAACTAGCAAAGTTCACGACGCCCAGCACTTTATGTTGTGGCAGAGGTGAGAGTTTGAGTTCCAGCGACTTGAAGTAGGCTAGAGTACCTTCACTACCTACAAGCAGGTGAGCTAGATTAACGCTGCCATCTTGAGTGTAGGGAAGTTCACTCTGGGGATGAAAGATGTCTAGGTTGTAACCAGCTACACGGCGCAATACTTTAGGAAAGTGCGCTTCGATTTCAGGTTGGAGTTTGTTGGCAAGATTTTTTACAAAATCACCAAATTGTTTGGCAACACCAGAGCTATTTGCGTAGTTGCCAAAATTAGCGACTTGGCCATCAGCAAGCCAAGCATCAATTCCTAAAACGTTGTGCACCATATTTCCGTAGGCGATAGAGCGGCTGCCGCAGGAGTTGTTTCCGGCCATACCTCCAATGGTGGCTTGTCCCGAAGTGGAAACATCGACTGGGTACCAAAGACCATGCGGCTTGAGTGCAGTATTGAGGTGATCCAAGACGATGCCAGGTTCCACAATGGCGGTAGCTCTTTCAGGATCAGCGTGTAGTAGCTTGCGAAAGTATTTGGTGTTATCAATAACGAGTGCGGTTCCGGTGGTTTGACCACATTGACTGGTGCCGCCTCCGCGCGGTAGTATTGGTACCCCAAGATCTGCTGCAATCTGAATCGCATTGGCGATATCTTCGGCGGTTTTGGGTACAAATACTGCGACTGGCATCGCTTGGTAAATAGAGGCATCGGTTGCATAGCGTCCGCGACTGGCGATGTCCGTCATTACCTCGCCTGAGGTTTCTTGGCGCAGGCGTTTGGCTAACTCTGCTTTATTGGCGACAAATTCTGGAAGATCAAGTGGCTTATTCATGCTGTAGTTTTTTCTTCTGATTCTGAATCGATTAATTGGATAACAACATCCCGTTTATTCATCACGTGCTGAATCATCACTTTGCGCATGCGAGCGCTATCGTGGGTCTTGAGCGCATCTAACATTTCTTGATGTTCACCTACGGCCTTTTCCCATTTAACGCCATCTTGATTGGAGCGAAAACGCAGTGCCTCAATGCGGGCATTCACTTGGGTGAAGAGTTGGCTCAAGACGGGATTGTTGGCAGCCTGATTAATCGCATGATGAATCTGAAGATTTAAGCGGTAGTAACTCGATAAATCTCGACGGGCGTACGAGGCCATCATTTCATACTGAAGTGCCTCTAGTTCAGTGAGTGCTTGATCGCTAATATTTTTAGCCGCAAGCTCTCCAGAGTAGCCTTCTAAATTAGCAATCACATCGAAGGTGTGAATAATGTCGTCCCTGCTGAGTTGAACGGCAATCGCACCTCGGTTGGCGATGAGCTCAACTAGGCCATCAGCAGCGAGGCGACGAATCGCTTCCCGAATGGGTGTTCTGGAGACATGGAGTTGTTCAGCCAGCTCTCGCTCATTCAGCTTGCTTCCTGGTGCAATCACGCCTTCGACCAATAAGGACCGGAGCTTTTGGAAGGTCGCTTCGTGCAAGTTTTGGGTGTTGGGCGGTGCCGTCGGCGATAGGGTGGACATTGAATTAATGGGTAAATTTTGTATACATAATGACTATATCTGATTCTGAGGCAAAAATAAGGCCATAAAAACCTATTTTTTTATATTATGGAAAATTATTTTTGCATACAAAATTGTAAATTACCAGAAACTGACTTACACTCATTCGCAAGATTAACTATAAAAACCAAGCGAGACTAGCCATGCTAAAACTTGATAACCACCCGTCTGGACGGCATTTTCTGCATATTCCGGGACCTAGCCCGGTCCCTCCACGCGTTCTGCGTGCAATTAGCTATCAAACTATTGACCATCGCGGACCGGAGTTTGGCGAATTCGGCCTCAAGGTATTGGATGGCATTAAGAAGATCTTTAAAACTGAGCAGCCGGTGATTATTTATTCAGCTTCAGGCACAGGATCTTGGGAGGGTGCCTTGGTAAATGTCCTCAGTCCTGGCGATAAGGTCTTGTTTTATGAAACCGGTCAGTTTGCTAATTTATGGCGTGCTTTAGCAAAGCGCCTTGGATTGGACGTTGAGGTGGTCGGTAAATCAGGGGAAGATACTTGGCGTTGGGGAGTTGATGCCTCCGTCATTGAGGAGCGCTTACGTAAGGATACGCAGCATGAGATCAAAGCGGTTTGCGTAGTTCATAACGAGACTTCGACTGGCGTTACTTCCAATATCGCTGCCGTAAGAAAAGCGATTGACTCGCTTAAGCATCCCGCATTGCTATTGGTAGATAGCGTTTCTGGATTGGGTTCTGCTGACTATGAGCACGATAAATGGGGTGCTGACGTTACTATTGCCGGTTCGCAAAAAGGGTTGATGTTGCCTCCGGGTATTGGTTTTAATGCCCTATCACCAAGAGCAATTGAGGCGAGCAAGAGTAGTAAGACACCCAAATCCTATTGGGCTTGGGATGAAATTTTAGAGTCCAATAAAAATGGCTATTGGCCAACGACACCGAGCACCAATCTGATGTACGGCTTACATGAGGCCATGGATATGATGTTGGCCGAAGGTTTGGATAATGTCTTTGCGCGTCATCAGCGCTTAGCTGCAGCATGTCGTGCAGCAGCCAATGCTTGGGGTCTAGAAATTCAATGCCAAGATAAAGATTGCTATTCACCAGTGCTCACTTGTATTGCCGTGCCCGAGGGAATGGATGCGGATGTCTTGCGTAAGCGCGCTCTTGAGAAGTTCAATCTGTCACTAGGTGTTGGCCTTGGAAAATTGAAAGGTAAGGCCTTCCGTATTGGCCATTTGGGCGACTGTAACGAGCTGAGTTTGATGGCCGCCCTGAGCGGTGTAGAAATGAGTTTAGGCGCCATGGGCTATCAGCTAAAGGCAAGCGGGGTTGTCGCCGCCCAAGAATTCCTCAAATAATCAGTAAGTTGGGTGGAGACAGGGTGTAAGTGGATTTCTGCGGATAGGTTTACTTACACCCCTTATAATTCAAGTACTTATATAGATAGTACTTTCATCAAATAAAGCATATTCGAGTCAGAAAGAAAAACATGTTGGCTACTAAACCTTATTTAACTCAAGCTGATGTTCAAAAGATTTTGGATGCGGCTAACAAGCATGCCGCTGCGAATAACTGGGCAGTGACGATTGCTGTTTGTGATGACGGTGGCCATATGTTGGGCTTAGTGCGTCGCGATGGTTGCGCTCCAGTCTCTGCTTATATCGCTCAAGAAAAAGCGCGCACAGCGGCAATGGGTAAACGCGAAAGTCGTGTTTATGAAGAAATTATTAATAACGGACGAACCTCCTTTTTGTCTGCCCCACATATTGCGGGCATGTTAGAAGGTGGCGTCAATATCGAGGTAAATGGGTTTACCATCGGCGCAGTCGGCGTTTCCGGCGTTAAATCGACCGAGGATGCCGAAACTGCTAAAGCCGGCATTGCGGCCATTCTGTAAGTTACCTTGACAAATACTGTTCCTGAAATAAATTCCCTTACCGGCACCGCTGATAGCGGTGCCACCCCAGCAACAATCACCTTTGCTGATTTTGGTTTAGATCCGAAAATTCAAAAAGCGGTATCTGAGCAGGGCTATAACACCCCAACTCCAATTCAAGCGCAATCCATTCCGCACGTGTTGGCGGGAAGCGATTTAATGGGTGCTGCGCAAACCGGTACCGGTAAAACTGCTGCGTTCGTATTGCCTATCATTCAAAAGATTCTGCGTCACGCTAGTAGCAGCGCCTCGCCTGCGCGCCATCCAATTCGCGCTTTAGTGTTGACGCCGACTCGCGAGTTGGCTGTGCAAGTTGCCGAAAATGCGGCAAGCTATTCAAAGCATACCGATTTGCGCGCTGCCGTGGTTTACGGTGGCGTGGATATGAAAGAGCAAGTGGCGATTTTGCGCAACGGCGTTGAGATTTTGATCGCTACACCCGGCCGCTTGTTAGACCACATCGGTTCAAAAGTCGCCAATCTCTCACAAGTTGAAATTTTGGTTTTAGACGAAGCGGATCGTATGTTGGATATGGGCTTTTTGCCCGACTTACAACGCATCATCGATTTGATTCCAGGACAACGTCAGACTTTATTGTTTTCAGCCACGTTTTCTCCTGAGATTAAAAAGTTAGCGCAAAGTTATTTGCGTACCCCAGTAACTGTTGAGGTGGCACGTCAAAATGCTGCTGCGGATACTGTCAAGCAAGTGGTGCATATGGTGGCGAGTGCCGATAAGCAGCGTGCGATTATGAAGGTTTTAGAAGCACGTACACGCCAAGGCTTATCTCGCCAATGCATCATCTTTACTAATAGCCGTTTAGGTTGCGCACGCTTGGCTCGCGCTCTAGAGCGCGATGGCATTAAAGCTGGCGCGATTCATGGTGATAAGAGTCAGGGCGAGCGCACTTTAACTCTAGATGCGTTTAAGTCGGGGGCAATTGAAGCGCTGGTCGCTACTGACGTTGCTGCACGTGGCTTGGATATTCCTTCAATGCCTTGCGTGATTAATCATGAGTTGCCATTTAATGCGGAGGATTTTATTCACCGCATTGGACGTACTGGGCGCGCGGGTAGTAAGGGTGATGCTATTGCTTTAGTTGATGATAGTGAAAAGCGTTTGCTAGATGACATCGAGAGGTTGATGAAGCGCAAGCTGGAAGTGGCGCCTTTGCCAACGGTTAAAACCGAACCAGGTCAAACCTCCGATCCATTCTTTTATAAGCCGTATGAGGCAGGTAGTGCACCAAAGGCGGCGACTACTGATGCGGTTAATGAAAAACCGGAAGAGAAAAAAGTCGGCATTACCCCGGCTAAGCCATCAGTTGGCGCTTTACTCGGCGGCTTTAAGAAAAAGTAAGCGATTTATTCCAGGCTTGAGTGGCGGCATAAAGCCACTCACCGATAGAAACACTTTCCCCATCAGGTAAATTTTGCAGTCCCAAATGGGTTGCCGCTTTACGCAATTCATTGAGGGACTGTTTTGCATCCTCTGTTTGAATGGCGCTTGCTAAGGTTTGTTTGCTTAATTTCTCGCCATGCTGATCTAGTACTAGTGGTAAGTGAAGATATTGAGGGGTGCTGTATCCCAAGACATTTTGCAAATAAATTTGGCGTGCGGTATTGCCCAATAAATCTTGACCACGTACGACATGGGTGATGCCTTGCTTTGCATCATCGACCACAACGGCGAGCTGGTAGGTGAATAATCCATCCCGACGACGCAAGACAAAATCCCCCACTTCTTGATTGAGATTTTGGCGTTGTTTTCCTAGGGCGCGATCGGTAAATTCAATGACCGAATTGGGGGGTAGCGCTAGCCGCCAAGCGGAGTTACTCGGCGATCCAAGTTCGCATTCATATGTCCTGACCACTGGCGGTCGGCAGATTCCCGGGTAAACAATTTCCTGATTGCGGGCGGGGGTGATTCCTTGAGTCTCTAGAGCGCTCAGAATGGTTTGGCGAGAGCAGGTGCAGGGATAGATCATGCCAAGCCCATTTAGACGCTCTAGGGCGCTTTGATAGGGCTCTGTATATCTCGACTGCCAAGTGACTTCCTCGTCCCAAGAAAGCCCGCATGCAAGCAATTGACGCATGATTTCCTGGTCTGCCCCTGGGACAGTGCGCGGCGCATCAATATCCTCGATTCGCAGTAGCCATTTCCCTTGATTTTTTCGGGCATCCAACCAGCTTCCGAGGGCGGCAACCAAGGATCCGGCATGCAAAGGTCCGGTTGGCGAGGGGGCAAATCGCCCGCGATAGCCGTCGGCTGGGGATAGGGGGTTCTGATGATTCGGCACAGCTAAAATGATCTCATGGCTTTACCCCGTTTTGTTCATCTTCGCGTCCATTCCGAGTTTTCGATTACGGATGGCGTCGTTCGCATTGACGATGCGGTTGCTGCCGCTGAAAAAGATGGCATGGGGGCTTTAGCCCTGACCGACCTGAGTAATTTATTTGGATTGGTGCGGTTTTATACTGCCGCGCGCTCCGCTGGGGTCAAGCCTATCGCGGGAGCGGATGTCTGGATTAGTAATCCTCAGGATCCTGACCAGCCTTATCGTCTTTTGTTGCTGGTGCAAAACCATTCTGGTTATCTCAATCTTTGTCAGTTGCTGAGTAAGGCCTCTCTCGAAAATCAGTCTCGTGGTCGCGCTGAAGTCGACCCTCGGTGGTTTAGTGAGCCTGCTTCAAAAGCTGAGGATAAGGCTGCAAAAAGAACCTTGGCTTATGGTTTGATCGCTCTTTCTGGTGGACGCTGGGGAGATGTCGGTGTCGCGCTGTTAGCGGGGCAGGAGGCCCAGGCTAAAGAGGCCGCTAAGCGCTGGGAAAAAATATTCCCTAATGCGTACTTCATTGAGGTGCAACGTGGTGGTCACCCTCAAGATGAAAAACAATTGCAACTGGCCTGCCACCTTGCGAGTGAGCTCGATTTACCTGTGGTTGCCACGCACCCCGTGCAATTTATGCAAAAGAGCGATTTCACGGCACATGAGGCGCGCGTGTGTATTGCTGAGGGTGAGCTCTTGGGTAACCCACGTCGCCAAAAGAAATTTAATGAGGAGCAGTATTTCTTATCTCAAGAGGAGATGGAAAAGCGCTTCGCTGATTTACCAGTTGCACTTGCGAACTCTGTAGAGATTGCGAAGCGTTGCAATCTTTCTTTGACTTTGGGTCAGCCGCGTTTACCGGATTTCCCAACTCCGCCAGGCATTACGCTGGATGACTACTTGCTGCAACAGTCTGAGATCGGATTGAAGCGCCATATGGAGCGCAACTTCCCTGATCCAGAAGAGCGTGCTAAAGAAGAGGCTCGATATCATGAGCGGCTCGTCTTCGAAGTGAAGACGATTGCTCAAATGGGATTCCCTGGCTATTTCCTGATCGTTGCGGACTTCATTAACTGGGCGAAAAACAATGGTGTTCCAGTGGGGCCTGGACGGGGATCTGGCGCGGGTTCCTTAGTTGCCTACTCTCTGGGTATTACCGACCTTGATCCACTGCGTTACAACTTACTGTTTGAGCGCTTCTTAAATCCAGAGCGGGTATCGATGCCCGACTTTGATATTGATTTTTGTCAGCATGGGCGCGATCGCGTGATTCAGTACGTAAAAGATAAATACGGAAAAGATGCGGTAAGTCAGATTGCAACCTTTGGAACGATGGCTGCGCGTGCAGCGATTCGAGATGTGGGTCGTGTGCTTGAGCAGGGTTATAACTTTGTCGACGGTATTGCGAAGTTAATTCCGAATAAGCCTGGTCAATATATGACCATTGAAATGGCGAAGAAGGAAGAGAAGCAATTAGGCGAACGCGAGAAGAATGAGGATGAAGTGCGTCAGCTTCTCTCTTTGGCGCAGCAGCTAGAAGGCATGACACGTAACGTGGGTATGCATGCTGGAGGTGTATTGATTGCGCCAGGGCGTCTCACGGATTTTTGTCCGCTCTACACCCAAGAGAGTAAAGATCAAGATAGTAGCTCTGTTATTAGTCAGTTTGATAAGGATGACGTTGAGGCGATCGGCTTAGTGAAGTTCGACTTCTTAGGCTTAACGACGCTCACTATTCTTGCGGCTGCTGAGAAGTGGATTAAGACGCTGCATAGCGATCGTCGCGATTGGAATATTGGTGAGATTCCCTTAGATGATCAAAAAGCGTTTGAGGTTCTGAAGAATGCCAATACAGTCGCAGTCTTCCAGCTAGAAAGTCGTGGCATGCAAGGCATGCTTCGTGAGGCTAAACCAGACCGTTTCGAAGACATTATTGCGCTCGTTGCGCTGTATCGTCCGGGCCCAATGGATTTGATTCCAGACTTTATTGAGCGTAAACACGGTCGCCAAAAAGTAGAGTATCCCGATCCGCGTATTGAGCCAGTTTTACAAGAGACCTACGGCATCATGGTGTATCAGGAGCAGGTGATGCAGATGGCGCAAATGATTGGTGGCTACTCATTGGGTGGCGCGGATATGTTGCGTCGTGCGATGGGTAAGAAAAAGCCGGAAGAGATGGCTCAGCATCGCAAGATCTTTAGCGATGGCGCAAAAGCGGGCGGTATCAGTGAAGCTAAAGCTAATGAGATTTATGACTTAATGGAGCGTTTTGCGGGTTATGGATTTAATAAATCCCATGCTGCCGCATACGCACTATTGGCTTATCAAACTGCTTGGTTAAAGGCCTACTATCCCGCTGAATTTATGGCGGCCAACTTATCGCTCGCCATGGATGACACCGATAAGGTGAAGATTCTCTATGACGATTGCTTAGTCAATCAGATTCGGGTGTTCTCCCCTGATATCAATACTGGCGTATATGTATTTACACCTTTACGGGCACCTGATGCGGCACCAGATACACCAATCAGCCATATTCGTTATGGACTTGGCGCAGTCAGGGGAACTGGTGAGGCTGCGATTGAGGCGATTGTGAAGGCGCGTGAGGCAGGTGGGCCATTTAAGGATTTATTTGATTTCTGTGCAAGAGTAGATCGTCGTCAAGTTAACCGTCGCGCAATTGAAGCACTCATGCGTGCTGGTGCATTTGATAGCCTCTATAAAGACTCTATTCCAGCAGGCGGTAATCTTTACGATATTCGGTCTACTTTATTAGCTTCCTTGGCTCGCGCAATTGAGGCGGCCGAGCAAGCTGAAGCCTCTATTAATCAAGTGAGTTTGTTTGAGGTTGCCGGTGAAGCAGATCGTCATTTACCTGAGTTAGTGCGTGAGCCCATCTGGTCGGAGAAGAAGCGTCTTCAAGAAGAAAAAACCGCTCTAGGCCTATGTCTAACAGGCCACATGTTCGATGCCTATCGAGAAGAGACGTCACACTTTATTCGTCAGCCATTGGCTAAGGTAACTGAAGGTAAGGATCAATTGATTGCCGGCATCATCACTTCCGCTCGGATGTTAACGGGCCAACGGGGTCGCATGATGATTGCCACCATCGATGACGGTACTGCTGCAATTGAGGTAACCCTCTACAGCGAGGTATATGAGCCAAATCGCTCATGGCTCAAAGAGGATGAATTACTTGTGGCAAAAGTGAATGTCACGCCCGATAAGTTTTCAGGGGGGATGCGTATTGTGTCCGAAGCGGTGATGGACATCACTGGCGCACGCATGCGTTTTGCTCGCAATATTCATCTCAATATTGATTCGGCAATTGATTTAAAGTCTTTGCGTAGTCAAATTAATCCTTACTTGATGAGTAATCGCGTACGTGATCCAAAATTAGGTCCTGCTAGCGCATCTATGCCAGGTGCGAATGAAGGAATGAAGGGTTTGATGCTGACCGCAGCAGTAACCACTAGTGGCGGCGCATGTTTAATGCAATTCCCGGACGAGTTACGCATTTATCCTGACGATGCTTGTCTACATGGCTTAAATCAAATCTTGGCCGCCAAGCAATCTAATACCGTCCAAGTCCAATACCACTAGTTTTTTTAAAGGCCTACGCTTGAAGCGCTTTTTGAAGTGCCTCAATCACTTGTGTAGGTTCTAGATGGTCTAGACATTCGCTATTACTACTAGCGCGATCCTCGCAGCCTGCTTTGCGACAGGGTACGCACTCCCCGGGGCCTTGCAAAATAGTGATGTTTCCAACGGTTTGTGAGCGCGCTCTCAATTGATAAGGTTGCTCGCCAATAAAACCATTGGGCCATGGGCCAAAGTTTGTCGGTGGAGTGGGTCCAAACAAAGCAATAGTCGGGGTGTTGCAGGCTGCTGCTAAGTGCGTAATGGAGGTATCTACGCCAATATAAGCAATGGCCCCGCGAATTAATGTGCCCGCCTGTGGAATGGAGAGATCGCCAGAAGTATTGACGACGTGTTGACGGGTTTGTGCATCCAATAGAGACAAAATATCCTGATTAAGCTGTAAATCTTGCTTGGCTGGGGATGCGCTCAGAACGACTTGATAACCCTGTTTGACAATCCAAGTTACTAGAGCCTGCCAATAGGCTAGCGGCCAGCGCTTATAGGCGGTGAGCGGGCCTGGGTGAAGCACTATATAAGGTGAGCGAAGTTGATTGGCTATCGCTGGTGTGAGTGGATCACCAACAGGAGGTGTAACCGAAATCATTTTATTGAATACATCGCGAGCATTTTGATAAAACACCTCAAGCAGGCGGAGCTTTTCTGTAATGACATGTTGCGCAAAATAGTCCACATTTACTGTATGTAAGCAGATCGCTTTTTTCCAAGCGTTTTGCTTATCGCTCTTACTGCGTTTGGCTTTATCTTGCTCGGTAAGTCCTTGTGGGTGACCTCCTAGGATCCCAATCCTTCTGTGTGCGGCCACAAGACCATAAAGATAGGCGCGATCGCTAGGTTGGGTTACTACAGCTAAGTCGTAGCGCTGAAAGAGTCTTCCAATCAGTGAGAGATATTCTCCAAACCCAGGGCGATCTGAGGTTTCGATTAGCTTACTAATATTCGGATTGCCCTTGAGCATTTCGAGCTTGCCGCGATAGCCTAGAAAATGAAATTCCGCATCTGGCCACAGTTCCCGCGCTTTGGTGATGAGGGGTGTGGTTACCAGCACATCGCCAATTTGACGTGTAGCGATAAACAATACCTTTTTTGGTTTTAGATTTGAAAAGAGGGGCATGGCAGACATTTCAGGCAATTCTATCGACCTGCCTTGGCAAGAATTTTTTCACGCACATGGCGCGCATTTTCTGCTGCGTGTGATTGGTCATTAACGCGATGGTAAAGATGAAGTACTTCAGTAGACCAAGATCCAGACTTGCGAATTAAACCGGCGTTATGCAGTCTGAAAACAAAATCGGCATCTTCATGACCCCAGCCGGTCATCGTTTCATCAAAGCCGCCAATCGCCTCAGCATCGGCTTTCCAGCAGGCAAGATTGCAACCTTTAATGCGTCGCCAGACAAACTTTTTATAGTTACGCCACCAACCATCGCCTAGCTTAATTTTGAGTGGCCAGTATTTATTAATGCCGCCAGATGCGCGAAAGTTCAGGAGATTTTTTGCGAAACGTTGGTAGTCCCAATGGGGCCAGGATAGGATTTCTTTCGTTAAGCGTTCATCAAGTAATGCTCGGCTTCCGGTGATGAAATATCCTGCTTGAGCAAGTTTTCGATGTTGCGCAATGAAATCTGGTTGCACCATGCAATCACCATCTAAAAAAATGAGGTATTCCCCAGATGCTTGTGCGCTTGCGAGATTTCGAATTAAGGAGAGGCGAAATCCTAAATCCTCATGCCAGACATGCTTTATCGAGCGCTTTGATTGGGTTTTAAAGGTATTGATAAATTCAGTGGTCTCAATTTTTGAGCCATCATCCGCAATCACGATTTCAAAGTCATCATCCGTTTGAGATTCTAGGGATTGAAGAACAAAATTCAGAGCATCAATTCTGTTATAGGTTGCAACGATAACGCTGATCTTCATTTTTCTACTTGATTTTGAATGAGCCAGATTTTCATATAGCGATAGTAGCTACCTTCGGCATTTGAGATCGCCAATGCAAGACCTTGCTGACCATCTAAGAAGCCGGCGCGTATGAAATACGTTCTGATAAAAGCCCATGCCCCATGAAGAATTGCCTTGAGCGGTGAACTTCGTTTGCCTTTGGCATACGCTTGTTCTGCTGAGGCAGTTGAGTAGCGGTCGATCTTTTGCAGTACTTGGGAGAAATCCATAAAGCTGTAGTGCAGCATAGGGTTCTCAAGTTTGGCAACCTGACCATCCGGTAGAAGACGCTCATGAACGAGATCATCTGAGAATCGCGCGGTTCCTCGCTTGAATAATCGATCTACGTAGTCTGGGCTCCAGCCTGAGTGGCGAATAAATCGACCACAGTACCAAGATAGGCGTGGAATCGCAAAGCAATTGACATGGGCGGAATGGTGAATAGCGGTCAAAATCTCGCTTTTTAAGGCGGGAGTCAGTCTTTCATCGGCATCTAATGACAAAACCCAGTCTCCAGTTGCTAGGTCTAAAGCCCGATTCTTTTGGGGGCCAAAGCCGGGCCAATCAGCCGGCTGAGAGACTAGGGCGCCGTGCATTTTGGCGATTTCTAGAGTGCGGTCAGTGCTATTGGTATCCACCACCACAATTTGCTGGGCAATCCCCTCTAGGGACGCTAAACAATCAGCCAAATTGGCCTCTTCGTTGCGAGTGATGAGTATGACGGATAAGGTGGGCATAATTCATTATATGAATGCTCAAGACCGTACCGCCCTAAATCGCTTAATTCAGTACCTCAAACCCCATATTGGCTTGATTATTGGCTCTTTATTGGCTATGGCCCTGGTAGCGGGTGCAGAAACCTCCATTCCTGCCTTAATGAAGCCTTTGCTCGATAGGGGGTTCACCGGTGAAATGAACGACAAGCTCTGGCAAGTCCCAGTTTTTCTGGTGGGCTTGGCTTTTGTTCGCGGCATGGCGCAATTTTTATCTAACTATTTGCTTAATCGGGTGATTAATGCAGTTCTGCTCAAGATGCGCATGCAAATGTTTAAGGCCTTGCTGCATTCAAGCACCACTTTCTTTCAGAAGAATTCGGCATCTAGCCTGATTAATGCCGTAGTTTTTGAAGTGAATAACGCCCTTTCAATTATGGGTAGCATGCTTATTAGCCTGGTGCGTGACTCGCTAACGGTAGTGGGATTAATTGGGTACTTGATTTATCTCAATTGGCAACTCACGTTGGTGGTGTTGATGATTTTCCCAATCATCGCCTTGATCATCGGCCGGATTAATAAACGCTTGCGTTCGCTCAATCGTGAGCAGCAAACAATGACCAGTGAGTTAGCTTACATTGTTGAAGAGTCGGCAGCGGGCTATAAGATCGTCAAGGTTCATGGCGCGGAAGAGTATGAGATGCGTCGCTTTATGGATAAGGCGGAGCGCCTACGCCAATTTGCTCTGAAGTCTGCTGTAGCTGGCGGTCTCAATCAGCCGATTACCCAGCTGATCGCATCAATGGCGCTTTCAGTGGTCCTGGTGATTGCCTTGATGCAGTCCGCAACCGAGGGAACAACGGTTGGTGGTTTTGCGGCCTTTATTACTGCCATGATGTTGGTGATCTCACCGATTAAGCATTTGGCAGATATCAATCAGCCTTTGCAGCGTGGTCTTACTGCGGCAGAAATGATCTTTTCATTGATGGATCAACCCTTTGAGGAGGACGAGTCTCGCAAGGCAAATATGAAGCCTCTTCAGAGAGCAAAAGGCGGAATTCGGTTTGAGGATGTAGGTTTTTCATATCAGCAAGAGGCAGGAAGAAAAGATGCTCTTCAGGGCATTAACCTGAATATTCATCCTGGAGAGGTCGTTGCTTTTGTTGGGCCTTCAGGAGGTGGTAAATCCACCTTGGTTAACCTCTTGCCACGCTTCTTTAAGCCAAGTAGTGGGCATATTTTCTTGGATGACATTCCATTGGAGGATATTGTGCTCTCCGATGTGCGCAAACAAATTGCGTTTGTGAGTCAAGATGTCATTCTCTTTAACGATACGATTGCCGCTAATGTGGCGTATGGCGCAGTCGGTCCAGAAGGTATTGATCGTGGCCGTGTGATTGAGGCGCTTGAGGCCGCCAATTTGCTATCCCTCATGAAAGAGTTGCCAGACGGTATTGATACTCAGATTGGGGATAACGGCAATCGCCTGTCAGGCGGTCAGCGTCAACGATTGGCTATTGCTCGTGCGATTTACAAAGATGCGCCGATTCTGATTCTTGATGAGGCTACCTCTGCGCTAGATTCTGAGTCCGAACGTCAGGTGCAGGATGCCTTAGAGCGCTTGATGGCCGGTAGAACTACATTAGTAATAGCACATCGCCTATCGACGATTGAACATGCGGATCGTATTGTGGTTTTGGAGCATGGCCAGGTAATCGAAAATGGATCGCATGAAGACTTGATTAAGCAAGATGGTTTATATGCCAATCTTCACCGCATTCAGTTCTCAAATGCCTAGATGCTCATGGGCCTCTAGCTAAGAACGATGTCGTATTGCTCCTGGCGGAAGCTACCTTCTGCCTGGAGTTTGATCGGCTTGCTGATGAAATCACCTAGCTGCGCCAAGAATTGATTTTCTTCTTCCAAGAAGAGGTCAATGACATCAGGGGCCGCTACGATTCTAAATTCTCGAGGATTGAATTGGCGGTGTTCACGCACAATCTCACGCAAAATCTCATAACAAATCGTCTGGGCAGTTTTGACTTCGCCCTTGCCTTGACAGGTTGGGCACGGTTCGCAGGTAATGTGGGCAAGAGATTCTCTAGTGCGCTTGCGTGTCATCTCCACTAAGCCAAGGGATGAGAATTCGCTGACCGAGGTACGCGCATGATCACGTTCTAAATTGCGCTTGAGCTCATGCAAGACGGACTCTTGATGATCTTTGCTCAGCATATCAATGAAATCAATAATAATGATGCCGCCTAGATTACGAAGGCGGAGCTGACGTGCAATTGATTGAGCCGCCTCCAAATTTGTTTTAAATACGGTGTCATCCAGATTGCGCGCGCCGACATAGCTGCCGGTATTCACATCAATAGTAGTCATGGACTCCGTTTGATCGATCATGAGGTAACCGCCGGACTTGAGATCTACTCTTCGACCAAGTGCTTTATTGATTTCAGCATCTACGTCGAATAAGTCGAATAGAGCGCGCTCACCGCGATGCAGGGTTAGCTTATCCAAAAGATTGGGCATATAGAGCGTGGCAAAGCTTTTCAACTTTTCAAAGTTCTCGGCAGAATCTACGCGGATTTGGGTAGTTTCTTCTCCGGCAACATCACGCAATACACGTTCCGCCAAGCTGAGATCTTGATATAGCAAGCTTGGGGCTGATTTGTGATTTACAGCCTCGCGAATTTTTTCCCAGGTCGTACGTAAGTAGTGCATATCGAGCTGCAACTCAGTATCGCTTGCATCTTGAGCGCTAGTCCGTACAATAATTCCGCCTTTTTCATCGGCAGGCATGAGTCCTGCTAAGCGAGCTTTAATCGCCTCCCGCTCTTCTGGCTGATCAATTCTTTGGGAAACACCAATGTATTTTTCTGTAGCGATATCAGTGCCTGCCGGGGGTAGATACACCAAATTACGCCCTGCAATGCTGAGTTGCGTGGTGAGGCGAGCACCTTTTGTTCCTAATGGATCTTTGAGTACTTGTACTAAAACATTTTGCCCTTCAAAGAGCAGTTTTTCGATCTGTGCTTGGGGATTATTTTGGGTGATATCGGCTACATGCATAAATGCTGTTCGCTCTAGACCGATTTCAATAAACGCTGATTGCATTCCAGGAAGTACGCGTGCCACTTTGGCGAGGTAGATATTGCCAACAATCCCGCGCTGGCGGGTGCGTTCAATCTGGAGCTCTTGAACAGCGCCTTGCTGAATGAGCGCCACCCGAGTTTCCTGTGGGGTGATATTAATCAGAATTTCTTCATTCATATGCGGGTAACTTTGGCGAAATCCAATAATTGGCTTGCTTCATAAATAGGTAATCCCATGATACCGCTATAGCTACCCTTAATTGAGGGAATGAAGGCGCCACCACGCCCCTGAATTCCGTAGGCTCCAGCCTTGCCAAACGGTTCGCCACTAGCGATGTAGTTTGTGATTTGTTCTTTAGACAGATGGGCAAATTGCACTTCTGAAACCTGCACCAAGAAGAGGGGATTTGTTTTTTGGTCAACCGTTAATACAAGAGCGGTCAGGACTTCATGGGTCTTCCCGCTGAGCATTTCTAAAATACGCTCGGCATCTTGTGAGTTGCTCGGTTTTCCTAGAATTTCACCATCAGGATGGTTGGGTAGACTCACTGTAGTGTCTGCGCACAAAATCGGGGCCCAAGGCTTTCCACTTGCTTGCCAACGTTTTAGCGCAATTGCGCTTTTGACAAAAGTGACGCGCTGCACATAATCGCGCGCTTTTTCATTGGGTAATGGAGTCTCAATTGCTTCGGTATCTTCACCTGCTGGCGCAACGAGCATTTCAAACTGCACACCAATTTGTTTGAGTAATTCTTGGCGTCGCGGACTTTGTGAGGCAAGGTAAATGTGGGAATACATGTCAAGCTTACTCTCGATGATAGGGGTGGCCCTGCAAAATTGTCCAAGCGCGATATAGTTGCTCTACCAATAAGACTCTGGCCATGGCATGGGGCAGGGTGAGGCTAGATAAGCGCCACATTGCTTGCGCACCCTCTTTGAGGCTTGCGTCTAAGCCATCGGCGCCACCGATTAAAAAGGTGATATCAAAACCTTCTTGTCGCCAATTTGCTAGCTGCGTGGAGAGGTTCTGAGTAGTTTGATCTTTACCACGCTCATCAAGTGCAATGACGCGAGATCCTTTGGGAATAGCGGCAGCAATTTTGATCGCTTCTTTAGCGGGCGTGAGATCGGGTTTGATTTCTTTGATCTCAATACTGCAATCAGCTGGCATACGTTTGACGTAATCGTGTGTGGCTGTAGCCACCCAGTCTGGCATTTTGTGCCCAACAGAAACGATGGTTAAGCGCATGCCTGAAAATTACTCTTCGTCGTCTTCAGGTTCGCTGGCTTTAGCTAAACCCTTGTCAGCCGCTAATTTCACGCGTACAGGTTTTGCTCCCCACATGCCTTCAAGTTGATAGTAAGCGCGCAAAGCAGGTTGCAGAATATGAACTACGATATCGCCGCAATCAACTAAGACCCATTCTCCGGTTTCGAGTCCCTCTACAGAGATGACTTCTCCACCTTTGGCGTTAACTGCTTCTTTAACCGACATTGCTAGCGAGCGTGTTTGGCGATTGCTAGAGCCAGTTGCAATAATGACGCGATCAAATAATTCACTAAGTTTTGTAGTGTCGTAAACGCGAATGTCTTGCGCCTTAACATCTTCTAAGGCGTCAATCACAACGCGCTGTAATTTTTTTAAGTCCATATTTTCTTTACTATTTTTGAGATATTTGAATTAAGGGTGATCTTAGCCTGATTACTTGTATAAGCCTAGATTTGTAATGATTTCGAGGACATGTGAAGGGATTTGCTCGGATGCAATGGTCTCGCGCGCCGCGCTCTTCAGTTGATTGCGCAAATGAGTTGAGGAAAGATCTACCGCGAGGGTCTTATCCACATATATGTGGCCAAATGCGCTGTTTTCAAGGGTGTTGGTATCGGCACACTGATGTTTATTGAGTAATTCAGTGATTTCTTTAGAAATCTCGCTTGAGAGTTCGTGGTGGGGTCTACTAGCTACTGCAAAATTGACGTAGTTCAGCAATTGATCCCAAGAATTCCATGTAGGAAGGTTGATGAGTGAATCTGCCCCCATTAACCAAATTAAGTTTGCGCTAGGTCCAAAGCGCTCTCTTAAAGCCTTGGCTGTATCAATAGCGTAGCTGGGGCCAGATCGATCAATTTCGATGCGATCGATTCCAATTTGTGTGGCGATCTTGAGATAGAGAAAGGCTCTTGCCAAATCAATACCTGCCGCCTCGGTGAGCCGAAAGCGCACTTCTGCAGAGGTAATCAAAGCGCTTTTTTGCCAGGGCGTGCCACTTGGAATAAGTAAGAGCTCGTCTAAATGCAAAATCTTTGCAAAATGGGTGGCTAGTTTGAGGTGGCCCAGGTGAGGGGGATCAAAGGTTCCTCCCAGAATGCCAATTTTTTTTGGGGTATCCAAATTGAGTGAGACCAATTTAGGCCAGCCAATCACGAGGCTTAAGATAGTGATCGTAAAGTTTGGCTTCAGGAGTGCCAGGCTTAGGTTGCCAGTTGTACCACCATTGCACTACTGGCGGCATCGACATCAAAATCGATTCTGTACGACCGCCCGAGTGCAGACCAAAGATTGTGCCGCGATCGAAAATGAGGTTGTATTCCACATAACGGCCACGACGGTATTCCTGGAAAGATTTTTCTTCGGGCGTAAAAGGTGCTTGATAGCGTCGTTCCACAATCGGAAGGTAAGCATTAATAAATGCATCACCGACTGCGCGAGTCATCGCGAAGCTTTGCTCAAATCCCAGCTGATTAAAGTCATCAAAGAAAACGCCGCCAATACCACGGGGCTCTTCACGATGCTTTAAATAAAAATACTCATCACACCATTTTTTAAAATGCGGATAGAGGTCTTCCCCAAATGGATCTAATGCATCTTTCGCTGTTTGATGAAAGTGTCTGCAGTCCTCATCAAAGCCGTAATAGGGCGTTAAATCAAAGCCGCCGCCAAACCACCATACTGGCTCTTTACCTGGGGCTTGAGCAATAAAGCAGCGCACATTCATGTGGGTGGTCGGAACCTTAGGATTGTTTGGGTGAAATACTAAAGAGACTCCCATGGCCTCAAAGCTACGTCCGGCTACTTCAGGGCGGTGATGCGACGCTGAAGGTGGCATTTGATCTCCGCGGACATGCGAGAAGCCAACCCCACCTTTTTCCAGAATATGACCGCCATCCAAAATACAGGTTCGACCATATCCTTTGAGCTTGCTGTCTTCTGGCTTGTGCCATTCATCCGCAACAAAGGTCTTGCCGTCTAAGGCGCTCATTGCGCTCGTAATGCGATCTTGCAGCCCTAAGAAGTAATCTTTTAAGGCGGCAATATCAATCTGGGTATGTTGTATGTCGGACAAGGGTGACAGTTTTCTCAATATCTAAATCGTGTTATTTAACCGCGCGATAGCCAATATCCTTGCGATATTGCATGCCATCAAACTGAATTTTGTCGATCGCTTCGTATGCTTTGTGTTGTGCGCCGCGCACAGTATCTGCCAGTCCCACCACACACAGTACGCGACCGCCTGATGTGAGTAACTTCCCATCTTGTAACTTTGTGCCGGCATGGAAGGTTAATTGGTCTTCTGTATCTGCAGGAATGCCGGTAATGACATCGCCATTGCGCGGGGTATCGGGGTAGTTATGGGCCGCGAGTACTACTCCCAGGGCAGTGCGACGATCCCAATCTAGCTCGATTTCATTAAGCTTGCCATCTACCGCATGGTCAAGGGCTTTGACTAAATCACTTCTCAGGCGTGCCATGATGGGTTGTGTTTCAGGATCACCCATACGGCAATTGAATTCTAGGGTCTTTAATTTTCCGTCTGGAGAAATCATCAGCCCTGCGTACAAAAATCCTGTATATGGAATGCCGTCAGCCTCCATGCCTTTTACCGTTGGAATAATCACTTCACGTAATGCGCGTGCATGAATTTCAGGTGTTACCACTGGCGCAGGGGAGTATGCACCCATGCCCCCAGTGTTGGGGCCTTGATCGGCGTCTAGTAGGCGCTTGTGATCTTGACTCGTTGCCAGGGCTAAAACATTTTTTCCGTCTACCAAAACAATAAAGCTCGCTTCTTCGCCCGTCAGAAACTCTTCAATCACTACGCGCGCACCTGCATTACCAAATTTATTGTCCGCCAGCATCATGTCGATGGCTGCATGCGCTTCTGCAAGCGTCATAGCTACTACAACCCCTTTACCTGCGGCTAGCCCATCAGCCTTAATCACAATGGGCGCACCTTTAGAGTCAATGTAGGCGTGGGCTTCTAGAGCGTTGGAGAAGGTTTGGTAATCCGCAGTAGGGATACCATGACGCTTCATAAATGCCTTAGAAAAATCTTTTGAGGACTCTAATTGGGCTGCCAACTGTGTTGGTCCAAAAATGCGTAAGCCATTGCTGCGAAACACATCCACAATGCCAGCGGCCAAGGGTGCCTCTGGACCGACTACTGTTAAGTGAATTTTTTCTCTTTTAGCAAAGTCCGCTAATTCTTGAAGATCGGTAATCGGCAAGTTTTCGATAGTGGCAGGAGTTTTTTTAGCGGTCGCGGTGCCACCATTTCCTGGTGCAACATACACTGTTTGCACTTGAGGCGATTGCGCTAATTTCCAAGCTAGAGCGTGTTCGCGACCACCGGATCCGATTAAAAGAATTTTCATAGCGAGCTAAATTAAAAGATAAATAAAAAATGGTTTAAATATGCGGCCAATTACAGTGAGGCATTTGTAAAGACTTCTTGGACATCATCTAAGTTCTCAAGGGCGTCGAGCAGTTTTTGCATGCTCTCAGCTTGTTCGCCTTCAAGCGCAATTTCTGTTTCTGGGCGCATTGCCACAGTAGCTAACTCTGCCTTAAGCCCGGCTTTAGTGATGGCATCTTGCACTTTGGAAAAGTCTGGCACCGGCGTTAACACCTCAAGTGATCCGTCATCATGAGTAATCACATCTTCTGCGCCAGCGTCCAAAGCAACTTCCATGAGTTGATCTTCGCTCGTCCCTGGCGCAAATAACATTTGTCCGCAATGTTTGAAAAGGAATGCCACAGAACCCTCAGTGCCCATGTTGCCACCATTCTTGTTGAATGCATGACGTACTTCAGCAACGGTGCGGGTACGATTATCGGTAAGGCAATCCACAATAATGGCTGCACCATTAATGCCATAACCTTCGTAGCGGATTTCTTCGTAATTTACGCCCTCTAGAGAACCAGTGCCGCGTTGGATAGCGCGTTGCACATTGTCATTGGGCATATTCGCATCTTTGGCCTTATCGATTGCTAGGCGCAGACGAGGGTTCGTGGCAACGTCTCCGCCACCTAATTTAGCGGCAACAGTGATTTCTTTGATGAGTTTGGTCCATATCTTTCCGCGCTTTTCGTCTTGACGTCCTTTGCGGTGTTGAATATTGGCCCATTTCGAATGGCCGGCCATACGGGTAATTCCTTCTCATAATTTGGCTTGAAGACCTCATTTTAAGGGCTTCTGGAGGCAAGAATGGGGGTCCCCCCACTTTTTTTGTTACACTCTCAGCTCTTAGTTTGCTTCAATGCAGTTTTTCCACTGCAAACACCTGCCTCGGTGATGGAATTGGTAGACGTGCCGGACTCAAAATCCGGTGCCGCAAGGCGTGGCGGTTCGAGTCCGCCCCGAGGCACCATGTACTATTTTCTGTAGTACTTCATACACTCGAAATCCTATGTAATTAAAGGCTTCCAAGCCCACTGTATCAAATCTGTAAACTCCCGTCTATTGATTTGTACATAATTTTGTACATAAACTGAGTATTCGCATCTGCCCTATGGGGGGTGGGGTGTACGTTTGCTGCATATATTCCAGCAGCATCATAGATTCAGAAAAAAGCTAATTGAGTAATGAAAGAGCCATTATTTGAAAGATTCGGCTGCTGAACTACTTCAGGCTATATCTTCTAAAGCACTGGTCAATCTGTGCATCCCTCATCTTATTGATGTCATTTGCAATAAATGGGTTTAAGTCACATCTCGGAGCTTTCTTATCCGAAGAACACTTTTCATCCCATAACCTAGAGGCAATTTCATTCGTGCTGTCGAGACAGTCATCAAGCCTGTATTCCCTGTAGAAATAGATAGCAAGCAATATCACCACTACCGCCACTATGAATAACTTAAACCAGTTGCCCGCAATAAAGCCTTTAGATGCTTCACTCATGAGTATGTCTTTCAGAATTGACTATCAATAACCTAATCCTAACATTGACTATGAGTGGATTTAGAATAATTCCAATACATATAACTAAGGGATAGAGTATGGACAACATTGTTGGTTTAATCATTGCACTTGGCATCATGCTTCTCTTTTTCCTGCTGGGCAGGGAGCTGGTTTGCTGGTATTTCAAAATCAATAAAACAGTAGAGCTACTGGAGGAAATTAGAGATTCACTGAAAAATAAGACCCAGCAATGAAGAAGCAAGACGGCTTTCTCTATATCCTCCGCCATCCATGTCGTGTTTTTTCAGACTATGGGGTAGGAGATGATGAATACCTATTCAAAATTGGTGTCACAACTAGAACGGTCAATATTCGTTTAAAGCAGCACAACACAGACTTTAAAAAACATGCTGGAAAGGTGGTTCAGGAAACTGGGCAACTATGGGAAGTGCATGAGGTTTACTCTGTGCAAAATGTGTATGTGGCGGAAAGTATATTTTGGAAAAATACTAAATTTGCCGACATACCTTTTATGGGTGGTGTAGAAATCATAGCCATGAAGTCTGAGGAAGTGCAGCAGGCAATAGATGTTGTTTTAAAGCTTTCTACTGGTGCATCCAGAATGGAGTCTTGGTAATCCCAAAAACTATTTCTTTTTAATTAGGTCTTTAATCTCAACCTGCAGAATTTCGGCAATTCTAGATAAAACCAAAAGGGATGGATTTGCTATCCCCCTTTCAACCTTGCTAATGTACGTCCTGTCTATGTCGCATTGAAAGGCTAAATCCTCCTGCGATAAGCCAATATTTTTCCTGAGAGACCTTACGTTCTTAGCTAGTAACCCCAAAAGCTGCTTATTTCGGTCAGTTTTCATGCTGACAGAGTGCTATGAATGTTCTTTTAGCTCCACGGCATATAAGCTACAAAATAGTTATAAATTCTATTGAATTAATGATGCTTATAAGCTACATTAAAAACTTAGGTACTTTTAAGGGGTTAAAAATGAAATTCATTCTCAAAGCTGCTGCTGTTCTCGCTTTAACTGCAACTGTTGCTTATGCTGCATGTCCTCCATATGCACCATACAACTGCCGACCAGGTCCAAATGGGAAGCAGATTTGTGGCTGTGGCGTTTAATAACTTTTAATTGCTATGAGACCGCCCTCTGTGGCGGTTTTTTTAATTTGAGTGAGCTAATAATGAAAAAGTTAATGATGGTATTAATTTCTTTAGCAAGCACAGTTGCTTTTGCTCAACAATCTAACAACTGGAACAACAGTCCAAACAACTGGAATAACAGCCCAAACAACTGGAATAACAGCCCAAACAACTGGAATAACAGCCCAAATAACTGGAATAACAGTCAGAATAACTTTAATAGCCAGAATGGTGTTTACGACAACAATGGCAATAGGCAGGGTTATCAAGTTCAATCCCCTTCAGGGGTTGTGAATTATTTTGATAACAATGGAAACAGAATTGGATATGCACCCAAGTAAAGCTCTAAAGACAATCTTATTTCTGGCTCTAACATCGATTTCCATGTTTGCTGCTGCTGGGTGGAGTCAAGTCTCAAGTGGCGAAGATGTCGTTGCATACATTGACCCTGCAACTAGAAAAAATGTAAATGGCTACATTAGGGTTTGGGTTCTTTATGACTACAGAGTACCCAAGGTAATAGCAGGGAAATCAACTGGCTCAATTAAGTCTTTGCAAGAATTCGACTGCAAAGAGGACCGTTCAAGAAGTCTATCTACAGTGTTCAATTCTGAGCATATGGGTATGGGAGAAATAAATCACTCAAACTCCGCTTTAGGGGTTTGGGATTACATTCAACCTGACACGGTAAGTATGAAAATCCTTAAAACCCTCTGCAAGTGAAAGCAATCTTGGGGTCTTATGAACCCCTCTATAGGGAGACTATGAAGACTAAGTTATCTCTATGTATGCACAGATTAGAGATAGACAACTAAATACACACCCTACAGAGCTTCTGCTGAGACTGTAGCATCTAGTTTTGTATGTTGTTTAAAGACTCTTAGCATTACATCCTTAGCGACCTTTTGAGCAGATTCTTTTACCAAAATACAGTCGTGAATGGGAAGAGCAACAATTCCTTTGCCATTTAGCTCCAGAAGGACATCAATCAGTATTTCACTCTCCAGGAACATAAACTTCATTCCATTTGATTTGCCAAAGAACCTGCTAATTGGCTTATGAAAAGAGTAAATATCAGCAAATAGATTTCTTTCAATCTTTTCTCGGTAGGGATAAAGTTTTTCTATCTTTTTGGGCACTGTTAGCTCGTAGTCGGTTGAGTTGAGCATCACATTAATCAGCTTTTTAGTCACATCACGAGCTTTTTCCCAGCTTGGGATTAAGTAGCCATCATCAAAGGGTATCGGTGCTTTAGCAAGGCTATAGGCAAGTCTTACAGCCATTTGCCCGTAGTCAAGAGCAATAACCCATTCGTCATCGATAGTTATTTCCCTGATGTCTTCTGACTTCATTCCAATCCAAAAACCACCGTATAGTCTTCCGCCTTCTTCAAAGCTGCCGTTATTGAAGATTCGTTTTAATTCCACTCTTGAATCATCTATATCCTTGTTACCCTGATAGCAAATATCAGCAGCCCTTAAAAAGGAGTTGATTTGCTCCATTTCATCACGGTAATGCCTTGTCAGAGGCGTTTCCTGATAGTGAATTAACTTTCCCCTGGTCTTTCCAATGGGCTTTTCTTCCCTTAGTTGAATGACATTCTTTGACCTCTCTAGTTCTAGGTCTCTAAAGCTGATACCAGCCTCTTTAATTCGGCTTATGAGGCGTTTTCCAGCCCAAAATGTGGTTACCTCACCCGAACTTCTATCGCCTCTTGAAAGCCCTAAAAAAGCCATCTCTGGGGATGTTAGGTTTTTGATATTTTGAGATAGGGTGTTATTAAGAATCTTATGCTCAGAGTCCTGTCGGCTAAGCTGCTGATTTGAGAGGCTAATTGCAATTCGTTTGTTTTTATCGGTAAGGTGACGATGAATCGCTTCACAAATAATGGCAGTAATTTGCCTTTTAAATAGCTCTAAATCTGCTTTTTTTCGAGACCTTTTTCTTAGTCCTAGATGAAGCTCGTAACTCATCAATTGCTTGATTACATCGTCAACCAATGCTTTCATAGCAGCTGTCTTAGCTTGCCTGAGAGGATTGAAGAAGCGGTCTCTTTTAGTCATAAAAAGTATCTAATAAATACCGTTAATTCAACCATGTTTTAGGGTGCTTTTCAGGCTTACACCCTCTATTAATTTCTCCTGCGTTTCTTCCATGTATATATTTCCCCATTCGGAAACTTGCCGTCTAAGATGCCGTCAGCTCCAAACTTACCCGCAATTTCTAGTTCGTTAAATTGAATCGTCACAAACTCACCCAATGCTTTAGCCCATGCCATTGCTTCATCTAGCGTTTGAAACTCATGAATTATGGAATTATGTTTTATGGATATCACTTTAGGCTGGGGAAATATTAAATATGTTTCTACAAAATTGGCTTTAATGCTCGCTTGAGAATCTTTAGTTTTATCTCTCTTCCTCTGCCGCTTCCGTAAGTATCATTCATCGTTTGACGACCCCAGCCGCAGATTTCATCCCGTTGTTCTTTTGGGGTATTGGCATTTCTAAGTAGGTCATTCATGCTGTGCCTAAAGCTATGGGTAGTTTTGTCGATATGCATGGATTTTCTTATCCATTTATTGATGGTTTGGCTGGCTCCATTTGCATTGGGTTTCTTGTCGCCAATCCCATCGCAATACCGAGGGAATAGTGCTTCACCGCTAAAGTCATTTATCTGCTTTTGAATAATCTTTTTTGCGAGAGGTATGAGAGGGACTTCACGAACTGAGTTTAGGGTCTTTAACCTTCTCTTTCCGTAAGGCACTAAATTGATAAAAGGAGTGGCTTCATCTAAGTGGCAATCTTTTTTGCGTAAACCTACTATTTCACCAAGTCTTGCTCCCGTCAGTGCTGATAAAAGAATCACTCTTCTTATCTCGTCATCATTCTCAGAGCAGAATTTAATAATGTCCTGAAGTTCTTCGTTGGTGAAGGGGATGCGCTCAACCTTGTCTTGACCAAGATTTTTTGCTGTTATTGCCTCAAAGGGATTGTTGATAATTACATTCTCTTGTTTGGCTCTTTGAAAGATTGCCTTGATATCATTGATATTGCGTTGAACGGTACCGCTTTTGACTCCGCTTGCCTCCCTATAGGAGACGAACTGTCGTGCATGTTCCCTTGTAAAACTTTCTGCGGGAATATCTCCTGTGGCTTCAATTAACTTGCCCCATCGCATCAATACTTTTTTGCGAAATAATGGGTCGTTACCTTTACCTGCTCGATGATGTTCAAAATAAATATCAGGTAATTCAGATAGCAGGGTAGGGAAGGGTTGAGTCAAGGCGACTAGGGCAAGTTTTTCTACTTCAGTAATTGAGCCATCTCGCTTTTTCTCCTCCAAGTCGCTATGAATTTGATTTAGATGAGGTGTATCGTCAATTTCCCAGCCAGAATTTTCTGCAAAACCTAGCTTTACATTGCCATCACCCTGCTTGAGGTTATAAAAGCTAAGTATTGCTAATGCAGCTAATTTTTTCTCTGGGATTGTGAGTGTTGGATTGTCTCTAAGTGATTTGAATAAAGCATCATGCTCTTTAGCTAAGCGTTGCACTAAAGCAATGGGCTGCCCTGCTGCTGGGTCCAGCTTGATATTGAACTTTGTTCGTCCCAAACGCTCTTGAAGGTCGTTGGGAACCCTTCTTTGATACCAAGCCTGTCCATGATTGTTAAATAAATATTTCACTATCAGCGTGCTTTGGTTGATTATGAATTTAGCCATTTTAACCTTTGTACTTAAAAATGTACATAAAATAGCCTTATTACAAGAATCTAAATCATTGATTTTATTGAATATTTTATCCAGTAAAGAGACCGCCCCGAGGCACCATCAAACCTCAATCCCAGCTCCCCTTTTTTGGGTTGAAGCCTTCGGGGTATTTTCAGATTTTTGTAATGGCTCCAACGGCCTTAAATAATGACTCAATAGTCTCCGCAGAGATATTGGTAGTGATAAATACGATTCTGGAGCCATGATCATCGCTTGGCCAGGCATCCAATTTAACTGGGGGGTGAAATATATGCTGTACGCCTTGTATCACTACGGGCTTACCATCAATATTAAGAATGCCTTTGACTCGGAGGAGATCTGAACCCCTGAGAGTTGTCAGCAATTCCAATGCCGAAGAGGCGGCCTCCCAAGTAAAGGGCTCATCAAATCTCAGCGATAGCGTTTTAATGTTGCGATTGTGTTTTGCGGAAAAGTCCCCCAAATACTTCGGAGATGCTTCGCTATCCTCATCAAGCAAAGATCCTAAAAAGCTCAATGTTTTAGGGTTTACTCTTGCCGAAGAGAGGCCTAAATTAATTAGGCTATAGGGGTCGATTTCACCGTTGACTACGAGTAGCATTTTGGCACTTGGATTGATGGCCGCAATTTCAGATTTAAGTGAGCTTAACTGAGACTCATTAATTAAGTCGCTTTTGGTAATGAGAATTAAATCCGCAATCGCCACTTGCTTAACGACTTCTGGTTGATGTTCAATTTGGTGAAGGCCGTTGAAGCCATCAACCAATGCAACCAATCCATCAAGTCGGTATTGGGCTTCCAGCATAGTGTCACTTGAGAGTGTTTGGACCACTGGGGCTGGGTCAGCTAATCCAGTAGTTTCAATAATGACTCTATCAAATTCGGGAATTTCCCCTACGTGGCGACGTGCAAATAGATCGCGTAATGTCTCCTGCATATCCGTTCTAACGGAACAGCAAATACAGCCATTCGCAAGAAGGGAAATATTTTCAGATGACATTGTCACTAAATCATTATCAATGCCGATTTCACCAATTTCATTAATGACTACTGCCACCCGATTCATATCGGGGTGCAGTAGTAATTTTGAAATCAAGGTGGTTTTACCGCTCCCTAAAAAACCGGTAATAACAGTTACCGGAATTTTTCCGGATAGATGATCCCTCTGAAATGACACGGTATGGCTTAGATATTCATCTCAAGAATGTATAAACCACCACCAAATCGATCAATTGTGTAAACAATGCGTCGATCATCAACAAATACATCATTTAACTGAATTGCACCTGATGGGCAAAGCTTTGGCGCGCCCGGTACGTAATAGGCAATCTCTTCTACCTTGTAAGGATTGGTGGTGTCGTATACGCGAACGCCAGCATTGAAGAAAGTGCCGATGATGATGTGGTCGGATACAAAAGAGCATGGTCCAGGTAGATTTTCATGCAAGTTGTGCGCCCCAAATCGACCGCCACGTTTCGCAAACGCATCATAAGATGGTGCTGGGAATGTACCAATTGGCACTGGATTACCTTCATTACGGGCATCCAATACCCAAACCAATTTAGGCCAATCTGCGCCATTGTCGCGAACACATTCATCGCTCACAATCCAAAGGCCTCTATCAAACAGTGGCAAGACTGTGTGGATGAATCCGTTGAAAGGTGGTGAGTGATTCCATTTGGATACAACTTTGATATTGCTCTTGTCTGAGATATCTAAAACAAATGCACCGCCATCAATGTAACCAACATAGGCTCGATCTGGGCGCTGAGGGAACACGTTTGTGTTATGTGCGCGAAATCCTGTGTCAAATTGCTTTGGAAGGCGTGTAGGTTCTGGCTCCGGGTCACCAACGCGAGTACCGGGATACCACCAGCGTCCAGCTTCAAATGGTTTTAGAGGATTTGAGACATCAATAATGCGATAGAACTGATCGTCCAAAGGGTTTTTAGGTTCGAAGTCCGCTGCGCCGGATGACATGTGAACATAGTTTTCATCTACAAACCAAACTGCATGTACTCCGCGGGAGTGAGGTCCCGAGCAGTCAAAGTAGGAGAGTAATTTAGGCTCTTCAGGAACGGAGATATCAAAAAGATAGAAGCCAACACCTGGCATGCCAACCTGTTTTCCTTGGCGCGCAACAACCATTTTGTTGCCCACTACATCCAGGGAGTTTGAACGAACCTGCATATCAGGTAGATTGGTTTGAATAATTAATTTAGGATTTTTGGGATCAGTTACATCCACTGCAGTGAAATCTTTTGGGGCTGATTCATGCGCCATCCACAATATGCGTCTACCGTCATCTGTTTTTTGCATGGCAATGCCTTCGCCCATGCCGCCAAAACCTGCTAACTCGTGATGAGCAAGCAGTTTCATATTTAGGGATAGGGTTTGATCTGGGCGTGAGGTGGGGGTTGGGTTATTCAACATAAAAGCCTTTTACAGTCAATGTGTTAGTGGTTATTGTGATGCAACTTTTACAGCTTACTCGGATCTAATGCGATTATCTTTGATTAATTTTCCATATCTAGCATTCTCATTGGCAATGAATGCCTTGAACTCATCAGCTGATACATTTTGAGCTTCAAAACCCATTTCAGCATAACGTTTAATCAAGTCGGGGTCTGACATAGCCTTCTGAATACCTGCTTGCATTTGGCGGACGATGGCTGCAGGCGTGCCTGCAGGTGCATAGGTACCCCATGAGTTCACGGTAATAAAATTAGGCACGCCGCTTTCAACGAAAGTGGGTACATCAGGCATTAAGGGAAAGCGTTTTGCGGAAGTCACAGCGAGAGCTTTTAATTTTCCCGACTTAATGAAGGATAAAACAGGCGCGGGATCGGTGAAGGTAAATTGAATCTGATTGGCAGCCAAGTCATTGATTGCCGCAATTCCGCCTTTGTAGGGAACGTGCACGGTTTTAATTTGGGCGAGATTATTAAACATCTCAGCGCCAAGGTGGGCGGCAGTTCCAACACCTCCGCTACCGTAATTAATTTCATTGGGCTTCGCCTTTGCTGCTGCAATTAAGTCTTGAGCATTGTTATAAGGAGATGTTGAATTTACCATCAAGACGCTTGGCCCTGTAGCAATCAGATTGAGTGGGATGAAGTCCTTAGCCATGTCATAAGGTACTTTTGATAGTAAAGGTGTAACGATGGTTGAGCCTTGCGCTCCAAATAAAAAGGAGTAACCATCTGGAGCTTGGCTCGCGGCGTAAACCATTCCAATACTACCGGCTGCACCTGCTTTATTTTCAACTACGACGGATTGCTTCCAGACATCGCTTAGTTTTTGAGCTAGCAGTCTAGCCATAATGTCTGAGCTACCACCCGGTGGATTGGTAACGATCATTTTTACCGGCCTGCTCGGATAGCTTTGGGCTAATACTGTTTGGGTAAAAATGCCTGCGAAAATGGCGATGACAATATATTTACGCAAGATCATAGTCTCTCTGATGTACTTTATTTTTATAAGAACTGTTTTTTTATCGAGCCAGCATATAGGAGGCCTGAAGCTCAGTCAACACCAAACAAGTTGCACACAAGTTTGAGGTTCATTAATACCGTACTACTGCCCGAATGGTGAGCCGGGCATTTAAAACACTTTATATTTCGTAGGGCTCCGACTCATTGTTCATCGCCTGTTCAACAATCTTACGCGTTAAGGTTGGCGAGAATAATTCAATGAAGGTGTATACAAAAGAGCGCAGATAAGCTCCTTGTTTCACCCCCAAATGGGTCACGTTATTGCCGAACAGATGCCCTACGGGGATCACTCGAAGATTCCGATCTCGATCAGCGTCGTAAGCTAGGCCTGCGACGATTCCTACCCCCATGCCCGTTTCAACATAAGTCTTAATGACGTCAGCATCAATCGCCTCCAAAATAATATCTGGAGTGAGATTGCGTTGCGCGAACGCAGCATCAATTTTGCTGCGGCCTGCAAAGGCTCTGTCGTAGGTGATGAGTGGGTACTTTGAGATTTCTTCTAAGGTGATTGTGGCTTGATTAAGAAGGGGGTGGCTTAAGGGCACCATGATGACGTGTTGCCATTGGTAGCCAGGTAAGGCGAGAACTCCTGGGGTATTAGCAATGCCTTCAGTAGCGATGGCAATATCTGCGCGATCATGAATTAATAGCTCAGCAATTTGCCCAGGACTTCCTTGCTGAATACTTACTCGCACCTTTGGAAAGCGCTTGGTAAATTCAGTAAGCACTTTCGGGAGGGCGTAACGTGCTTGCGTATGGGTTGTGGCGATAACGAAATTACCTTGGTCCTGGCTCGCAAAATCTTTGCCTACGCGCTTTAAGGTTTCCACCTCATCAAGGATGCGCTCAATGGAGATCAATATCCGTTTGCCAGGCTCGGTGAGGGATCGAATCCGTTTTCCATGGCGACGAAAGATTTCAACGCCCAATTCATCCTCGAGCTCAATGATGGCTTTAGAGACTCCCGGTTGAGAAGTGAAAAGCGCCTTGGCGGCGGTCGTGAGGTTAAAGTTTTGCCTGACGGCTTCACGCACAAAGCGAAATTGGTGCAAGTTCATATCGATCCCATTCTTTATATCAACAACGATATAGGAATTAAATTCTATATGATTTTGAGGTATTAAGCCTTAGAAACCCAACGCAATCCCACAATTGCCAATATGAAATAGACCAGGGGTGGAATGATGGCGGTCAGCAAAGATGGCCATGAACCCAGAAGCCCCACATTGGAGAAGAGTGAGTTGAATAGTTGAAAACTCATGCCCAGCATGATGCCGCCGAACACTTTGATACCCACGCTGCCTGCTCGGACTTTCAGGTACGCAAATGGCAGGGCAAGAGCAAGCATGACAAAAATGGTTAGTGGATAGACTACCTTCTTCCAAAACGCAATCGAATGCCTTTGAGCATCCTGCTTGTTATCTTTCAGATGAGAAATGAAACGCCCCAAACTGAGGATGGACATTTTTTCAGGGCTCACTAACAGCACGCTCAGAATTTGCGGTGTTACTTCTGACTCAAGACTCACAATCGGGTGGGTAAAGGTATGCGCTGAATAGGCTGGATTTAAAGGATCTGAGGACTTTATTTCTTTAAAGCGAGTTTCAGTCACATCATCTAGAACCCATGTTCCCGATTGATCGAAGCGGCCCGATACTGCGCTACGAATAGATAGTAGACGATAGGCATCATCAAACTCATACATGCGAATATTTTTGATCTCATTGTCTTGTTCAATTTTTCCGACGTTGACGTAACGCACTCCTGGTCGAACGGGCCCGCTACCATCCTCGTCTCGTAAGCGATCTTTGACCCAAACCCCCGTTTTGAATTGCGAGCTATACGAAGAGCCCAAGGCCTTCATACGAATTTGGTCGGAGAGGCTCTCGGTATAAGGCCCAAGCCACTCACTCATGATGAGCGTGACAATAATCAGCGGTAGTGAAATTTTCGCTAGGGTAGTTAACCCCCTGCGGACATCTAAACCAGCAATACGCAAAATAGTAAATTCTGACTGACTGGCCAGCATTGCGAAAACATAAATACTCCCAATCAGTCCTGCGATTGGGATGATCTCAGAAATGCGACTGGGGGCCTTTAATAAAACATGAAGCAGTGCCAATGGGAGTGTGTATTGACCTTTGACAGATCCCAGTTCGCCAAGGATGTCAAAAAATAAAAATAGCGCCACTAAGGCAAATAGAATGAAGCCAAAAGCAGCATAGATCTGCTTGGCTAAATAGCGCTCAAAAATGAAAGGAAAAAGAATTTTCATTTGTTAGCTAAGAAGGCTGGCAATTGACGGCGCCACCACTTTAATGAAGGGTTAATGCGATTGCGAATGAGCACAAATGCGATTCCGAAAGCGAGTAGATGAACTGGCCAAGCTGCCATGAATACATTTACCTTGCCTTGGGCGACAAAATTTTGCGTCAGGTTTAATAAGTTGCTATAGATGAGGTATATCAGGACTGCATAAAACATCGCCGTATAGTTACCAAGTCGAGGATTGACATAGGCGAGCGGAATGGCAATTAACACTAAACCTAAGGCCATTAACGGTAAACCAATGCGCCACAATAACTCTGCGCGATTGGGGTTTGTCGCATTGGTATCGGGGTCGTTCAGAAGCTCAAAGACAGTTTTTTCTCGATCTCTTGGCGCTGGATCTAAGGCGCTCTTATTCTGAATCTTGGTGCTGTATTGAGCAAACTCTAAAATTCGAAAATCGGGTTGAGTGGGCAATCCTTCATAGCGTCTACCATTGCTCAGTACGATCGATTTTTCGCCGCCTTCTGCATTTTGAATAAATCCAGTAGAAGCTACGGCAACACTTAAGCGCCCATTTTTTGTTTCAGCGGCGAAAATATTTTTCACCTCACTTTTTTCAATATCCAATTCTTCGATAAAGAACACACGCTCCGCTTTGGCGGATTCTTTAAATTGGCCAGCAGCAACCATCGAAACATCACTACGCTGTTGGAATCGTTGGCTAATGATGGTTGATTCCCGATTAGCCCAGGGCCAGACAAACAGGGCGAGTAGTCCAATAATCACTAAAAGAGGGGCGGCAAATTGCAGGATGGGCCTGATGAGGCTGGCAACACTCAGGCCGCTGGCGAACCAAACAATCATCTCAGAATCTTTGTACCATCGCACTAGTACGATCAGAACCGCTACAAATAGCGAGACGGTCAACAATACGGCCATATAGCCCAGTGTGGCTAGGGCGATTAATACTAGGGCATCCTCAGGGTTTACCGCCCCGTTGGCGGCAAATCCCAGAATTCGAATCACTAGGGTGGTGATCATGATGGTTACCAAAACCAAAAAGACGCCACCAGTCGTAAAACTGAGTTCTCGGCGTAGGGCTTGGTGAAAAATCATGAATGGATGATGGCGGTTATTGGCTCAGACAGGATGCGAACCTTCATGTCGGAGGATAATGGATAAACAACCCTTTTCCTTTTGAATTGATTTAAAAATACCTTAAGAGATCATGACTATTCAATTTAGTACCAAGATTTTTGCTCAGGCCGACATTAATAACCCTAAATTGCTCAAATCGAGCCTGGTAACCCTACTATCCCAAGCCTCGGATTGTTTAGTTTTGGCCTATTCAAAGGCCGATTTAGACGCCCTCGGCTCTGCAAAATCCAAAACTGGAATTTTGCTTGAATTAGATCGCCTGCTCAATGGCTCGGTTATGCATGCCAACCTCGTTGGTGATCTAGATGCTTTGCAGGCAAGCACCTGTATTTTGCGTGCGGATCCGTCTTGGGGTAAATCTGGTGTTAAGGTCAAGCGCATATTGCTCGTTTCCTTGGGGGATGTAAGTTCGGCTGTTGCGCGCAGCCTTACTGCTTACTCTAAGATCGCACGTGCGACTTTGAAGCAATTGAGCGGTGGATCTATTCAAAACGCATTGTGGTTCATTCCCAGTTTTGCTTTGGGTCATCGCGCAGACTTTATCGCTGAGGAAGTGCGTTTGGCAATTCAGTATGCGGGTGATCAGGCTTATCGTTTTGGGGTTCGTCACCCAAGCATGAAATTCAAAGCCAAAGATAAGGCGGACACCTTTGCTCACCTGATCTTTGCTGGAAACGAGGCTTGTGCCAAGGAGCTCAAGTCGGCAGTCTCTGAGGGCGCTGCCATGGTTGAAGGTATGAATCTTTCTAAAGACCTGGGTAATTTACCGCCCAATATCTGCACCCCTACATACCTTGGTAAAACTGCTCAGGGCTTGAGTAAAAAAACTGGATTAAAGGTTGAGGTTTTGGGGCGCAAGCAAATTGAAGCATTGGGCATGGGCTCATTTTTGGCGGTGGCAAAAGGTTCCGATACGCCTCCTCAATTTATTGTGATGCGCCACCAAGGCGGTAAAGCAGGTGAAGCTCCGATCGTATTCGTAGGCAAGGGCATTACCTTTGATACTGGTGGAATTTCATTAAAGCCGGGCGAGGCGATGGATGAGATGAAATATGACATGTGTGGTGCCGCCTCTGTGATTGGCACTATGTATGCGGCCGCCTTAATGAAGTTGAAAAAGAATGTGATTGGCGTGATTCCTACTTGCGAAAATATGCCATCTGGCCAAGCAACACGTCCAGGCGATATCGTGAAAAGCATGTCAGGTCAAACGATTGAAGTTCTCAATACTGATGCGGAAGGCCGTTTGATATTGTGTGATGCCCTCACCTATGTGGAGCGATTCAAGCCAAAGGCGGTTATTGATGTGGCGACATTAACAGGCGCTTGCATTATTGCTTTGGGCCATGTCCATAGTGGATTATTTTCCGAGGATGAAGGTTTGGTGCAGGCTTTGACTAATGCAGGACACGCTTCGCTTGATACTGTGTGGCGATTGCCTTTAGATGCTGCCTATCATGAGCAACTCAAATCTAACTTCGCTGATGTAGCTAATATCGGTGGAAGACCGGCTGGTAGCGTGACCGCGGCCTGCTTCTTATCTCGTTTTACTGAAAAATATAAGTGGGCACATTTAGACGTGGCTGGTACTGCATGGAAGAGTGGAGCAGCTAAGGGGGCGACTGGTCGTCCAGTACCCCTCTTGATTAATTACTTGCTCGAACAAAAGTAAAAGCGGAAGGTGCTTTGATGGCCCGTATTGATTTTCATAGCAACGTCAGTGACAAGCTGGAATACGCTTGTCGCTTGACTCGCAAAATTTGGAGCGGCACTCCGTCCGGTGAAGCAGTTCGAAATATTGTGATGGTCGGAGAAAAGGCTGATCTCAAAAAATTAGATGAGCTTCTTTGGACTTTTAGTGCAACTGATTTTTTGCCACATTGCTTCATTGAGCATGAGGCAGCCAGTGAAACGCCTATTGTATTAACGGACGATTTCGCATCTGCTGCCCTAGCGCAACTCCCGCATGCAGACATCATGATTCATCTGGGGATGCGAATGCCTCAAGATGTGGCGGCATTAGTTGCTCGTTTCCCGAGAATCGTTGAGGTTGTTACTGTCAACGAGGCAGAGAGATTAGCGGGGCGCGAGCGTTACAAAGCCTATCGCGCGTTGGGTCATGAGTTGCACAACTTCGATCAATCCAAATCCTAATTGTTGATTGGCGCTAATGCTCATTCATCCTCAATTTGATCCTGCAGCACTCCGTATTGGATCATTTGCCATTCATTGGTACGGCTTAATGTATCTCATGGCTTTTGCCCAATTTTTATTGTTGGGTCGCATACGCATTCATGCGCCAAGATACCAATCCTTAGGTTGGGGTTATAAAGATCTTGAGGATCTTTTGTTTGCCGGGGTTTTAGGTGTAGTTTTGGGCGGACGCTTGGGATACACCTTGTTTTATATGCCTGGCTACTATTTGTCTCATCCCTTAAGTATCTTCAAAATTTGGGAAGGCGGCATGTCTTTCCATGGTGGTCTTCTGGGGGTATTACTTGCTCTGCTTTGGTTTGCCCATCGCCGCAACGTATCTTTCTTCGTGGTCAGCGATTTGGTCGCGCCTCTTGTCCCATTTGGATTGGCGTTTGGGCGTTTAGGTAACTTCATCAATGGCGAGTTATGGGGAAGGCCAACCGATTTACCATGGGCAATGGTGTTCCCCTTGGTGGATGCCTTACCTAGACATCCATCACAGCTGTACCAACTCTTTGGAGAAGGTCTATGCCTAGGTATCTTGCTATGGATTTATTCGAGTAGACCTCGAAAAGTTGGGCAGGTATCTGGATTCTTTTTGCTTGGCTATGGCATTTGCCGTTTCTTGGCTGAATATGCTCGGGAGCCAGATGCTTTTCTGGGTTTGCTTGGTCTGGGGCTTTCCATGGGACAGTGGCTTTCTCTGCCAATGATTATTTTCGGAATTTACCTTATAGTGAGAGTAAGTGCGAAAAAAGCAGCTATCAGTAGTTAAAAACGAGGTTTTTTTGGTCTTTTGTAGCTAACTTGCTTTATTGGCCAAAATAAACGTCATAAAACCACTGTTTTGCCTAATTTCGCATCGTTTTCACCTTCCTTGAAAGTCATTCATGCTGGAAAAGTTAACTAAGGCCCGAAATTTATCAAAAGCCAATAATGCGATTAAGCGCCTGATATCTGAGCGTGGTGAATCCAACGCTGTCAGCATGGCTGATGATGTGGTTAATAACTACCGCAAATTGACTAAAGACCAGCATGTGTCTTTCTTTACATTTCTGTTTGAAAAACTCAACCCTGAAGCTGAAGCTGTTTTAAAGGCAGCGCAAAATTTTGCCGCCGATTCTAGTGCCCGCAATTACATCCAATTGCAAAAAGTTTCAGAATCTCCTCGTCAAGAATTTTTTCGTCGATTAAATCGGGCAAGCGAGGGAACGGCCGCAGTGGTGCAAATGCGGCGTGATTTATTGCAGTTACTCGATAAAAAACCGGAGCTAGCAGCGGTCGATTTTGATCTGCGCCATTTGCTTTCTTCTTGGTTTAATCCAGGCTTTTTGAAGATGCACCGAGTGGACTGGAAGTCTCCAGCGGAGGTGTTAGAAAAGCTCATACAACATGAAGCTGTTCATGCGATTGATGGCTGGGATGATTTGCGCCGTCGCCTTCAACCTGATCGTCGCTGTTTTGCCTTTTTTCATCCACAGCTTCCCAGTGAGCCCTTGATATTTGTTGAGGTTGCACTTCTCCCAGAAATCCCTACCGTTATTACGCCTCTGGTGGATAAGAAGGCGGAAACCGTAGACCAAGTTTCTCAGTACAAGGTTGCCGTTTTTTACTCAATCAGTAATTGCGAGCCTGGTTTACGCGGCGTATCGATGGGCAATTTCTTAATTAAACGGGTTGCAGAGCAACTGCATGCAGAGTTTCCCGGCATCAAAACTTTTGTGACATTGTCGCCAATCCCAGGCTTTATGGACTGGGTAGCGGCTGGGGCGAATTTAGGTGAGGGCGTGCCCGCCGAGCGATTAAAGTCAAATGTAAAGGCGGCTCGCGATGCGGCTTTGGCAACGTTGAGCTTGGATGGCCAGTCTTGGGCTGAGCAGCTATCTAGTGGTTGGCATCCTGATCATGCAAAGGCGGGCGAGAAAGAGGCATTTTTATGTCTGGCCAGTATTTATCTAGGATTAGCCTCTACTGGGCGCGATGGCAATCCAGTGGCAAAGTTTCACCTTGGGAATGGCGCTAAGCTGCATTTAATTAATTGGGCTGGAGATTTGTCGCGCAAGGGCCTACGTCAATCGGCTGGTTTGATGGTGAACTACCTGTACGATCTCGCTAGCGTTGAGGAGAATCATGAGCGTTTTGCCAATGGTGAGATTGTTTATTCCAGGGCTGTAGGGCGCTTGATGGCGCCTTAGTGCTAATGCTGAGGGTGAACTTCTGCCGAAATAGCCAAGTCCCCTTAGAATGAAGGGGTTTAGAATTCCGCCGCACAAATAAAACCAACAGATCAGTTGGTGAAAACACAGGAGACAAAGATGTTTAATCAAACAAACAAACTTTCCGTATCGACGATGAATGCATTAAAGCGGGCGCTATTTCTCATTTGCGCCACACCGCTCGTTGCCATGGCTCAAGAGTGGCCCACTAAGCCGATTACATTTGTTGTGCCATTCCCAGCGGGTGGTGGAACTGATGCTTTTGCACGCCCTCTTGCAAACCAGTTAACAAAGCAACTGGGTAAGCAAATCATTATTGATAATCGCGGTGGTGCAGGGGGTACTGTCGGCGCATCGATTGCGGCTAAAGCGGCTCCAGATGGTTATAGCTTCTTTGTTGGAGCGGCACATCATGCAATCGCACCAGCGATGTATCCCAGCTTGGACTATGACATTGAGAAAAGCTTTATCCCTGTCGCCATGATTGCTAGTCCACCTCAAGTGATTGTGGTTAATCCTAAAAATGTCCAGGTAAAAAACCTGAAAGAGTTTATTGAGCTCTTGAAAAAGAATCCTGGTAAGTTTAATTATGCGAGTGCTGGCAATGGGTCCTCCCATCATTTGGCGGGTGAGCAATTTAAGATGCTTACAAAGACATTCATTACGCACATTCCTTACCGTGGTGCTGGTCCTGCGATGCAGGATTTAATTGCCGGTCAAGTAGATATTGAGTTTGATGGCTTGGGATCTTCCGCTGCGCAAATTAAAAATGGCTCGATTGTTGCGCTGGCAGTGGCTTCACAAAAACGCGCCCCTGGATTTCCGAATATCCCCACTGCAGCTGAGGCAGGTTTGGTTGGTTATGAGGTGTCTACTTGGTATGGTTTGTTTGCCCCAAAGGGAACGCCACAAGCGATCGTGGATAAGATGACAGCTGAGGTGCAAAAGGCAATTAACACCCCAGAGCTCAAAACGATTTGGACGAATAACGGTTCTGATACACCCAACTTGACTGGGGATGCTTTTGGCAAGTTCGTATCTGCCGACATTAAGCGTTGGGCCGCAGTAGCTAAAGCATCCGGCGCGAAGCTTGATTAATTACTTGATTTAACTTACTAGTTTTGAGGCTCTAATGAATTTATATTCACTCCTGGAAAAAGGTTTTCCAAAGGATAAGCAGGCGTGTGCGCTAGAAACCCATGATGGTCTTTATTACTCCTGGAGTGATTTAGAGCGTGCAACCGCCAAGATGGCAAACCTGCTCAAGAGTCTCAAACTACCCGCTGGCTCTCGTATTGCCGTCCAAGTAGAAAAATCTCCTGAGGCTCTTTTCCTTTACTTAGCCACTATTAGAGCTGGCTACGTATATCTGCCACTAAATACGGCCTATCAAGCCGCAGAGATTCAGTATTTTCTGGAGAATGCTGAGCCAGCAGTAGTGGTGTGCAGCAGTAAGAATTTCTCTTGGGTATCTAAAGTAGCTTTTAAGGCAGGCACCAAGCATGTGTTTACTTTGGATGAAGATCGCAAGGGAACTTTACTTGAGCGTGCGGGCGCTCAGTCCGATAAGTTCAAAACAGTTGCCGCTAAAGATGATGATTTGGCCGCGATTCTGTATACCTCTGGAACTACTGGGCGCAGCAAGGGTGCAATGTTGACTCATCAGAATTTAGGTAGCAATGCGCAAGTATTGCAAAAGTTCTGGGGATGGAAAAAAGGCGATGTCTTATTGCATGCATTGCCTATTTTCCATGTGCACGGTTTGTTCGTAGCTGCTCATGGCGCACTGATTAACGGTAGCAAAATGATTTGGTTGCCACGTTTAGATACTCCCCAATTGATTCACCATATGCCTAATTCAACAGTCATGATGGGCGTCCCTACTTTTTATGTGCGTCTATTAGCGGACAAAGGATTTAATAAGAATGTGGCGCGTAATATGCGCTTGTTTATCTCTGGCTCTGCTCCGCTTTTAACGGAAACCTTTAATACCTTTAAAGAGCTTATTGGCCAGTCTATTCTTGAGCGTTACGGCATGAGTGAGACGGTGATGTTGGTCTCCAATCCCTACAAAGGTAATCGTGTAGGAGGTTCTGTTGGTTTGCCATTGCCTGGCGTGAAAGTACGCGTAGTCGATGAGAACAATAAGCCTTGTGGAGTTGATGAGATTGGCAATATTCAGGTTAAAGGGCCGAATATATTTAAAGGCTACTGGCGTATGCCAGAAAAAACTGCCGAAGAATTTACCAAAGATGGCTGGTTTAAAACTGGTGACGTAGGTCGCTGGGGTGGCGCTGCAAATGGCGGTAATGCACCGAAGGATTATCTGTGTATTGTTGGACGAAGCAAAGACTTAATTATTTCTGGTGGATATAACGTCTATCCAAAGGAAATTGAAAGTTTTATTGATGATATGGATGGCGTGGATGAAAGTGCTGTGATTGGTATTCCGCATCCTGACTTTGGTGAGGCGGTAATGGCGGTGGTAGTGCCCAAGACGGGCGCGAAACTCGATCCTCAAGCCATGATTGCAACACTAAAAACTCAAATCGCAAACTTCAAGATTCCTAAGCGATTAGAAATTGTTGCTGACTTACCTCGCAATGCAATGGGCAAGGTACAGAAGAACATTTTGCGTCAGCAATACACCAACTAATGGTATTGAGAGTGTTGGTTTAGAAGCCAAATGCTTTGCGGCTTTCATTAAACATGAAGGCCGCAAGCAAAAATAACATCACGCCAAAAATGCGTTTGAGTTGAGTAACATTGAGTTTTCTGGCCATCTTTGCGCCTAGCGGAGCGGTGAAGATGCTTACCACCACGATGCAGAGTACGGCTGGAACATAAACAAATCCCAATGATCCTTCAGGAAGATTGGGATTTCCCCAACTTCCGTACATGTAGCCGATCGTCGCTGCAGCTGCAATTGGAAATCCCAAGCCTGAAGAGCTGGCCATCGCGGTATGCGGTTTGACATTGCACCAAAGCATGAAAGGCACGGTAATAAATGCTCCGCCAGCCCCAACTAGACTTGCAACAATACCCGTCAACACACCGAATGAAAAAAGCCCTAGGTTGCCAGGCAACTCCCGCCCAGGAGCCTGCTTTTTGTTGATGATCATTTGAATTGAGGTGTAGACGATAAAAATCGCAAATACCAGTGAGAGCCAGGAAGTATTAATGGCCTCAAATATTTCACTACCGCCAAAGAGACTACCCAATACCAATCCAGGGCTTAGTGCTGCGACTAGTTTCCAATCGATAGAGTTGTGTTTATGGTGCGCCCAGATTGCTGAGGTGGTAGTAAACAGAATGGTTGCCATGCCGGTGGCAATTGCCATGTGGACGATGATGTTTTGGTTAAATCCCAGGTGATTAAAAATCACAATCATGATGGGGACGAGAATCATTCCGCCACCAATGCCTAGAAGGCCAGCTAGAAAGCCAGACACGCTGCCGCACAGCATCAGTATGAAGATATCGTTTATTGACATGAATTCCCCGCCTTAGCCGCTAGGCCGTCATCCTGAACCCTAAGGTTCAAGGTGGAACGGCTACTCTGCTTCGGGTGCATTAAGAAGCTCAGGGAGTGAACAGCGCGAGGCTGCCACTGTGAAACATTCGAAACGCTCACGCCCACAAGGTAAAGATCGTTCCGGATGCTTGCGCATCGGTTCAAGGAACTATTGGCCTTGGCGAACCAGGCAGGGAAAGGGTTTGCATCAACGCATCTACTTGATCTTCCAGCGAGCGAATCTCTTGTTGAAGTCGCGCAATTTCAGTTGGATCAGTATTGGAGGCGGCGCTTTGAATTGGGGTCTGTGATGATGTGGTTTGCAATTTTATGAGATCGCCGGCGATCTTGAGCGCTGCCATCATGCTAGCGCGTTCAATACTGCGATTGCCACCATTAATTGCTAGTTGAATTTGTTCGTCAACGAGAGTGCAGGCCGCACGCAATAATGGCTCATGCTCCGCGCTAGTTGCTAGAGTAATTTTTTGCCCGGCGAGGCTTACTTCAATGCGTTGTTGGCTCATTGCCATCCTCTGGGTTTGTTGGCGCTACTGCTTCACCAAGTAAATTCATTTGGCGACCATCACTTTGCTCCGGTAGCCGACTTAGTATATGTTGAATCCGTTTTTGCGCATCTTCAATTTTGCCCTCCAATTGAGTGCGGTCTTGATGCAGAATTTTCACGGCATCAGTAATGGCTTTAATTTTGGCAGATAGCCTCGCAATGGAGGTGTTAATCTCGTCCGTTGGCGCTTGGTTGCTCGATGTATGAGGAGTGTGCTCGTTCATATGAGCATTGTAGTCTCAGGAAAACGCTTTGTGGAACTCCTGTCTTTAGGCTTAATTGGGCAGGGCCACCCAATCATTTCCAAGTTTTTCTAGGCGAATCCGTCCCTGAAATAGCTCGATCAGGGCCTGATGTGTTTTTGGGTCTTGGCTTGGCCCTTGGTAGTGCAGTTTGCCCTGATTGAGCATGATTAAGTGATTTGCCCTTAGGGCCAAATGTACTTCATGAAGGACGGTAATTAAGGTTTTACCCTGCAGTAGCAAGGTCTGTTGCCAGCCAAGAAAATCTGCCTGGTGTGGGGGGTCTAAATTTGCCAGCGGCTCATCCATCAGCAGAATTTCTGCATCCACTGCGAGGAGTCGCGCTAATAAAACTCTCTGACGTTCGCCCCCGGAAAGTTGTTGTAAAGGGCGGTGACGCAGTTCCCATGCATCAGTTTGTTTCAGGCATGCCTCAACCCGAAGGTGATCTAGGGCAGATGGTAGACGTAGCCAATTTTGATGTGGCATGCGTCCGAGCATCACCGTGTCATATACATTGAGCGTGTCATAAAACTCATCGTGTGAAGTCGAACCCTGATCAAGCCACGCTAATTTCTTGACCAACTCTTTTTTATTAAAAGTGTTTAGTTCTAATCCATCTAGCGTGAGAGAGCCTGAATATTTGAGAAGACCGGCCATCGCTTGCAGGAGGGATGATTTACCCGCCCCATTGGGCCCTATGATGCTTGTCCATTGCCCTTGTGGGATATCCAGGTCAAGGTTGCTGAGAACTGCGCAGGGTCCTCGATAAATTGATGTCTGGCGGGACCTCATGAGCGACCCCTGAAAGGCGATTGCCTTAATAGAACTAGTAGATAAAAACCACCAAGGACTGCAGTAACGATGCCGACTGGAATTTCTATGGGGGCAAATATTGTCCGTGCTATGAGGTCTGAACTTAGCAATAAGATGCCACCACCCAAACAGGAAAACAGCAACTGAATTCGTTGACGTCCACCCGATAATTTTCGGACTAAATGGGGTGCAGCTAAGCCTACAAAAGCCACCAAGCCAGTTTGCGCCACGGCGCATCCAGTAGTTAGCGCAAGGATGCCAATGAGTACAAGGCGTAATTGATCTAGCGGCAGACCCAATGTGCGAGCGGTATTTTCACCAAGAGCCAGTGCATCCAAAGAAGGGCTGATGAAAAGCGTTATCAGTAAGCAAACACACAATACAAAACTCATAACGCTTACACCTGACCAGCTGAGCAGGGTAGTGTTACCAAGCATGAATGACTGAATGCTCTGAAAGAGATCGGGTCGGATAAAGGTAAATAAAGAATTTGCAGCGCCCAGAATGACGCTAATGACTACGCCAGACAATAAAAGACGCAATGAACTTTGGTAACCACCCGCCAGTAAAAGGGAGGCCAATACGCCAAGCAATGCACCAATGAAAGCGCCGCCATTTAAACCAATCAGTTCAAGCCAAGAGTTACCTAGATAGGCAAAGCAAAGAACGCTCCCAACACCAAGTAAGGCACCTGAAGCGCTTCCCAGTAGATAGGGATCAGCTAATGGATTACGAAAGAGGCTTTGTGCAATGCCTCCTGCAAGCCCTAATAAAGCGCCCGCAAGATAGGCACCTAGAGATCTTGGCAGGCGTATATCCAGAAGAATCGTTTGATCAGAATTTCCTAGAGCCCAACTTGCCCCGGCGCTTCCCAATAGAGATCCCAGTAGGATCAATATTAGGCTGAGAGCTACAAGGCTGAGGAGTTTTCCAAGGAAGTAATTTTTTTGCATTACTGGGATGATGACATCTTCTCTTGGATGCATTGGGAAATTAATAGGGCCGCCTCACCCATGCGTGGTCCTGGGCGGACCAGGATGTCATTTTGCTCGCTGGTAAAACTGCAGATACGTTTTTTTGAAACTGCTGGAATAGTATTCCAACCGGGGCGCTTCTGAAGATCGGTAAGAGTTGATTCGGTTAATAGAATGACTTCTGGGTTAGCTTGAACTACAAATTCTGGATTGATTTTGGGAAACGGTCCGAGAGATTCGGGAATGATGTTGCTTAAATCGAGTTGCGTCAGAATTTCTCCGATAAAGGAAGTGCGTCCCGCGGCAAAAGGGCTTGGGTTTACTTCAAAGTAGACCTTGATACTCTTATCCCTAGATGAAAGTTGTTTGCGAGCACGCATGATTTCTTGTTGAATTTGATTCCAGACGCGCTTGCTTTCGGAAGCCCCTAGAAGCGTATCTAATTTTTCAAGCGCACGCAGCTCATCATTCATGGATTTGATATCCAGTGCAAATGTTTGTATACCTAAGTTATTCAAGCGTGCGATGACTGGCGACGTTTTATCCAGAAGCACAAGGTCTGGCTTGAGCTGTACGATACGCTCAATATTGACATCACCCATGCCGCCAAGTTTAGGTAAATGCTGAATGGATTTTGGCCAATTAGAGAATCGATCAATGCCGACTAAGGTAGAGCACTTCCCTAATGCGCAGACGGATTCCGTAAGCGATGGTAAGAGGCTAATCACGCGTTGTGGTGGATTACTTAATGTAATGACAACACCCCGATCGTCGCTTACCGAAATTGGTGCAGAAAAAACTGACAAAGAGAGACCAAATAAAAATACAACAACCCCTACTGCTAAAAAGCAAAAGCGCATTGAGGGTTGTTGTATATCTCTCATTGTTATTTCATTGCATAACGAATACCAGCAAATACATTAGATCCTGGTGTATTGCTGCCGTATGCAAGTTGATAATTGCTGTTGAACATATTGTTCCAGCGAGCAAATATTGTCCACCGTGGATCAAATTCATAACTGGAGTAAAGGTTGACTAATGCGTAGGGTGCCATCCATTGGGTATTTGAGCTAGATGCTGGAGAGCCATATCTTTGGCCTGAGAGGGTTATATTCGAGCCAATTTGAACTTTATTGTGGTTGTATTCAAGCCCAATATTCCCAACCTGCCTTGCTCTATTGGGTAGATCAAGATTTGTTTTTTGATCGATTGCGCTTAGTGAGTCGGCAGATGCCTTTAAGATAAATTTCCCCAGTCTAGCGTTGCCACCCAAAGACACGCCTCTAATTTGCACAAGACCATAGTTGGCTGGTGCCCATAAACCGTATGGATCTGCTGTCGTAGGTTGCCATTGAATCAGGTTTTGAATGTTATTTTGGTATGCAATCAAATGTAAGTCATACACTTGATTTTCATGATGCAGGCCTGCCTCTACATTTCGATTTGTTTCGGGCGCTAGTGTAGGGTTGCCGGATCCAGGGTAATAGAGCTCATTGAACGTAGGCGCTCTAAATCCAGTTCCATAATTTATATTGGCGCGCCATTGTTTTGTAAAGAAATATCCATAAGCCACGCTTCCAGTCACTTTCGAGCCATAGCTTGTAATGGAGTCGTTTCTAATTGAAGCGTTAGCCAAGTTATTTCCTCTTTTTAATTGGTAAGAGGCGGCAAATGAATCTGTCGTACGAGATTGATTGACTGCACACGGGATCCCGTATCCGCAACCGCCCCCAGTGCCGGTTGGTGAGTTAGATGCATTGACATATTGATCCCTACGCTCTGCCAATAACTGCAAAGTATCGGATCCAATTGCAAAATTATTCTGCCAAGTGTAGGTATTTTCTGGTGTATCAATCTTGTCATTACTAAAGCCGGTCAAGTTTTGTCCAGAGCTAGTTGAATTTGCAAGCTGGACTATGCTCTGCCAATATTGATTGATTTGATTTTTTGAGTATATTGAGGCGACTAATAAATTATTGACTTGATTATTCTGCGTTGGCGCGCTTGTTGCGACGTAGGCTGAGTCGTAATACGCATCACTGGGGTATTGCCAATTGACGCGCGTAGCTAGTAACTTCAAGCCTAACTCTTGTCCTTGTGCCCACTCTTGTGAAATTTGTCCGTTTGCCCCTAATCTTGTGAAGCCATTATTTACCGTGGGGAAGGCGCAGGTCCGAGTTGGGTTTTGGGGGGAGCAGCCATTATTACTGGCGACGGAGTTAAAGCCCAAGGAGTTTTCTTGGCTTACTCCTAATGCGTATGCCGTCCTGTTGGCGCCCTCAATCGTGCCTGATGCACTCGCGTTAGTGATGCTGGTGCCGTAGGTTCCATATCCGGCTGATGCATCCAGCGTGGTGGCGCCACCACCTTTTTTGGTGAAAATTTGAATGACGCCGCCCATTGCATCTGCTCCGTAAAAGGTGCTTTGGGGACCGTAAATAATTTCAATATGGTCAATTGAGGATAGGGGGATTGAATTCCAAATGGGTCCCCCTAGGGCTGAAGACTCTACACGTACTCCATCAATCAAAACTAGACTTTGATTATTGTTAGTACCCCGGATATAAATGCTTGAAACGTTCCCGGCGCCGCCGGTATTAGATACTTGAATGCCTCGTTGCTGCTGCAGTAATTCCGGCAGACTAGTTTGAGCTGCTTGCTCAATTTCTTCGCGGCCGATATAGGTAAAGTCCGCCAGCACATCTTTAGCTTCGGTGGGCGTTCTGGTAGCCGTCACAATAACAGGAGTCATTGGGGTCGACTGGTTGATTACAGAGACCGATGAATTGTTTTGCGCCACTGCATGGAGTGTTAATGCTGTGCCGCAAATGAGTGCCACTAGGGTTTTGTTGCTGAACTGCTTTTTCATGATGAACTTTCTGCCTTCGAATCACCTGGCTCACTTCCCCGTAAGCTGGGTCGAACAGAATTTCACATTTTGAGAGTTCAGGCGTCAATTGGGCATCTTTGCAGTTGCTTGGGATGCTTCATTAGCGCGCGAAGATCCCCGTCCGCAAAATTCCACCTGTCTTGGCCGGTATCCGGGCTAGTAAATCTCAGAATTTGGCCTTCCCATGCAATTGACGCGCACAGTGGCTTAATCAAATTCCTGACACCTTCACTCGGAAGTTAGGGTGCATTTACTTACCGTTGCGGGGGCAGCACACGTTTAGTGTTTCCCGTTTAACTTTATTGCACTGCAATAAAGCACCACGACCCCGTCATTCTATCCTACCCTCTAGGGCTAAGTCGTTCTGAGGGGGAAAAGAGCCTACAATAAGGCCTACAGGATTAAGAATTCATGACAGCATTAGATAAGCACCCCGAAAAAAACCTCATTCGCCTTCAGCTTAGCCAAAATTCAGTACTCAAAAGCTTGGATTCGGCGGCAATGGCGGAGTTAGAGCACTATTTGGAGGTCTCAGACCTTAAAAAATCGGAAATATTGCTTCATCAGGGCGATCACCAGATGGAGCAGTACTTTGTGCTGGACGGTATTTTGAAGCGCATTGTTTCTAGCGCTGATGCCAAAGAGATGATTTTGCGCTTTGCCATCGAGAAGGATATTGAAACCAGTTACGCCGCATGGCGCCTAAAGACGGCTGCCCCATATAGTATTGCTTGCGTTACTAAGGCCCGTGTTGCCAGAATGCCTCTGAAGAAGTGGGCTGAATTTCTGGATACCCATAAGCCCCTAAAGGAAAGTTTCGAGTTTGAAGTCATGCGCCTGATGAGTGAAATCATGGCCCACACAATTACCTTGCATATGCTTGATGCTCCGGGTCGGGTAGAGCGTTTTCTGCGTAAATATGAGGATTTATTTGAGTTACTCCCTAAAAAAGAGTTGGCCGCCTATCTCAACCTGTCCCCAGAGACTTTGAGTCGCCTTAAAACAAAGCATAAAGAGCTCTTTGTTTAGTTAATTCTCTAGTTGTTTCTAGAATTCAGGGGGAAATTGACCGAAGTCAATGATGATCTACATCCCTAAGCCTAAGATTCACCTCAGCCTTAGCGGGGTGTAGATAATTACCCGTGGCACTACTAATAACTTAATTGGAGACAGTTAGCGAAAGCTAAATTGCACTGAACATATTTTGCGTTCGGGCAGTGTGATTAACTAAAAAATTTCTATGACAACAGACAATCAAAATACACAAGTAACTGATGGCTTTCACCTCGTCATTGATGCTTTAAAGGCAAATGACCTTGACACCATTTTTGGTCTCGTTGGCATTCCAATTACTGACTTGTGCCGCTTGGCTCAAGCAGAAGGATTGCGCTTTATTGGTTTTCGTCATGAGCAGCACGCTGGTAATGCTGCGGCAATTGCGGGCTACATGACACAAAAGCCTGGTATTTGTATGACAGTGTCTGCGCCAGGTTTTTTGAATGGTTTAACAGCCCTTGCAAACGCCACTGTGAACTGCTTCCCAATGATTTTGATCTCAGGCTCAAGCGAGCGTGAGATTGTTGATTTGCAACAAGGCGACTACGAAGAGATGGATCAGTTAAATGCTGCCAAGCCTTATTGCAAAGCTGCGTACCGTATCAATCACATCGAAGATATTGGCATTGGTTTTGCTCGCGCAATTCGTGCTGCAGTTTCTGGTCGTCCAGGTGGTGTGTATTTGGACTTGCCTGCGCAATTGCTCTCCCAGACAATGCCGGTTGAAGAGGCTAAAAAGTCTATCTTCAAAGTAATTGATCCAATTCCACGTCAAATTCCTGCTGCTGATGCCGTAGAGCGTGCATTGAATGTATTGAAAGGCGCAAAGCGTCCATTAATTCTCTTGGGTAAAGGCGCTGCATACGCTCAGGCTGATGCTGATATTCGCGCATTAATTGAAAAATCAGGCATTCCTTATTTGCCAATGTCGATGGCTAAAGGCTTGTTGCCAGACAATCATCCGCAATCCGCATCCGCGGCCCGTTCATTTGTATTGGCTGAAGCTGATGCAGTGATGTTGGTTGGTGCGCGTTTGAACTGGTTACTTGCACACGGTAAAGGTAAAACTTGGGGTAAGGATCCGAAGAAATTTATTCAGATCGATATTCAAGCAAACGAAGTCGATAGTAACGTTCAGATTGATGCCCCATTGATTGGTGACATTGGTTCAGTTGTTGGCGAGCTCTTGAAGGGTATTGCCGCAGTTCCAAAGCCAAGCTCAGAGTGGATCAACGCGATCAATGAGAAGAAGGATAAGAACACTGCCAAGATGGCTGAGACTCTTGCCAAAGAAGTTTCACCAATGAACTTCCATGGCGCATTGCGTGCGATTCGTGATGTGATCAAGAAAAACCCAGATGTTAATTTAGTTAACGAAGGCGCAAATACGCTCGACTATTGCCGTGCAATCGTAGATATGTATAAGCCACGGAAGCGTTTTGACTCCGGTACATGGGGCATTATGGGTATTGGTATGGGTTACGCAATTGGTGCGGCTGTAACTAGTGGCTTGCCAACAGTAGCTGTTGAGGGTGATAGCGCTTTTGGCTTTAGCGGCATGGAGCTAGAGACTATTTGTCGTTACAACCTGCCAATTACTGTAGTTGTATTTAATAACAACGGTGTATACCGCGGTACTGATAAGAATCCAACGGGCGGCGCCGATGTCGCTCCAACGGTGTTCGTGAAGGATGCGCGTTACGACAAGATGATGGAGGCGTTTGGTGGCGCAGGTTATTACGTAACCACCCCAGCAGAGTTGGAAGCAGCATTAACGAAGGCTATTGCTGAAGGTAAGCCAGCCCTTATTAATGCGGTGATTGATGAAACTGCTGGTACGGAAAGTGGACGTTTAACAAACTTGAATCCATCTACCGCTGCTAGCAAGAAATAATTTGGAAACAATAAACAAGCAATATTTTTTGAACCAATTAAATAGTAAATAAGAAATACTTTAAGGAGAAACAAACATGACTAAACCATTAGACGGTATTCGCATTATCGATTTCACACACGTGCAAGCTGGCCCAGCATGTACTCAGTTGTTGGCTTGGTATGGTGCTGACGTGATTAAAGTTGAGCGTCCAGGTGCTGGCGACGTAACTCGTAGTCAATTGCGCGATATTCCAGGTGCGGATGCTTTGTACTTCACTATGTTGAACGGTAACAAGCGTTCTTTGACTTTGGATACTAAGACTGCAGAAGGTAAAGAAGTATTGGAAAAGATGATCAAGACATCTGACGTGATGGTTGAGAATTTTGGTCCAGGCGCGCTCGATCGTATGGGTTTTTCATGGAAGCGTATTCAAGAGTTAAATCCTAAAATGATCATGGCTTCGGTAAAAGGTTTTAGCGATGGCCACTCATACGAAGATTTAAAAGTGTATGAAAACGTTGCGCAGTGTGCTGGTGGCGCTGCCTCAACAACTGGCTTCTGGGATGGTCCTCCAACAGTTTCTGCTGCTGCTTTGGGTGATAGCAACACTGGTATGCATCTTGCAATTGGTATTTTGACTGCATTGATGCAGCGCCAAAAAACTGGCAAAGGCCAAAAGGTATCCTGCTCAATGCAAGACGCAGTATTGAATCTGTGCCGTGTGAAGTTGCGCGATCAACAGCGTTTGGACAAAGTTGGCTACTTGGAAGAGTACCCACAGTATCCACATGGCTCATTCACTGATGTAGTACCACGTGGCGGAAACGCTGGCGGTGGCGGTCAGCCAGGTTGGGTATTGAAGTGTAAGGGTTGGGAAACAGATCCAAATGCTTACATCTACTTCACTATTCAAGGTCATGCATGGGAGCCAATTACCAAGGCTTTAGGTAAGCCAGAGTGGGCAACTGATCCAGCATATATGACTGCTGAAGCGCGTCAAGATAAGATTTTTGATATCTTTGCAACGATTGAAGATTGGCTCAAGGATAAGACTAAGTATGAAGCTGTGGATATCCTTCGCAAGTTCGATATTCCTTGCGCACCAGTTCTCTCAATGAAAGAATTGGCTGCATCACCAGATTTGCGTAAGAGTGGATCTATCGTTGAAGTAGATCACAAAGTGCGCGGCAAGTACTTAACTATCGGTAGCCCAATCAAGTTCTCTGATTTAGAGATCGAAGTTGGTCCATCACCAGTATTGGGTGAGCATACCGATGAAGTATTGGCAGATCTTGGTTATAGCGCTGACGACATTGCTAAGTTGCATGCAGCTAAAGCAGTTTAATAACAATAAATAGCTTGTTTTGACTTCAAAGGCGCTCTAAATGGGCGCCTTTTTTATTCCCCATTTATCAATAAAATTCTTTAGACTGAGAACATGAAAACTAGTGTGGATTTATTGCAATTACTGGATGCCGTTGGCGATGCGGTGATTGTTGCCGACGCCCAGGAGCATATTGTTTTATGGAATGCTGCCGCTACCAGAATCTTTGGCTATTCCGAGGAAGAGGCTTTGGGCCAGACCTTAGATCTCATTGTTCCGGAGCGACAACGTCAAAGGCATAGCGAGGGCTATAGCCACTCGATGGCAACAGGAACTACGCGTTATGGCACTTCTTTATTAAAGGTGCCTGCCAAGCATAAGGATGGACGCACTTTATCGATTGCTTTTACCGTGGGGATGCTGTTTGATGAAAAACATCAGGCCAATGGCGTTGCGGCCATTATTCGGGATGAGACGGAGCGTTTTGCTGAGGAGCGGGCACTGAAAAAGCGCCTTTCCGACCTTGAGAACCCTCAATAATCATTTGATATACCAAAACAGATCAAATTGAGGTCTCTAAAAGGGTGTATGCCTATTATTTAGGCAGTCCATGTTGCACCGCAATCCCTCGCTGTTAAAATCGGACTAATTCAAAATTTCAATCTTATTAGGACGTTCATCATGGCAAAAGCATTAGAGGGAGTCAAAATCCTCGACTTTACGCATGTTCAGTCGGGGCCAACTTGTACGCAGTTGCTGGCTTGGTTTGGAGCAGATGTGATCAAAGTGGAAAAATCGGGAGAGGGCGATGCTACACGCGGTCAGTTGCGCGACATTCCCGATGCCGATAGTTTGTATTTCACGATGCTGAACCATAACAAGCGTTCAATCACTGTAAATACGAAGACTCCAAAAGGCAAAGAAATTCTGGAGCGATTGATTAAAGAATGTGATGTGCTTGTTGAGAACTTTGCTCCTGGCGCATTAGATCGCATGGGTTTTTCCTGGGAACGTATCCAAGAGCTCAATCCGATGATGATTATGGCTTCTGTGAAAGGTTTTGGTCCTGGCCCCTACGAAGACTGCAAGGTTTATGAAAATGTAGCGCAGTGTGCCGGTGGTTCAGCATCGACTACTGGTTTTGATGACGGCCCTCCGATGGTCACTGGCGCACAAATTGGTGACAGCGGCACTGGATTGCATTTGGCCTTAGGGATTGTGACAGCGTTGTATCAGCGCACGCACTCTGGTCGCGGACAAAAAGTTTTGGCAGCAATGCAAGACGCAGTATTAAACCTGTGCCGCGTGAAGTTGCGTGATCAACAGCGTTTAGAGCGCGTAGGCACGATGCAGGAATATCCACAATTTCCGAATGGTGAGTTTGGAGACTCCGTACCCCGCGCTGGCAATGCTTCTGGTGGTGGTCAGCCTGGTTGGATTGTTAAATGCAAAGGCTGGGAAACAGACCCCAATTCCTATATGTATGTCATCGTGCAAGCCCCTGTTTGGGAAGCAATTTGTAAGGTGATCGGCCGCGAAGATTGGATTACTGATGTGCGTTTTGCATCACCAATGGCGCGCCTGCCCCACTTGATGGAAATTTTTGGCGAAATTGAAAAGTGGACCATGACTAAGACGAAGTTTGAAGTCATGGACATCCTGAATAAATATGACATTCCTTGTGGCCCAATTCTTTCTATGAAAGAAATTGCTGAAGAGCCTGCATTGCGCGCTACTGGAACTGTTGTTGAAGTTGATCACCCTATTCGCGGAAAATACCTCACTGTGGGTAATCCAATTAAGATGTCTGACAGCCCAACTGATGTTACACGTTCACCGTTATTGGGGGAGCATACTGATGAAATCCTCAGTGAGCTGGGTTACTCCACTGATGAGTTGATTGCACTTCGTCACGATAAGGTAATCTAAGATGCGGGTTGCGCTGATTGGAAGTGCGGATTTTGGCAAGGCGGCATTAGAAGCCTTTTTGGATCGCGGTGATGAGGTTGTTGCTGTTTTCTGCCCGCCAGATAATCCGAAATCTACCAAGCCTGAAGTACTGAAAGAGGCGGCGATTGCAAGAGGGTTATCGCCCTTGCAGTTTGCCTCATTGAAGAGTGCTGAGGCAGCGCAAGCCATGATTGATAGCAATGCCGATATTTGCGTGATGGCTTATGTTCTGCAGTTTGTTCCGCAAGAGCTTTGCAAGATCCCAAAACACGGCACGATCCAATATCACCCGTCTTTATTGCCCAAGTATCGTGGTCCTAGCGCGATAAATTGGGCGATCGCCTTGGGTGAAGAGGAGACGGGTTTAACTATTTTCCGACCCTCCGATGGTTTGGATGAGGGTGAAGTGATTTTGCAGAAAGAGGTAGCAATTGGACCTGACGACACGCTCGGCGAGATTTACTTCAATCATCTTTTCCCAATTGGAGTGAGGGCCTTACTTGAGGCTGCTGACTTGGTCGTTGCGGGCAAGCATCAAGAATTGGTTCAGGATGAGTCGCAAGCAAACTATGAGGGTTGGTTTGACTCTAATGCCGCTCAAATTCATTGGTCTACTCACATCACGCAGATATACAACCTGATTCGTGCCTGCAATCCTGCACCAGGTGCATGGACAAAGTTTGGCGAGCAAAAAGTACAGGTCTACGATTGCCATAAACACGTAGCAGCTACTTTTGCAGCGGTTAAGGGTAAGCCTGGTGAGATCACCCAAATTACCCTGGATTCATTCTTTGTCGCCTGCCATGGCGGGCAAATTGAAGTCTTAAAAGCAAAGGGGTCCGCTGGAAAAGTCAGCGGCGCTGAATTGGCTAAAGAGTTGAGTCTGGAAGTAGGGCAGTTTTTCGCGCTCTAGTCACGCTGCCAACAATACCGAGATGCTAGATTTCGAGGTTATCAATCAAACGGGTTTTTCCTAGCTTAGCAGCAGTCAGGATAACTAGCGGCTCGCCAGCCTGAAGACTTTCATTAGAAGCTGGCGCTAAATCACTTTGTTGGCGAATGGCAATGTAATCAGGTTGCCAGCCGCGGCCAGTCAAAAGGTCTACTGCGTTTTTTTCAATCTCTAAGAGTGAATGCGTGTTGCGCTGACTTAAATCCAGTACGCGCGCACGAACTTCTTGCAAGACTCTCTGTAATTCAGGCGCTTCCGCACGCTCAGAAACAGAGAGGTATCCATTGCGCGAGGAGAGCGCTAGACCATCTTCTGCGCGGATGGTTTCACCTGGAACAATTTCAACCGGGAGTGCAAATTGCTTTGCCATCTGACGAATGATCATGAGTTGCTGGTAATCCTTTTTCCCGAATACTGCCACTTTAGGTTGTACGCAGGAAAGAAGTTTGAGTACAACAGTACAAACGCCTTTGAAGAATCCAGGACGAAACTCACCCTCAAGAATGTCACCCAATTGCTGTGGAGGATCGACGCGGTACTCTTGGGGCTGAGGATAAAGATCGCGCTCGGTTGGCGCAAACAAAATGTAGACACCTTCTTTTTCTAGCTTCTCTATATCGGCCTGCATCGTACGAGGATAACTATCAAAATCCTCGTTTGGACCAAACTGTAGGCGGTTTACAAAGATGCTGGCAACAACTGGGTCACCATGTTGCCTGGCTAAACGCATGAGCGAGAGGTGGCCCTCGTGAAGGTTTCCCATTGTTGGCACAAAGGATGCGCGATTTTGTCCACGCAAGTGGTCACGCAACTCTTGTATATCGCTAATGATTTTCATGCAACAGGGGTATAAGCCAAGCGAACGTAGATTGGGGCATACGGTTCTGCCTGAGTGATTTCCACTAAAGCTTCACGAGAAAGTTCTAGCATGGCGATAAAGTTCACAATCACAACCGGTACGCCCTTACCCGATTTAATTGCCTCTTCAAATAGTTCGCCAAATTCTACAAAGCGAGTATTTTGTAAGCGACGCAAAATACGGGTCATAAAATCTCGTACAGATAATTCTTCGCGAGTAATAGTGTGATGCTGATTGAGTTTTGCGCGATGAAGCACATCACGCCAGGCCATCTGCAGATCATCTAGATTTACTTCGGGCCAAGTTACTGCCACTGTTGTATCTACATAGCCGTGAGCGATTTGGAAGTCGCGTCCTTGCTGTGGAATTTGGTCTAACTCTTGTGCGGCAAGTTTCATGCGCTCGTACTCCAAGAGGCGACGAACCAATTCAGCACGTGGATCCTCAACCTCTTCATCGCTATCTGCTTTTTTCATCGGCAATAGCATGCGAGATTTAATTTCAATCAACATCGCAGCCATCAAGAGGTATTCAGCGGCGAGCTCTAGATTATGGTGACGAATTTGATCGATGTAGCTCAGGTATTGTTGCGTCACCTGAGCCATAGGAATATCAAGTACGTTGAAATTCTGCTTGCGAATGAGATAGAGCAATAGATCCAGTGGACCTTCAAACGCCTCTAGAAAAACCTCTAGAGCATCAGGCGGAATATATAGATCAGTAGGAAGCTTAAATAACGGCTCGCCATATAACTTCGCGAAGGCGGAAGACATTCCATCCGTCACGGATGGGGTGCTGTCTAGTAATTCAGATTGAGCGCCTGGCTCGGTCCTTAACTCAGTCATTCGAGTAAACGTAAGCGCGCTGTTTCAGTTTGGCAGCTTTAGCGCGACGTTGATCCTCTACGCTCAAAGGCTCTTTATCCCATAGGAGGGCGCGACCAGCTTGCTGGCCTGCTTCGAGGTCTGGTTTCTCGGATTTGAGCTCATTTAAGAACTGGGTGAATTCGGAGGTATATCTTGCCATCATATTTCCTAAAATTCTTAATTAAATCAACAGCTTAAAAAAATTACCAGGCAAGAATACCTTGCCAACCCATCATTATTAACGATTTTTCCTACAAAGCCGCCAAATTTTGCTCAATTGCTAGGGATAGCCCCGAAAAGAGGCTAGCTTCATAGATTGGCGGCTAATAAAGCCTCGATTTGAGGGGCTTCTACGCGCGTCATGAGGTGCTTGTAGGGCTTGATAGGGGTTTGGCTGGAAAGAGGCTTTGTAACGTCATTCCAGCTCATGGCCGGGATTGATAGGAAGTCTTCTACGCCGGCAGTCACTCGAGGCAAGACTGGCTTGAGATAGAGACTCAAAAGGCGAAATGCCTCTAATGTGACGCTACAAACTCGTTGAAGATCTGCTTCGCGCTCAGGATCTTTTGCGATCTCCCAAGGCTTGTTCTCATCAACAAAGGCATTGACCTTATCCGCAAGCTCCATGATGTTGCGCAACGCTTTGGCGTATTCACGCGCTTCATAAAGCGCTGCAATTTTTTCGCTAGCGGATGCGATTTCAGTTAACAGCGGATTTGCCATGGCAGCATCAGACACAACGCCGCCAAAACGCTTCACTAAGAAGCCCGCGCTACGGCTAGCAATGTTGATGTACTTCCCTAAAAGATCGCTATTCACTCTGGCTACGAAGTCTTGAAGATTTAGGTCTAAGTCTTCCATGCTGTCGTTGAGTTTTGTAGCGAAGTAATAACGGAACCACTCAGGATTAAATCCAGATTCAATGACGCTGTGCGCTGAAATGAGTGTGCCACGTGACTTACTCATCTTCTCGCCATCAACCGTTAGGAAGCCATGAGCAAAAACATTGGTCGGTGTGCGGTAGCCCGCAAAGTGCAAAGTTGCCGGCCAAAATAGTGTGTGGAAATACAAAATATCTTTACCGATAAAGTGATATTGCTCGGTGGTGGTGTCTGGTCTTACCCATTCCTCAAAATTTAGCCCTTTGCTTTGACAGTAATTGAGAAAACTAGCGTAATAGCCAATTGGGGCGTCTAACCAGACATAGAAGTACTTACCTGGCGCATCCGGAATTTCAAAGCCAAAATAGGGTGCATCACGCGAGATATCCCAGTCACCAAGCTTGCTATCACCGGGCTGTCCAACCCATTCCTTCATTTTATTGCGAGCTTCAGGCTGAAGCGGAGTCTTGACCTGAGTCCACTCGCGCAAAAAAGTTTCACAGCGTGGATCCGATAGTTTAAAAAAGTAATGATCGGAAACTTTTTTAATTGGGGTGGCACCGCTGACTACTGAAAATGGATTTTTTAAGTCCGTTGGAGAATAGGTTGCACCGCATTTTTCGCAAGAGTCACCATACTGATCTTTAGCACCGCATTTAGGACACTCACCCTTGATAAAGCGATCCGGTAAAAACATCTCTTTCACGGGATCGTAGGCTTGCTCAATGGCACGCTTCTCAATCAGGCCAGCATCGCGTAATTTGAGGTAGATGCTCTGAGAAAGGGTTTCATTTTCAGTGCTATCGGTGGTGTAGTAATTGTCAAAAGAAATTAAGAAGTCATCAAAGTCACGCTTATGCTCTTTCCAGACATTGGCAATTAACTCTTTTGGTGTGAGACCTTCTTTTTCTGCGCGCAACATGATCGGCGTGCCATGAGTGTCATCAGCGCCAACATAATGTACTTCATGGCCGCGCATTCTTTGGAAGCGTACCCAAATGTCCGTTTGGACATATTCCACCAAATGGCCGATGTGGATTTGACCATTGGCATAGGGCAGGGCTGAGGTGACTAAAAGACGGCGTTTAGGGCTACTCATGAAAAGCGGACTTAAATAGAAATAAATTCGATAAAGGGGAATCCAAGATTATGGGGCTTGGGTTTTACTTGTGCAGTAATTTTAGTCTGCGGTTAAAGTTAATACCGATTTGAACCCATTTAAAGAGATGTTTATGGCCTTGCCTCCCAATATTCAGATGTCGAATGCCTCAGTGCCCTTGGTGCATGAGGTGCAGATTATGGATGAGGCTGGGCGCCTAAAAACCACCCATATTCCTGGGGAGCGGCCTTTAACCATCTATTTGGATAAACGTGAGGTTGTAACCTTGATGACGCTGGGAAGTGCCCCAGAGGCTCTGGTTTTGGGTTATCTACGTAATCAGCGTTTGGTCGAGTCCCCAGAGGATATTGCTAGCATTCAGGTGGACTGGGAAACTGATTCTGCTGCCGTAAAGACCCATCGCAGCACTGTGGATATCGACGCCTTAACCAGTAAACGTGTGGTAACTACAGGATGTGGCCAAGGCACCATGTTTGGGGGGTTAATTGAGGAAATGTCCGAGATTCGCCTGCCTGATGGTCCCAAGTTATCCCAAGAGGCAATTGTTGCTCTGATTGACAGTATTCGTATCCACGACACGATTTATAAGAAATCGGGCTCAGTCCATGCTTGTGCGGTCTTTGAGCGGGATGGCGAGGGCGTGCGTTTGTTGCACTTTATCGAGGATGTTGGTCGCCATAATGCCGTTGACTCCATATCGGGATTAATGTGGTTGGCGGACAAGCCGGGTAAGGATCTCATCTTCTTCACCACAGGGCGCCTTACCTCCGAGATGGTGATCAAGGGTGCCCAAATGGGTATCCCCTTTCTCTTGACGCGTTCAGGGGTGACTCTGATGGGCTTGGAGTTAGCTCGCAAAACCAATCTCACTCTTTTATCTCGCTGCTCAGGCAAGCATTTTGAGATTTATAACGCCCCAGAGAGGGTTGTTTTTAGCTCCCACCCTAGCTCTTCGTAAATTGATGAGCATAGGCATGGCGATGGTTTTACAATTCGGCCATGACTATTAAATCTGACCACTGGATCCGCCGCATGGGCGAGCAAGGCATGATCACCCCGTTTGAAGCTGGGCAGGTCCGCCAAGATGCCGCCGGGCAAAAAATTGTGAGCTATGGCACTTCGAGCTATGGTTATGACATTCGCTGCGCTGATGAATTCAAGATTTTTACGAATATCAACAGCACTATTGTTGATCCCAAGAATTTCGATGAACAATCTTTTGTCGATTTCAAAGGCCCAGTCTGCATCATTCCCCCGAACTCTTTTGCTTTAGCAAGAACGGTTGAGTACTTCAAGATTCCACGCAGCGTCTTAACGGTGTGCGTTGGCAAAAGCACTTACGCACGTTGTGGAATTATTGTGAACGTCACTCCCTTTGAGCCTGAGTGGGAAGGTTATGTCACATTAGAGTTTTCTAACACTACTCCATTGCCCGCTAAGATTTATGCGGGTGAGGGTTGTGCACAAGTTCTGTTCTTTGAAAGTGATGAGGTGTGTGGTACATCGTACAAAGATCGTGGCGGTAAGTATCAAGGCCAAGTTGGCGTAACTCTGCCGAAGACTTAATCTGTTTAATCGCCGCATTGGCGAATTTAAAGGGTACTCATGAAATTTCGTTTTCCAATCATCATTATTGATGAGGATTTTCGCTCTGAAAATATTTCAGGATCAGGTATTCGCGACTTAGCGGAAGCGATTGAAAACGAGGGTATGGAAGTCATTGGCCTGACTAGCTATGGTGACCTGACATCCTTTGCCCAACAGGCTTCGCGCGCCTCCACATTCATTGTTTCGATTGATGATGAAGAGTTTGTATCCGACTCTGAAGATCATGATTTACCTGCCTTGAACAATCTGCGCGCCTTTATTACTGAAGTGCGTAAGCGCAATGAAGATATCCCTATTTTCTTGTATGGTGAAACTCGCACTTCACGCCATATGCCTAATGACATCTTGCGTGAGTTGCATGGCTTCATTCATATGAATGAAGATACGCCAGAGTTTGTCGCGCGTCATATTATTCGCGAAGCGAAGGTGTATCTGGATTCTTTGGCGCCTCCATTTTTCCGCGCCCTCACTAATTACGCATCAGAGGGTTCTTATTCTTGGCATTGTCCAGGGCACTCTGGTGGCGTAGCTTTCTTAAAGAGTCCAGTAGGGCGCATGTTCCATCAGTTTTTTGGTGAGAATATGCTCCGCGCAGACGTTTGCAATGCGGTTGAAGAGCTTGGTCAGTTACTTGATCACACTGGCCCTGTGTTGCAGAGTGAGCGTAATGCCGCACGCATCTTTAATGCCGATCATTTGTTCTTTGTAACCAATGGAACTTCTACTTCTAATAAGATTGTTTGGCATTCGACGGTCGCCCCTGGCGACGTTGTGCTGGTCGATCGAAATTGCCATAAGTCAGTAATTCATTCGATCACGATGATGGGCGCAATTCCTATTTTCTTAATGCCAACCCGCAATCATTTGGGGATTATTGGCCCAATTCCCAAAGAAGAATTTGAGTGGAAAAACATCAAGAAGAAAATTGATGCCAATCCTTTTATCAAGAATAAAGATGTAGTGCCTCGCGTCATGACGCTCACCCAGAGTACTTATGACGGTATCGTCTACAACGTTGAGATGATCAAAGAGATGCTCGATGGCAAGGTCGACTCATTGCATTTCGATGAAGCTTGGTTACCACATGCTGCATTCCACCCTTTTTACAAGGATATGCATGCGATTGGCGCAGATCGCAAGCGCACTCAAAAGAGTTTGATGTTTGCGACTCAATCAACCCACAAATTATTGGCCGGTCTTTCCCAGGCTTCGCAGGTATTGGTGCAGGATGCGGAGGAGCACAAGCTTGATCGTGATTGCTTTAATGAGGCTTACTTGATGCACACCTCGACTAGCCCACAGTACGCCATCATTGCCTCGTGTGATGTCTCTGCTGCCATGATGGAGTCTCCTGGTGGAACTACCTTAGTTGAGGAATCTATTGCTGAAGCCATGGACTTCCGTCGCGCCATGCGTGAAGTGGACGATAAATTTGGCTCTGATTGGTGGTTTAAGGTTTGGGGTCCGGATCATTTGGCCGAAGAAGGTATTGGTGAGCGCTCTGACTGGATTTTGGAGCCCAATGCAAACTGGCATGACTTTGGTAAGGTCGCACAAGATTTCAATATGCTCGATCCAATCAAAGCAACAGTTGTAACGCCTGGCCTGGATATCGAAGGCAACTTTGGTTCAATGGGTATTCCGGCAAGTATTGTCACTAAGTACTTAGCTGAGCATGGTGTGATCGTAGAGAAATGCGGTCTCTACTCATTCTTCATTATGTTCACTATTGGTATTACTAAAGGACGTTGGAATACTCTGGTCACTGAGTTACAGCAGTTCAAGGATCACTTTGATAAAAATGCCCCTTTATGGAAAGTGTTGCCAGAGTTTGTGGCTAAACACCCTCGTTACGAGCGTGTTGGCCTAAAAGACATCTGCCAGCAGATTCATGAATTCTATAAAGGCCGCAATGTTGCTCGCATGACAACCGAGATGTATACCTCAGATATGGTGCCGGCAATGATGCCTTCCGAAGCTTGGGCCAAGATGGCGCACAAGGAGGTTGATCGCGTGCCCTTGGATCAATTGGAAGATCGTATTACGGCGATGTTGGTAACACCATATCCTCCAGGCATTCCATTGCTGATCCCGGGCGAGCGCTTTAATAAACGGATCGTTGATTACCTGTACTTTGCCCGTGACTTCAATGAGCGCTTCCCGGGATTTGAGACGGATATTCATGGCTTAGTCAAAGCTGATGTTGATGGACGTAATGAGTACTACGTTGATTGCGTCAGGCAAGAGCGGGATATCACCCTCTAAAGGATTATTTGCCAGCAGCCTTAGCTAGATCGTTGTAACGCTTAAGACCGAGCTCAGTCAGCTCGACGTATTTTGCTCTGCTGTCAGGCGCTTTTCTCAGGGTGATTAAACCTCTGGCTAATAACTTTTTCAGTGCCGCATGAATTGTTGCTGGGGAGGCAATCTGCTTGAGAAGCAGCAGGTCTCCAACTCTGCCATCTCGCTTCTCATACACTGCAAAGATGACGGCGTTCAAAACTTTTATTTGCGTACTATCAAGACCATATAGCTCATTGATAGCATCTTCTTCTCTCAGATACTTTATATAAGCTAAAAGCTTTTTGTTGATGTTGGTATTAATTTGCCCGCTCCAGCAAAAACTTATACTTTTCAATATACTATTTTTAGTTTATAAAATTTATAAAATAAAAATACCCACCCCATGGATTGCGACCATTCTGACAACTCAATTAGATTGCTAGACATCGTATATGACTTATATGGTAACGATTCTGGCTATCCCGAGAAAAACCTTCCTTTTTCGGTTGATGAAAAGGGTGTAGTTACTCTTGGTGATGAACTCATGGTCGAATTGCTTAAAGAGCAAAACCAGGATTTAATAGATTGGGCAAAAAAGAATATTGTGAAGCTGTTTGAGTAGAGCCTGCTTATCCGCTTGTCCAAGCGCTTTATTTAACCGCTTTATCCAATTGAAATGTGACTGGCGCATCTTCGTCGGTTTTGCCTGAGGATGGGTCGGGCTTAGTCGACTCACTGTCTGTGAAATTGAATTCCTGGCTCTGAATTACTGCTGCAGGCTTATCTAGGAAGGTAGTGACTAGGGCGGGGAATGCCATCACCACCACTACCATGATCATTTGCAGGCCTACCCAAGGCAAGGCACCCCAGTAGATGTCGCTACTCTTTACCTCTTTGGGCGCAACGCCACGCAAATAAAACAGCGCAAATCCAAAAGGAGGGTGCATGAATGAAGTTTGCATATTGACGCACAGCATTACGCCAAACCACACGAGTGCAGCGCTGGCGGCAGCCTGAGGGTTGCCATTCATTGAGTCGAGCAAGACGGGCGACAAGAGTTTGACTGCAACTGGCGCCAGCATTGGCACAACAATAAAAGCAATCTCAAAGAAGTCTAAAAAGAATGCCAAGAAGAACACAAATAGATTTACAACGATCAAGAATCCCACCCAGCCGCCAGGCAAATTCGAAAAGAGTTCTTCAACCCAATGACCACCATCGACCCCCTGGAAGACTACTGAAAAGCACGTAGAGCCAATCAGAATAAAGACAACCATTGCAGTAATTCGCATGGTGTTTTGGTACGCCTCTTGAATTAATCCTTTGAGATTGGGGATGCTTGCACGTCGGATCCATGCCAAGATAAGAGCACCCATAGCTCCCATGGCGCCAGATTCTGTTGGGGTGGCGATGCCGGTCATGATGGTCCCTAAGACTAAGAAAATTAATACTGCCGAGGGGATGATGCCCATCAGGCATTTTCTCCAGAGGGCTGAGCCCTTCAAGGTGAGCGCGCTTTCTGGCACTGCAGGTAAATAGTCGGGTTTAAAGCGTGACAGAAAAAAGGTGTAGAGGGCGAATAAGCCAATTTGGAGCAGCGAAGGACCCCAGGCACCCAGATACATGCTGCCAACATCCGCGCTGCCACTTTGAGTTTTGAGTTGATCGGCTAAAACAATCAGCACTAGGGAGGGGGGTACTAGCTGCGTAATAGTCCCAGAAGCTGCCAGAACGCCCGTAGCGTAGCGCATGTTGTAACCGTAACGCATCATCACCGGCAGAGAGATCATGGCCATGGCGATTACCTGGGCGGCTACTGTCCCGGTAATTGCTCCTAGAATGAAACCCACAATGATGACCGAGTAACCTAATCCCCCGCGAATGCGTCCAAATAGCTGCCCCATGGAGTCGAGCATTTCTTCAGCAAGCCCGCAACGCTCAAGAATAGCGCCCATAAATGTGAAGAAGGGGATTGCCAGTAATAAATCATTGGCTAGGACGCTACCAAAGATACGCTGCGGAATAGCCTGCAGAAATGGCATGCCAAAAAAGTTTTCGCTAATCGCAATGCCAGCGAAAAAGAGTCCGGCCGCCATTAAAGAAAAGGCTACTGGGAAGCCAATCAACATAAATACAATCAGTCCGCCAAACATGAGCGGTGGCATCCATTCAATTGGAATCATTGCATGGGCTTTTCATAATGGAGATCTACTGCTGGCAAGATGTCCTTCCCTTGCAGCATGCCAATTCTTTTGATGATTTCAGAGAGGCCCTGAAGGCTGAGCATAAAAAATCCGAATGGCACAATAAATTTAATGGGGTAGCGGGATAGTCCACCAGCATTGAGCGAGTGCTCAGAGATCAGCCATGAAGGGTAAAACAGGGATGTCCAAGACAGCCATGCGAATAAAACGCAGGCGGGCATTAAAAAGAGAATCAGACCAAACAGATCAACATAGATGCGACCGCGATCAGAGAGTTGGGAGTAAATTAAATCTACTCTGACATGCTCATTTCTCTTGAGGGTGTAGGAGGCTCCCAGCATGACTGAGGCGGCAAAAAGATACCACTGCAACTCTAGCGGCCAGTTATTGCTGATATCTAGGCCATAGCGCAGTAAAGCGTTGGTCGCTGATACTACGCAAGACAGTAAGATCATGATGCCTGCCGCCTTGCCGAGCAGTTCATTGAGGCGATCAATTCTCGCTGAGAGTGTTCCCCAAAAACCCATGCGACTTAGAGATCTGCGCGACCCCGTTTGATGGCGGCAAGTACTTGTGCGGGGGCAGTGCCACCAGCATGCTGACGAGAATTTACCGAGCCATCGACCGTCAATAGCGCAAAGACATCATCACCCATGAGTTCTGGGCGATTATCTAATCCGCAGGCAAAGCGTAATTCAGAAAGGCTGAGGTCTGTGAGCATGCAGTTGCGGCCAACGCAAGCCTTTACCGCATGGGCTACCGCTTCATGGGCATCCCGGAAGGCCAGGCCTTTTTTCACAAGATAGTCTGCCAAATCTGTTGCAGTAGCAAAGCCCTCTTCTGCGGCAGCTTTCATGACATCCGCCTTCACTTCAATGTGGGGCACCATATCGGCGAAGATGCGCAATGTGTCTTGCACGGTATCTACCGCATCAAATAAAGGCTCTTTATCTTCTTGATTATCTTTGTTGTAGGCCAAAGGCTGGCTTTTCATTAGTGTTAATAAAGAAATCAAATCGCCATACACGCGACCTGTTTTGCCGCGTGCTAATTCAGGAACATCGGGATTCTTTTTCTGCGGCATGATGGAGCTGCCAGTGCAAAAACGATCCGGTAAGTCAATAAAGCCAAAACGTGGACTGAGCCAAAGAACAAGTTCTTCAGACAAGCGCGAGATATGCATCATCAATATTGACGCGAAAGCGCAAAACTCAATCGCGAAGTCACGATCAGATACGGCATCTAGAGAGTTATTACAGATCCCATCAAAACCTAAAATTTTGGCAACCTGCTCACGATCGATGGGATAGGTGGTTCCCGCCAAGGCTGCTGCGCCTAATGGCAAGCGGTTAAAGCGGGCGCGAAGATCTGCCAAGCGGCTAGCATCACGAGTAAACATCTCGTAATAAGCCATTAAGTGATGACCAAATGTAATTGGCTGCGCCACTTGTAAGTGAGTATGACCTGGCATGATGATGGCTGAATGTTTTTCAGCCAGATCTAACAATGCACCGCGCAATGTCTTCAGAGTTATCGCGATTTGATCGACACTGCCACGCAACCAGAGACGTAAATCTGTTGCCACTTGATCGTTACGTGAGCGACCAGTATGCAGACGTTTGCCGGCATCGCCAACCAATTCAGTAAGACGAGCTTCGATATTGAGGTGCACATCTTCTAATGCGAGTTGCCAGTTAAATTCACCAGCTTCAATCTCACCTTTGATCTGGGCCATACCTTTTTGAATATCAGCTAAATCTTGCGCGCTGATAATTTTTTGAGTAGCAAGCATTTCTGCATGGGCTAGGGAGCCTTCGATATCAACTAGGGCAAAACGTTGGTCAAAGCCAATGGAGGCTGTATAACGTTGAACGAGTTCGTCAACAGGTTCGGTAAAACGGGCCGACCAAGCTTGGGCTTTGTTGGCAAGGGAATTTTTAGATGAGCTCATAAACGCAGTATATTGGTGTAGGTCTTTGATTATTTTAAATGTTATGTCCCAAACCCCTATTTCTAGCTCTACAACCAGTCCCACTACCACCCCTAAACGCCTTGTAATCGCCTCTCGCGAGAGCCGGCTTGCCATGTGGCAGGCTGAGCACGTCCGGGATTGCCTTAAAAGGCTCTATCCAGGGTGTGATGTCCAGATTCTCGGAATGACAACTAAGGGCGACCAGATTTTGGATAAAGCCCTGTCAAAAGTTGGTGGAAAGGGTTTATTTGTGAAGGAGCTTGAGACCGCTCTGGAGGATGGCCGGGCAGATTTGGCGGTGCACTCCTTAAAGGATGTCCCCATGGTGATGCCAGAGGGCTTCGATTTGTCCTGTGTGATGGCGCGTGAAGACGCCCATGATGCCTTTGTTTCTAATGATTACGCCAGCCTGGACGATTTGCCCCCTGGCGCAGTGGTTGGTACCTCAAGCCTGCGTCGTGAATCAGTGCTTCGCTCCAAATTCCCGCATTTAGAGATTCAACCGCTTAGAGGAAATTTAGATACCCGCATGGGTAAGTTGGATCGTGGTGAGTATCAGGCGATTATTTTGGCTGCTGCAGGCCTTAAACGCCTCGGTTTAGAAAGTCGCATTCGTGCGCTCTTGCCGATCGATCCATACACCCCAGCAGCCGGTCAGGGCGCTTTAGGTATCGAAACTTTGAGCAAGCATCCAGACATTAAGCAATGGCTTGCCCCCTTAAATGATTTGCCTACCTTGTTCGCAGTCTCAGCTGAGCGCATGGTATCTCGTCAACTGGGCGGTTCTTGTGAGGTTCCCTTGGCAGCTTATGCTACTTGGGAGCAGGGGCATATGAAGATTCGATCTTTTGTTGCTAGTGTGGATGGCAAAGCAAGTTGCTTAGCTAGCGCACAAGGTTCTGTGAAGAGCTTGGAGGAGGCTGAAGCATTAGGTCTCACAGTTGCACAAGATCTGATTTCGCAAGGTGTTGAGCACTTGTTACCCAACGGTTTACCTAAGTAAAGATTAGCCAGTCAATCGAGATGAGCGCCAAGACTATTGTGATTACCCGTCCTAGTGGACAAGCACGTCAGTTATCTGAAATGCTCCAGTCTAATTTGCTCGCAATGGGTATCAATCAGCAGAATTTTCCCGCCATCATTTCTTTGCCACTGCTGACAATTGTTCCAAAGACTGACCAGTCTTTGGTTGGGCAAATCGAAGTAGCCTTAAAAGATGCGGACCTCGCTATTTTCGTTAGTCCAAACGCCATTGAGTGTGTCATGAGATTGCTTGAGCGTGCTTGGGGTGATATCTCCAACCAGTCGATTCCTATTGGAGTGGTAGGCGGTAGCAGTATGGCTGCACTTAGGCGTCATGGAGTTGGTGATGAGAGCAACCCCACCCAAATTATTCTTCCTCAAAATAATGCGAACTGGGACTCTGGGGGCTTATGGACCGAGTTAAAGAAATTGGACTGGGATTGGTCAACTAAAAAAGTGATCATTTTTAAAGGTGAGGGTGGTCGTGAGTGGTTAGCCGATACCTTAAAAAATGCTGGTGCAAATATTGCGGCGATTTCAGTTTATGCCCGCGTACCCTTAGATCTAGACAGTCCGATCTGGGGCGACATACGTAAAATCGATTTTTCTCAGTCACTTTGGCTGCTTACTTCATCAGAAGCGGTGCGTTATTTGGGGCAAGTGATTACTGATCAAACTGAACTTCCTAAGAAGACCTTGGCACTAGCTACTGCGATCTGCTCCCATCACAATATTGCAGACGCTGCCGAGCAAATCGGTTTTGGCAAAGTATTGATTTGTGAGCCAGGTGATGATGCTTTGATTGCAGCATCGCAAGCCTGGTTATCAAGCTAAAGAGTAATTGAGTAAAGCGGGTAGGAAGACTTCGCTCACCAAGAGTGGACGGCCTTTAAGGTTGTACAGAGTTCTTCTTGCCCATGCTGTCTTTGGCAGTTCAGGAAACTGCTTAAAACATTTTTTCCACAAGACACTCCGCTTATCTAAGCGTGCGATTTCCCGCATAGGTTTTTTCTTAGAGTGCATGCGTGTTTTCGCAAAAAGCACTGCCCCTAACGGTTTTTTACCTAAGCGTAAAACATCGTGATTGCTGCCGCTCGAGCTCGCTGTGGGAATAATGCTGTGTGCCATGACCAGCGGAATACCGTTTAGGCAAAGTAACACCTCACGCACACGGCAACGATTTATCTTGAAATGAAAATAGCGACCTTCGTCGCTATTTAGGTTTTGGCGGCAATCTCGCAAAACCAATACCTCTAGTTTTTGACCAATTGCACGTTCAATTTTTTGAGTTAAAGAACCCGTGTCGCCAAGCCAAGACTGCCACTTTCGTGGCGCTTGGTGAAGCTCACCGGAATCGACTCGATTCCATGCAGAACGGAGACGACGACGGTGAATCACTTTTAGCTACCGCTGAAGTTTCTACGTTGACCGCCAGATTTTGGTTTAGCAAAACGTGGACCAGCGGATGGACGAGAGTCACCAGAGCGAGCTGGACGTGAGTCAGCAGAGCGGGCAGGGCGAGAATCAGCAAAACGATTGGCACCAGCAGGGCGTGAGTCGCCAGAGCGGGATTCAAAATGATTGCCAGAACGGTTGCCACCACCGCCACCGGAGCGACCACCACCAAAGCCGCCACCACCAGAGCGACCACCGCCACCGGAACGACCACCAAAGCCGCCACCACCAGAGCGACCACCTGGACGACCGCCACCACCACCAAAGCTAGGTTTGGCTTGTGGCTCAAGACCATCAATTACAGAAGCAACGATATCTTGCTGTGTGAAGCGCTCGATGTTGCGAATCTTGGCGCGATCACGATGTTCAACCAAAGTAATTGCTACGCCATTACGACCAGCGCGTCCAGTTCTACCGATGCGGTGCGTATAGTCTTCGGGTTTCATTGGCAAGCCAAAGTTAATCACGTGACTGATACGGGGCACATCAATGCCGCGAGCGGCGACATCGGTTGCAACCAAAATCTTGGTATGACCTTTGCGAAGAGACTCAAGACGACGCATACGAACAGCTTGAGGCATTGCACCGTGCAGGGCGCTTGCTTCGTAACCGTTGGCACGCAATGTATCAGCAATTTTTTCGCTTTCAACTTGAGTGCTTGCAAACACAACTGCTTGATCCAAAGAGGCGTCAGCCAAAATGTGCTCGAGTAATTTATGTTTGTGTGACATGTTGTCAGCCCAGTGCAATTTCTGCTCAATGTTGGCATGCTTTTCGCCAGCATGAGCAAGCTCAATGCGCTTGGCGTTAGTCGTCAATTCATTAGCCAGAGACATAATCTTTGGTGCAAAAGTTGCCGAGAACATGAGAGTTTGATTGCGCCCAGCGCAACGCTTATCAATCGCCTCGAGATCATCCGCAAATCCCATGTCGAGCATGCGATCGGCTTCGTCGATAACGAGTTGTTTTACATCGTCTAAGCGAATGGCCTTGCTATCGCTCAAGTCGAGTAAACGACCTGGTGTTGCGACAACTAGCAATGCGCCCTTCAGTGCTTGGATCTGCTTGCCGTAAGGCATGCCACCCATCACAGTTGCGATTCGGATGCCTTTCATGCCGCGAACTAAGTTCACTGCATCTGCGGCAACCTGCTGAGCTAATTCACGAGTAGGGCAGAGCACCAACACTTTAGGTTGTGCGCGACCTGGTACAGGTGAGCTATTTGGGTTGTCTTCGATGAGTTGATTAATCAAAGGCAATAAAAAGGCCGCGGTTTTACCGCTACCAGTTTGGCTGCTGACTAATAAGTCACCGCCAGCGAGAGCTGCAGGAATAACCTGAGCTTGCACTGGAGTGGCCTGGGTGTAACCCAATTCAGCAACGTTTTTAAGAAGTGGTGCCGCGAGGGCAAAAGACTGGAAATCATTTCCAGCAGGATTGGTTTCTTTAGAAAAAGTCATGCTATTACACATCCCCTTTAAGGGATGTCTCCGTGTATACACTCTCTGTTTTTTATTGAGTGTGATGGTCAAAGGCATCGACCATCAGACAGGCGGCAGCGCGTTTTTTTAAACTTCGGTGTTTATGACTTCTAAACGGTACGCTGAAATATAGCTGGGGGGCGATGAATCAAATTGCTTTAAAAAGCCTCTCATTATGACATTTTAAGAAAGGAATTACAAGGGTTTTCCCGAATTAATTACTAGCAATGCAATTAACGTAGCCAGCGCAATAATCGCTCAACCCCTTTGCCGTAGGGTGGTCGGACTAATTGTGTACCTCGAAAGAAATTCAGACCAAAGAATCCTCGAGTCTCCAGGATTGATTTACGAACACTAAAGGTCTCAAACCCTGTCTTGCCATGGTATGCGCCCATACCGCTGGCACCGGTACCACCAAATGGCAAATCCTCTACTGCAGCATGTAATAGGGTGTCATTAATGGTCACCCCTCCCGAGCGAGTTTCACTCAGGATGCGCTGCATTGCCTTTTTATCTTTGCCGAACCAGTAGAGCGCAAGTGATTTTGGATTGTCGTTGATATATCGAATGGTTGAGTCGAGATCGTTAATGGCGATGATCGGCAGAATAGGTCCGAAGATTTCTTCCTGCATCAGTAGGGCATCTTCAGAAACATTGAGTAGGACGATGGGCATAAACGCTGGAGATGAGTTTTGATCAAAAGAGATGAGGGGAATTGCCTCTGCTCCTCGATCAACGGCATCCTGCACTAGCAGGTTCCAGCGACTGAGTTGTTGTTCATCGATTGGCCCAGTAAATTCTTCTGGGTTAGCAAATTGTTTTTGAGCAGCATGTTGAAGTTCTCTTACGAACTCATCGCTATTGTTTGCATGAATTAATACATAGTCGGGCGCTATACAAGTCTGCCCTGCATTAATTAATTTGCCATAAATAATGCTAGCGGCAGCATCTTTTAATTTGGCCGATGGATCAACGATGGCGGGCGACTTGCCTCCGAGCTCAAGCGTTACTGGAGTGAGATGGTCGGCTGCTGCCCGCATGACTTTTTTACCAACTTGTTCGGAGCCGGTAAAAAAGAGATGGTCAAACGGTAGTGCTGCAAAAGATTCTGCTATGTCTGTGCCGCCCGTAGTGACGCAAAATTCACTTGGATGAAAATATTCCTGAATCAGATTGGCTAGAAATCCTGAGGTACGGGAGCTTCTTTCGGAAGGCTTTAACCAAACGCGATTACCAGCCGCAAGCGCAGCGATAGCGGGAACAAGCGCAAGTTGAACGGGATAGTTCCATGGGCTCATGATGCCTATGACCCCCATCGATTGCATTTCAGTCCAAGCGTGCGAGGATCCTAAAAAACCTGGTGTCTCCACCAAATGCGGCTTCATCCAATTCTTCAGATGTTTGCGCGTGTATTTGCAGGCTTGGTACACCATTTGAAACTCAAGTAGTCTGCTCTCAATTGGATGACGAACACCAAAATCTGCTTGGAGGGCTTTACATATTTTTTCTTCATTGTCGGCAACCATCCGCTCAATACGTCCAATGCGCTCCAGGCGAACCTCAAGCGTAGGGTTGGGTTCGGCAGCATAGGCTGCTTTGATTTCATCTAACTGGAGCGTAAAGCGATTTATGGACATTGTTGGTATAGGCTGCAAGCAAACGATTGAATAAGGCGTTAGGATAAAGCCATGAGCGAAATCATCCATAAAAATCCTGCAGATCTTGAGCGCGCTACCTTAGGTGGCGGCTGTTTTTGGTGTTTGGAGGCGGTTTACCAGCAAATTTTCGGGGTGCAGGCCGTGATATCAGGTTATGCGGGTGGCGCAATGCCCAATCCAAGCTACGAAGCCGTTTGCTCAGGGCTGACGGGTCACGCTGAGATTGTGGATATTTATTTCGACCCCAAAATAGTGTCTTACCGAGATTTATTGGAGATCTTATTTGTAATCCATGATCCAACGACGTTGAACTATCAGGGAAATGATCATGGCACGCAATATCGTTCAGTCATATTTACGCATAGCGAGGCGCAAAAAATCATTGCGCAAGAGGTGGTTCAACTACTGGATGATGCTGGTGTTTATGCCAATCCAATCGTCACTCAAATTGAAGATGCACCAGTTATTTATCCGGCGGAGGAGTATCACCAAAACTATTTCCGTCAGCACCCCGGGCAGGGTTATTGCATGGCGGTAGTTGCGCCTAAATTAGCAAAATTTAGAGCAAAGTTTCAGTCTTTGATCGCTCCAGAGTATCGGTAAAAATTGCTTAATCTCTTTAGGGGGCTAAGCGAGTAATTCGCCAGGCTGAGCCTTCTAGCTGGTAATGAATGCGGTCGTGAAGGCGTGAAGGGCGACCTTGCCAGAATTCGATTTCCATTGGATGTAGGCGATATCCGCCCCAATGCTCAGGTCGCGGTGGTTGCGTGCCATATTGATCGGCAAAACGTTTTTCAGCCCGCTCTAAAAATTCGCGATTAGGAATTTCCGCGCTTTGTGGCGAGGCCCATGCGCCAATGCGCGAGGCTGTTGGACGTGAATGAAAGTATTCATCACTTTCTAGTGGGGTAACTTTTTCGACGGCGCCTTTAATGCGCACTTGGCGCTCAAGTTCATGCCAATGAAATAACAGGGCGGCATGAGGGCGAGCAGCTAAATCCTTACCTTTTTGGCTTTCATAGTTCGTAAAGAAGGTAAAGCCTGCTTGGTCGGCGCCTTTTAGTAAGACAATACGGGCTGATGGATTACCCGCTTTATCGGCAGTTGCTAGGGTCATAGAGTTCGGTTCAGGACACTCTGCCTTAATAGCTTGGTCAAACCATAGTTGAAACAGGGTGAGTGGGTTGGCTGGAACCTCGGTTTCAGAAAGTTGGCCAAAGGTATAGTTTTTGCGGAGTTGAGCTATGGAATCCATTTTTTCAGTATAAAGAGAAGCTATGGCAGAAGACAAGATAGAAGACAGTTTGCAGGATCGCCGTTTTGGCGGTGTTGCTCGCCTATATGGCCCCGAGTTGCGTGAGCGCTTTCGCAATGCTACGGTGGTAGTGGCTGGATTAGGTGGCGTTGGTTCTTGGGCGGCTGAGGCACTCGCGCGCACTGCAATTGGCCATCTTGTTTTGGTTGATTTTGATCACATCGCGGAGAGTAATACGAACCGCCAAATTCATGCGCTTGAAGGTGAGTATGGCAAGGCAAAAGTTCAGGCCATGTTCGACCGTATTAAACAAATTAATCCTGACATTGCTTTGACGGCGCATGATGAGTTTTTGGAGCCAGCGAATTTAGATCGCATCATTCCTGAAGGTGCAATTGTTCTGGATGCTACTGACTCAGTGCAGACCAAAATTGCTTTAGCAGTTTGGGCCACCAAAAATCAACGCGCATTAGTGATGTGTGGTGCGGCCGGTGGCAAGTCCGACCCTACTTCAGTGCGCTGCGACGATCTCTCTCGAACGGAGCAGGATGCTCTGTTGGCAAAGGTTCGACAAGGCTTGCGACAGGATCATGGCTTCTCGAGAAACTTAAAGAAAAAAATCGGTATCAGGGCAATTTATTCCCATGAACCAAGAGCTGGTGTGGCTACTGGCGGACTGGCTTGCTCTGGGTATGGATCAACCGTGATGGTTACTGCCGCATGTGGCTTGGCAGCTGCTGCTGAAATTCTGAATTTAATCGCTACTCAAGAATAAATTTCTTCAAATGGCTTGAAGAGAGCTGATTACGCTCTAATTCTTTAAGGGGAATCCCTGTAGGAAATTACGGATTCTGTTGTCGTCCCCTTGGTTATGAAAAATCCCTTGTCTTTTGTTTACAGGGCAGGCCCATTTTTAAGTCCCCATATTTATTGATTTAGTCACTTTGGCTATTTTTAGCCCCTAGTGCAGATCGAAAGTGATCCCTAGACTTTGCTCCGTTGGTGAGTTGCCAACGACAAATCGAAAGGAGGTCTCTCTTGCAGACTGAACACACTGGTTTAAAGCGCCATCTCAAAGTACGGCATATTCGTCTCATGGCTTTGGGATCAACGATTGGCGTTGGATTATTTCTTGGCTCGGCAAGTGCAATACAAATTGCTGGACCTTCCATCCTCTTGGGTTATCTCTTGGCTGGCATCGTGGCATTCATTGTGCTTCGAACACTTGGTGAGATGGCAGTGCATGAGCCGGTAGCAGGTTCATTCGCAGCCTATGCCAATAGCTATGTTGGGCCTCTCGCTGGTTATATGGTGGGCTGGGGTTATTGGACCTACTGGATTGTGGTCGGCATTGCGGAGGTTACGGCTGTTGGTATTTATATGGGGATCTGGTTTCCCGAAACGCCGCAGTGGATTTGGGCACTGTCTTCAATTCTGATGATGGGTTTGATTAACCTGATTGCCGTCAAAGTATTTGGTGAGTTTGAATTTTGGTTTGCCTTAATTAAGGTAGTTGCCATTGTTGCCATGATTGCACTTGGTGGATCGGTCATTTTCTTTGGCTTTACAAATGACTGGAGCCCAATTGGATTTGGCAATCTTTGGCAACACGGTGGCTTCTTCCCAAATGGTATTAGCGGCATGCTGCTCTCCTTGCAGATGGTCTTGTTTGCTTATGTTGGGATTGAGATGATTGGTTTATCTGCTGGCGAGGCAGAGAACCCACGTAAAACCATTCCGATGGCAATTGATTCCTTGGCATGGCGCATCTTAATTTTTTACATGGGTGCAATCCTAGTGATCCTGGCAATATTCCCTTGGAATGAAGTCGGTCAGCAAGGCAGTCCATTCGTTGTCATGTTTGAGCGCATCGGCTTACGAGAGGCTGCAGGCATCATTAATTTTGTGGTGATTACTGCTGCTTTGTCGTCGTGCAATGCCGGTATCTTCAGCGGCGGACGGCTGTTGTACGCCTTGTCAGTTAATGGCTACGCTCCTTCACCATTCGCGAAACTCTCAAAATATGGCGTTCCGCATCGAGCAGTCATGGCGACCGTGGCAGTCTGCATGACTGGTGTGGTGCTTAACTATTTTGTGCCTGATAAAGCCTTTCAGTACATTATGGCCGCAGTGACTTTTGTTGGTCTCATGGTGTGGATTGCTATTTTGTTCACCCAAATTCAATTTCGTCGTTCACTTACCAAAACCCAGGTTGCGAAGTTAGCTTATCGCGCACCTTGGTGGCCTTATTCCTCGTGGTTTGCATTGGCATTCATTGCCCTGGTTGTGGTGCTAATGGGATTTCATGAGGATGCACGGATAGCCTTAGTTCTGGGGCCGTGTTTATTAGGTGTGTATCTCGCCATGTTTTATCTCGTTGGCTTGCATCGCAAAACAAAACTCAATCGTGAATTCAAATAAGGAGACTTAAATGATTGTTGGCGTACCTCAAGAAGTAAAAAATAATGAATTTCGTGTTGGCTTAACTCCAGGTAATGTGCGGGGGCTGTGTAAGCAGGGTCACTCGGTGCTAATACAGCGTGGCGCAGGTGAGCAAATTGGTTTGAGCGATGAGTCTTATCGCTTGGCGGGTGCCACTTTGATCAATAGTGCCGCCGAAGTCTTTGCTAAGGCGGAGATGATTGTGAAAGTCAAAGAGCCGCAGTCCCAAGAATGCGCGATGTTGCGAGAGGATCAAATTCTATTCACCTATTTGCATTTGGCGCCCGATCCAACACAGACTAAAGCTTTACTCGCATCGGGGGCAAGCTGTATTGCCTATGAAACAGTGACCTCATGTAATGGTGGCTTGCCATTATTAGCTCCAATGAGTGAGGTGGCGGGCCGGATGTCTATTCAGGCGGCTGCAACCCATCTGGAAAAAACACATGGCGGTCTTGGAATTTTGATGGCGGGTGTGCCTGGGGTTGCTCCTGCAAAGGTAGTGATTTTGGGTGCGGGAGTGGTAGGCCGTAACGCACTACAAATGGCTGTCGGTATGGGTGCTGACGTATGTATTTTTGATCGGGATATCGACCGTTTAAGACAGATTGATATCTTGTGCGGAAACCGCGTTCGAACCTTTTATGCGGATCCTTTATTGGTTGAGATGGAGGTCTGTGAAGCGGATGTTGTGATTGGTGCTGTTCTGCTCCCAGGGGCTGCAGCGCCCAAGCTTGTATCGCGAGAGATGGTGCGCAAGATGAAGGCTGGGGCAATTGTGGTGGATGTAGCAATTGATCAAGGGGGTTGTTTTGAGACGTCTAAGCCAACGACGCATGCTGATCCAACTTTTATTGTTGATGGCGTGCTTCACTATTGCGTAGCAAATATGCCGGGCGCAGTTGCTCGTACTTCCACGTTTGCATTAACTAATGCCACCTATCCCTTTGTCGAGGCATTAGCAAATCGAGGTGTCATGATGGCTTTAACTCATGACCACCATTTGCGTAATGGCCTTAGCGTTTATCGAGGTAATTTAACTTCAGAGCCGGTAGCCACAGCCCAGAATCTGGACTTTGTGCCTACTGATGAGTTGCTTGCGGCTTAAGGTCGTGTAGATGACGCTAGCATCTTCCGGGGTGCTAGCATTTGTATTAAACCTAGTCTTGTCATATTTATCCGCTATGATTTCGGCATTGCAAAACAACACATCATGCTGAATTTATGGATCTTTCCGCATTAGCGCTTTCTACAGGCGTTGTCGCTTTGGCCGAAATGGGTGACAAGACCCAGCTTCTTTCCTTAATGCTCGCAGCACGCTATCCCAAGCAGGCTTTGGCGATTATTTGCGGCATCTTCATTGCGACAATTGCTAATCATGCGTGTGCGGCGTTTCTAGGCCACTGGCTTACTTCGTTTGTTAGTCCAGATATGCTCAAGTGGATCTTGGGTTTAAGTTTCCTGGGGATCGGTTTATGGCTTTTGGTTCCTGATCATATTGACGATGCTGCCGGATCTAAAGTCGCGGATCGCGCGTTTCAGGTTTTTATCTTGACCGTAGGGCTATTTTTCTTGGCAGAGATGGGTGATAAGACTCAAATAGCAACCATTGCCTTAGGTGCAAAGTATCCCGATGTATTTTCGGTGACTATGGGCACCACTTTGGGGATGATGGTGGCTAACGCTCCGGCGGTATGGATTGGGCAGAAATTCACTAAGCGTATGCCGATTAAATGGGTGCATGCTATTGCGGCCGTTACCTTTATCGCAATTGGTGCGGCTACGCTCATTTGGGGTTGAGCTAAAGTCCCTCTTGGGGCTTAAAATTGCCCCATGAAAACAGATCTTCCGCAGAGCTTTCATAGGCTCGAATACCGTCCTCCAAATTACACTTTTGGGCAAGTTGAGCTAGACATTGCTCTAGACCCCGCTAGAACGATTGTGAAGAGTCGTTTAGAGGTTTTGCCCGGGCAAGGCTATGAGGCGGGTGCGCCATTGGTATTGCAGGGGCATGAGCTTGAGTTTGTGAGCTTGCGTATTAATGGAGAGGCTCATCGCCAGTTTGAACTCACTCCTGAAACATTAACCATCCATGCTTTACCAAATGATGGTAAGCAGTCTTTCATCGTTGAAATTATTTGCATATGCGTTCCGGAGAAAAATACCTCTCTCATGGGTTTGTATGTTTCTAATGGCAACTTTTTTACCCAGTGTGAGGCGGAAGGTTTCAGAAAAATTACTTACTTCTTGGATAGGCCTGACGTTATGGCGCGCTATCGTGTGACTTTGCGCGCACGCGAGACGGAATATCCAGTTTTATTGTCTAACGGTAATTTAGTTGGTACAGAGAAGTTACCTAATGGCTGGCATAGTGCAATCTGGGAAGATCCATTTCCGAAACCATCCTATTTGTTTGCTCTAGTTGCCGGAAAGCTTGAGTGTGTCGAAGAAATTATTTACACGAGTAGTGGTGCTAAAAAATTACTCCAAATTTGGGTGGAGCCCCATGATCTTCAGAAGACTCGACATGCCATGGACTCTCTTATTGCGTCAATTCATTGGGATGAGAAGCGCTTTGGTCTTGAATTGGATTTAGAGCGGTTCATGATCGTCGCGGTAGGCGATTTCAATATGGGTGCGATGGAGAACAAGGGCCTGAACATCTTTAATACTAAATATGTATTGGCTCAACCCGAGACAGCGACAGATGCTGATTTTGCCAATATTGAGAGCGTGGTTGCGCATGAGTATTTCCATAACTGGACAGGCAATCGAGTCACTTGTCGCGATTGGTTTCAGCTTTCCCTCAAAGAGGGTTTAACGGTCTTTCGCGATCAAGAGTTTTCAGCAGATCAAATGGGAAGTGAATCGGGTAGAGCGGTAAAACGAATTGAGGATGTGCGTCTACTGCGTCAATTGCAATTTCCTGAGGATGCGGGCCCAATGTCCCATCCAATTCGTCCAGACGAGTATCAGGAGATTAATAATTTCTATACGGTCACAGTCTACGAGAAGGGTGCCGAAGTGGTGCGTATGTACCAAACCCTATTGGGTGTTGAGGGCTTCCGCAAGGGGATGGATCTCTACTTCAAGCGCCATGATGGTCAAGCAGTGACTTGTGATGATTTTCTATCTGCTATGGCGGATGCTAACGGCCGAGATCTTTCCCAATTCAAGCATTGGTACAGTCAAGCTGGCACTCCCAGAGTGAGCGTGAAAGAGTCTTATGATGCTGCAAAAAAAGAGTATCAGATTACCTTGGCGCAGAGCTTGGCAAAGCCTGAAAGCAAACCGTTCCATATTCCTTTGAAGATGCGATTGCTAACGCCTGCGGATGATCAGGCGGAGTTTTTGCTTGAGCTTACTCAGGATCAGCAAAGTTGGACATTTAATAATATTCAGCATCGACCAGTTTTATCTATCAATCGAAATTTCTCGGCACCCATTCATTTAAGTTTTGAGCAAAGCGAAGCGGATTTATTAATCATGCTTTCAAGTGATGATGATGCATTTAATCGCTGGGAGGCTGGGCAAAAGTTGGCTATGCAAATGATCCTGGAGGGTCGTGTGCCTGATACGGCATTGATTGAGGCTTATCGCAATCTTTTGACCAATCCAGAGCTTGATCCCGCCTTCAAGGAGTTGGCTTTAACTTTGCCGGCTGAAGCCTATCTTTATGAGCAGTGCGTTAGTGTGGATCCCCAAAAAATCTACTCTGCCCGTCGAGCCTTCCGTCATGCGATCGCCAGTGAGCTGCGTATTGAGTGGGCGGCGCTCTATCAACAAATGCAGTCAGCAGAACCATTTAGTCCGGATGCAGCCAGTGCCGGAAAGCGTGGTTTGAAAAACTTAGCGCTGAGTATGCTGCTTGATGCAGATCCGTTGATCTGGGCCCCAATGGCGGTTAATCAATATCAAAATGCGGACAACATGACTGATCGCTACGCTGCTTTAGCGGGTTTAGTGATTCATGGTTCAAAATTAGCATCAGCTTGTCTGGAGGATTTTTATCAGCGCTTTGCTGATGACGCTTTGGTCATTGATAAGTGGTTTGCACTGCAGTCTAGTCGCCCACCTGTGCCAGGTGCCGAACCCACATTGCAGGAAGTGAAGCGTCTGCGAGAACATGACGCCTTTAGGCTGAATAATCCCAACCGGGTCCGAAGTGTTATTCATGCATTTTGTATGAATAACCCAGCAAGTTTTCACCAAGCGGATGGAAGTGGCTATGAATTTTGGGCGGAATCTGTTCTTACCTTGGATTCGATTAACCCTCAGGTAGCCTCCCGCCTGGCCAGAGGCTTGGATCGCTGGCGTCACTTCGCCCAACCTTACCGGGATCTTATGTTGGTAGCTCTAAAGCAGGTCGTGGCCTGCCAAACCCTCTCTGCCGATGTCAAAGAGGTCGTTTCTAAGGCTTTGGCGAATGAATCTCAGTAGAACAAGGCAAAATAGCGCTAAGACAGAAATAAACCCATTACGGAGAAGCTCCTTTTGACTGCTGCAAATCAATTTAATCTGAATTTCAAGCAATACCTTCAAACCTCGAGAGTGAAGGGTGTTGCGATCCCTGCTGGCCTGCAAGAGCTATTGCTTGCAGTCGCGGATACTTGCTCAACTTTGAGTCATGAGGTGGCGCAGGGTGCCTTGATTGGTTTATTGGGTTCTGCTGGATCTGGCAATGTTCAGGGTGAAGTTCAGCAAAAACTGGACATCATCGCCAATGACTTGTTAATTGAGGGCGTGCAAGGGTGTAAATCTCTAGCCGGACTGGCTTCCGAGGAAATGGAGTTGCCAGTGGAAGTTCATGGAACCGGTGATTATTTACTCTTGTTTGATCCATTAGATGGCTCATCAAATATTGATGTGAATGTCTCTATCGGAACTATTTTCTCAATTCTCAAAAAACAAGATCCTTCTACACCTTTGCAGACATCCGATTTTTTATTGTCAGGCCGTCATCAAGTAGCTGCTGGTTATGTGGTGTACGGTCCTCAGACCACCATGGCTTTAACGCTGGGTGATGGCGTAGTGATGTTCACTTTAAACAAGGTCACTGGTGATTTTGTATTAATTAAGGATTCTGTAGAAATTGCACACTCCACCAAAGAATTTGCGATCAATATGTCCAATATGCGCCATTGGGCTGAGCCTGTGCGTCGTTATGTTGAGGAATGTTTAGCGGGTGCGAGCGGCGAGCGTGATAAAGACTTCAATATGCGTTGGATTGCCTCAATGGTGGCCGATGTTCATCGCGTACTCTCTCGGGGCGGTATTTTTATGTACCCATGGGATCAGCGTGAGCCTCATAAGCCAGGAAAGTTGCGATTAATGTATGAGGCAAACCCCATGAGCTTCTTGGTGGAACAGGCGGGTGGCGCCTCCACAAATGGCGAGCATCTGATCATGGATCTAGTGCCAACCGATTTACATGAGCGCGTTTCTGTCATGCTGGGCTCTAAAGAGGAGATTGAGCGTTTGCAGCATTACCATTCACAAGCTTAATGTTTCGTGATATTCGTGAATAAAAAAAAGCCCAATCCGTTGATTGGGCTTTTTGTTTTGGACGGATTCTCTTAAGGATGAACTTTTTCCTTAAGATATGCCAGCGATTCCTCTACTTGATCGATTAATATCAAGCAAATATCACCCTCTGCTAAATCGTTTAGGGCAGTATCAATTGCCAAGAATTCACCGGTAATCTCTTTGACTTGCTTCGCTTTCTTGGTACCTACTAAACCTTCCTGCAAAAGTTTGAGCACCTCGCCATCTGCGCGACCGCGTTGACATTGATCTTGATAGAGAATGACGTTGTCAAAGCTATTACCTAAGATACGAGTGAGATCACGAATATCCTCGTCACGGCGATCGCCGGCGCCACTAATAACAACATGACTTCTCTTGGGCTTCATCGCTTCAATTGCACTTGCTAGGGCACGCATTGCATCAGGATTGTGTCCATAGTCGGCAATAACCGTGGCGCCTTTGTGTTGGAACTGATTGAAGCGTCCAGGGACGGCGTTTGCAGAGCTTTCAAAGGTCAGAAGTCCGCGGGCAATCGCGTCGGTATCTAAGCCTAAGGCCCATGCAGCGCCAATAGAGGCCATTGCATTTTCTATTTGGAATCCTAAAACTCCATTCTGGGTAAATGGAATCTCACTTACCGGAAAGCGCAGGAGTATGCGCGATCCCTTGGATGCCACGATGTGAGTGCCATCAAAGTAAATTACTTTCTTATTCTTAGCGCGATGTGCTGCGATGACAGGATGGTGTTGATTTTGGGCAAAGAAAATCACGCGACCAGTGCAAACATCACCCATTTTGACAACAATTGGATCGGCTGCATTTAAGACAGCTGCGCCAGTTGGAGCAACGTTTTGAACGATCACTCTTTTAAGGATGGCCAGATCTTCAACGCTGGTAATGTAATTGAGGCCTAGATGATCGCCTTCGCCAATATTGGTCACCACTGCAACTTCGCAGCGGTCAAAACCAAGGCCTTCACGGAGCAAGCCTCCACGAGCAGTTTCCAGTACGGCGGCATCAACATCGGGGTGCATAAGGACGTTACGTGCGCTCTTAGGACCGCTGCAGTCTCCAGAATCTATTAGGCGATGATTGATATAGACGCCATCAGTGGTGGTCATGCCGACACGTAAGCCAGTCTGGTTGAGTAGGTGGGAGATTAAACGAACAGTCGTGGTTTTACCATTCGTACCGGTAACCGCTACTACCGGAATGCGACCATCCTCACCTAGTGGGTACATCATATTGATGATGTCTTCACCAACTGGGCGACTCTTGCCGTACGAGGGTTTTAGATGCATACGCAAGCCAGGCGCGGCATTGACTTCAACAATGCCGCCACCTTGTGCTTCTAAGGGCTTATAGATTGCTTCACACAGAATGTCTACACCGGCAATATCAAGACCGATCATTTGCGCTGCTGCAATTGCGCTAGCAGCTACATCTGGATGAACATCATCCGTGACATCGGTCGCAGTTCCGCCGGTGCTGAGATTAGCGTTATGACGTAATAAAACACGTTCACCAGTTTTAGGGACATATTGCGGAGTGAGATTGTTACTAGCGAGATGAGCAAGCGCAATGTCATCAAAGCGGATCTTCGTTAATGCTGTAGCGTGGCCATCGCCTCGCAATGGATTTTTATTTTCCAGCTCAACTAGCTCTGCAATCGTATGCTTACCATCCCCGACAACCTGAGCAGGTTCGCGGCGGGCAGCAGCTGAAAGACGATTGCCAACAACGAGGAGGCGATAATCCGCGCCAGGAAGATAGCGCTCAACGATAGTTTCTCGGCCGAAACCTTGGGTGACCTCAAAGCCTGCTCGTACTTCCGCTTCGGTTTGAATATTGGCAACAACACCCTTGCCCTGATTTCCATCTTTAGGTTTAAGAACTACGGGGCCACCAATTTTTTGGGCAGCGCGCCAAGCATCATCTGCGGTAGTGACAACTTCCCCGATTGGAACGGACACACCTGCAGCTGCGAGTAAATTTTTAGTGAGTTCTTTGTCTTGCGCAATAGCTTCTGCAATTGCGCTAGTAGCGCTTGTCTCAGCTGCTTGTATGCGTTTTTGTTTACTACCCCAGCCAAATTGCACCATGCTGCCTTCGGTCATTCGGCGATACGGAATATTTCTTTGTAACGCCGCATCAACGATAGAGCCTGTGCTTGGCCCGAGGCGAACATCTTCGTAGAGAGCTTCTAATTCAGCGAGGGCGGCCGCGAGATCAAATGGAACATCGCTTAAGGTTGATTGAATTAGTGCAAACGCAAAATCGAATGCCATGCGCCCAACAACCTCTTCGGTATATTCCACTACAACCTGGTAAACACCGGCATCAATTGTTGGAACGGTACGGCTAAAAGTTACTGGGCAGCCTGCCTGAGACTGTAAGCCCAGGGCTGCATGCTCTAAAGCGTGGGCTAGAGAGAGAACTTCATTATGTCCACCGCGACGCATACTACCAAGTTGAGGAAAGCGTTCACGAATCTTAATTTCAAACTGTGGGATTGAATCAATGGAGCGTTCAGTTTCTTCACAAGAAACAATTGCTTCCAGAGCCGTATGACGACTCCATAAATTTGGTCCGCGCAACATGCGGATGCGAGTAATTTCCAATTAAGCTCCTGCTGCAGTAGCGGTATCAGAAACAAATGTCTCAACACCGGCTTCAATTACGTTAAACGGAATATCCAAAGCCCAGGCAGCTCCAATTGCAGCTGAGAGGCTTAAATGTGGAGCCCACTCCAAAGAGGTGCGCTTCACTGATGCGGGAATTGGAATTACCATTTTTTCTAATTTACCCTGTTTGAGGGTGATCACGCCCGGACTGGCAATGATGGTGCGCCCATTTTTCTCTTGATGCTCAGTAATAACTGAAGACGATGGATTTTCCGAAAAATACATCACTTCACCTTTACTAAGCTCAGCCATCTTCACAATCATTGGATCATCTGCATTTAGTACACAGACACCGTTGGGCAAGACTACATCGACTTGGGTGCGCACTACGTTGAAAAGCTGATCTTCGTCGCTGATAAAGTGCTCAGGAAATAATTGGAGTGGATCGACATTTAAAACAATGCCAACTTGGCATTGATCATAGGCCAGGCCTTCAAGCAAGAGTGAAGCATTGTCGTTTTCAATGACGGCAAGTTCAATCGCTCTATTTTGTAGAGTGCGTCGCGCATTTTCCCAATTGGAAGGGGATGTACGCTTAATATTCCGGTTGCCAAAATAGAGGCCATTGCTAGTGGATAGTCCAACATGCACATTCGTGAGTCTGGCGAAATGGGCAACCATTTCAGCGACGATGGTTCTGCCGGAATTACCGCTGATTCCAATAATAGGAATCCGGAAATCAAAGTCAGGCGGAAATAAGTGGTTTGCTATCTCCTCACCAACTGGCTGGGGTTTGCCGCTTGCAGGTTTGAGATGCATTAATAATCCAGGACCGGCATTCACTTCAACGATCGCCGCATTTTGGGATTCGAGTGGCTTGCTGATGTCTTGTGCAACCAAGTCAACGCCAGCAATTTCTAGGCCAACTACCCGAGCAGCTAAAGCAACTTGACTTGCTACTTCAGGGTGAACTAAGTCTGTGACGTCAAACGCAACGTTGCCGTTACTCTGAATCAATACTTTTTGATCTAAGGGTGGAATGCTTGAGCCTGTGAGTTTTTGGCGCGCGAGCTCTAATTCAACAGCAGAATCAATGCGCACTGGATTGAGTGGAAACTCTTCTGTTGTGCCGCGGCGCGGATCCGAATTAATCTGAATCTGAATCAACTCTAAGACGGTATGTTTGCCATCACCAGTAATCCAAACGGTTTCGCCTTTTGCGGCCGCAACTACCTTATTACCCACCACTAGAAGTCGATGCTCATCACCAATGATGTGACGCTCAACCAATACTTCACTACCCTCATTAATCGCTACTGCATATGCTGCTTCAATCTCTTGTTGGGTATATAGATTAATAAATACCCCCCGTCCATGATTGCCGTCGATAGGTTTAACGACTACGGGTAGACCAATTTCTTGAGCTGCTTCCCAGGCATCATCTGGACTGGTAACAGTTCTGCCTTCGGGGGTGGGAACGCCGGCGCTAGCAAGTAAGCTTTTAGTGAGATCTTTATCGCGAGAGATGGTTTCAGCAATTGCGCTGGTTTGATCTGTTTCTGCTGTCCAGATGCGGCGTTGTTTGGAGCCGTAGCCTAATTGCACTAAGTTACCGCTTGAAAGTCTGATATGGGGAATTTCTCGGGCAGTGGCAGCATTCACAATACATGCTGTACTAGGTCCCAGGCACAAATCATCGCTCAGCTCCCTGAGCTCTTCAATGATCTGGTCTCTTTGAGCAATAGCATCGCCATTGTCTTGAATTAAGGTGAGCAGAAGGTCGCGCGCAAATGTGAATGCCTGTAATGTGACGGCCTCTTCAGTGGCGCTAACGATCACTTTGTAAACACCGCGACGTCCGCCATCACGAGCCCTGCCAAACCCACCTGCGATCCCGGCTAAATTTTGGAGTTCAATGGTGAGATGCTCGAGAATGTGTCCTGGCCAAGTGCCTTCTTCAACACGCTTGAGGAATCCTCCGGGCTCTCCGTAGCTACAGCGGTGCTCATGAAGACTGGGAAGGCATTTGCAGAGGCGATCGTAAAACCCAGGAATTAGGTCAGAAGGGTAGTCTTCCAAATCTCCAATATCGATCAACACTTCAAGAGCTGGGTTGTAGCTCCACATATTCGGGCCACGAAGATGTCTGTGACTAAGGATCTTGATGGTTTTATCTAGTAATTGGGGCATATGTGGAAAAGGAGGAGGAAAGGCGCCGCTGCAGGAGGTGAGGGCGGGGTCGTATCGAACAGTCTCTCTGGTTCTAGTAGTTATTGAAAATCCACAAAAGTAGCAAAAATACCTAAAAAAGCTTACTCCAATAATTTAACGGCTTTCTGGTGCTGAAAGTTGACAGCATTAATAAATCTAAAAAATTCAGCTCCACTATACTTTTAGTACCCATGAACCCAGAAACATCACCTTCTACCCCCTCGCTCCCTAGACTTTGGGATGGCGTTTTAGGGGATCCTAAATTCCCGGTTCAGGATCGGAACTCCATACTGGCATGGGTTGAGCTGGATCTTGATGATGCGATGCGATTTGAAAAAAGCATCCTTTGTCTTGTTCCGTCAGGCTTATTTTGGAGTGATGGCAGGCAATCTGAGTTTTGGTCTATTGACCCTAGGGCTAGGCTCTTGCATGGTGACCATGCGGGGGTTGGGCATCTCAAGCTGGAGTCGGAAGCCGGGCTTGTGCGTGTTTGGTACTTTACGTTGGCGGTAAACCCTCAAATATTGCGCTTGCAGAGTAGTTTTAGGGTTTTATTGCGGGATGGCTTGATTGGCGAGCCTCTCGCCGAGCTCTCGGAATACGACAAACTCGTTTGTCCTGTCTGTTTGAATCCCAAGCCAGTCCAGTCAGATGTTTGTCCAGTATGCGATCCCGAGGAGGATGCACCCCCATCAACCTGGACTTTATTGAAATTGTGGCGTTTTGCCCGTCCTTATAAAAAAGAGCTTCTACTTGGTTTTGTTTTGACCTTGCTTTCTACAGGCGCTACTTTAATTCCGCCATATCTCACGATGCCCCTGATGGATCATGTGTTGATTCCTTATGAAAAAGGTAATCCCATCGATTTTCAGTTGGCGACTAAGTACCTCTTGGCTTTGTTTGGTGCGGCTCTCATTGCTTGGGGTCTGGGATGGTGGAAAACCTATCTTCTCGCCTTGGTGAGTGAGCGCATTGGCGCTGATTTACGTAACACCACTTTTGAGCATCTACTCAAACTTTCTTTGGAGTACTTTGGCGGAAAAAGAACTGGTGATTTAATCGCTCGTATTGGTGCAGAGACAGATCGTATCTGCGTCTTCCTATCCCTTTATGCGCTCGATTTTGCTACTGATGTGTTGATGATCACCATGACGGCTGCCATCTTGGTGTCGATTGATCCACTCTTGGCTCTAGTGACCTTAGCGCCACTGCCATTTATTGTGTGGATGATTCATGTGGTGCGAGATAAATTGCGTTTTGGATTTGAGAAGATTGATCGTATTTGGTCCGAGGTGACCAACATCTTGGCCGACACGATTCCGGGTATTCGTGTTGTGAAAGCCTTTGCGCAAGAGGAGCGTGAGCTCAAGCGTTTTGTCGACTCCAACAAACATAATTTACAAATCAACGATCGAGTCAATCGAGTATGGGGATTATTTTCCCCCACTGTCACTTTGCTCACAGAAACAGGTTTATTGGTGGTTTGGGGGTTTGGTATTTGGCAAGTTGCCCATCAAAAAGTAACGGTTGGTGTCTTGATTGCATTCCTGGCGTATATCGGACGTTTTTATATTCGACTGGATTCTATGAGTCGTATCGTTTCACATACTCAGAAGGCGGCTGCTGGGGCTAAACGCATCTTTGATATTTTGGATCATGTCTCTAGTGTTCCTGAACCGATTAACCCCGCTCCTCTGGGTAATGTTCAAGGCCATATCTCCTTACGTGGCGTTGGTTTTCGCTATGGCAACCGTGCCGTATCTAAGGGAATTGATCTGGATATCGCCCCTGGGGAAATGATCGGTTTAGTAGGTCACAGTGGTTCCGGTAAAAGTACTTTAGTTAACCTCATTTGCCGCTTCTATGATGTCAGCGCTGGCGCTATTACTTTGGATGGACGGGATATTCGGAGTATTGGTATTTCTGACTATCGCAAATGCATCGGCCTGGTTTTGCAAGAGCCATTTTTATTTTTTGGCACCATTGCTGAAAATATTGCCTATGGCAAACCAGATGCTACCCGCGAAGAAATTATCGAAGCGGCGCGCGCTGCGCATGCGCATGAATTTATTCTGCGCTTACCTCTCGGGTACGACTCTTTAGTGGGTGAGCGTGGTCAATCACTCTCTGGCGGTGAGCGTCAGCGTATCTCCATTGCGCGTGCTTTGCTGATCAATCCAAGTATTCTCATTTTGGACGAGGCCACCTCTTCGGTTGATACGACTACTGAAAAAGAAATTCAACGCGCCTTGGATAACTTAGTAAAAGGTCGCACTACGATTGCGATTGCCCATCGCCTCTCAACCTTAAGAAAGGCTGATCGCCTAGTGGTGCTGGATAAGGGTGAGATTGTGGAGATTGGTTCTCATGAAGAGTTGATGGATAAACAAGGGGCTTATTACGCACTCTATCAAGCGCAGCTACGCCATGCGGCAGAGCTTGTCGAAGGTGGTGCTATTGGGGAAAGTATTGAAGAGGGCGAGGAAGAGCGTCTGGAAGTTTTGGCGAAGCAGGCTGGAGGCGGGGTATGAGTATGTACTTGAAGCCACATTCATTAGAGCGTGACCCATTCGGTTCATTGGTTTTGATAGATTCCGCAGGCAATCGTCATGTGGGTGTATTTCCCGTGAGGGCTTTCCCGATTACAGCACCAGGCTCCGGGATTTCTTTAATGGATTCTTCTGGCAAGGAATTATGTTGGTTTGACGACCTGAGTCTGATACCTTCTCAAGAGCTCGCCTTGATTGAGGAAGAACTTGCTACCCGTGAGTTTATGCCGGTAATACAAAAAATCACCCAGGTTTCTACTTTTGCTACACCCAGCATTTGGGATATTGAAACGGATCGTGGTCCGACAAGAATTCGCCTAAAAGGGGAGGAAGATATTCGTCGGATCGCAGGTAACACCTTGCTAATTGCAGACTCTAATGGGCTTCAATTTCTGATTAAAGATGCCACTCGACTTGATAAATTCAGTAAGAAACTTTTAGATCGGTTCCGCTAAAATTTAACCGTGTGGTTCCGATCGTTCCCCAAGCCGCTTTAGCTCAGTTGGTAGAGCAGTTCATTCGTAATGAAAAGGTCGCCAGTTCGATTCCGGCAAGCGGCACCAATATTGCTCATTGACAAAATGGACGCGCATCTTTTTTGGAGATTCCCAGTAAAAATTGAGGGTTAACCCTTAATTTATTTTTACCTTTTCATTCTCCTATAGCTTGTGCGAATTCGATGCCATAAAAGCAGTTTTTATCTTCAGATGAAAGTACACTAACCATTGTCTTTGGCTTGATTTATGAGGGTTTCTACTAGATTTCAGGAGCTCGTGTAAGTCGATTTTGAATTTATTGATGGCAGTCAAGTTCTGTCTGACTATCTTGTTTAAAAATCGTACTCACATTAGATAAGCCAAATTTAAATTGGTAAACCACTTGGAGACTACTTTATGAAGATGAAGTTAAAAGGGGCATTGATTTCCACCGCTTTAGCCCTCGGTGCTGCTGGCGTTTCACCTGCATTTGCTGCCTGGGAGCCAACTAAGCCGGTAGAATTTATTATTCCTGCCGGTCCTGGCGGCGGTGCCGATCAAATGGCGCGCATGATCCAGGGCATTATTACTAAGAATAACTTGATGAAGCAGGCAGTCATTCCTGTGAACAAAGGTGCTGGCGCCGGCGCTGAAGGCTTCTTGGCAATGAAAGAAGCAAAAGGCGATCCAAATAAGATCGTGATCACACTCTCTAATTTGTTTACCACTCCATTAGCAACTGGCGTCCCGTTTAACTGGAAAGACATTACCCCAGTGGCGATGCTAGCTCTTGATCAGTTCGTATTGTGGACGAATGCAGATAAGCCTTACAAGACTCCAAAAGAATATATCGAGGCTGCTAAAGCAGCTGGCCCAGGTAAGTTCAAGATGGGTGGTACAGGCTCTAAATCAGAGGATCAAATCATTACCGTTGCCCTTGAAAAAGCAACTGGTGCCAAGTTCACTTACCTGCCATTCAAAGGGGGAGGTGACGTTGCAGTTCAGCTCGTTGGTAACCACATTGATTCATCTGTAAACAATCCTATTGAAGCTGTAGCCCAATGGCGTGCTGGTAAGTTGCGTGCACAGTGTGTATTCGATGACACACGTATGCCTTACAAAGAAAAGATCACTCCCACTCAATCTTGGAATGATGTTCCAACCTGCAAAGAGGTTGGTGTGCCAACGGATTATGTGATGTTGCGTGGCATCTTTATGGCGCCTGGCGTTACTCAAGAGCAAGTTGATTACTACATCAATGTGTTCAAAAAAGTACGTGAGACACCAGAGTGGAAGAAATTCATGGCTGATGGCGCATTTAATCAAACATTCATGACTGGCAAGGAATTTAACAACTGGTTGACCTTGAATGAAGCATTGCACAAGCAGTTAATGGCCGAAGCTGGTTTTTTAGCCAAGTAATCGCTCGATAGAAATAGAGCCTCTTTGTGGGGGCTCTATTTTTTTGAATGCAATAACAATAATTATTAAAAGCACAGCAGTATTAATTAACCATTTATTAGTGAACGAAGCACATGTCTGAACATTCAAATAATTCAAATCAAGAATCCGTGATCAGCGTAAGAGCGATGGATATCATCACCGCTCTCTTGTTTATCGCCGTTGGTTTTGTGGTGATGACTGGAAGTATTAAGTTAGGCGCTAGTTGGGGTAGCGATGGCCCGGAGGCTGGTTACTTTCCGTTCTACATTAGCTTGATCATCATTCTCTCTAGTGTTGTAACGCTCTATCAAGCGGCAGTGGTAGATAGAAAAAAGAAAAAAGAATCATTTGTTGATAGAGAGTCTTTGAACCAGGTGATGGCCGTACTATTGCCAGCCATTGTTTTCGTACTCGGCGTTCAACTCATTGGTATTTATGTGTCTTCTGTAATTTATATCGCGATCTTTATGGTCTGGCTTGGTAAGTACCCAGTTTGGAAGGCAATTGCAGTCGCAGTCGGTGTGAGCGCAACTCTGTACCTCATGTTCGAGTATTGGTTCCAAGTCCCCTTGCCACATGGCTCATGGATTAATCCACTCGAGTTTCTAGGCGTGCAATAAAAAAGAATAACTATTAAAAAAGATTAGAAAAGAAGGAGTTCAAGTTGGAAGAAATTAGCGCTCTATTCAGCGGCTTTGCCGTTGCAATGACACCCTTTAATCTGCTACTGATGCTAGTTGGTGTAACTCTTGGTGTAATTATTGGTGTGTTACCAGGCTTGGGTGGTGCTAACGGAATTGCCATTCTGTTGCCACTCACTTTTACTATGCCGCCAACATCCGCAATCATCATGCTCTCCTGTATTTACTGGGGTGCGTTGTTTGGTGGTGCGATTACATCTGTTCTGTTTAATATCCCGGGCGAGCCCTGGTCCGTTGCGACAACCTTTGACGGTTATCCAATGGCCCGTAACGGTAAAGCGGGTGAAGCATTAACTGCAGCGTTCACATCCTCATTTGTAGGTGCGTTCTTTGCAATTGTCATGATTACTTTCTTGGCGCCACTTGTTGCAAAGTTTGCTTTGCAATTTGGTCCGCCGGAGTTTTTCTCGGTGTACTTGCTTACCTTCTGTAGTTTCGTGGGCATGAATAAGGGATCTCCGTTCAAGACCATCTCTGCCATGATGCTAGGTTTTGCCTTGGCTGCAGTAGGTATGGACACTGTTACAGGACAATTGCGTTTGACATTCGGTAGCCATGAATTGATGCGCGGCTTTGACTTCTTGATTGCGGTGATTGGTCTGTTCGGTATCGGTGAGATTCTCCTGTCTATGGAAGAAGGTCTTGCATTTCAAGGTGCTGCTGCCAAGATTCGCCGTCAAGTGGTTCTTGAGACTTGGGCGAAGTTGCCAAAATACTGGGCTACTTCAATCCGTAGCTGTTTGATTGGTTGTTGGATGGGTATTACTCCAGGCGGTGCAACTCCAGCATCTTTCATGGCATACGGTGTTGCGAAGCGTGTCTCTAAGAATAGCGAGAATTTTGGTAAGGGTGAGATGGAGGGTATCGTTGCTCCAGAAACTGCAGCGCATGCTGCTGGTACAGCCGCATTGTTGCCAATGCTCTCATTAGGTATTCCAGGGTCACCAACAGCTGCTGTGTTGCTTGGCGGTTTGTTGATCTGGGGCTTGCAACCAGGACCATTGCTCTTCGTTGAGAAGCCAGACTTTGTTTGGGGCTTGATCGCTAGTATGTACTTGGGTAACTTGGCAGGTTTGTTTGTTGTATTAACTTGTGTCCCATTGTTTGCTTCGATTTTGAGAATTCCCTTCTCAATCATTGCTCCGGTCATCATTGTGATTTGTGCGGTTGGTGCATACACCGTTCACAATGCAACATTTGATGTGTGGTTGATGTTAGGTTTTGGCTTGCTTGGTTACATCTTTAAGAAACTTGACTACCCAATGGCTCCAATGGTTTTGGCTTTGGTATTGGGCGATCGTGCGGAAGACTCTTTCCGTCAGTCTATGTTGATTTCTCAAGGTAGCTTGGATGTATTCTTCTCCAACTACTTGGTAGGCGCAATCACTACTGTTGCAATGGTATTGCTGTTCTGGCCATTAATTGGCAAGTTCATCGGCAAGAAAAAGGCAGCTGCGGCTTAAGCAAAGAACTGGCAATTGAGTCAAGAGAAGGGGGCGTAAGCCCCCTTTTTTCATGCCCCAATGGCGAATCCGATAAAATCCTCATTATGAATTTCCATAAAAGTCGCCTCATTCACTGGATTGCAGCTCTGGCAATCGCGATGAGTGCTCTTGCGCCAGCAGCATCTCAGGCGGTATCGCTAGCAAAGCATGGCCAAGGGTTTGTGATGGAAATTTGTACGGCTGATGGGGTCGCAATGCAAATGATTGTTCAAGGCGGCGACCAAGCTGGTGATTTGGAGGCGCAATTCTGCCCAGCTTGCTTGGCTCATGTCAGCATTGCCCCTGCATTTGATACCAATCTTACTTTTGAAGCACCGCAAACATTATCTTTGCTACCGCAGCTGTTTTATCAATCGCCCAAGCTACTTACCGTTTGGTTAACTCCTCCTTCGGCAGCGCCCCCTCGTAAAACCTGAAACATTTTTTAGGTCACGGCTTACGGTCGTGTATTGAGCAATTTTTGTTGCTGAAATTTGATGGGGAATTATTGTGTTCATAAAATTATTCAAGGTAATGACCTTGGTATTAGCGCTTACAACTTCATCATTGGTATTCTCTGCTGCCAATGATCCACTCTTTATTAATCTTTCAACTGATGAGCCGGCCCGTGCTTCAATGGCGATTAACTTTGGCAAGCATCATTCTTCTGCCGGACACCCACTGACTATTTTTTTGAATGACAAGGCGGTGATGATGGGTGTGAAGGCTGGATCTACAAAGTTTGCCGATCAACAACAAGCCTTATCAGGACTTATTTCTAGTGGTGCTTTGGTCATCATGTGCCCAATATGCTTGAAGCAGGCGGGCTATATGGAGTCTGACCTGATAGCTGGGGTAAAGTTAGGCGGGCCTCAGATTACTGGTGAAGCCTTATTTAAGGATGGCACTAAGACAATGAGTTGGTAGGGTGGGATTGATTTCACGAAATTTGAAAAACAACTCGAGAGCCATCTCGGGGCTTAAGGTTAACTAGGAGGATGTACGAATGAAACGCAATACATTATTAAGTGCATTATTGCTTGCTGCTATGGGTTTTGGTTTGACGGCTACCGGAAATGCGCAAAACGCTAAGGTAGGTAGTGTCCAAATTGAAAACGCATATACCCGCGCTACCGTCCCAGGCCAGCAAGTGGCTGGCGGTTTTATGAAGATTGAAAACAAGGGCGCCACCGATCAACTCGTGTCTGCTAGCTCTCCAGTTGCTGGTGAAGTGCAATTGCATGAGATGGCCATGGAAGGTAATGTCATGAAGATGCGTCAAGTCAAAGATATTCCGGTGCCTGCAGGCGGGGCTGTTGAATTAAAGCCGGGCGGTTTGCATTTAATGTTGATGAATCTCAAAGCGCCATTGACTGCTGGCGAGACTGTTCCAGTCAAACTCAAGTTTGCTAAAGCAGGGGAAGTGGAAGTGAGGCTGCCTGTCAATGCTATGGGTAACCCTGGCGCTGCTCATAGTGGGGCCATGAAGCACTAAGCTATCCCTTAATTTAATTAGCTTAGATATTAAAAAGCCCCTAGTTTTACCTAGGGGCTTTTGTTTTGATGCTTTGGAATGATTGTTTATGCTTAATCCAAATTGAGATCGGTGACCGCGCCTTTACTTGCTGTACTTGCGAGGTGAGCATATTTGGCGAGTAAGCCGCGGGTATAGCGCGGTTTGGGTTGCTTCCATGCTGCGCGACGTTTCGCAATTTCTTCATCACTAACGTTCAGTTGAATGAGTAGCTTGTGTGCATCAATCGTGATGGAGTCACCCTCCTCAATTAAAGCAATCGTGCCACCAACATAGGCTTCCGGCGCAACGTGACCAACCACCATCCCCCAAGTGCCGCCAGAGAAGCGTCCATCAGTGATCAGGCCAACCGTCTCACCCAATCCTTGACCAACTAGAGCCGAGGTAGGGGCAAGCATCTCACGCATGCCAGGACCACCTTTAGGGCCTTCGTAACGAATCACCATCACGTCACCGTCTTTGATCTTTTGCGCCATGATTGCAGCCATTGCATCATCTTCAGAGTCAAATACGCGAGCTGGGCCAGTAATCGAAGGATTCTTAAGACCGGTAATTTTGGCAACACAACCCTCTGGAGAGATATTGCCCTTCAAGATAGCCAGGTGACCTTGTTTGTAAAGCGGATTATCTAAAGTCCGAATTACCTTCTGATCGGCGCGCGGTACCGATGGCACATCTTTTAATGTTTCTGCGATGGTTTTTCCAGTGATGGTCATACAGTCACCATGCAAGAGTCCGCCATCAAGCAAGATCTTCATGACTTGCGGAATACCGCCGGCCTGATGTAAATCGGTTGCCAAATATTGTCCAGAAGGCTTCATGTCGACGATCACGGGGACGCGTTTGCGAATGCGTTCGAAGTCATCAATTGTCCAATCGATTTCAGCAGCGCTGGTAATTGCTAAGTAATGTAGAACAGCGTTTGTGGAGCCGCCAACAGCCATGATCACGCTCACTGCGTTCTCTATTGATTTTTTGGTAATGATGTCGCGTGGACGTAAATTTTTCTTGATTGCCTCAACCAGTACTATGGCCGATTCATGTGCGCTAGCAACCTTCTCAGCATCCTCATTCGCCATAGTGGAAGAGTAAGGAAGGCTCATGCCAAGGGCCTCAAAAGAAGAGCTCATGGTGTTTGCGGTATACATGCCGCCGCAAGAGCCACTCCCTGGGCAAGCGTGCTGTTCCACACCCTTAAGGTCTGATTCGCTCATGCGGCCTGATGTGAATTCACCAACAGCTTCAAATGCAGAAACAATATTCAGATCCTTGCCTTTGAAATGTCCTGGCTTAATCGTTCCGCCATAAACGTAAATGCTTGGTACATTGGTTCGTGCCATTGCCATCATGCCACCTGGCATGTTCTTGTCGCAACCACCAATCACTACAACACCGTCTTGCCATAAGCCATTGACGCAAGTTTCGATACTGTCAGCAATCACCTCGCGTGAGATGAGGGAGTATTTCATACCCTCAGTACCCATGCCGATACCATCAGAGACAGTAGGGGTGCCAAACATTTGCGCCTTTGCACCAGCCTCTTCCAGAGCGGCTACTGCTGCATCAGCCAGTTTTTGCAAACCGCTGTTGCAGGGGGTGATAGTGGAATGTCCGTTAGCCACGCCAACCATTGGCTTCACAAAATCCTTCTCTTGGTAGCCCATTGCGTAATACATTGAGCGATTGGGAGCGCGGGCAACCCCTTCGGTGACGTTGCGTGAGCGTTCGTTAAGGCGTTTCATGCTGATATGACTCCAGAAAAGAATTTGTCGAAAAGCTCTATTGTGCCGTGAGATAACAAGAGATGCAGGGGTTTTGATGCCCCCAGCCCATTTATTAGCTCGCCAGCTAAAGCCTGTTTGCTCTATTGTATTTGTTGTTTATGCTCACTTATTAGCTTAAAGGCTAATATCCTTCTAAAAGAAGCTGCAGTACATTGTGCATCTATCACTTTTTCCTTCAAATTCAATGACTAAAGCTGGCCATATCTACCTAATCGATGACGATGAGTCAATGCGAATTTCCTTAAGCAGAATGCTGAGGGAAGTGGGTTATATCGTTGAAGACTTTTCTTCAGCGCTGACATTTTTAGAGCTTTCACTGCCAGTGTCTCCAGCAGTAATTTTGCTAGACATGCAAATGCCTGATATGACTGGTCTTGATCTTCAGGAAAAGTTACTGCAATTAGGGCGCAAAACCCCGATCGTGTTTGTAAGCGGTCAAAGCCATCCCCATCAAATTGTGAGGGGGCTGAAGAAAGGGGCTCTGGACTTTCTCTTTAAACCATTTAATTTGGAAGACCTATTAAAGGCAGTAGCTGAGGCCGTCGAGTTTGATCGGCGCCAATTAAGGCGCATCTCAAAAGAGGTAGAAATTAAAAAAGACTACGCCACCCTAACTCCTAGAGAGAAAGAGGTCTGCTTTTGGCTTGTGAAGGGGCTTTTAAATAAAGATATTGCTGTTAAGCTCGGAACCACTGATGCAACTATCAAAGTACACAAGGCTAGAGTGATGGATAAGATGCATGCTGAATCTGTTCAGTCTCTAGTAGTTAAGTACCTAGAGTCCGATTTAGAAAATTTACCAAAATAACTAGCTCTGAGGCTAGTTTCAATAATGTTGTTTTGCCGTTAAGATTACGAAGATTAGTATTAGAGGCACCCATTGAATACTTACACCAAGCTCCCTGAGATTCGCAAGGATGCCTTTATTAAGGCAAGAGAGAAGCTTGGTCTAAGTACTAAGGAACTCGGTGGAATGGCGTGTTTGTCTACCCGCCAAATAGAGCAAATTGAAAATGGTGAGACAAGCTCTTTTTATGGCGCGCAGATTAAATTTACCGCTGCAAAGAAAGTTGCAAAATTATTAGACTTAAGTGATGAAGATGCGTTTGAGGGTGGTGTTGTCAAGCCAGAACCTCAAGGGCTTGAGTCTGCTAAAGAGGTGAGCAAAGCTGAACCGCCAAAAACGCCAGCTAAAGAGAAAGTGTCTCCTGCAAACAAGGGACCCGTACAAGAAATTTCTCAGGTACCTGCATCTACTGCTGCAAAGACTGGCTCACAAAAGAAATTATTTTTAGGTCTCAGTGTTGCGGCCGCACTCGTTTTCTCAATAGTTAACTTGCAACCATTATTTTTTGCAGACAAGCCACAAGAAGTAGTGGTGATTAAAGAAGAGTTAGTTGAGCCCGCCCCAGTGCCGGCAGTAGTTCCTGTTGAGGTTGCACCTGCACCTACCACTGCCTCAACTGCATCGACTGTAGTTGCTGCTACACCAGTTGCGGACACTGCAGGCGCCTGTCCTGCCGAAGAAGCTATTATTTCTTATAAACCAGTAGAGCCGCGTAAGCCTGCAGATATGGTTTATGTGCAATCCAAGTCAAAGCAGGTTGTTTGCGTCATTGATGGCTCCGGCAAGATACAAAATAAGTCAATCGAACCTGGTGTAGGGACATCTTTTTATGGCAGGCCACCCTTCAAAGTGTTGACGCCCGGCGTAACTCAAGTGGATGTATTTTTCCAGGGTGCAAAAGTACGAGTAGCCAATCTCAATAGCAAGACAATTATTCTGGAGCCTGCAGAGCTTGTTGCTCCAGGAGTTGAGCGTACAGATTCTCAGCTACGCTAAGCCTGGGGCTTAGCGCATTCTTATGGGGACTGCTTAAACTGCTGAGTCGTTTGTTTCGCCTGTGCGAATTCGAATGGCTTGCTCAATTGGGCTGATGAAAATCTTGCCATCGCCAATCTTGCCTGTGCGGGCGGCCTTGGTAATTGCCTCGATGACCGCTTCTACTCGCTCATCCGCTACAACAACCTCTACTTTTACCTTCGGTAAGAAATCGACTACATACTCGGCGCCCCGATAAAGTTCGGTATGTCCTTTTTGACGACCAAATCCTTTGACTTCGGTAACGGTAAGTCCTGTTACGCCAACCTCTGCCAAGGCTTCACGTACTTCGTCGAGCTTGAATGGTTTAATAATTGATGTGATTAGCTTCATATATTCCCCTTAATACAGTAATCATACCTAGAACTGAAATTGAATGCTTGAAAGTCGGTTCTTAAGTTGATCTTATCAACCTGTATGGCGTGTTTAGGCTCTAAATTGCGAGGTAATTGGATAGCGCCAATCCCGTCCGAATGCTCGAGTGGTTACTTTAATTCCTGGGGGTGACTGACGACGTTTGTATTCATTTAATTTAATTAACCAAGTCACTTTTTCTACGCTCTCGGAATCAAAGCCAGCAGCAATAATTTCAGCGATGGACTGATTTTGTTCCATATAGCGCTCTACGATGCCATCGAGAACTTCATAGGACGGCAAGCTATCCTGATCAGTTTGGTCCGGGCGTAGCTCTGCAGAAGGGGCGCGTGTCAAGATGCGCTCCGGAATGATGGGTTCAATACCGTTACGGTAGGCGCACAGTCGGTATACCAAGGTTTTGGCAATATCTTTGATGACGGCAAATCCACCAGCCATATCACCGTAGAGTGTGCAGTAGCCTACTGCCATCTCACTTTTATTTCCTGTAGTAAGAACAAGGCGACCTGTTTTATTAGATAGCGCCATGAGTAGGGTGCCACGGACCCGCGCCTGAATATTTTCTTCAGTAGCATCCACTTTTAAACCCTTAAATTGCTCGGCCAAGGCTTTTTCAAGAGCATCCACCGGTTCGCTAATGGCTATCTCGTCGTACTGGACATGCAGGTTCTGGGCCATCTCTCGTGCATCAATCCAGGATATGTCGGCGGTATAGCGAGACGGCATCATGACTGCGCGCACCTTATCAGCGCCCAGAGCATCTACTGCAATTGCCAGTACCAGCGCTGAATCAACGCCGCCAGAAAGCCCGATGATGACACCGGGAAATCGATTTTTTTGTACGTAGTCTCGAACACCTAAAACTAGCGCCTGATAGGCTTGAGCCTCAACGCTTGGAGGCGTTACGATAGAAGAACTTGTCTCTAAGTTGCCACTTCGATCGATGGTGACATATCCAAGTCCAGTCTCAAATTGAGGCATCGACATCACCACCTCGCCGGTGCTATTGAGCGCGAAAGATCCGCCATCAAATACCAATTCATCTTGCCCGCCTACGGCATTGACGTAAACCAACGACATGCTCAAAGAGCTCACATGCTTGCGAAGAATCTCAATACGTAAAGATTCTTTTTGCAGATGATACGGAGAGGCGTTGAGAGACAGTAGTATTTGCGCACCAGCAGTATGAGCTTGCTGCGCTGGTTCGGTATGCCATGCATCCTCGCACAGTAGCAATCCATATCGAATGCCTTCACATTCAAATACGCAGGGTTTATTTCCGGGGACAAAGTAGCGCACCTCATCAAATACTTCATGATTGGGCAGCTCTTGTTTGGCGTAACCCGCAATCACTTTGCCATTACGAAGTACGGAGGCGTAGTTTTGCAAGCCGGCTGCTGTTTGTTTGGGATGACCTACCACTACGGTAAGGTCTTGGTATTGCGACAGGGCTTGCGTCAACAGCTCCAGCTGTTGCTGGGCCGCCTGAATAAAAGCTGGGCGCAGTAGTAAGTCTTCTGGGGGGTAGCCAGTGAGCGAGAGCTCGGGACTGACTACGAGTTTGCTGCCTTGAGAGTAGGCGTCAGCAGCGGCTTTATGAATGAGTTGGGCATTGCCAGCCAAATCACCCAATAATGGATTGATTTGGGCTAGGGCGATTTTCTGCATGCTCACTCCGATTCACAAAGCCTTATGCAAAATTATTGATTCTCTTTGTTGTAGCGATCGATACCTTCAAGAATTTCTTTATGGGCATCAGCAACACCACCCCAACCTTTAACTTTTACCCACTTGCCTTTTTCAAGATCCTTGTAGTGCTCAAAGAAGTGTTGGATTTGATTCAAGCGCAATGGATTGATGTCTTCTGGTTTTTGCCAGTGGGTATAGATCGGCAAAATCTTATCTTCAGGTACGGCTAATAATTTAGCGTCTTGCCCAGCCTCATCTTCCATCTGCAAAATACCAATGGCGCGGCAGCTCACTACAACACCTGGAATCAGAGGGAATGGGGTAATCACGAGAACGTCAACAGGGTCGCCATCACCAGCAATGGTTTTGTTGATATAGCCATAGTTGCATGGGTAGTGCATTGCAGTACCCATGAAGCGATCAACAAAAATCGCGCCACTTTCTTTATCCACTTCATACTTGATTGGATCCGCATTCATTGGAATTTCAATGATGACATTAAAGCTTTCGGGGATTTTTTTGCCTGGTTTGACATTGTCGAGACTCATACATGCTCCAAATAGGGGTTAGTAATTACCCTGATCTTATTTAAGGTACAGGGCTTTAATTCTGTTACATACTGACATTGCTTATAGGCTCTAGTTTATAGCTTTCAGAAAGTGGATCCGAGTAGGCGCCAGAAACAAAATAATAAAAATCAAATTTTAGGGAGTTCAAGCATGAGTAATGTCACTTTAGGCTTGTATTTTGCCTTGGCTTGCGGTGTCCTGGCCGTAATTTATGGTTTTGTGATGCGCAGCTGGATTTTGAGGCAGAGTACTGGCAACGTCAAAATGCAAGAAATTGCCGAAGCCATTCAGCAGGGTGCGGCAGCCTACCTGTCCCGGCAGTACAAAACTATCGCGATTGTTGGGGTGCTCTTAACGATCCTGATTGCGCTCTTTTTGGATTTCGCAACTGCAATTGGATTTGTGATTGGCGCAGTGCTTTCTGGGGCATGTGGGTTTATTGGTATGAATGTTTCTGTTCGAGCAAATGTGCGAACAGCAGAGGCGGCCACCAAGGGAATGAATGAGGCGTTAAATGTCGCCTTTAAAGGAGGCGCGATTACAGGCATGTTGGTAGTCGGTCTCGGTTTGCTTGGGGTTGGACTTTTCTTTATGTTTTTGGTTTCAATCGGAGTGGGGCAAGACCTCTCATCGGTTTTGCATCCATTAATTGGATTGGCATTTGGATCTTCATTAATTTCTATTTTTGCGCGCTTGGGCGGCGGTATCTTTACTAAGGGGGCAGACGTTGGTGCCGACTTAGTCGGTAAGGTTGAAGCAGGCATTCCAGAGGATGATCCCCGTAATCCAGCGGTGATTGCAGACAACGTTGGCGATAACGTTGGGGACTGTGCTGGTATGGCAGCGGATTTATTTGAAACCTATGCAGTCACATTGATTGCGACTATGGTGCTTGGCGCTTTAATGGTGACGGGCGCTCCAGTAGCTGCAATTGTCTATCCGCTTGTGCTGGGTGGAGTGTCAATTATTGCCTCGATTGTGGGTTGCTCGTTTGTAAAAGCGACCCCAGGCATGAAGAATGTGATGCCTGCCTTATATAAAGGTTTAATCGTTGCTGGTGGACTTTCTCTAGTCGCTTTTTATTTTGTGACGAATTGGATGATGCCTGACGATGCATTAGGAGTTGCGGGAAGTCAGTGGCGATTATTTGGTGCCACCGTCGTTGGTCTGGTATTGACTGCGGCCTTGGTCTGGATCACTGAGTACTACACTGGCACGCAGTTTAAGCCTGTGCAGCACATCGCTGAAGCCTCTACTAAAGGTCATGGAACCAATATCATTGCCGGTCTTGGTATCTCAATGAAGTCAACAGCCTATCCAGTGCTATTTGTATGTGCGGCAATCTATGCCGCCTATTGGCTTGCTGGTATTTATGGAATTGCGATTGCCGCAACTGCCATGCTCTCGATGGCGGGAATTGTCGTGGCGCTTGATGCCTACGGTCCAATTACTGATAACGCTGGTGGTATTGCTGAGATGGCTGGATTGCCACAAGCAGTTCGTGATATTACTGATCCATTAGATGCGGTTGGCAATACAACCAAGGCGGTGACTAAGGGTTATGCAATTGGTTCCGCGGGGTTGGCTGCTTTAGTGCTTTTTGCCGATTACACGCACGCCCTCGAATCCATTGGACAGCAAGTGTCCTTTGATCTCTCCAATCACATGGTGATTATTGGCCTATTTATTGGTGGCATGATTCCTTACCTGTTTGGTGCGATGGCAATGGAAGCGGTTGGTCGCTGTGCTGGTGCAGTGGTAGAAGAGGTGCGCCGTCAGTTCAGAGACATCCCTGGAATTATGGAAGGCACAGCAAAACCTGAGTACGGCAAAGCAGTTGATATGTTGACCTCTGCTGCAATTAAGGAAATGATCGTGCCTTCACTGTTGCCAGTTGTCGCACCAATTTTGGTAGGCTTGATTTTAGGCCCCGCTGCTTTGGGTGGCCTACTCATGGGTACGATTATTACTGGCCTATTTGTCGCAATTTCTATGTGTACAGGCGGAGGTGCTTGGGACAATGCCAAGAAATATATCGAAGAGGGTAACTTCGGCGGCAAAGGTTCTGAGGCGCATAAAGCAGCTGTAACTGGAGATACCGTGGGCGATCCCTATAAGGATACGGCTGGCCCGGCCGTAAACCCATTGATCAAGATTATTAATATTGTGGCGCTCTTGATCGTGCCATTGTTGCCCTTAGCGGGTTGATATTGGTTTGAAGCATCACTGAGTTTGTGGTGCTGGTAATAAAAAATGCCTAGCAGTTGCTAGGCATTTTTCTTTTTCACCCTCAAATTTTTAGAGGATTAAAGTGACATCAATCCAAAGACTCTAAATAGCGTTGCGCATCTAATGCCGCCATACAGCCTGTCCCAGCACTGGTGATGGCTTGGCGATAAATATGATCTTGCACATCGCCCGCTGCAAAAACGCCAGGAATATTAGTAGCAGTGGCGTTGCCCTCTAATCCTGAATGCGTCTTGATGTAACCATTATTCATATCCAACTGTCCTACGAATAGCTCGGTATTGGGCTTGTGTCCAATCGCAATAAAGGCGCCAGTCACAGCAATATCTTCAGTGCTGCCATCGTGTTTTTTAATACGTACACCTGTCACTCCTTTTTCATCGCCAAGTACTTCGTCTAGAGTGGAGTTGAGTTTGAGCTCTACTTTGCCTTCAGCAACTTTAGCCATTAAGCGGTCGTTCAAAATTGGTTCTGCGCGGAATTTATCGCGACGATGAATCACAGTCACTTTTTTAGCGATACCAGTGAGGTAGAGCGCTTCTTCAACTGCCGTGTTGCCGCCGCCGACTACGCAAACGTCTTGATTGCGATAGAAGAAGCCATCGCAAGTGGCGCATCCAGAAACACCACGCCCCATGAATGCCTCTTCACTTGGTAGACCAATGTATTGGGCAGATGCTCCTGTACAAATAATGAGCGCATCGCAGGTGTATGTACCTGAATCGCCTACAAGTCGGATGGGTTTTTCTGTCAGTGCAGCGGTGTGAATATGGTCAAAAATGATATTGGTATTGAATCGCTCAGCATGCTTTAAAAAGCGATCCATCAGTTCTGGTCCTTGGACGCCATCGGCATCGGCTGGCCAGTTTTCGACGTCAGTCGTGGTCATTAATTGGCCGCCTTGGGCCAGGCCAGTAATCAAGGTTGGGTTCAAATTAGCGCGGGCTGCATATACCGCAGCGGTGTAACCGGCAGGGCCTGAACCCAGAATGAGGACTTTGGAGTGTTTTGGGGTATTTGTAGTCATACCCCAAATTATAGGATTGCTTGTTTACAATCGGTGGAACATGGCAAGATCCTCATATCCAAAGTCTAAAACCCCTTCCGATCCCCAGCCGTCTGAGAATCCAGGGCAGGGCAGGATGCCTCGCCTACTGCTGGAGGCCCGCTGGTTCATTTCCTGTGGCCTTTGCCTGGGTTTATTTGCGATTCTGCTGACCTATTCCAAGGCTGATCCGGCCTGGTCCCATGCCAGTTTTGAGGATCCTAAGAACTTAGGTGGCCGTTTTGGCGCCTATTTGGCTGATTTATTGCTCTATATCTTCGGTATTTCTGCATTTTGGTGGGTTGTTTTGTTTGGGCGCCGTGTTTTGAGTGGGTGGCGAGAGCTTTGGAGCATCCCTTTGCCCCCTAATCCTGATGCCAAGCCAGATTCTTTATTAATGCGTTGGTTGGGCTTTGGTTTGACTTTGGTTTGCAGCATGGGTCTTGAGTCCATTCGCCTGCATTCTCTTACCTGGGAGCTTCCTAGGCCTCCTGGTGGCATTTTGGGGGAGTTGATTGGCGACCCGCTACAGATGAGTCTAGGGTTTACTGGTTCTACCCTGGTTTTGTTATTCGGTCTTTGTGCTGGCCTGTCTTTATTTCTGCATTTTTCCTGGTTGGATGTTGCAGAAAAGGTTGGACGGTCTTTGGAGTTGGCTTATCAGCGTTTGCGTGAGCGTCGCGATAGCGAAGAGGATCGCAAGCTCGGTGAGGTTGCCGCAGAAGAGCGTGAAGAATTTGTAGAGGAGTTCCGTGGTCGCGTAGAAATTGCTAAACCCATTCAGATTGTTCGTGCTCCAGTAGAGATTCCCAAAAGCGCTCGAGTGGAGCGTGAAAAGCAACAACCCTTGTTTGTGGATATTCCTGACTCAGAGTTGCCTCCATTGGCCTTGCTCGATCCTGTACCAGAGGCAAAGGAAACTATCTCTGCAGATGTCTTGGAATTTACCTCTCGTCTAATCGAGCGTAAGTTGGCGGAATTTGGCGTAGAGGTGAAGGTAATTGCCGCTTATCCTGGTCCGGTCGTTACGCGTTACGAGATTGATCCTGCGGTGGGCGTGAAGGGTAGTCAGATTGTCAATCTCTCGCGTGACTTGGCTCGCTCTTTAGGAGTGGTTAGCATGCGTGTCGTGGAAACCATTCCCGGCAAGACTTGTATGGCTTTGGAGTTACCAAACCCAACCCGTCAATCGGTTTATCTCTCTGAGATTTTGAGTTCACAGGTTTATAACGATAGTCATTCCAATCTCACCCTATCTTTGGGTAAAGATATTTCTGGTAGCCCAATCGTCGCTGATTTAGCGAAGATGCCACATTGTTTGGTGGCAGGTACCACTGGCGCTGGTAAGTCGGTTGGTATCAATGCCATGATTTTATCCATTCTCTTCAAAGCGAAGCCAGATGAGGTCCGCTTAATCATGATTGATCCGAAGATGTTGGAAATGGCGATGTACGACAAGATTCCTCATCTCTTATGTCCAGTGGTCACGGATATGAAGCAGGCATATAACGCCCTCAATTGGGCGGTAAATGAGATGGAGCGCCGCTATAAGTTGATGAGTAAGTTTGGCGTGCGCAATCTGGCTGGCTTTAATAAAAAGATTCTAGAGGCGGAGGAGAAGGGTGAAAAGCTTACCAATCCGTTTAGTTTGACGCCGGATGATCCGGAACCAATTTATAAAGCGCCAGTGATCGTGATCGTGATCGACGAGTTGGCTGACTTGATGATGGTTTCTGGTAAGAAGATCGAAGAATTGATTGCTCGTATTGCACAAAAGGCACGTGCCGCAGGAATTCATTTGGTATTGGCAACACAGCGTCCTAGTGTGGATGTGATTACTGGTCTGATTAAAGCAAACGTACCAACTCGTATTTCATTCCAAGTCAGTAGCAAAATTGATAGTCGAACAATTCTTGATCAACAAGGCGCAGAAGCATTGCTCGGTATGGGTGACATGCTCTATATGGCCCCAGGCACTGGATTGCCGGTACGCGTACATGGTGCTTTTGTTTCTGATGATGAAGTCCATCGCGTTGTCGAGTGGCTTAAAGAGAAGGGTGAGGCCAATTACATCGATGGCGTTCTTGAGGGCGCGGATGAATCTAACATCGATGCATTGACTGGTGAAAGTGGTGGTGAGGCCGATCCACTCTATGACCAAGCCGTTGCTATTGTTTTAGAAAACAAGCGTCCTTCGATTTCTTTGGTGCAACGCCATTTGCGAATTGGTTACAACCGCGCAGCGCGACTTCTAGAGGATATGGAGAAGGCGGGGCTCGTTTCTAAAATGGGCAATGGCGGTAATCGTGAAATCCTCCATCGTCCTTCAGAGTAAGGCGGTCGCTTTGCAACGATTTTTATCCACATCAAGTTTGTTAGTAAGAGCGACCCTTTTAGGTGCTTCATTCTTATTGTTTGCTGGTCCTGCTTTTGCCCAGAGTGCTAGCGGTTCAGAGCAGTTGCGCCAATTCGTGCGTAACTCTAAAACTGCTGAAGGCGAGTTTGTTCAACAGCAGCTTCGTGCGCCCAAAGCAAATGAACCGCAAGACAAGGGTTTAAAGGTGGTGCGGCAGACTCAAGGGCGTTTTGTATTTCAGCGTCCAGGACGTTTTGTCTGGGATACCCAAAAGCCATATGAGCAAAAACTTATAGCTGATGGCAAGCAATTGATTTTGTGGGATAAGGATTTAAATCAAGCAACTTTTAGATCGGCAGGCCAAGCGTTAGCGACAACACCTGCTGCAATCTTATTTGGCGAAACCTCTTTAGATCAGCATTTTGATTTGGTGGAAGGCGAGGAGCGCCTGGGTATGAAATGGGTTGCTTTGGTTCCCAAGAAAAATCCTAATACAAAAAATGGTAATGACTTGCCATACACCAAGATTTCTGTTGGTATGGCCAATGATTTGCCTAAGGCCTTGGAGTTGATAGATGGCTTGGGTAGCGTGGTATTGGTCACATTGGATAAGATCCAGCTCAATATCAATTTGCCAGCCAATCGTTTTACCTTCAATCCGCCAGCTGGCGCTGAAGTCTTGCGTCTAAACTAGAGTCGACTGGCTAAATTCAACTGAATATAAAAAACTGGGCAACATATGATTGATCCGCAATTACTTCGTAAAGATAGCGCAGCTGTAGCTGCGCGTTTAGCCACTCGCAAATTCCAATTGGATGTTGAGCGATTTAATACCTTAGAGTCCGAGCGTAAATCTTTACAAACTCGCACCGAAGAGTTGCAGGCCAAGCGCAACCAACTGGCTAAAGCGATTGGTATGAAAAAGGGTAAGGGCGAAGATGCTACGGCTGAAATGGCTGAAGCCTCTCAAATCAACGTCGATATGGAGGCGGGTGCGGCAAGATTATCCGTACTTCAGACGGAGATTTCTGATTTCTTGATGGGTATTCCCAATCTCCCTGACCAGGCTGTTCCTGTTGGCAAAGATGAAACCGAGAATAAAGAAGTAAAGCGTTGGGGTGAAGCGCCCCTATTTGATTTTGAGATTAAGGATCACGTCGACCTTGGTGCCCCGCTAGGCTTGGATTTTGAAGTGGCAGCCAAAATTAGCGGCTCACGCTTTGTTGTGCTTAAGGGGCCGATTGCTCGATTGCACCGTGCTTTGGCGCAATTCATGATTGATACGCATGCAGTCAATCACGGCTATCAAGAGGTCTATGCGCCTTACATGGTTAATGCTGCCTCCATGCGTGGTACTGGTCAATTGCCAAAATTTGAAGAAGACTTATTCAAGGTGCCTCGTCAAATGGGTGGTGAAGGCGAGGGCGGCGAAGCAAAAATTGAAAACTTTTATCTCATTCCAACTGCAGAGGTTCCAGTAACCAACTTGGTAAGAGATGAGATCGTGAATGCCGATAATTTGCCACTGAAATTTGTTGCGCATACACCATGCTTCCGCTCTGAAGCGGGCAGTTATGGGCGAGATGTGCGCGGTATGATTCGTCAACACCAGTTTGACAAAGTTGAGTTGGTGCAAATCACCAAACCAGAAAATTCTATGGAAGCTCTTGAGGAGTTAACGGGGCATGCGGAGAAGATTCTGGAGTTGCTTGAATTGCCTTACAGAAAAGTTCTTCTTTGCACGGGCGACATGGGTTTTGGTAGCACCAAGACTTATGACTTAGAGGTTTGGGTGCCTTCACAAAAAGCGTACCGCGAGATCAGTTCATGTTCAAGCATGGGCGATTTCCAAGCAAGACGCATGCAAGCTAGATTCAAGGCAGGCCAAGGTAAGCCAGAACTACTTCATACCTTGAATGGTTCAGGTCTTGCAGTGGGTCGAGCATTGGTTGCCCTACTGGAAAACAAGCAGCAGGCTGATGGCAGCATTGCTATTCCAAAAGCACTGCAGCCTTACTTAGGTGGCTTAGAGTTATTAAAGCCACTGTAGGGGAGTAATTTAGCAATAAGCAGGTAATTCAGAGAATTAAATATTCACCCGATAGCTATAATTGGTCTTCGGTTCGGAGAGGTGGCAGAGTGGTCGAATGTACCTGACTCGAAATCAGGCGTAGGGTCAAACCTACCGAGGGTTCGAATCCCTCCCTCTCCGCCAGCTAGTCTCTATATTTTGTAAATACAGAGAGAGTAACGAACAAGCCCCACAGTACGCGGGGCTTTTTTGTTTTTGGATTCTTTGTGGCACCAATGTCCGGGATATTTGCCTCTCATTTTGGCTTTCTCTCAAAGGGAGTTTTTTTCAGCACCGATAGGTTAGTTGAAGCCAAGCAATTTGCGCTGCTCATCCCAATCCAGAGGTAGTGGAACGATTGTCTTGAGTAGACCTGAGTTAAGTGTTGCGGGTTGTGTGCCATTCATGATTGAGCGAACAATGTCAGGCGCTAAAAATGCGCGATAGATCAACCTGGTAACAGCATTGCTTGCTATGCCTTCTTGCATGGCAATCTCACTTACCGACGCAACCTTTCCTGAAGTAATTTTTTCCAACCAATCCTGTGCTTTACGAATAGAGTTGATCAGTATTTGATCTGGCATTTGCAGCGCAGTTTTATTGCCCACCATCAATCGCATCGCCATACCGCAGCGCTCGATCTTGGCTTGGGTCTCAATCGTAATCGGCTCTACAGATTGATGTAAGCCCTTGAAGAGTGCATTGGGGTTAATAGTGATCTGGATTGCCTCTCTCAAAATCACCACCTTCTTTACTAGATCATGAATAAACTCATAACGCTCTTTGCCATCTTGATTAAGTAGCTCTTGGTATTGTTTAATGGCCATACTGATCTGTTGCGTTTGATTTGCTTTTGGATTGAGTATTTTCAAAATAGATGCTTCATCCCTCAGCCAATCCCCAAGTTGACCAATCACCAGGCTCTCAAGCTCTGGTGCCGGGATCCGAATGCCATCAGGCTCATCGCCCCTACTAGTTTTGTTCAAAGGCTCGGAGATGTAATAGCGGTAGCGCTTACTTTGCTTTTGACTGTGGGATGGCACTAAGCGATGACCAGTATCATCTTTAACCAATCCCAAAAGTAAGCTGGCCGATGGTGCTGACTTACGTTTGCGCTCCCCCTGATGATTGCTTTTCATTAAGGATTGAACCGCATCCCAAGTTTGGAGATCAACAATGGCCGGGTGCTGGCCATCATAGGTTTTCTCATGATGGGTAATCTTGCCAATGTAAATAGGGTTAGATAGCGCCTTGTAAAGATGACCCCTGGAAAATGGTCTACCGCCAAACTGACGTTCAGTACTGGCAAAACGTTTGGGGGTGGTGATGCCTTGTTCGTCTAACTCTTGTTTGAGTAAGCGAACTGATCCTAAAGTTAGGTAGCGCTCGTAAATGTGGCGAACCAGTTTTGCTGGCTCCTCATCAATCTTAAGAGTGCGCTCATGCGCCACATATCCCATGTGCGGCGTGCCACCCATCCACATCCCTTTGGCCTTGGAGGCCGCAATCTTGTCTCTGATCCGCTCACCAGTAACTTCCCGTTCAAACTGGGCAAAGGACAGGAGCACATTGAGCGTTAGTCTTCCCATGGATGAAGTGGTGTTGAACTGCTGGGTAACTGATACAAAGGAGATGCCTTTGGCATCAAACAGCTCCACGATCTTGGCAAAGTCCGCGAGCGACCTTGTTAGGCGATCTACTTTATAGACCACGACAACATTGATCTTTTTCTGATCAATATCTTGGAGTAGTTGTTTAAGAGCAGGGCGATCCATATTGCCGCCGGAGTAACCGCCATCATCATAAAAGGTAGGAACGAGTTTCCAGCCTTCATGTTGCTGACTGGTAATAAAGGCTTCGCAAGCTTCTCTCTGAGCATCGAGGGAGTTAAAGCCTTGCTCAAGTCCTTCTTCAGAAGATTTACGAGTGTAGATGGCGCAGCGCAGGATGACTTTATTCATCTACCCGCCTTCTTTAATCCAAAGAACACCGGTCCAGACCAAGCTGTACCAGTGATATGTTTTGCAATAGCTGACAGGCTTTTCCAAGTTTGGTTTTCGTAGAGATAACCGCTCTCTAAAACTGTTACTTGATGGGTTTGGTTTTGCCATACCCGAATGAGACGTGACCCAGTACTCGCTTGAATATTTCTATTGGGTGAGCCTGCAGCAATCTGCCGTTTCTCCACAAGACTAAGGCCGCCAATCGCTTTAGTTTGCAGATGCCAGGCGATTGCCTGGCGTAAAAGCATTGAGCGAGAGAGGGCGGGTGCGCTCACCCCAAAGCATTGCTGCCAGCGCACCGCTAATTGATCTCGGGTCAAACTCTCTAGCTCCTGGAGTTGATCTTTAAGATGAGTGCTCATGGAGGATTTAGTCACCACTGGCGATCCGGTAAATCTGCGCACCATCGTCTTTTTGGCTGATTAAATTGAGATTTAACTTTTTCTTAATCGTGCCGCTTAAGAAGTCTCTCACGGAATGCGCTTGCCATCCAGTGGCTTGCATGAGTTCAGGCAGTTTTGCGCCTTGTGGATTGCTTAGGATGGCAATCACCTGCGCTTGCTTACTGCTGGCTTTAGGTGCATCAACCTTTTTCGTCGCTACGGATGGTGATGCTAATTTAGGCGGTTTTGGAGGTTTAGGTATGGGTGCGTGCCCCGTGATTTGAGGTTTAGTTTGCGAGGCTGATTTAGTTGTTTTTGGACTGACTTTTTTCTTGATGATGCTTGGCATGTATGGCTCCTGGTGTTGTTAACCCACCATTGGGATAACAACACCAGTAACGCTCTATACCCAGAACATATCAAGTCAATTACTGCTCAATTGACGAAGTTATTGACTTGACTATGACCCCATAGCGATGAATGCCAAAATGCGGCAAGAGCTTCCAAATTAACCAGCCAGCCGAGCCCAGAGCATCATCTTGCGATTCCCATTTTGGCGTAGGTGCGCTAAAGCTTGGGAGGTGGCATCGACTTGATCGTCAAAGCGCGATCCCGGAAAGGTGAGCAGTTCATGCTCATACTCTGCTAACCAAGGTGCTTGGTCAGGTAGGTATACCAGACCACTTTCAAATAAATCTGATACGGCATGCAGGCGCATAACCTTATCCGTTCCCGAAGGTGGCAAATACGGTTCAATCTTGTAGCGATAGAGTTGCTTGAGTTCTTGAATCAGGGAGGTACCAGAAGATTTATCCTCGATCAAAATGGCCCTGGGATCATATTGCTCTGCCTTTTCTATTACTCTACGTTTGAGTGTAGGATAGTCTAGTTTTTCACGATGCACATCGATAATGTAGTAACGATCTTCGATCATCCTAATGGTTACGCACACACTGTAATCATTAAGCTCTCCCGCTTTTTGCGCCGTATCCCAGCTTTGGATTGTCATCGTAATTCCTTCGGGTAGCGCTTGATTGCTCGGATAGCGCATCAGCCAGTGAGACTTAATAATCGAGCCACCAACGGGGGTAGGATTTTGTTGATATTGACTAGAGAAAAAATAATGCCCAATGCGCTCGCGCGTAGCATCCAGCATAGTTTTTGGTTCGCGCTCGGCATGTAGAACTTCGCCTTCTTTACGAGAAAAGGTCAGCGCGCCAAGCCAAGTGTTCACCGTAGTCATTTCATCAGCCTCAGCAATGGCTGGAAAGCGGACTACCGTCCAATCCTCTTGCTCAAGAATGTGCCCCACCAAGTCATCTTGATGTAAGCGCTGCATGATCACAATAATGCAACCTTCTTTTTTATTATTTAGGCGTGATAACAAAGTGCCGTCGTACCAGTGATTTACAGCATTGCGCTTGGTTTCAGAAAAACCATCTTCTGGTTTGAGTGGGTCATCAATGATGATGAAATCGGCGCCCCGTCCAGTAAGAACGCCGCCGACGGAGGTGGCCATCCTGCCACCCATCTTGGTAGTTGCAAAGTCATTTACGGCCTGTTTTCGAGGATCTAGCCGTGTGGGAAAGAGTTGTTGATAAAAAGCGCTTTTCATCAGCGCGCGAGTATCAGCTCCAAATTTATCTGCTAGATCTTGTCCGTAGCTAGCGCAAATGATTTGCGTTGCTGGTTTATGACCCAAAAGCCAAGCCACTAGACTAATAGAAGCGCAGTGGGATTTGAGATAGCGCGGTGGAATATTAATGATTAAGCGTTTGGTGATCCCTAGGCGACAATTTTCAAGATGCATTGCCATGATTTCAATATAAGGAGCAAGTAAGAGCTCACCTTGTGGGTTGAGTTCATAAAAGGATCGCTGGATAAAGCTATGAAAGTCATTGCGAAGAACGATGCGGTATTCCTGCTCGGTTAGCGGTGGTATGGGCTCGTTCATGATCTTTCCTCATCCTTGCTATCAGCACCTTTGGTATGAGTGCTCTTGGTGAGATCGAGCCGATGCTTCATCCGTTCCATAATGCTTTGCATGACTATGCGATCTTCTTGTGGAACTGTCTCAATCACGGTGGACTCTTTGAGTGCCTCTTGATACTCGTGTTGCTGAGAAACCCCAAGCACTAAGTGAGCGGCCTTATGGTCTCCCGCCATAGCCTTGTTCACCATTTGCTTAACAATCACTTCGCCTTTTTTGACGGTTTTACTGCGACCGTTTTCATGAATGGTCACATTCGTTTTGAGCTCCTCAACCATAATATTTTGGAGACCTCGCGATCCCTTGGGGCGACCCTTGGGATTACCACTTTCTCCTTTTTTAAATTGAGTAGTTTTGGGTGGGCTTCGATAGCCCACGCGGTAGGCGTTATTGGACATAGCTTGCCTCCGCTTCTGTTGGTCTCACAGCAAGTAGGCGCTCATCAAAACTTTGGTTTGAGGCTGCATGAATGGCTTCTTGCCCCGTTATGGCTTGCCAGCGCGTAATGGCTAGATCGACATACGCGGGAGAGAGTTCTACTCCATAGCAAATGCGACCCGTACGTTCACTCGCCAACAAAGTAGTGCCGCTACCTAAAAAGGGATCGAGCACAATCTCGCCCCTGGCCGAGCAATCCAAAATGGCATCAGCCACTAAATTCATGGGTTTGACAGTAGGGTGCATGGCCAGCAGGTCGCCTTCATGACCTTGGCGACTTAAGGTATTAGCTCCCGCGTACTGCCAGACGTTCGTGCGATAACGACCGTTTTTACCCAGCTCCACATTATTACGATGAGCGCCTTTACCATTCTTAAAGACGAGCACTAACTCATGTTGGCTACGATAGAGCGATCCCATGCCGCCTTTATCTTTGACCCAGACACAGAGGTTTTTGAGTTCGGTATAAACAGAAGAGCCAGCACTTTGAAGCTCGAGTAGGTGGCGCCAATCCATGCAGACATAATGAATCGAGCCCGCTTTGCTATTGGCTGTCAGCAGTCCCAATGAGCGTTCTAAGAATTGGGTGAACTCCGCAGGAGTCATTTCGCCACTGGCCATGGCGAACTCCGCATGCTTTGGTTTTTCTTGCTTAGCTTTGCTATCCCGTCTACCACTCACATGACCTTCAATCGGCACGTTAAAGGGTGGATCAGTAAAAATGAGATCGGCTTTTTTGCCCACCATGAGCCTCTCAAAGCTCGTGTCTTCTAGGGCTGAGCCACACAGAATGCGATGTTTACCCAATAACCATAGATCGCCGAGCTGGCTCACGATATGGGCGGGTGGGGTAGGTAGCTCATCGTCAAGAGAAGCGGGATTGGGATTTTCAAAATCGGCAATGTGCAGATCAATTTCACTCATGGAAAAGCCGGTGTCCTCTAAGCTAAAGCTCAGATCGAGATTGCTCAGCTCAGAAAAGATTTCGCCCAGCAGAGCTTCATTCCAGGTGGCGTTTTCCGTTAAGCGGTTATCGGCAATAGCAAAGGCTTTGGCTTGCTCTTTAGTCAGGTGATCCAATGTAATTACGGGGATTTGTGTAAGCCCCAGGAATTTGGCGGCTTCCACTCGTCCATGGCCAGCAAGGATCTGGTTTGCGCCATCAATGAGGACTGGGACATTAAATCCAAAAGACTGAATGCTTCTGGCTATTTGGCGGATCTGCTGTTTGCTGTGCACCCGTGCGTTGCGTGGGTCAGGGTAAAGCTCGGCAGGGTTTTTAAAGCTGTTGGTAGGCTTGTTTTGTTTCATCATTTGTCCTTGTGGTGAAAAATACAAGGACAAGGTATTACGAAAATCCCACAATGTGAAAAGGAGAAAACCTCTAAATTTAGGGAGGGGTTATCTCCTTTTGAGGATTTAGGCGATCTATGGCAAGCCTTGCAAAATATTCGGCATTGCCTTTTGCGCCAAGGATATTGAACACACTTTTAAAAAACGTAAAAAATTCACCTGTGGCAACATTTCCCACAGATATTGGGTCTACGGTAATGGTTGGAGTTTTACCAGTAAGTCGTTTGTAGTTCATTGCCAAAATATCAGCAAGTTGAATGGACCGATAGTTAACGGGTCGGCCGCCCATATCTTTTTCTTGCCCCTCGTCATTTGATGCAATTCGGTTAAGCGCGTTCTCTAGCGCTGGAATCATTCTTTGACAGGCGTGTTCAAGTGGCGCTCTAGCATTGACATCGGGAATTGCCAAAATTGTGCTTTGATGAATCTTCGATAGGAATTGTTCTAGGTCCCTAGTTCTTTTGAGTAAACCCTCTAACTCTGGAATCAGGGTGGCGGGTTTATCAATAAAGTGATTGGAATAGGGGGTATGAACAGCGTTGCTTGCCCCATTGGCAAGTACTTGAATTAGGTTGTTTAAGTGATTTGCCTGATCATCTTTAATGGGCAAACGATCGAAAGCTTTGGTTAGGTCAGAGGTTAATTGGCCAGTAGATTTTTGAGAGTTCATGAGACGATTTTATATCCCAGTAGTGGAGTTCAATGAAAACCATCTGCCTATTATGATGTGGGCTATTCGGCCGTGTTAAGGAGAAAAGTATGATGAGAACGGAAGCATTTATTTATGTTAATTGGTTTAGCTTTAACCAATCAAGATGATTAAGTTAATGCGAAATTAGTTATATATTTAAAAAGGCCGAGTTAATTGACTTATAAGAAAGAGAGCCAAGGGATTTTAGCAACTAGATATCCTTGATTTCAAAAAGTTAGCAGTGAAAAAATGCTTTAAGTTTATAACACATTAACTACATGTCAGGATTCTTTTATAGCGTGCAATACCTAAATGGGTACGACGATCTCTATCTAAATGTGAGGTTAGAGTTAAACTTCTTGCCGCCATAGATTTGGTGACAAGATTGATAAATATTCTCCTTAGTGGATAGAAATTTCTCAAGTCCAGCATCATCCACAAAACTAATATCACGATTTTTAACATTGATATAGCCACTTTTTTCTAAATAGGTAAAGGATCTGCTCAAGGTTTCCGTTGTAACTCCAAGATAGCTTTTTAAATCTTCCCTACTCATCGGTAGCCTCAAGACATCAGTTCTCATATTCAACTTATCAAGTCGATTGCGATAATGAATTAAAAAAAATGCCAACTTTTCTTCTGCGCTATGTGTGCCTAAGGAAAAAATATGCTCCTGAGCTCTATTGAGAATTTCACTCATACATCTTTCTATGATCACCGAAAAATCAGGATCTGTTTTCATGATATTTTTAATTTGACTGAATGAAATTCCGCACATTTCACCATCAGAAAGAGCATAGGCATCTAAGTGATGCTTTCCATCTGCAATTCCATCTAGACCTATTAAGTCTCCAGGCATTACAAACTGATTAATCTGATGTTGTCCATTAGGTAGAGTGAATTCCACCTTTGCAAATCCAATTTTCATATTATAAATAGAATGAATGTCATCACCGCAGTGAAAAATTGGGTCCCCTTTTTTGATCTTGAATTTATGAACGTATTGGCTTGGCAACCTTTCTAACTTTTCCAAATTTAGAGTTTTATGTAAGCAATTAGCCCTGGATATGCAGCTGACGCAAGGTGTAAAGAGATCATTTTTTTTTGATGTGAAAGGCTGATCATTTAATCTTATTAAAGGCTGCATTTTGAATTCCCTTTTAGACTCTATGATTTCCATATTTCTTGGAAAAGGAAAATCAGAATACGAATTTACATTTTCAAAATTTTGATTAATGTCAAATTAATTTCACGAATTAAATTTTTAATGTAATCCATAATAAATTTAGTACTTTTGTACTTATAAAAAATTGACTTTTATCAAATAATTTTTTTGAAGATTATTTATAAAGTAACTGTGATGTACGGTGTAGCGTTTAATTTTGTATGGCGGGGGGCAAACTTAGACCAATTTATTCTAGGAATAAATGCAGCAAACATCATCCTCCGCATCTATTTGAAGTCTCCACGTGAAGTGATTCGGCCGCCATATGGTGGCCGTTTTTTATCAGGACATTCTGATTTAAAGATTGATGCTCAATCCCAATTTTTTTGCACATTTATTTTTTTCTAAGACATTTTTTTGGGATTCGTGCAAATAAATCTCATATTGATATTTATCAATAAATTTTTTCTACATTATTTTATAAATCAAACTTAGGTATTGCCTTTTTACTTTGTACTCAGTTCTGCGGATGACTGTTGGTCATTGATATTTTTAGGTTGATCGATTTCATAGACATATCTTTAGTTGGCAAATAAGGCTCATGATTAAAAATTTATTCATCCAATTATTAATATTCTGTAGCTTTGGACAGTTTAGTTCGGTTGTAAAAGCTTTGGATTTGATGGGTGCTTATGAAATTGCCTTAGGAGGTGATCCAGTTTATCGCTCCGCAACCAAGGAGTATGAGGCGGGACTTGAATATGAAAATATTGGCCGATCAGCACTATTTCCTAGGGTGCTCGCAAATTACAATGCGGCTACCAACAAGGCGACACAGTGGGGGCAACAGTACCCAGGCGGCCCAAACATTTCTTATGATTGGCGATATCCGAGTAACTTTGCCGCAGCACAATTAACTCAGCCAATCATCAGTTTAGATGCCTTTGCGAAATGGAAGCAGGGCGTAGCTCAGACTGAGGTTAGCAATGCAAAATATATTTATAGCACCCAGGACCTCCTGGTACGGGTATCTCAGGCTTATGTTGATCTATTGTTTGCTATGGATCAATTGCAATATCTCAAAATTGAAAACGAAGCATTTAAACAGCAGGCAATTACTTCAACCTTTCTATTTGAAAACGGGGAGGGATTAAAGACGGATTCTTTGGAGGCTAAGGCCGCTCAACTAATGTCTGAGGCAAAAGTAATTGATGCAAGAGATATGGTCGAGAATGCACGCCGAAAGCTTAATGCCATTTTAGGTAATACCTTGGGCGCCAATGAGAGCGTTAACTCTCTAAAAGATAAATTTCCATTTTTGGCTATAGAGTCGGGTAGTTTTAAAGATTGGGAAGAAAAGGCAATTGCTAGCAATGCTGAGTTAGTTGGCATGAAGGCTCAGGTAGAGGTAGCTCTTCAGGAGTACCGTAAAAATATTGCCGGACACTACCCAGTTGTTAATTTCATTGCCGCAATTACTACTCAAAACTCAAATACAGTGTCTAGTATTAATCAGACAACAAATCAAAATTATGTAGGTGTTCAGGTTAATTTACCAATTTTTTCTGGCGGAGAGATCGTTAGTAAAAGCAATCAAGCTTATGCTAATTATGAAAAATCCAAAGCGGATTTTGCGGTAGCTCAAGACCGAATTGTGACAGAACTACGAAAGCAGTATGACCTAGTGCATTCTGGTCAAGCAAAGATTAGAGCTTTAGTTGGCGCCAAAGAGTCATCTGAGCAACTTGTTCAGTCTATGAAGAAAAGCGTCGTTAGTGGCGAGCGAATTAATTTAGATATTTTACTGGCTCAGAAGGCATTATTTTTGGCGAATAGAGATCTTGCGCAAACTAAATACAGCTATCTAGTAGCTTTTTTAAAGCTTCATCAGTTGAGTGGCACTCTCGAGGTTAATGATTTTCAAAAGGTTGCTCAGTACTTTAAAAAATCATAAGTTATTAATGCGTATATATAACTTTTAATTCCTACTGGTACGAGTAATTCATCATAAATTTGCAACAACGATGAGGACATTTTTAGATCACTTTATTGGACACTAACTCCACTGCAGCACAAATTGATCTATTCATTTTTTTTAGGGGATACATGATGGAAAATCAAGAAATATATTTATACCAATCACTTTCACCGACACAAAGTATCGATACTGGTGCGGGTTTCTTCCCTCAGGCGCCGGGGGTGCCTCTTTCCGATGGAACAATTTTATATACATGGAGGGATGATTATCTTCAGACTCAGTCCTCTGGTACAGGTATTTTTGATCCATTTTTAACGATTCAGAAAACTACTTCAGAATCTGGAACGAATTTTTATAGTGGTGGCTCATATGGTACTGGTGATGCCATTACATCTGCTGGTAATCGGACTAGTTCAATTAGCACTTCCTCAATTCCGGTGGTCGGAATTGGTGGCACCGAATATTATGAAATTCGCTTAGATGTTAATGAGAATAATGGCGGTCAAAAACCATTTGTTGATCTGAATAGCTTCAAGATATATGGGTCTAATAGCGCCACTCAATCAAGTACTGGGGCTAATTTACTGTACTCCCTTGATACTCAGACAATAAATACCACCATCCATCTTTATGATGACAATACGGGTAGCGGAAGATCTGATCTTATTATGCTCATTCCTAAGAGTTATTTCAGCTCCAATCCTGAATACTTGTATTTTGAAGCATCCCTATCAGGCACTGATGGGGGTTTTGAAGAATTTTCTGTTCGTGTTCTTGGTGTTGATATTCCTGCCCCAGATTTAACGATCACTAAAGTAGCTAGCCTCTCTTCGGCTGATGGTGCTGGTGATGTGATTAACTACACTATCACTGTAGCTAATGCTGGTAATGTGACCTTAACTGGGGTCGTGCTGACTGATG
>NZ_LOJJ01000006.1:0-5575 GCF_001595985.1 Polynucleobacter sinensis
ACTACTCCCAAGCCAAGCTCAATGCAGTGGCAAGGAAACTAAATGAACGCCCTAGAAAAACACTAAACTATCAAACACCGGCAGAACGTTTTGCTCAATCTGTTGCGTTGACCGGTTGAATCCAAGGCCAATAAATGCCATTGCCTATAGCAGATTAATTCCAAAGCCCTTCATCATCAAGGCAAATAGGCCAAAGCAGATGATAGTTGCCACTACGCAAGCCCCCATCGTTAGCCAAAATCCTAACTTTGGAAGTAGCAGTGGAAACAATAGAAACATTGGCAATGTTGGAATTACATACCAAAAGGTGTAATAGGCATGATTGGCTATCTTTTCCTCGGGCTGGTTTTCAACATACAACCACACCAGAGTTAAAAGCGTCATCAAGGGCAATGCCGCAATAAAGCCACCCAGTCGATCGCTTCGCTTTGCAACTTCAGAAATGAATACAACCATCCCTGCTGTTAGGAGATACTTAGTAATAATCCAAGCCATAGACGCCTTAAGTGTTTTTGCTTGCCCCATTATAGGAATATCGTTTAAAACGACATTACAAATATATGCGCATAGACGTATGTACGTGAACTACTTTCTTTGATTTAGATTGCTTGACCCCCATTGATCTAGCTGTCGCTGATTATGAGCGGCCACGCCTTCAATAGAATCCTGAGGTAATTGTTTGAGGCACTCTGCTAATGCTTCAGGACCGAGCTTTTCGGCAGGCTTATTTTGTTTTATCCCTTGCGGTGATTTGCCATCCCATGCGAATGGATTGTTAAATGATGGTGGATCAGGTAAACAGTCATCACTGTAAATGGGTGTGTCATCAGTAGCAAATGGCGTAAATGAAATTGTCTTTTCAAAGATGAGTGGTTTGCCAGTTGGCGTGGGCGGTGGCGGTGGCATTGAATAAATTGCTTTACGAGCAAGGGCTTCAGCCTTATCAGATGTCTTCCAGAGTGTTTCAACTTTAGTGATGCTTCCATTTGGAGCAATCTCGATTCTGAATCTCACCTGCCCTTGATCGGCACCTTCAACAGCTGTTCCCATCATGCTACGCACTTGCTTGCCCCAGGTGTGTCTGTAGCCTTTACTATTTTTTAATGTGTAGGTTGAGGCAAAAGCCCATTCCTCTGCTGTTGGGGCATTTGGAGCTGCTTGTGTTGCTGGGGCCTTCTTTGTGAGCGTCTGATTCTTCTGGATGTTGACGGGCTCTTGCTTTTCTTGCGGCTCGTTCAGTTTGATAACAACGACATCTTCTTTAACTGTTTTTAGCGGCTTTACTGTTGATGGAGCCCATAAAAGTAGAAAGCAGACATGTAAAGCTAAAGAAAGTACAAGCGCCGACTTAAAAGCAGACTGTGGCGTTTGAATAAGGCGATTAAGACGGAACAATCACTACTCGTCTTGTTTAGCTAGCTTCAAATTCATATTGAGCCAATTGGGTATGCCATCTTCTGCTCGTACTGCCTTAAATCCTTTTTCTCTGAGGCGCTTTACAGCTTCATAAGATAGTACGCAGTACGTGCCCCTACAGTAAGCGACAATCGTTTTAGATTTTGGAAAATCCCCCAATCTCTCTTCTAATTCCTCAAGGGTGATATTGAGTGCCCCTTCAAGATGGGAGTGAGCGTACTCTTCACTAGGCCGCACATCTAAAAGCGTGATTTCTCCACGCTTGGCTAATTTAAGTACTTGATTAACTGGCATGCCTTCTAAGCTATCTCGCGAGGTGAGGTACTTATTGACGAGGCTATCGACTTCTTCAATGTGGCGCTGTCCAACACCTTGTAGCTTTAAGAACAAATCAATGACATCTGAGTCCGCTATCTCATAAACAATGGATTTACCTTGTCTGATCGTATTCACAATGCCTACTTGTTTAAGTACTTGTAGATGTTGCGATACATTGGCAATTGGCAGCTTAACCTTTTTAGCTAGGTCTTCAACAGCTGTAGGGCACTGAATAATCAGTTCAATCAGCTCTAAGCGCACTTCTGAGCCAAGGGCTTTCCCGAGTTTGGCAAATTGCTCGAACAGTTTTTGCTTGAAAGTAGATTTTTGTCTAGGCATAATCATTCAATGATTTTATTGAATATAAGTGAGGGTGTAAATGCTTAAAAAGCTCGTGGGGGTCATTATCTCTTTGTTCTCATTAAGCGTTCTTGCTAACAGCCCTGTCCCGCTAGAGATTAACGGGCAAAAAGCCTTGGTATTCATTAATCAAGATCCTCCTGGGACCAGATGTAACACCAATGTTCAAATTGCCGCAGAAATTGCTAATGCGTATCGACTACCAATTTTGGTTCTGCCCCAAACAGCCGTTCCGCCATTAACGCCAGCTCCTTCAGTTTGGTACAACGGACAAAACATAGCGGCAAGTGGTGGCGCTCACAATGGCATGGTGAGCTATCAAATCATTGCGGACATTCTGGAGTTAGAGGGAACCACCAAGCAGAAGAAGCAAGGTAAGTTATTTAACGATAGCGTGAGACCTGAATTCGATAAGTTCAAATCAACTATTAAGACTGGGAAATAAATGAGAAAACTATTCATTGCGCTTGCGCTCACATCATTCATAGCAAGCCCTACATTTGCTGATAACAAAGCTATTGCTGTTGATGAGATGGCGGGTTATCTTGAGTTTGTGGACTATGGCGGTGCTACGATATTTCCTGAGCAGATACCCGCAGAAGAATATAAGAAGATGATGGTGATTGATGCTAGAGATAAGGCTCAGTTTGATAAGAGCCATATTCCTGGAGCAGTCAACATTGAGTGGCGCCAAGTCTTGGCACAAAAGGATAAGATTCCTAAGAACAAGCCTGTCTTAATCTACTGTAATACCGGCAGTCTCTCAGCGCAGGCAGGCTTTGCTTTGCGTGTTGCTGGCTATGAGAATTTGCGCATTCTTCAGGGTGGCTATGAAGAGTGGAAAACTAAAGGTGGCATGGATGCTTACAAGAAGGCTGTTAACAAACAGCCTAAGCACTAGCAAATGAACAAAAAAGAACATTGGGAGAAGGTCTACGGCGACAAGGCACCGGATGCGCTGAGTTGGTATGCGCCACACCTTGATACATCCCTCAGTCTTATTCATCAAGCAGCACACAGTAAAGATGCCGTCATTATTGATATTGGTGGTGGCGAATCTACGCTAGTTGACGACCTTTTGTCTGAGGGTTATGAGGACATCAGCGTTTTAGATATTTCTCAAAAAGCAATTGATGTAGCTAGGGATCGTATTGGTAAGCGGGCTGTTCAGGTTCACTGGTACTGCACTGATATTACGCAAGCAACATTACCTCAAGGCTATTTTGATGTTTGGCACGATAGAGCCGTCTTTCATTTTCTAACTGAAGAAGCGCAGCGAGCCAGATATGTAGAGCAAGTGATGCGTTCAGTGAAGCATGGTGGCTATGTGATTATGTCCACCTTTGGACCCGATGGCCCAGAGAAGTGTAGCGGCTTAGATGTGGTTCGCTATGACTCAGAAAATCTTCATGGGCAGTTTGGCAAGACATTCAAGCTTATTAATAGCTCAACAGAGCTACATCAAACTCCAATTGGAACTACCCAGCAGTTCTTGTATTGTTTTTGTAGGATGGAATAGGCTGCACTTAGCTTAGATATTTTTTTTACCCAAGTAGGGATCGTTCGATGTAACAAGTTTGTTGTTTAGGCTATCATACATTATATAAAAATATATAGTGTATGATAGCTCTAAGTAGTACAAAAAGATCAATATTAGAGATTAATAACGATTGCGTTCATTTCAATAATAATAGGTAATTAAATCACCCCGTAAACAACTAAAGGGAGCATGATCAGAAGATAGGCATCTTTTATTCAAGTACATTAATGGCTCAAAAAAATGAATACCACCATTAAATTAAAAGAACTTTTTAGTTCACTGCTGCTCCGAATGCGTGAATTGGACATTACCCGTCGTCAATTACTGATGGGTCTCACGCTTACATTTTTATTGGTCGTATTTGGATTTGTTGTTCTAAATTCTGGACCTTTAGCATCCACTAAAGTGACGACCATTAAAGTCAGCGACCAATCGCTTGCACCTACACTATTTGGAGTAGGAACAATTGAAGCGAGGCGGTCTTATTTGATGGGACCAGTAGTTGCTGGACGCGTTTCAAACGTATATGTAGATGTAGGCAATTTGGTTAAAGAGGGGCAACTACTGGCCGAGATGGATTCTATTGATCTGAATCAGAGAATGATTGCTGCTGAGGCACAAGTGACTGATGCAAAAGCACGTTTACTACTAGCTTCAGAAACGCATAAGCGTTATGTTGAATTGGGTAACAAGAATTTTATTAGTCCAATTGTTGTTGAGGGAAAGTCACAAGAGCTCAATTCAGCAAAAGCGATTGTTCAAAAAACGACCGCTGATTTGGCTGGGCTTAAACAACAAGAGCTTAATATTAAATTAAGGGCTCCAGTAGATGGGATCATTACATCTAGGGATGCCGAGCCAGGCTCAACCGTTATTGCTGGTCAGGCAGTTTTAAAGTTAATCGACCCAACGAGCCTATGGATTAAGACGCGTTTTGACCAAGGTAAGTCAATGGGATTAGCCGTTGGCTTAGATGCAAATGTGATATTGCGCTCTAATCCACATCACCCAATGTCGGGCAAGGTAGTTCGCGTTGAGATGCTCAGTGATAGCGTTGCAGAAGAACGCATCGCCCAAATTGAAATGATAGATATGCCTAAGACTGTTTCAATTGGAGAGATGGCAGAAGTGACATTGCAATTAGCCCCCAGTGAATATGGCCTTAGCTTGCCCAACGCAAGCATTAAAAAGAGGGGTGATGAAACTGGGGTATGGGTGCTCAAGGATGGCAAGCCCCATTTTGCTCGGGTACAAATTGGACAAAACGGCTTAAATGGTCAAGTGGTTATTCTCGGCGGACTTAAGAGTGGTGATGAAGTTGTTCTCTATAGCGATGCTGAAATTAAAGAAGGGCAGCGCATTAAGGTAGTTGATTCTTTATTGAAGAAATCACCGTGATTAGCCTAGCGGGTCGTGACATTGCGCATTCTTGGGGTAAGTTTGCTCTAACGGGATTGGGTCTCGGACTGCTAATCGGTGTCACTCTAACAATGGCAGGGGTATATCGAGGCATGGTGGATGATGCCATGGCCCTACTAAACAATAGTGGTGCAGATCTTTGGGTGGTACAAAAAGATACCCAAGGCCCTTATGCTGAAGCATCCAGCATTCGAGATGACTATGTAAGAGGTGTGCTGGGAATGCCAGGCGTTGCACGCGCAGCAAACATTACCTATCTCACAATGCAGGTTCGTAAAGGACAAAGTGATACTCGAGTCATGGTGGTTGGGGTAGAAAGTGGGCAGCTTGGTGAGCCGGCCTATTTGATTTCCGGTCGACATATTGTTCAGTCACACTATGAAGCATTGGCAGATGTTAAAACGGGGTTTGAGCTAAACGACCTCATTCAAATTAAGCGCCATCAGTATCGGGTAGTGGGTTTAACTCGCCGTATGGTCTCATCGGGTGGCGATCCAATGGTATTCATTCCAATTAAAGACG
>NZ_LOJJ01000006.1:5585-37402 GCF_001595985.1 Polynucleobacter sinensis
CGCCAGAAATATAGCTAATCCGAGTTTGAATCGCCCCATTCCCGGTCTTTTGGATGCCATTACAGCATCGCAATCTACCAATCACAGCGTGAATGCCATCCTTGTTCAAATCCAAGGGGGAAGAACTCCTGAGGAGGTAGCTAAACCAATCCGTCGCTGGAAACATCTTGAGGTATATACAAGGGCGCAGATGGAAGAAATCCTTGTTGCCAAGTTGATCGCAAATTCCGCGAAACAGATTGGCATGTTTCTGGTGATCTTGGCTGTAGTAAGCGCTGCCATTGTGGCCTTCATTATCTACACCATGACCCTGGGAAAGATCAGAGAGATTGCGGTGTTGAAATTGATTGGCACTCAAAATAGCACTATTGCCAGCATGATCTTGCAGCAAGCCCTTGGCCTGGGGTTAATTGGTTTTATTGTGGGAAAAACTTCTGCTACTTTTTGGGCGCCGCTGTTTCCAAAATATGTTTTATTAGAGCCTGTAGACGCAATCATCGGATTCATTTTAGTGATGGTCATATGCGCTTTAGCTAGTACCTTGGCGATTAGAGCTGCTTTGCTGGTAGATCCCGCCCAAGCAATTGGAGGCTGATATGAGTACTTTCAGCATTCAATTAGAAGGGCTTCGAAAAACTTATGGGCAAGGCGATGCCGCTGTAGATGCCCTGAAAAATGTCAATATGCAAATTGCTCCAGGTGAAGTGGTAGGGCTTATTGGCCCATCTGGGTCTGGAAAAAGTACGCTACTGAAATGTCTAGGGGCAGTCATTGAGCCCACAGCAGGTCGCATGACATTGGGTGGTGAAGTGATCTACGAAAATGGTTGGAAGATTAAGGACTTAAGGGCTCTGAGAAGAGACAAAATTGGCTTTATTTTTCAAGCGCCTTACTTAATTCCCTTTCTGAACGTGACGGATAACGTGGCGCTTTTACCTATGCTTGCGGGGGTGCCAAACAATATTGCTAGAGCGCGCGCTAGAGAGTTGCTAGAGGCTTTAGATGTTGCACATCGGGCTAATGCTAACCCATCAGAATTATCCGGTGGAGAACAGCAACGCGTCTCTATTGCAAGAGCATTAGCCAATAGACCGCCCGTCATTTTAGCCGACGAACCGACAGCTCCTTTAGATAGCGAAAGAGCCTTAGGAGTGATGGGGATCTTAAATCAAATGGCCAGCCAATATCAGACTGCAATTATTGTGGTTACCCATGATGAAAAAATTATTCCTCTATTTAAGCGGATTTACGCTATTCGAGATGGGCAAACCATTGAGGAATCTAGATAGGAATTCATTATTAATTTCCGAGTCAAGAAAATTCACCTTAGGTTGTTATCCCCAGTTTTCCAAACGAGCGTTACCTAAAGTAACGCTCGCAATGCTAATAAAAGAACCCTTTGGAGCAACGAGGTGTTAGATGGTTGCTCCAAAATTCCTTTGGTTTCGAAAACCAAAGAGTGATGCATTGCTTCTTGTGATCTTATTAATCTAGTCACACAAAAGCTCACACACCGATAAACAGGCGACGTAACCTCTTGAAATCCTAGTGGTTTTCTTTGGATGTCTGCTCTCATAACCTGAGAACCTAAACACCACCTAAAACAAACAACAAGCTTGGCTTGTGAGGGTATTGATTGGTTTTTGTATTTCTAGGATGGTTGGTGTTGGAATAATCTCAAGTCACCGAATAGATTCAATTGCACACCCGCTTACACAGTCGGGTATTTTTTAATAAAAAAATCCGTGAGCACCCAAAACGGAGGCAATTATTGTGACTAGACTTAATAGCAAAATAATTGCATGCACAATTTGAGTTTTTTGTAGGTTAGTGATGTTGTGCCCATCTTTTACCAATTTTCCATGGTTCTTTAAGAAAAAAGGTTCAACTATAAAAAGGGCAAGACAAAAGAGTGCCCAAACAAAAACCATGGCATGCATCCAGAAGTATTGGATTTCTGTAAAGCGGTTCCAGGCATTCAGTTTATAGATCATATAGAACCCACTAATGCCTGCTAACAAGACCATTACTCTGGCGATATTGGCAAATCTATTTTCAATGGCATTAAAAATGGCCAATTGATCAACGCGAAACGAGGATCGTCTCAGAGTGGGAATAAGTACTAGCGTAACAAAAGTAACGCCACCCATCCAAATCACTACGCTAACAATATGTATTGCTCTTGCGATAGTTAAGTCGTTCATGGAGCTATTGTGGGTTCTTGAGTAATTCTCGATTATCCATGCCCCACGTTTCCCAACCCTCGCCAAATAGTTCATATGGATGTTGAGCTCGATCTGAGCCATTTCCACAAGCCATTGAGTTTGAAGGGCAATACCTCTCACACCCCCAGCAGACGCGTTCAGGGTGCGGCGGATTGATTGGAAACTTCTTTTGCATGATGTGCTCATTAAATTCCAATTAGCTGGATTGGCATTTGATCTATCGCAAATGAAAGGGTGTTTTGATGATTTATTAGAAACCTTACTTTTTTACATAGTTCTATCGGGCTATATCAAACCCCACCCATTATTAGGAAAATGTTCCAAATTTGTAATTTTTAGATAGAGGTTTGTATGTCAAATCAGGTGAATTTTGAACAGCTAGCAAATGTCATGGGTGATGGGGTGGTAATTTCTGATGCCAAAGGAGATATTGTTTTTTGGAATGCAGCAGCAGAGCGCATTTTTGGATATAGCTCTAGTGAAGCTTTGGGGAAAAGCCTGGACATCATTACACCTGAGCGTTTTAGGGAGCGTCACTGGGATGGTTATAAAAAATCAATGGATACAGGAACTACCCGTTACGGCACAACTTTATTAACGGTACCCGCTTTGCATAAAGATGGAAAACCTTTGTCTATTGCCTTTACCGTAGCCATGTTGACTGATGCCTCTGGCAAAGTGACTGGCATTGCGGCCGTGGTGAGAGATGATACTGAGCGATTCCAAAATGATCGGGCTTTAAAGAAGCGCATTGCGGAGTTAGAGGCGAAGTCTTAAGGCTAATTGACATGTCCAAAAAGACAATGCCTTTATTTGCTCTTGGGTTTAGACCATTCTATTTGCTGGCAGCGCTTTGGTCTGTGATTGCCGTAGTTGAGTGGCTATGCGAATTAAGTGGCTATAGCTTCAGGGGTAATAGCGAAATACCTGGTATTCAGTGGCACGCACATGAAATGATTTTTGGTTTTGCTGCTACGGTTGTAGCTGGTTTTGCGCTTACGGCAGTGAGAGCTTGGACGGGCTTGGATACTCCAACTGGCAAGTCATTAATGTTATTGGTTTTGCTTTGGATTGCTGGAAGAGTCGGGCCATTATTGAGTCCCTACCTAGCAGTTGTAGATGTTTTATTTTTACCTGCAATTGCGATTGCTATAGGCAGGTTGATTTTGCATCAGCGCATGTATAGAAATTTATTTCTCCCATTCATTTTGAGTGTATTGGGTGTTTTAAATGCTGTGTTCTATCTTTCGGCGAATAATCGAATTCAAATTGATGCCAATAAAGTCTTGATTATTTCTTTGTTTTTGATTGTGATGATTGAGATCATGATTGGGGGCAGAGTTATACCAAGTTTTACGGCTAACGCATTTTTTGGGATAAAGCAAATTCGTAATAAAAACTTAGCAACCTTAGTACTTGCTTGTTGTGGCGCATCTTTCTTACTGTGGATTTTTTTTCCAGCAAGTTATTTGACTGCGATAGTTTGTCTATTTACCGGTCTGATTCAATTAAAGATGTTGTGGGGTTGGAATCCCCTTGCAACAGTTTCTAAACCAATCGTATTGGTTTTGCATGCTGCATATTTATGGATTCCACTTGGCTTTATTCTCTTGGGGCTCTCTGCATTAGGTTTTGTGACGATCTATATACCAGTTCATGCATTTGGGATTGGCGCAACCGCAGGGCTCATCATTGGAATGATTACGCGCACTGCAATGGGGCATACCGGCCGCCCATTAATTGCAGGTGTAATCGAAACGCTTGCTTATACATTGGTACAAGCTACAGCAATATTTTGGATGTTGGCTCATGCCTTCAGTGGAACATGGTTTCACTCCGCTCTTGGCTGGGCTGGAATTTGCTGGTGTACAGCATTTATTTTGTATTTGTTTAAATATTTTCCTTGGTTAACAAAACCTCGATTAGATGGGCAACCTGGCTAAGCAATAGCCACAACACTACTTAGGTAACTCAATGACAACATTAATTCCGACTGACGTTATGGAGTTGCTTTCTAAGAGTGGCGTGTCTCCCTTGGTGATAAAAGGGAAAAACATATTGCCTATAGTGCAAGGTGGTATGGGCGTTGGAGTATCGGCTCATCGTTTAGCTGCTGCTGTGGCGAAAGCCGGTGGTGTAGGAACGATTTCGTCGATTGATTTGAGGCGTCTACATCCCGATTTGATGGAGCAAACCCAGCATCTCAAGCCGTGTTCTGAAAGTCGCGACACAATCAATGCGGCAAATATAGAGGCTTTGAAGCGTGAAATTTTTCAGGCCAAGAAAGATGCTGGTGGATTTGGCCTTATTGCTGTGAATGTGATGAAAGCCGTCAACGAATATGCTCAATATGTAAGGTGTTCTTTAGAAAACGGCGCTGACATCATTGTTGTAGGTGCTGGATTGCCGCTGGATTTGCCGGATTTGGCAGCAGATTATCCAGATGCTCTTTTAATCCCCATTCTTTCTGAGGCTAGAGGTGTTCAATTATTAGTTAAGAAGTGGATGAAAAAAGGTCGCCTGCCAGATGCCATTGTGATTGAAAATCCCCGTTTAGCTGGCGGGCATGTTGGAGCATCAAGCGTTACGGATATTCATAATACTAAATTTGATTTTGAAAATGTTATCCCAGAGGTGCTTAAATTTTTTGAAGAAGCTGGAATTGCAGGAAAGATTCCTTTAATCGCTGCTGGAGGCATTTCAAGTCTTGAGGATATTAAGAGGCTTCAGGCTTTGGGTGCATCAGCAGTGCAGTTGGGTACCGCCTTTGCCGTTACAACTGAAGGTGACGCTGACGATGCATTTAAGCATGTCTTGGCTAACGCGAAAAAAGAAGACATCGTAGAGTTTCTCAGTGTCGCAGGCCTACCAGCCCGAGCAGTGAGGACTCCATGGCTTGGCAAATATCTCAAAGTAGAGAGCGTTCTCAAAGAAACGGCTCGCAAAAAACCACGCTGCACAATGGTATTTGATTGTCTGCATGACTGTGGTTTAAGGGATGGCAATAGTTCGTGGGGTCAATTTTGCATTGACAAGGTTCTTGGAAGCGCATTAGTGGGTAGCGTTCAAAAAGGACTTTTTTTTAGAGGCGCAGGTGCACTGCCATTTGGCACTCAAATTCGCCCAGTAATTGATTTAATTACAAGACTTTTATCTGATGTGGAGCCAATCGAATATGGTTATGCAGCCAATTAGCGTTGATGTATTAGCAGAAAAATATTTAAAAAGCGGAGAGTCTGACGCCGATACAATTTTTAAGCGAGTGGCAAAAAGTCTAGCCGCAGTTGAAGATTCCAAAATTCAAGACGTCGTAGAAAAGCAATTTTTAGATAATTTCTATGCTGGTGCAATTGGGGCTGGGCGCATTATGAGTTCGGCCGGGACAAGCATTAAAGCAACCTTGATTAATTGCTTTGTGCAGCCGGTTGGGGATTGCATTCAAGATTCTGATGAAGATGGATATCCAGGCATTTATGAAGCTTTGAAGCAGGCTGCAGAAACGATGCGTCGTGGCGGAGGTGTTGGCTATGACTTTTCCAGAATTCGTCCAAAAGGTGCCGAGGTTAAGGGAACGGCCTCGATTGCCTCTGGGCCATGCAGTTATATCAATGTCTTTGATCAGTCTTGCTCAACCGTAGAGAGTGCTGGCGCACGCAGAGGCGCGCAGATGGGTGTATTGCGCATTGATCATCCTGATGTATTGGAATTTATTACTGCCAAGAGAACGCCTGGACGCTGGAATAACTTTAATGTCTCCGTAGGAGTTTCTGACGAGTTTATGAAATTAGTTGGCTCAGATGGCGAGCTCGAGCTTTGCCATAAAGCTAAACCATGCGAGGCGTTAATCGCAGCGGGAGCATATCAAAGAACGGATCGGTTCTGGGTATACAGAAAGGTCAGAGCAAGAGAGATTTGGGATGCGGTAATGCAATCTGCTTATGACTTTGCGGAGCCTGGCATTCTATTTTTAGACAATATCAATCGCGATAACAACTTGTACTATTGTGAGCGGATTGATGCTACTAACCCCTGTGGTGAACAACCATTGCCTCCCTACGGTTGCTGCGATCTCGGCCCGATCATTCTGCCAAAGTTTGTTGTCCATCCCTTTGGTTTTGATGGCGAGCCTTATTTTGACTTTGAGCGATTTGCTCAAGTTGTCAAAGTACAAGTACGCATGTTGGACAACGTGTTAGATGCTACGTATTGGCCGCTAGGTGAGCAAGGTTTAGAGGCTCGCGCAAAAAGGCGTATTGGTGTTGGTTTTACTGGGCTTGGTGATGCTTTAATCATGTTAAAGCTTTCCTACAATAGCGCAGCAGCACGTATTAAAGCAGCTGAAATTGCTGAGAAACTTCGCGATATTGCTTATGGCGCTTCGGTTGAATTGGCAAAGGAAAAGGGCTCATTTCCTGCTTTGGATATTGATCAATATCTATCTGGTGGTAATTTCGCGAGTCGCTTGAGCGATGTTTTAAAGGCAGATATTCGAAAGCATGGAATTCGTAATAGCCACTTGCTTTCTATAGCCCCCACAGGAACAGTTAGCTTGGCATTTGCTGATAACGCATCCAATGGCATTGAGCCACCGTTTTCGTGGACCTATACCCGCAAAAAGAGAGAGGCCGATGGCACTACTAAAGAGTACGCGGTAGAGGACCATGCTTGGCGGGTGTACCGTGATTTAGGTGGGGATGTGAATAATCTTCCAGAGTACTTTGTTACTGCGTTAGAAATGTCCGCAGAAGATCATGTATTGATGATGGAAGCTGTACAGCCATACGTTGATACTGCGATCTCCAAAACAGTGAATGTCCCTGCAGATTATCCTTATGAAAAATTTAAAGATTTGTATATCACCGCTTGGAAATCTCATTTAAAGGGATTGGCAACCTATAGACCTAATAATATTTTGGGTTCAGTTTTGCAGGTGAGCCCTTCTTCTACAGAAAATAATTTGCCAGCCATTGAAACAGATGAATTGCGTAGCAACCCATCTCGAAAAGTAATCGATCGACGCCCAGATGGGGAGTTGCCAGCGGTTGCTGAAAAAATTACCTATTGGACACAAGAGGGTAAAAAGACGCTTTATCTTGTTATTTCGTTCTTGGCTGTCGAAGGTTTAGTGGACGGTAAAAAAGCGAGCGTTGAGCGGGCTATTGAATTTTTTATGCCTGTAGGTCAAAGCGGTGAATCGCAACAGTGGATTACTTCTAGTATGCGGATGCTTTCATTGGCAGCTCGTGGGGGCTTTTTGGCTAGAGCGCTAAGCGATATGAAAAAAGTAGCTTGGGATAGAGGACCTGTACGCTTAGGTACCAAGAAAAAGCAAGATGGTGCGCTAGCGCCGATGTGGCATGACTCTGAAGTGGCTGCCGTTGCTTTTGCAATAGAAAATATTTTGGCAAAGAGAGGAATTGCTGAGTTCAAGTCCTCTGAGGATTTTGCGATTGGTGAAATAGATTCGCAGAAAAGTGCTACAGGCAGTCTTATGGCTGGTAAAAAGTGCCCAGACTGCGGAGCTCATGCCATGATCAAAAAAGATGGCTGCGATTACTGTACTAGCTGCGGGTATGTTGGTTCATGCGGATGAACAAATTTAATAGAGTTGTCTTTTAATCAATAGAACAAAAGTCCGTAGCAGTAAATAAAAGACGAGGGCAGTAGTTAATGTAATTGCGATTGTTGCGGCAACATTGGGCCATCCACCACGAATAACGGCTTCAATGATGCAAGAAGTTGTTGCGGCAGCAGGGAAGGCAAAAGACCAAAATCCAAAAGAAAATGGAACTGCTGTCCAAGATCTCCATCTGGTTAGCACTGCAAAAATAGGCCCAGAGGCAATTCCAAGACCAACTAATACAGCATCTACAGGAATGTTGGGCCAGATGCTTACTGCGGTAATAGTACTGACTGCAGCAGGGCCCATTTCGATACCTATTGTTGCTCGGTATTGTGGTGGCAAAGGACCAGCAAATAAACGATGCAAGATGCGCATTTCTAATAACGCCCATCCCCCCAGTCCCATACCCCAAACGAGATATCCAAAACCAGGTAATCCAATTGCAGTTAATGCTGCGCCACCAACTAAGCCGCCTGGAACAATCGGCAAATAGAGTGCGGGTGTTACTTGATCGCTAGGCATATTACCCATCGATAACAGATATACCACTCGCCAGGCAATTGTTACCTGAGTGATTAGCGCAATCGCAGTTAAGGTATAGGCAAATGTTGTGTACTCTGGAAATCTGGGAAAGAGCAAAGCAATGGCAAGCATTGTGCTAATTGGAAAATAGGCCATCATAGGGCCTAAAACTGGGTTTAGAAACTTTTCTTTAATCGCTTTTGGATAAAAAATCGCTTTAATACTCCAGAGGGTTGCGAGAAAGCATAGAATAATCAGGCCAAGACCAAGGAAGAGGCGCTCAATCCAGAAGGTTGAAATTGATGTGATGTGGGAATACTTGCTCCACGTAAATGAAAGGCTTAGCAGCCCTAAAGACATTCCAAATAATCCAGGATGGAGGCGGTGGAGCCAATTAGGTTCTTTGTCTCTTTGCATGATTGCTTTTATGTATAGTTTTATTAAATGATTAATAGAGAATTTACCCTAAAAAAGAAGTTAATGTTCATTGGTATTGCACTTTTGGTGTTGGCCATGATTTCCATTAGCTTTACTTTATGGGTAACTTGGAAATTAGAGGGCGGCGCTGCAGCTATTAATGAAGCAGGGCGCATGCGTATGCAGACTTATCAGTTAGCGCTATTGGCTGGTGAAGGTAAAAAAGAGGCCGCTTCAAAACTGATTGCTAAATTTGATGACAGTATTATTGTTCTTAAAAACGGTGATCCATCAAGACCGCTATTTGTGCCTTGGAATAAAGTCAATCGAATTTATTTTGCCAATATCTCTAGTCAATGGAGCGCGATTAAAGCAGATTTAGTGAGTAAAAAATCAGACAGTGTTTCGATTGCGCAAGTTGATAATTTTGTCTCCAGTATTGATCGATTTGTTGGTACAATCGAAGGCGAAGTAGATTACTGGACTAATCTGTTGCATTTATTTCAGTTTGCAATGTTAGCAACTTCACTCATTGCCACTTTATTAATTATGTATGTGGGATACTCGGTTATTTTGGATCCCGTGGAAAAGTTACGCTTAGGTTTTGAGAGTGTTAAGTCCGGTAAACTCAATACCCGAGTAAAGATTGATGCTCAGGATGAATTTGGTGATTTGGCCGCTGGGTTTAATTCAATGACTTCCACCATTAGTGATTTGTACGGCGGTCTTGAGGCTAAGGTGGCGGAGAAGACCTTGCACTTGCAGGAGCGCCAAAATCGATTGCAAGCTTTATACGATTTGAGTTCGTTTGTTTCTCGAGAGGATAATTTAGAAAAACTGGCCAGAGGGTTCTCTGAGCGAATCATGTCTCTTAGTAAGGCATCAGCAATTGCCATACGCTGGACCGATGAGGCTAATAGAAGATACTTTTTGTTATCAGGCGCTAATTTACCAAAATCAATAAGCAAAGATGAGCAGTGCGTAGTAACTGGAGACTGTTATTGCGGCCAATCTACAGGCCTTAGTGAAGTTCAAGTCGTTACGTTTAATCCCAAAACGGAAGCAGAGCGGCATTGTGTGCGAGCTGGCTATAAGACGCTCATTACTGTTCCGATTCTCTTTCAGCAAGACTTGCTAGGTGAGATCGATATTTTTTATTCTGATCCAACAGATTTGGATCAAGATCAAAAGTCATTGTTTGAAACACTCGCCCACCATCTGGCGGGGGCTATGGAGGCTGTGCGTATTAAAGCGATGGAAAAAGAAGCGGCCATATCTGAGGAGCGGAGTCTTTTGGCAAGAGAGTTACATGACTCGATTGCCCAATCGTTAGCATTTCTGAAGTTGCAAGTGGGTATGCTAAAGGATGAGTTGGTTGAGCCGGCCACCACTAAAGCGAAGAAAATTCTTGGCGAGCTTGATGAAGGTTTGCGTGAAAGTTACAGCGATGTTCGGGAGTTGTTGTTGCACTTTAGAACAAGAACTAACACTGAAGATATTGAAACGGCAATTCGAACTACTTTGCAAAAATTTGAACACCAATCAGATATTCATAGCGAATTAGAGATTCATGGGCAAGGCTTGCCTTTGGCGCCAGATGTTCAAATACAGGTAATGCATGTAATACAAGAAGCTTTATCAAATATCCGCAAGCATTCCAAGGCAAAAAATGTGAAGGTGGTTGTGAACCAGTCACCACAATGGATATTCCAAGTCATAGATGACGGCATTGGCTTTTCCCCGGATGAAATATCGATTGATAGCACGCACGTGGGTATGAGTATTATGAAAGAGCGAGCAATGAAGATTGGCGCTGATCTACAGGTTCAGGCTAATACTCCTGCGGGCGCTAAGGTACTGCTAACATTGCCAGCATAATTTGCCTAAGTGGAAAGGTGTGAGGGTATAAACGTGGAAAAGATTCATATACTGGTCGTTGATGACCATACCTTATTTAGGCGCGGCTTAATTGCTCTGCTTTCGCAAGCACAAGATTTTGAGGTGATTGGAGAGGCCGGAGACGCCATTGAGGCTATTCGACTTTGCAAAACATTAAAGCCAGATGTTATTTTGTTAGACAACCATTTGCCAGGCGCAAGTGGTATTCAGTCTTTGCCAGACATTTTTCATGCATCCCCTGAGTCAACAGTGATGATGCTCACTGTTAGCGAGGATGAAGGGGATTTAATTCAGGCACTGCAGAATGGGGCGCAGGGGTATTTGCTCAAAACTAGTGAAAAAGATGATTTATTGTTAGGTATTCGCAGGGCTTTTGCGGGTGAGTCTGTCATTAGTAAAGAGATGACACACAAGCTCGTAAGCGCCTTTAAGACGAATAAAAAGACAGATGAGCGCCCAGCCAGTTCATCTTTATTGGCGAGTCTTTCCCCTCGAGAGCTTGAAACCGTAAAGCTCATTGCTACTGGCTCTAGTAATAAAGAAATCGCAAGAGAGCTAGGCATTGCTGAAACAACTGTAAAAATTCACGTTCAGCACGTGCTTAGAAAGCTCAATCTATCATCGCGCGTCCAGGTTGCTGTTTTTGCTAGCGCAGAGGGCATTACTTCTTAAGTAGTAGTTCTTTAGAACTATGCCTGTCTATAGACATAGTTCGACTGCTTTTCAAAAGTAGTCTTTTGGGGGATATGCTCAGCACCCTCTAGTTTTGATAATCACTCATGAGATTAGGGGATATTCATGAGTGCGACTACCAAAACCAGTAATAAAGCTTATTCAGTCCTGATTGTGAGTACCTTAGCGTTCACTGTGTGTTTCATGGTGTGGATGATGTTTGGTGTGATTGGCATCCCAATCAAGAAAGCACTCAATCTAAATGCAACCCAATTCGGTTTATTAACGGCCACGCCAATTTTGACTGGCTCATTGGTGCGTGTGCCTTTGGGGATCTGGACTGATCGTTACGGCGGTCGCATTGTGATGTTTATTTTGATGCTATCTACTGTTATCCCTATTTGGATGATGGCATATGCGACAGAGTATTGGCATTTTTTAACTATTGGTTTATTTGTTGGTTTAGCTGGCGGATCGTTTTCAGTTGGAACGCCTTACGTTGCAAGATGGTTCCCAAAAAATCGTCAAGGCTTTGCAATGGGCGTATATGGTGCTGGTAATTCTGGCGCTGCAGTCAATAAGTTTGTTGCGCCAGCATTAGTGGTGGCTTTTGGCTGGACAATGGTTCCCCAGGTTTATGCCGCAGTGATGCTCGGGATGGCAATTCTGTTTTGGATGTTTAGCGCGAGCGATCCATCACATTTGGTTTCAAGCAATATTTCTTTTAAAGATCAACTAAAAGCGCTTAAGGATCCGAAGGTACTTCGCTATTGCCAGTATTACAGCATTGTTTTTGGTGGCTATGTTGGTTTAAGTCTTTGGATGGTGCAGTACTACGTTGGTGAGTTTGGTTTGGAAATTCGCACTGCAGCGTTATTGGCCGCTTGCTTTTCACTTCCAGGCGGAGTCTTAAGAGCAATTGGCGGCTGGCTTTCAGATAAGTATGGCGCACACCAAGTGACTTGGTGGGTAATGTGGGTCAGTTGGGTTTGCCTCTTCCTTTTGTCTTATCCGCAAACTGATTTCACGATCCAAACAATCAATGGTCCACACACCTATCACATTGGTTTAAACATCTACGCCTTCACAACCTTGATGGCGATATTAGGAGTGGCTTGGGCATTTGGTAAAGCCAGCGTTTTCAAATATATCGGCGATGACTATCCAAACAATATTGGAACCATTTCTGGAATTGTGGGTCTAGCAGGTGGATTGGGCGGATTCATTTTGCCAATCATGTTTGGCGCAATTTTAGATATCACTGGCGTACGTTCTAGTGCATTCATGCTGATGTATGGAGTGGTCTGGGTTTCGTTGATTTGGATGTACTTGACTGAAGTTCGCAAGACTGAGGTGATGGGTGAAAAATCACTTAAATCCACCCAATAACCATTTAAGAGAGAAAGGCACAAAATGTCCTCCACAGTAATTACCCGTTGGGAACCAGAAAATAAAGATTTTTGGGAATCGACTGGAAAATCAATTGCAAAACGCAACTTGATTATTTCGATTCCGGCATTGACCTTGGCATTCGCTGTATGGATGGTGTGGTCGGTGGTGGTTGTGAATCTGTCGAACGTCGGATTTAAGTTTTCAACTAATCAACTTTTCTGGTTGGCATCATTGCCAGCGCTATGCGGCGCTACATTACGTATCTTTTATTCTTTTGCCGTTCCTATCTTTGGCGGAAGAAGATGGACTGCCATTTCTACAGCATCGCTTTTAATTCCGGCAGTAGGAATTGGATTTGCAGTTCAAAACCCAGCAACTCCATATGAGTTCTTTATTACTTTGGCATTGTTGTGCGGTTTGGGCGGTGGCAATTTTGCATCTTCAATGGCGAACATTAGTTTTTTCTATCCAAAGGCTCAGAAGGGAACTGCATTGGGCTTAAATGCTGGCTTGGGTAACCTGGGAGTATCAATTGTTCAACTTGTTGTTCCGCTGGTAATTACCGCTGGTGTATTTGGTGCTTTAGGTGGTGAATTTCAAACCGTTATGAAGGCTGGCCAACCTATTCCTATGTGGTTGCAAAACGCCGGCTTTATATGGGTGCCTTTTATTGCGGTTTCAGCTATTGCAGCATGGTTTGGTATGAATGATTTAGCGGAAGCAAAGGCTTCATTTGCTGATCAGGCTGTAATCTTTAAACGTAAACATAATTGGCTAATGTGCTGGCTGTATTTGGGAACTTTCGGTTCTTTCATTGGTTATTCAGCTGGTTTTCCATTATTAATTAAAAGTCAGTTTCCAGGCGTAAACGCCTTGAGCTATGCCTGGCTTGGTCCTCTAGTAGGAGCTTTAGCGCGTCCATTCGGTGGTTGGCTTGCAGATAAATTAGGCGGCGCTCGCGTCACTTTCTGGAACTTTATTGCAATGGGTGCGGGTGTTTTTGCAGTTCTTCATTTCTTGCCAACTAAAGGCGTTGGTGGCGAGTTCTATGGCTTCTTGTTTGCCTTTATGTTGCTCTTTGCAACATCCGGCATTGGCAACGGATCAACATTTCGCATGATTCCAGTGATCTTCTTAACCGAACGTCAGCGCGCTGCTGGAAATTCTCAGGCTGATAAGGATCAAGCCATTCGTGACGCCAATAAAGAAGCTGCAGCAGTTTTAGGTTTTAGTTCTGCGGTGGGTGCCTATGGTGGCTTCTTTATTCCAAAGAGTTATGGAACTTCAATTGCGGCGACAGGTGGTCCAGAAGCTGCGCTGTACGCATTTATAGCTTTTTACGTTACTTGTACGTTTATTACTTGGTGGTATTACAGCCGTAAAAACGCACCAATGCCTTGTTAAGAAAATTAAAGGATTGATATGAGCCACTTTTTAGATCGTCTTAAATTTTTATCTGCAGATAAAGAAGAGTTTTCCAACGGACATGGTGTCACCGTAGGTGAAGATCGTACGTGGGAAGACGCATATCGTTCACGTTGGCAGCATGACAAAATTGTGCGCTCAACACATGGCACTAACTGTACAGGGTCGTGCTCTTGGAAGATTTATGTGAAAGGTGGCATTGTTACCTGGGAAACACAACAAACTGATTACCCAAGAACACGTCCAGATTTACCAAATCATGAGCCGCGTGGTTGTGCTCGTGGAGCTAGTTATAGCTGGTATATGTATAGCGCCAATCGTGTGAAGTATCCAATGATTCGTGGCCAACTTCTAAAACAGTGGCGTGAGGCAAAAGCGGTTGCAAAAAGTCCAGTAGATGCATGGGCTAATCTAGTTGAGAACAATGCTAAACGTGAAATTTGGCAAAAAATGCGCGGCAAAGGTGGTTTTGTACGTTCATCATGGGATGAAGTAAACGAACTTATTGCCGCTGCTAACGTTTACACAATTAAAAAACATGGGCCAGATCGTATTATTGGGTTCTCCCCAATCCCTGCGATGTCGATGGTAAGTTATGCAGCTGGATCTCGTTACCTAAGTTTGATCGGTGGCGTATGTATGAGTTTTTATGACTGGTACTGTGATTTACCGCCAGCTAGTCCTCAAATCTGGGGGGAGCAGACCGACGTTCCAGAATCAGCAGATTGGTATAACTCCACTTACATCATTGCTTGGGGTTCGAATGTGCCTCAAACGCGTACGCCGGATGCCCACTTCTTTACTGAAGTCCGCTATAAGGGTGCTAAGACTGTTGCCATTACCCCAGACTATGCCGAAGTCTCAAAGTTGGCAGATATTTGGATGCATCCAAAGCAGGGAACGGATGCTGCAATAGCCATGGCAATGGGCCATGTTATTTTGAAAGAGTTTTATTTCAATAAGCGTACTGAATATTTTGATGACTATGTGCGTCGATATACCGATATGCCAAATCTAGTAATGCTTGAAGAAAAAGTATTAGATGATGGTCGTACAGTATTAGTACCTGGTCGCTATGTACGCTCAAGCGATATTGATGGCTCTCTTGGTCAGACCAATGGTGCTGATTGGAAGACTGTTGCCTTTAGTACTGCCGGTAAGATGGTTGTTCCTAATGGATCAATTGGCTTTAGGTGGGGCAAAGAAGGTCGCAAAGATCAGGGCAAATGGAATCTTAAGTCAAAAGAAGCTCAATATGACGCTGACGTGAAACTAAAACTGTCGTTGATGGAGGATCAATCTCATCACGATGTTGTTCCAGTGGGCTTCCCTTACTTTGGTGGTATTGATACGCCACATTTCGACTCTAATAAACAAGGTGATGTATTAGTACAGAATATCGCAGCTAAGAAAATTCATATTACCGAGGATGGCGTTGAGAAAGAGGTGCTTGTAGCGACAGTCTTTGATTTATTGGCTGGAAACTATGGCATTGATCGCGGCCTTGGTGGGGATTGTGCGAAATCCTATGACGACAACATTCCTTACACTCCAGCATGGCAAGAATCCATTACTGGCGTTAAGCGTGATCAGGTAATAGCAGTTGCTCGTCAGTTTGCTGAGAATGCTGAGAAGACTAAAGGTAAATCCATGGTCATCATTGGCGCAGCTATGAACCACTGGTATCACTGTGATATGAACTATCGCGGAATCATCAATATGTTGATGATGTGCGGCTGTATTGGTCAAAGTGGCGGTGGTTGGGCTCACTATGTGGGTCAAGAGAAGCTTCGTCCTCAAACTGGTTGGACTGCTTTGGCGTTTGCACTTGATTGGATTCGTCCTCCACGTCAACAAAATTCAACCAGCTTCTTCTATGCTCATACTGACCAATGGCGCTATGAAAAATTAGGCATGGAAGAAGTTTTATCTCCTTTGGCTAATAAAGAAGACTACAAAGGCAGCATGATCGATTACAACGTTCGTGCAGAACGGATGGGATGGTTGCCTTCGGCACCACAGCTAAAGACAAACCCAATTGATGTAGTGAAAGAAGCTGAGTTGGCAGGCGTTGATCCAAAAGATTACGCTGTAAATAGCCTCAAAGCCGGTACGCTGCAAATGAGCTGTGAAGATCCAGATCACCCTAATAACTGGCCTCGCAATATGTTTGTATGGCGATCCAATCTCTTGGGCTCATCTGGAAAAGGTCATGAGTATTTCTTAAAGCATTTACTAGGCACTAGTCATGGAGTGCAAGGCAAAGACTTAGGCAAAGATGAAGCTAGACCCTCAGAAGTCGAGTGGCACGATAAAGCCCCAGAAGGTAAGTTGGATCTATTGGTGACACTAGATTTCCGGATGAGTACTACATGCTTGTACTCAGACATTGTTCTCCCTACCGCAACTTGGTATGAAAAGAATGATTTGAATACTAGTGATATGCATCCGTTTATTCATCCCTTATCAACCGCTGTGGATCCTGCTTGGGAGGCTCGTAGCGACTGGGACATCTATAAAGGATTTGCCAAAAAATTCTCAGAGGTGTGTGTTGGGCATCTAGGTGTTGAGAAAGAAATTGTCATGACGCCTTTAATGCATGACACACCAGCTGAACTGGCTCAGGCATTTGATGTGCAAGAATGGAAAAAGGGTGAGTGTGATCTCATTCCTGGAAAAACTGCACCGCAAATTGCAGTCGTCGAGCGCGATTACCCAAATACCTATAACCGCTTTACTGCGTTGGGTCCTTTGATGGACAAGATTGGTAATGGAGGTAAGGGTATTGCATGGGATACAAAAGTGGAAGTGGAGCAGCTACGTGAGCTCAATGGTCGAGTTGAGCATGGTGAGATGAAAGGAATGGCAAAAATCTCAACCGATATCGATGCTGCTGAAGTAGTGCTAATGCTTGCGCCTGAAACGAATGGACATGTTGCAGTAAAAGCTTGGGATGCGTTATCAAAGATTACTGGCTTGGAGCATGCTCATTTAGCTTTACATCGCGAAGATGAAAAGATTCGTTTCCGTGATATTCAGGCTCAGCCAAGAAAAATTATTAGCTCGCCTACATGGTCAGGTTTAGAGAGTGAAAAAGTTTCTTATAACGCAGGCTATACCAATGTCCATGAATACATTCCATGGAGAACATTGACTGGTCGCCAGCAGTTCTATCAGGATCACAAGTGGATGCGTGCATTTGGTGAAGGGTTTGTTTCTTATAGACCACCAGTTGACTTAAAGACCATCATTGATGTCAAAGGCATTAAACCTAACGGGAATAAGGAAATTGTTCTCAATTTCATTACGCCACATCAAAAGTGGGGCATTCACTCTACTTATAGCGATAACTTGATGATGTTGACATTGAATCGTGGTGGTCCAGTTGTGTGGTTGAGCGAGGATGACGCTGCAAAAGCAGGAATTGTCGATAACGACTGGGTTGAGTTGTACAACACCAATGGCGCAATTGCAGCTAGAGCAGTGGTAAGTCAACGGGTAAACCCAGGAATGATCATGATGTATCACGCTCAAGAAAAGATTATCAATACGCCGGGATCAGAAATTACTGGAATGCGTGGCGGTATTCATAACTCGGTAACGAGGATTGTTCTTAAGCCCACTCACATGATTGGTGGATATGCGCAGCTTAGTTACGGCTTTAACTATTACGGAACTATCGGCACTAACCGAGATGAGTTTGTGACTGTTCGGAAGATGCGAAATATTGATTGGCTTGATAGTGAAAATGCCAACACAGTTCAAGCGTAACGGAGAAAAAAGATGAAAATTCGCGCACAAATTGGCATGGTTTTGAACTTGGATAAGTGTATTGGTTGTCACACTTGTTCTGTTACTTGTAAACAAGTTTGGACTAACCGTCCTGGCATGGAATACGCTTGGTTCAATAACGTGGAGTCAAAGCCTGGCATTGGTTATCCAAAAAATTGGGAAGATCAAGAGAAATGGAAGGGTGGCTGGAAGCGTAAAAGCAATGGCAAGATTGAGCCTAAACAAGGTGGAAGATCCAAGATTTGGATGAATTTATTTGGCAATCCAAATCTGCCTGAAATAGATGATTACTATGAGCCTTTTACATTTGACTACGAGCATCTGCAAAGCGCTCCTGAGTCAAAGGCTACTCCAACAGCTCGCCCCAGAAGCTTAATTACTGGTAAGCGGATGGAGAAGATTGAGTGGGGCCCAAACTGGGAAGAAATTCTTGGCGGAGAGTTCGCAAAACGTAGTAAAGACTCCAATTTTGATCAAATGCAAAAAGATGTATGGGGTCAGTTTGAAAATACATTCATGATGTATATGCCGCGTCTTTGCGAGCATTGCCTAAATCCAGCTTGTGTGGCGTCATGCCCATCTGGATCAATTTATAAGCGTGAAGAGGATGGCATTGTTTTAATTGATCAAGATAAATGTCGTGGATGGCGTATGTGCGTATCAGCCTGCCCATACAAAAAGATTTATTACAACTGGAAGAGTGGAAAGGCTGAGAAATGTATTTTCTGCTATCCACGTATCGAAGCTGGTCAACCGACTGTTTGTTCTGAAACTTGTGTTGGGCGTATTCGCTACTTGGGTGTCATGCTCTATGATGCTGACCAAATTGAGAATGCTGCCAGCGTTGAGAATGAAAAAGATCTCTACAACGCTCAATTGAAAGTGTTCTTAGATCCGAATGACCCTGAGGTGCAAAAACAGGCTCTAGCTGACGGCGTTCCTCCATCATGGGTAGAGTCCGCCAAGAAAAGTCCTGTATACAAGATGGCAATGGATTGGAAGATCGCATTACCGCTCCACCCTGAATACAGAACGATGCCAATGGTTTGGTATGTTCCACCACTTTCACCTGTTACCGGGGCTGTAGAGGCAGGGTATGTTGGTGTTAATGGCCATATCCCTGATGTGAAGCAGTTGCGTATTCCAGTTCAGTATCTAGCCAACATGTTGACAGCTGGAGATGAGGCGCCAGTGGTATCAGCGCTAGAGAAAATGCTGGCAATGCGTGCATGGCAGCGAGATAAGCATGTGGACGGCACTAGAAACTTAGCGGCGTTGGAGCAGGCTGGCATCTCTGAAGATCAAGTGGAAGACATGTACCAGATTATGGCTATTGCGAATTATGAAGATCGTTTTGTGATTCCAACTTCACACCGTGAGTACGCAGAAAATACTTTCGATATGAAAGGTAGCTGTGGCTTTACTTTCGGCAATGGATGTTCAGATGGCGATTCTGAGGCCAGTCTATTTGGCGGTACAAAGCGCCGTACCATCCCAATTAAGCCAGCTGTCTAAGGAGATCTGATGAAACATTCGTTACCTTTAAGGGCTTTATCTAGACTTCTCCAGTATCCAGATGATGAGCTTATTCAGAATCTACCAGCTGTATCTGATGCATTGCTTGCAATGCCTAAGATGAGTAAAAAAGTCCATGATGGCCTAGATGAGTTTCTGAGATATCTAAAGACTTCAGATCTTTTGGATTTGCAAGAGGATTATGTAGAGTGTTTTGATCGGGGTAGGGCGACTTCTTTGCATCTGTTTGAGCATGTGCATGGAGACTCGCGTGAACGCGGCCAGGCAATGGTAGATTTACTGCAAACATACAAAGAGGGTGGCCTGGAGTTAAGCGCCAATGAACTGCCAGATCACTTATCGGTAATTCTAGAGTTTGCTTCTACGTTACCGCAAGACCAGGCAAAGCAATTTATTGGTGAAATGGCTCATATTTTAAATGCAGTGTATTCAACATTAGTTGCACGCAATAATCGTTATGCATGGTTAATAGCTGCTGCTATTGAATTTTCAGGTGAAAAATTCAAGATCGTTGAATTGAAGGTTCAAGAAGAGTCTATGGATGACGAATGGGCTGAGCCGCCTGCCTTCGGTGGATGCACTACACGTGGACAGTCTAAGCCCGGCGAAGAACAGCCATTGCATTTTATAAAACGCACAAAAGAATCAAAAGGAGTTCGGCCATGAGCTATCTAGATACATTTATTTTCGGAATTTATCCTTATATATGTTTAACAGTCTTTTTTGTTGGCAGTCTCATTCGCTTTGACCGTGATCAGTACACCTGGAAAAGTGATTCGAGTCAGTTATTGCGAAAAAAGCAGCTACGAATAGGCAGTATCTTTTTCCACATAGGGGTTCTGTTTTTATTCTTTGGGCACTTCTTTGGAATGCTTACCCCTCATTTTTTGTATGAACCATTTATTACTGCCGGACAAAAACAAGTAATGGCAATGGCTAGCGGAGGAATTGCGGGGGTATTTGGATTTATCGGTTTAACAATCTTATTGCACAGGCGTTTAACTGATGATCGCATTCGTGCAACATCCAAGCCTAGCGATATTTTGATTGCGGTTGTGCTTTGGGTTCAGCTTCTCCTTGGCTTAGCAACAATTCCACTATCAGGTCAACATTTAGATGGTTCAGTAATGATGCAATTAGCGGGATGGGCTCAACATATTGTTACATTCCAAAGTGGGGCAGTTGGCTTATTAAGTGGAGTAAGTTGGGTATTTAAATTGCATATGTTCTTGGGTATGACGATTTTCTTGATATTCCCATTTACCCGTTTAGTCCACATTTGGAGTGGCTTTGCTTCAATCACCTATTTAGTTAGGCCATATCAAATTGTTCGCAGCAGAAAATTTGGTATTGGACGTAAGTAATTTGTAAGAGATATTGACGATGCCAGATGAGCTGTTAGAGCGATTACGGAAATTTAGGACTGAATATTTCCCTGCGCATCGTCAAGAATTTACCTCGCTGATTCAGAATGGGCAAACGCCAAAAACTTTATTTTTAGGTTGCTCAGACTCAAGAATAGTTCCATATTTGCTGACAGGAACTGGGCCAGGAGATCTTTTCATTTTGCGTAATGTCGGTGCGATAGTGCCTCCTTATAATGGGTCTTATGGAATTCATGGTACGGCAGCCGGGATTGAATTTGCTGTCATGCAGCTAAAGGTCAGTCGAATTGTTGTATGTGGGCATAGTCATTGTGGAGCTGTGCGATCAGCATATGAAGGGGTGCCAAAAGAGGCAATTAATTTAAATGCTTGGCTAGAATTAATTGATGAGGCGCTATTGCCGGTTTGCCAAACCCCAGAGGCGCTAAGAAGGGTGGAACAACGCTCAGTGATCTTGCAGCTAGAGCGTTTGATGGAATACCCAATGGTCCGATCACAAGTTGAAAATAAGCAGTTAACCCTTCACGGTTGGTATTACGTGATTGAAGAAGGCGAAGTGCAGGTATTTGATGTAACTGAAGGAAAGTTTATCCCGGCGCATTATGCAGATAATTGCGGAACGGGCCCATACGCTGACGATCATTTTGATGGAGATCCAAAACATGTTGAATAACCAAACTACAGAGATAGCGGCAGCGCTAATTTCTTCACGTCAGTCATATTTACCTAAACGTTTATTCCAGCCAGGGCCTTCACAAGAGCAGTTGGATTTAATGTTTTCTATGGCTGCTACAGCTCCAGATCACAATCTAACTAGACCTTGGAGGTTTGTAATTTGCCCATTGGAATGCAGAGGGTTGCTGGCTGATGCATTTGCAAAATCACTTGTTGAGCGCGATCCGGATGCCACCGAACAGCAGATTCAAGATGCTATGGTTAAGGCGCATAGAGCGCCGTTGGTGATGTTGGCAATTGTCAATGCCAGGGGAACAGAGTCAGAAGTTCCTCCTAGTGAGCGCATCATTTCGGCGGGTTGTGCCATTCAGAATATATTCCTTATGGCAAATGCAATGGGATTTGGCGCCAGCCCTACTAGTGGAAAATCTATGTATATGAAGCATGTAAGGGATCTATTTGGTCTGAAAGACTATGAAGATCCTCTATGTTTTATTAATATCGGAACGCCTGATCGTGCAACGCCGGCCAAACCACGAATGATTCCTACCGAATTTGTTACTACTCTCAAGTATTAATATTTATATTTTCCTTGGGGCATCTGATACATTTCATGTATGAAGAAAATTGAATGGGAAAGGGTGCGTGCGTATATTAAAAAATGCATCCCACCAGATCCATATGGCTTTAGTTGGCTAGATATCTTAAGGGTTTGTTTTGGGCTAGATGTCTTAATTATGGCCGTTGTCCTTTTTAATGAATTTGTTGCGCCAGCAGATAAATTAATGGAAATTAATGCTGTTTTTTTGGTAACAGCTTTAATGATCTTATTGATGCCAGCCAGTCCAATGTTTCATCCAAAAACGATTATTGAGGGAAATGTTGTCTCTGCATTGCTGGCTTCCGCGAGCATTTATATTTTCCCCGAGTCAAATATTGCGATGGTTTTGAGTGTTTCTGCTTCAGCAGCTGCAATGTATGCATTGAAGTGCTTCCAACCAACCGCTTTAATGCTAGCGTTGTTTGTATCAACGGGAAAAATCAATAGTTATTACTTTGCTTTGTATCCTATCTTTGCAGACTCAGTAGTATTGGTTATTACTGCATACCTCTATGGGAAAATTACGAAGCACCCATATCCAGCAAAGTTAGAGGCTTAATAGGCTTAAAAGCAGCGCAACAAATTTAATCTAGATCAAATTTGGTTTTCGTAAATATTGTAAATTTACATATCAGCGCATATATGATTGGAGAAGATGATATGGAGTCGAAAGACACTTGTCCGCTAGACGGTAGTTGGATGCGTGATTCTTGTACCACATACCATAATCAAAAAAATAGCGGAACTTTATCTAAGTGCCAACATCGAGATAGCTGTGCTAATGCTAGAGTGATCGTTGAATCTGACCTTAATGAGTCTGTGTCAATTTCCAAAAGAGTATTAGTTGACCAAATACCTCATATTTTTAAAGATCAATCTTGATCTAATAATTTTGTCGATGTAAAAAAGATAGAACTTAAAGTTGGATGATTGGTTATAAATTATTTAATGGTCGCAATTAATCAAGCCTCAAAAATTTGCCCTAGCTGTCGAGCATTAATACCAATTGATCGCTTGGAAATGATTACCTCTCGCAGTAGAGGTAGAATCACTAAAACGCTGCGTTGTCACAGGTGTATTGAGAAAATAGCACTAGCCAATAAAACTAGAAAATAAAAGGCTAGATCCAACTTGGGAGCGTTACTTTAAGTAACGCTTATCAATCTTCAAAAAAGAACTTTGGAGCAACGAAGTATGAAACGGTTGTTCCAAAAATCCTTTGGTTTCGAAAACCAAAGACCGAGCTATTACATTTTGCGATCTTGTTAATCTAGTCGCACAAATACTCACACACCGATAATCAGGCGCTGTAACCTCTTGAAATCCTAATGGTTTTCTTTGGATGTCTGCTCTCATAAGAAAGAAGCCCTAGGGGTCTTGTAACAAAGACCTCAATAGATTCAAGAGGTTAGTGGTGAATTAGGCGGTATAAATTCACTACACACCGCTTACACACCGACAGGTTTTTCATGGTGTGTAGTAAATGCGGTTTTTATGTGGTTTTAAGAAGTAAAGCACCCGTTAAAAGGTGTGTAGTAAACGTAGTAATAAAAGCAAGTTTTAGGGCCTATAGCTCAGTTGGTTAGAGCAGAGGACTCATAGCGAAAGTTGTGCCTTATGCGTGGAAACTGCATAAGGGATGGTGTCAAATTCGGAGAAAGCTAAATGCAGCCAAAAGCTGCACAAGCTAACGCCGAGCCAAGCTTCAGTATGAAAGTGCTGTTGAAGGTGTAGAGACTAGACGGCACCCACCTAAGTAAGGATGTAAATCTTTATATGGTGAAGGCATAGTCCAGGGAGTTAGGAAACTAACACAAACCGGAATCCTTTGGTCCCAGGTTCAAGTCCTGGTGGGCCCACCAGAAATGAAAATGCCAACCTTCGGGTTGGTATTTTTTTGTTCATAATTAGGCATGCAGAGAAAAATTAAAGAATTCGAGAAAGCTAAAGAGCTAATAGAGCTCATGTCTTCAGCATCTAATCTAGAAGAGTATGAAGATTATTGGAAAGAATTTCTACACAATTTAGATAGAGGCTTTAATAAACTAAAAGATTTATATAAAAATAATAAGCGAGCTAAAAGGGTAATCGATTCTATAAACTCGGCTAGAAATTCAGATCCTTTAATAGCCTACCTAATGCAAGCAAGAAATTCGGATGAGCATTCTATGCGTCAGATTACCGATAAGGCTGGAGGTTATACAAAAATTACAGGTGGATTGGGTGGTGGAAAAATAATTAGAGGAATTCTTGAGGGTGGAAAAGCGCCCGATAATTTAGTAATAGAAGGAAATTTTGATATTGAATTCAAAAATGATTCTTTACATATTATTTCGGTAATCAATTATGGGAAAAAATTTGATCCGCCTAAAGTATGTGCAGGTAGAGATATTTCTACCGAAACCCCGCATATCATTGCAGCAATTGGCCTAGATTTTTATCTTGAAAAAATATCTCAAATAGAAATAGCAATTGGCGCATCATAGGTAAGCGTTACTTAAAGTAACGCTTACCCCTTTCCATATTCCCCCATATCCACCCAAAAACCTCCATTAATCCCCACGCTTAGCCATACTTTCTTTTGGCTAAATTGCCCCCAGTAATTCATCCAATTAGGTTGTCCTAGCTTGTACTCAGAAGCTAAAGTATGTGTATGGCAATTAAAAAAGAAAGCACACATCAACTCATACACCGTAACCTAACCCTCTATCAACGCGAGCATAGTGCCGTATGGCAATGTCGCTATAAGGTGGATAACAGGTGGATACGAGCCACTACTAAAGAGACCCAGTTTGACTTGGCGGTGAATAAGGCTAAGGAACTAATGGTAGAAGCCGAAATTCGTAAGCGGTCTGGCATTCCAGTGGTTACCAAACGCTTCAAAGACATCGCTTACTTAGCAATTGACCGGATGGAGCGAGACTTACGGGGTGGCTTAGGTAAGGTTATCTACAAAGACTACATACGCATTATTAGAGAGTTCTTTATTCCTACGCTGGGGCAAAGGCTCATTACCAATATTGACTACGATGCTCTGCAAGACTATTACAACGATAGGGAGACTAGATTTGGCACCACCTTATCCAATAGCAATCGTAAGACTCAGAATGCTGCCTTTAATAGAGTGTTTGATGAAGCCATCGTTCGGGGTTACTTAACAGAGAGTAATCGCCCTAAATTAGATGGCAAGACTAAAGAGTCCGTTCGCCGCCCAGCGTTTGAGTTACATGAACTTAGAGCTTTGCTTAAGCAACTTGGCCCATACATAGAAGCAGGCAGAACCAAGGATGTGCGTGAACGCCGTGAAATTCTTAGAGACTATGTAGAGATGCTAGTCGACACTGGCGCAAGACCAGGCATTGAGCTGTTGGATATGAAATGGAAGCAAATCCGCTTCATGATGAATCCTATTAGTACTGTGACAGATCAATTGGACGAGGATGGTGAAGTCATTGAAGTGCATAGCTTAAATCGTAGTTGTGAGATGACCGTTAAAGGTAAAACAGGGCAAAGACAGATTATTGGACGTCTACCGAGCATCAGAGTCTTGGAGCGTATTGCCTTGCGAAACTATGGAGTAGCTAGCTCAATTAAAGATCCACTGGCTGAGCTAATTAAACCCACCAATGATGACTACATCTTTAGAACTAAAGAGGGTAGGGATTTAAGCGATGTACTCAATCACATGTTTGATAACTTCCTATCAGACCATGGTTTATTAATAGACCCCAAGACCAATCAAAAGCGAGTGTTCTATAGCCTACGACATACATATGCCACGTTAGCACTTACTCACGATATGGTGCCAATCCATACGTTAGCTAAACAAATGGGTACTAGCGTCTTAATGATTGAGCGGCACTATAGTCACTTACAGGTAATACAGGCTATAGAGCAATTACGCGGAGCTAATACTAGAAAGCTTATAGAGGCGGATAGTAAGGCTGCAGATAACTATCCCAGTAAGAAGCGGGCAGAGCGGGAGCTGCGGGCGGCTTAGATTGGCTACAAGCGTTACTTTAAGTAACGCTTACGCTCCAGAACTCTTGCGACCAACGGATTAAAAGTCCGTTTTATGCTCTCAACCCACGGATCAAAAAATGCATGAAACCCATATATTTATTGGGTTAAACGGCTTTTTGTTATTAACGGGCTAACATGTTAATATACCTAAATTAACCGGTAAAGTTAGCCCGGTGTTAGCCCGGAAAGAGCCATTCGTGAAACAGCAATTACGGTTTTCAAAGACAGCCATCTCCAGTATTACCTTACCTAAAGACGGTAAGCGGGCGACGATTTATGACATTGAAATCCCCAAGCTTGCCGTACGCGTAACATCCTCAGGTTCAAAAACTTTTTATGTTGTCAAAAGGGCGGCAGGTTCATTGGCATGGATCAAGCTAGGCACATTTCCTGATATGACTGTGGAGCAGGCTAGGGGCGAGGCAACCAAGGTTCTCGCAGAATTTACCCATGGAATCAATCCTGCAGCTGTAAGAAGAGCCTATAAACAGAAGCCAACGCTCGCAGAGTTTTTTATTGAATTTGGCGACAAGCATGGATCAAAGAAAATAAGCTGGAAAGACGACCAACAGCGATTTGCAACTTATATCGAACCCAAGCTAGGAAAGAAGAAGCTGGTTGATATTGATCGCCAATCTATTCGGGAGGTGATTGAAAGTGCCGCTAGGGCAGGCAAGGCTACTGGTACACAGCGGCAAATTCGTGCCTTAATCAGCACTATCTTGGGTAAGGCTGTTGAGTGGGAGAAGATTCCATTTAACCCGGTCTCTGGAGTAAAGATTGCAGGGGGCGTGACAAAGCGAGACCGCTTTCTGACTGCCAAGGAGTTGCCTTTGTTTTTGGCGGCTTTAAAAGCGGAAGCCAATGTAGTGATGCGTGACTTTATTTTGATTGCCTTGCTAACGGGTGCGAGGCGGAGCAATCTATTGGATATGCATTGGGACGACATCGATTTAAAGCATGCAACCTGGCGGATTAATCGTACTAAAAATGACACACCGCAAGTGGTGGTGTTATCAAGCCAGGCCATTCAAATACTCAAATCAACAAAGTCTAAAAATACGGGTGGTTATGTCTTTCCTGCCGAGAGTGATAGCGGGCATATCGAAGACCCCAAGAAAGCTTTAATCCGCATCCTGCAAGCAGCCAAGATTCCTTATGGCAGGAAAGTTAAAAACGGGGTGACGTTTCATGACCTTCGCAGAACCTTGGGCTCTTGGCAGGCGATGACGGGCGCGAGCCTGCCCATTATTGGTAAGTCACTAAATCATCAAAGCTTAGCTGCCACGGAGATCTATGCGCGCCTTGAGGTTGCTCCTGTTCGCGCCGCAGTTAAGAAAGCAACCGATGCCATGTTTGCGCAAAAGGGTGCGAAAAAATGAAAAAATTCCATCCCAAAAGAAAATGCACTAAAGAAAGAGATCAAGAAGTCTGGGTTTACGAGGATCCCAAAGACAATGCATTAGCAATTAAGGCTGCAATTTTTCAATTTAATTTGGTGGATTTCGATACTTGGTTAATGAAATTAGATGCCTGCGTGGCCAAAGATCAATTGATTGAGCGAAGACAGGCCGCAGTAGATGCGAAAAATATTTCAGTTTTAAACCGCCATCTGGAGTTTATGAGCTTGCAGTGGTCTTCTATAGATAGGGAAGGCTTTCTCCTTCCTCTCGCAAAAATAGGAGATGCAAGTCAAAAAAATAAGACTAAAGCCGCGGAAGCATCCAAAACAATAAGACAAGAAAGCTCGGACAAATTATCTAAAAGCATTCGCGAGCTCCGTGATGCAATGTTGATTGAGTTTGAAAAAAAAGATAGAACGCTTCTTAATATCCACCTTATTCGCCGCTATGAAGAGCAGCATAAGGTCAAGATTTCTGCTTATTTAATTAGAAAAGCTATCGCAAATCCTGAGGCTTAAAACTAATTTATTAAAAGTACATGTACTTTTAATCTTGGCTCTAGAAAACCTACATCAAAGCTGAGATATTCACCTTTATCAATTTCGATAAAGGTGAATGATGAACGATCAAAAATTAAACATAAGCAATCTGCTTGATGACCATCAAGCATCCAATTACCTAGGTCTCAAAAAAGGAACTTTATCTGTATGGCGATCAACTGGTCGCTATCAGATTCCCTTTGTAAAGATTGGGTCCAAGGTGCGCTATCGCCAGTCTGACCTAGATGTCTGGCTAGAGTCACGCACTCAAAAAGCCACCGCGTAGCCATTACTAATTATTGGAGAAAAACATGACAAGTATTGAACTATCTTTTTCAAAAAAATATGCTTTAGGTAAGCTCTATAGCGTCAGATTCATCCTAGTTATGGGTCACGAGCATAATGATGAGGATTCAACTTTAGTTGAATTTTTTCCTCAGGATATCTCGCCTAAATTACGTGAATTTCTTTTGAGGTGTGATTTATTTGAAAAGTTTCATCGTGATTTTGATGAATCACGCTTGAAGTTTGTAAAAGCTTATTACGCTGAACGTTGCAAGGCGCTGTATCAATGAGCACCCAACTCCTCTCAGGTTTTGGCGCTCACCATAGCGAGAAGACCCGCCCTTATGTCACGATTGATTTAGCGCAGATCAGGGCAATGGTCGATGCGCCGCCCAGTGTGGATAAGCTTCAAGCTCAGTGGTTCATTCCCTCGACCCTGCTCACGCGCACCTTTCAGTCGCAAGAGCAAGACGGCCAGTTCTGGATGCTCTGGGCAGACCTAGATGAGAAGCCTTTAGCTCTTGATGCCGTTGCTGCTTTGATAGAGCCCTTGGCATGTGACTACGAGATTTACAGTAGTCGCTCAGCCACGATGGAGGCGCCCAAGTGCCGCATCCTCATTCCATTGGGCAAGCCCTTAACGGGGAGCGAGTGGCGCTTGGCGCAAGAGGTGCTCAACGACACCTTGCAAGCAGGTGGGGCTATGCCGGACCGAGCGAATGAGCGCTGTGGGCAACTATGCTTTTTACCCAACCGTGGGCAGTTTTATGATGTGCGAGTGCGCCGCTTGGGTGAGTGTTTTGAGCCCTTGACCTATTGGGCGGACTTGATTGAAGTAAAGCAGACAGCTTTATTGGAGGCGGAACGAGCAGTGCATGAGCGCCGTGAACTCGCTCTGGCTCGCAAGGCTAGTTTGAGTCCGCGCACGACACCGAGTTTGATTGAAGCCTTTAATCAGGCATACCCAGTCGAGGAGATTTTGCTATGCGTTGGCTATGAGCAACGTGGTCATGCGTTTCGTCATCCTTATTCACAATCGGGTAGCTTTAGTGCAAGTGTCAAAGACGGGCGAGTGCACAGTCTCTCAACCTCGGATCCTCTGTACTCCGATGGTCAAGGAGCGCACGATGCCTTTAGTGCGTTTACGACTCTCTTTGCAGGTGGTGACACTGCCAAAGCCTTAAAGCTTGCCGGGGATGAGTGGCTCATGATTGGCGATGAGTCCTGGAATGCCGTGCAGCGCCGTGAATATGCCATTGCTCATGCACCAGAGCTGATTGATTGCTCGCAGATGTTGATCAACTCGCAACAACCTTTGGTATCTGTTACTGGAGTTGCCAGTAATGATGCCAAGTTCACGCTGGATCGCTTTGCTTTAAATGGTCAGAGTGCAGCCATGGAAGCGCAGATGCTAGAAGATGCCTTCATTTTGGGACGCTTAGCCATACTGGGGCAATCAACTGCCATTTATGCACCGCCCAATGCAGGTAAAACGCTTATCACTTTGTCATTGATGATTGAGGGCATTGAGTCAGGCGCAGTCAATCCCGACAGTTTGTATTACATCAATGCTGATGATAACTTCAAAGGTTTAGTAATTAAGCTCAAGCTGGCAGAGCGCCATGGCTTTAAGATGCTCGCGCCGCATCACATGGACTTTAAGTTAGAAGAGTTTTGCGCTTACTTATTAAAGCTCGTGGCTGATCAAACCGCACGAGGCGTGATTGTGGTCTTAGACACCATCAAGAAATTTACCGACATCATGGATAAGCGGGCCTCAACGAACTTTGGCAAAGTCGTACGGGCGTTTATTCAGGCAGGCGGTAGCGTGATCATGCTGGCGCATGTGAACAAGCATCGTGATGAGGACAATAAAGTCATCGCGGCTGGTACGAGCGACATCATCGATGACGTGGATTGTGCTTATACGCTCGATACTGAGGAGCAAGCGCATGGCATATACCTAGCGACTTTTGAGAATAAGAAATCACGCGGGGATGTAGTGCCCACAGCAACTTATCGCTATCAGCGCCACTTGGGGCAAGGGTATGAGGAGCTTCTAGCCAGTGTGAAAGCGGTTACCAATCAGGAGCTTAGTGAATCAACTAGGGCAAAAGAGATCCACCAATCGCAACAAACCAATAGTGAGCTCATCAATATCTTGGTCGGCATCATGCAAGAGGACACTACGCTCAAAGGCGAGATTGTTAAAGAAGCCGTGGCACGCTCTGACTATGGCAAAGATAAGTTTCGCCAAGTGCTACGCATCCATACAGGCGATTCATTTTTGATGGGCCATTACTGGATGATGACTACGGGCGAGAAGAATGCGCAGTCATTTACCTTGCTAAAGGAGTATCAAAAGCCAGTTGAAAAGAGTGTGCAATCCGAAAATGGCGAAAGCGGCGAAAGCACTCGAAAACAGCCGAAAGCACTCGAAAACACGAAAACACCCGAAAGCGGCGAAAACGAAGAAAACAGCGAAAACACAGAAAGCACCCACACCCCGAAAACAGCCGAAAACACGGAAACCACCCGAAAACAGAACTTAGTACCCGAAAACAGCGAAAACAATCTCACCACGCAAACACCCGAAAGCACCGAAAACACCATCTTAGCCATGGATATACCCCTACAAGCACAGGCAGGTGGGTAATGAGCCATGGCTATTTCTATATCTCTATTGAGTTTGCGCCGGTTTCGCCTGTTTTCGTGTTTTCGGCGAATTCGATGGTGTGGCCTGTTTTCGGCTGGTTTCGTGCCCCCCAGGGGGCGGCTCAAAAGTCTGGCGCGTTTTGCACCAAGACCGTGCGCCTAATCATTTTTTTGTGTTCAACAATTGATTATTGGAGGTCTTATGGCAAATAGAAAAGCAACCGCCGTTATTGAAGCAAATGGCGGCTTTAAAAAGAACCCGCAGCGCAAACGCGTTGATCCACCATGCACTGGAGAGATTGGGGCTGCGCCTGACTACTTCGCTGAGAATGAGCAAGTCATCTGGCAAGAGCTTATTAACACTAGCCCACAGGGTGTGCTCAAAGCATCGGATCGCTCGGCTCTTGAAATCGCCAGCACCTTATTGGCTGACTATCGCAAAGACCGAGCCAGCTTTAATCCAGCAAGACTGACTGCTTTGCAAAAGGCGTTGGCCAGCCTGGGCAGAACACCTGTTGATAGAAGTCGATTAGCAGCTCCCGAGCCAGTGAAGGATCCGAATGATCCGTGGGCTAAGTTGATTAGGGATTATGGGTGAGGATGGCGGGGTGGCTGCTTTCGGCCTTGAATTCAACCGATCGATGCAACACACTACAAACTGCGTAAGCGCAAGGAGTGTTGCTCATGAAACAACGACCTCGAATCTATTACACGGCCACCCAGAAGGCTTTAATGTGGGAGCGGTGGC
>NZ_LOJJ01000007.1 GCF_001595985.1 Polynucleobacter sinensis
CTGTGGGCTGTTATTGGCTTATGGATGCAATCGCTAGCCATGTATTGCACTTATCCAAGAAAGAGACTTTTGCGGGTTGTAAGCTGGTTAAAGCCAAACAAGGTGCTGAGCTAGTCATTGATGATGGCAATGGCAACGTATTAGCCAAGCAGAACATTCGCTATACAGACTTTCCGCTAGACAGTATGCGCTTATATGCCTGCTGGGGTGAAGAACGCTGGATCATCATGTTGCCCAGTGAATATTGAACACTTATAGATCGCTAAATACTTGATGCGATTTTATGAATTTAACTCTCTTAAACCCCAAAAGCCCTTGACGCCAGCACAAGCAAGAATGAAAAGCCTTAAGGATCAGGCAAAGCGAGCACAAGCTGCGGTTAAATCTGAACGTGCAAGACAAAAAATCCAAGCTGGGCAGATAGATCTAGCAAAGCTAGAAAGTGCAAAGAAGATGACTTCAAACAGCTATAAAGCGCAATACAAAATGAATAATGCCTACACATCTTGGATGACTGCAGGCACATATGGAAATTTTAATGACGCACTAGCGGCGGCGCTAAGGAAGAAAAAGGCTGGCGCTATTGTGGTGAGGGTTGAGGATGGGAATAAAGCAGTTTTATTTTCAAGTTAATAAACTTAGATTTATACCCCACAAAAAAACCAATCAATACCCTCACAAGCTGACTTTATTGTGAGTTTTAGGTTCTGTTTAGGTTCTCTGATTATGAGAGCAGACAACCAAATAAAACCACTAGGATTTCAAGAGGTTACAGCGCCTGAATATCGGTGTGTAGCGTTTTGTGTAGTGAAATAACTGATCATTTGAGAAATAATCTCTCACTCTTTGGTTTTAAAAACCAAAGGATTTTTACAGCAACCAATTAGCACTTCGTTGCTCCAAAGTACTTTTTAGAGGATGTTGATAAGCGTTACTTAAAGTAACGCTCAATCGAAACTATTAAAATTAATTCATTAATTTATGGCTCGATAGATCTAAGATATTTGCTTATGCAAGATCTTTTGTACTGCAATAAGTAGTGATCGAATTTGTTAATTACCATATCGTCACAAACCCGTTCTGGCTAGCATTTGTTCATTATGTCTTGCGCCCTTAATCATTGATTCTGTAGGCATCTGATTAAGCTCATCTAACACCCAAGAAGGCAACTCAATATCGCAGGTGTTTGCATTAAGTTTTGCTCGATTTACATTTCTTGTTCCCGGAATAGCAAAAAGTGAATTGCTCTGCTTAAGCACCCAGGCTATTACAAGTTGAGCTACTGTTATATTTATTTCAGAAGCAATTTCACGGAGTCTAGATACAAATTTAAGATTATGCTCAAGCTCTGCGTTATTAAATCTTGGAATATTCCTTCTAATATCAGTAGACTCAAAATCTATAGCTGAAGAAATTTCTCCACTTAAAAGACCCCGCCCTAATGGGCTATAAGCAACAAAAGATATCCCCAAAGAAGCGCAAACATCAAATAATTCGTCTCGAGCAAATTGACATGCTATTGAAAATTCTGTTTGTAGGGCACTAATTGGGTAAATTTTTGCAGCTCTCCTTAAGGTTGATGCACTAACTTCTGAAAGTCCAATTGCTCGCACTTTTCCTTTTATAACCAATGTTGCTAAAGCACCTATAGAATCTTCAATTGGAATTCGGGGGTCTACTCGATGAAGATAATAGAGATCAATCTCAGAGATCCCAAGACGAGATAAACTTGCATCACACGCTTTAATTAAATACTCTGGATCTCCATTATTTGTAGCGCGACCCTCTGAATCACGTGTCGCACCTCCTTTGGTAGCAATCACAATTTCAGAGCGATGTGACCTAAGAAACTGACCAATCAAACGTTCATTATCTCCCGCACCATATACATCAGCAGTATCAATAAAATTAACTCCTGCATCAAATGAGCTATGTAAAACTCTTAGACCATCTTCTCTAGATACTGATCCATAGGATCCACTCAGGGCCATTCCACCTAGCCCTATTCTTGAAGCTATGAGATTAGATTGACCAATTCTTAAATATTGCAAAATAATTCCTGACTAATTAGTACCTCGGAAAATCTACCAAGGGCCTCCAGAGAGGTTCGTTCACTATATAAAGACCCTGAGAGAAATACCTCAACCTTTACATTCCCGCCGCTTTTTTGGTCAACGAGCTGTGCAAATTTCTGCATTGCCTGCCCAATGGCTTGGTCTGCGGTTGCTCCGTGGGCAAGCTTTAATGTTGTTGTTTGCGCTTCAGCAAGTGTAGTAAATATGAAATTTCCAATAAGAGCTACATAAATCAATATCTTTTTAAACTTCATCTGGACCCCCTGATCACTTTTCACTCAAAAGAACATTCAAAATAAATTCAGCGACATATAGATAAGAGTAGTCTATTAGATGTATTGTTAATTCCGATAGACGGAATTAACAATAAACAAAAGCTAAAATACTTTTTGCACCAAAAATGTCACAATCAAATTAATAATTGCTCCACCAATAACAAGCCAACAAAATAGAAAAATTGCTAGCCTGAAGAGTTTTATATTTGTTTTTAATAGCGAAGAAATATCAGTTGTAAATCCTAGTGCACCCATTGCCATTGCTAGCAAAAAGTTGTCAGTAAATATAAGTGCATCCTTTATAGATGAGGAAAAAGTTAAAACGGAATTAATTCCAATGCACACTAAAAAAACAACTGCAAACCAAGGGATGTAATTTTTAGGCTTATATACTAATAATGACTGGTTAGCTCTAGAATTTTTATCGTATGAAGTATAAATTGATAAAAAAATTAAAAATGGACCGAGCATCATTACACGAACCATTTTTGTTATGACAGCAATATTTGATACTTCATCATTTATTAAATTTGAACTTGCTACCACCTGGGCAACCTCAAGAACTGTTGATCCTATATATTTCCCATAAAGGGATGGATCCAACTGAATACCTATAAGAAATTGAATTAAAAAATATATTGATGGGTATAGAAATATTGATAAAGTGCCAAACAATACAACAGTTGAAATTGCACTGGTTGTTTGATCATTCGATGATTTTAATAATGGTTCCGTTGCGAGAATTGCCGCTGCACCACAGATGGAATTTCCAGCACCCATTAGAATTACGGCATTTTTATCAAGCTCAAATTTTTTTATACCCAGATAAATTGCTAAAAGGAATGTGGTAAATAAAATCATCGCATCTATCAAGATGCCAGATAAACCTACAATTTTTATATCTGCATATGTAAGTCGAAATCCGTATAGGATAATCCCCAATCTAAGCAATCGCTGTTTTGAAAAATTTAACCCATTAACTCCACATTTTGCTAACACCCTTCCAAAAGGAAAGTTTCCAAATATGATGCCAACAATTATTGCAAGAGTAAGCATACTTAGACCAAACTTACTCATTAATGGAAAATGATGGGAAATAATTGCAGCAATCGAAGCCACAATGATAGAAACAACCAATCCCAGAAGAAACTTATATTGTGCTGATCTTATCCAAACCCCTGCTTTCTGTATCATTCAATCAATTTCATAAGTAATTTAATTTTTAAGATTTTTTTTCGCATTTTCAAGCTCTTCACACAAGATTGGAACAGCTAAATTACATGAATGAATACCCATTACTGTTGTTAGCTGAATAACCTCTAGAACTTCCTCTGGTGTAGCCCCAGCTTTAAGTGCGTTTTTCATATGGCGCCTCACTCCAGGCCCATACATATGTGTGGTTGCAGCATTAATAGCAACCAATATGAGCTCTTTAAATTTTTTTGGAAGTGGACCGTTCTTATGGGGCACGCTCCGAAACTTTAAATATGACTCCATAAACTCCGGATCCAAAGCACGCAATTGATCCCACAAAGGGTTCCAATCACCATTAGCAATATGCTCTTCCGTCAATGGGGTTGCATATGGGGGCTGATTTTTATGTTTCATTTTGGGTCCTGTGAATTAAGAATCAAATATGCAGCTTTTTCTCCAATCATCATTGCCGGTGCATTTGTATTTGATGAGGCCACAGTAGGCATCACTGAAATATCGGCAACACGTAATCCCTTTATTCCATGCACCTTAAGATCGCTATCGACCACTGAATCTGAAGGACTTCCCATTCGACAAGTGCCGACAGTGTGCCAGGCGGTTTGACCTATCTTCTTTATGTACTCTAGTATCTCTTCGCTATCATTAACATCTACACCCGGTCTTGTTTCTTCCTCTATTACGGATTGCATTTCTTTTGTTTCAGCAATCCTTCTTATCAATCGAATAAGATCAATAGATGATTTTTTATCCTCTGATTCTTTGAGATAATTTGGTTGTATTGTTGGCAGTGAAGTTGGATCTGCTGAATTAATATGAGTTGACCCTCTAGATTTTGGATACAACAAAAATCCACCGATTGAAAAACCAGAGAATTTATCTATACCTGCACCAGGACTTCTCGAGTATCTATCTGCTCCACTGATATGATAAATGCGAACCATAACATCTGGATGTGTAAGTTCCGCGCTTGTTTTAGTAATTGCATGTGCCGTAGAGGATGTATTTGCTAAAAGACCTTTTCTAGTTAGGATATATTGCAATCCAACCTTCATTTTTACAAACGTACTATTCATTAGATCATTTATAGTCTCAGGTACTTTAGACTTATAGGTACACCTTACTTGAAGGTGATCAATCATATTCTCGCCAACAGCTGGTAAATGCTTTTTAACTTCTATTCCATGCTTTTTTAAAATATCTTGGTTGCCAATTCCAGATAGCTCTAGGATTTGTGGTGATTGAATGGCGCCAGCAGATAATATGGTTTCACGTTTTGAATTGAAACGTAGCTTTTTTCTATCTTTAATGCATTCAACACCCAGGCATTTATCATCAACAATAATTAGCTTTGTAACTAATGTATTTGTTAGGAGTGTTAAATTTTGTCTACCCTTTATATTTGATAGATAACCTTTTGCTGCGCTCCACCTTATTCCGTTGTGAGCACTCTGCTCCAGATACCGAACACCCTCATAGCGTATTACGTTATAGTCAGGTGTTGGTTTAATCCCAGCGGCAATGCATCCATCAATAAATGCATCCGAGATAACATCCCTCTCTCTTACAGCTCGGTCTGTAACTCTAATGGGCCCATCTTTTCCCCTTAATGGATTTGAGCTGTACGGATTTGATTCAATTTTTTTAAAAAAGGGTTGAACATTTTCATAATTCCAGCCTGAGATGCCCATGCCTTCCCAGCTATCATATTCTTTAGGATCGCCCCATACATATGCCATGCCATTTAAAGAGCTTGAACCCCCCAGCGTTTTTCCTCGTGGCCAGTAAATATTTTGCCCCTTCATATATTCTTGAGGCTGCGTTTGAAATGGCCAAGCATACTGTTTATTCGTAAGTAACTTACCCACCCCAAGCGGTACATGTATCCAAATATTCCGATCGGAACCGCCACCTTCAATTAAAAGAACACTAAAGCGACCATTCTCACTTAATCGTGATGCAACCACCGATCCAGCTGAACCCGCTCCAATAACAATGAAATCAAATTCATTTTCAGTCATTATTTTGCCCGGTGCGCAAATGAATCTCTTCTAAAACTAAATAGTGCATCAGGATCAACCGAAACATCTATAACTGCAGGAGCATCTGCAGATAAGGCAGCAGCAAATACATCCTCGAATTCTTTAATGCTTGAGGCTCTATATCCTTTGACGCCCCATAGCTCTGCTAATTTATCGTATGGTGGATTTGGTACATCTGCCCCCATATAGCGCTTACCAAAAAAGTCCTTTTGATAAGCCTTTTCAGCTCCCCAGCAACCATTATTCATCACAATACAAATCGATTTAATTTGATATTGTGCCGCTGTGCCAAGTTCACTAGATGTCATACCAAATCCACCATCACCCATAAGGCTTATAACTGTTCTTTCTGGACAAGCTAGTTTCACTCCTAAGCCACATGCGTATGAGAACCCAACCAAACCAAAATCTAATGGTGTAAATAAACTTGGTGGCTGAGCGTAGTTCAGATTATCCGTTGCTTGTAAACATAATGTTCCCGCATCCATTGTGTAGGCAGCATCTTTTGGAGCCAAGTGCCTTATTGAGCGATATAACTGTGCCGGCTGAATTAATAAACTTGAAGATTCATACCCTTCTCGATCCGCAAGGAATTGTTTTCGCTTGGCTAAAAAATCATTCGTCCATGATTTAACAGCACTAGATGGGTCATATCCAGATAAAGAATCAATTAATGAGGATATGAATTCTCCTGAATCAGCATAAATTCCAAGCTCTACAGGAAAAAATCTACCAATTGCTAGCGGGTCTAATTCAACCTGAATAATCTTGGCACTTGAATTTATATTGTCGTAGCTATAGAAAGTAGTATTAAATCCAATACGAGTCCCAATCGCTAAAATTACATCCGCAGTTTTCATTAAATTAGAAGCAACTGTATTACCGCGCGGACCCACTTGTCCAGCATATAAATCAAAATCGCAAGATACTGCATCACCATGGCCCGGGGACATCGCAACTGGAGCATATAAAAGAGTTGCTAGTTTTTCAACAAGCTTTGATTGGCGACCATTTTTAACTCCCCCACCAACTAAAATCAATGGTGATTTTGCATTTGCAATAATTTTTCTGGCATGATCGACTGAAGCCGCTGAAGCGGCGCAAATATAATCAAATTCTCTCCCTTTTGGACGGTACTCTCCAACCTGCTCAACACTCTTAGATAAAACATCTCGAGGAATATTGATAGCAACAGGCCCTTGCTTTGGAGTGGTAGCGGTCCGAAACCCATCCCTCATAAGCTCGGAAATTCTATCGGTGCTAGGGACTAAAACTGATCTTTTAGTCACTGTTGATAGTAGTGATGTCTGATCGACTTCTTGAAATGCGTCACGATACTGATGGGCTGAAGATAGAGATCCAGCTATTGCTACAACTGGTGACAGCGCAGCCTTTGCTTGAGCTAAACCAGTAACTAAATTTGTCACTCCAGGGCCATTTTGGCCTGCGATAAAAACGCCCGCCTTTCCAGAAGCTCTAGCATATCCATCAGCCATATGCGTTCCTGTTCGCTCATCGCGCACCCCAATAAAATTGATGGGCTTTGCGTCATATAAGCCATCAAAAATTTCCATACCAGCAGAACCAATCAATCCAAAAACAGTATTCACCCCCTCTTCAACTAGAGAGTTCACTACTATTTTTCCACCTATAATTTCTTTCATTTTTACCTTTCAGTCTGGTTGAATACCTGCCGCTTTAATAATTTTTCCAAATTTACCGATCTCATTACCGATGTACTTATCAAACGCGTCGGTGTATAAATCTGAAGGCTCCAATCCTTGCGCCTGAAATTTTGAAATAATTTCAGGATTTATTGAGACCTGCTTAATTTCATTTGCTAATTTTTCTACGATATTTTTAGGTGAATTTGATCGCATAACAAATCCATACCAGATGCGATAATCAAAATCCCTATACCCACTCTCACTTACAGTTGGTACGTTTGGTAATAGGTTAGAGCGTTTAGAGCCAGTATTTGCTAGCGCACGTATACGGCCATCATTAATAAAAGGCAATGCAAGTGCAATAGGGGGAAAGGCCGTATCAATACGCTGCGCATAAACTTCACTTACTGCTTCTTGAACGCCTTTATAAGGTATGTGAGTCAATTTAACGTTTGTTTCCATTAAAAAGTATTCGCCGGCTAAGTGAGTGGCGGAACCAATACCGGCTGAACCATAATTTAACTTATCAGGATTTTTTTTAGAGAAGTCAATTAAATCGCCTAGAGTTTTAAATTGGGAATTTGCATTAACAATTATCAAAGCCGGAGAACTAGCCACGAGAGCTACCCCAGAAAAATCCTTTTGAGTATTAAATGGCAGCTCCCTCTTTAAACCAGGATTAACTGCATGCCCAGATGAAACAAACATAAGCGTGTACCCATCAGCAGGCATTGATTTCAGCATCTTTGCGGCTGTTACGCCGCCTGCTCCGGCTATGTTCTCAATCACCACAGGAATCCCCAATTTTTTACTTAATTCCACCCCATACATTCTTGCAATTACATCCGTTAAGGCTCCTGGACTAAAAGGAATCAATATTTTTATTGGCTTTGTTGGCCATGATTCCTGTGCAATAGCGGGAACGGGCAAGCTTAAAATAAGGAACGCTAACACTATTAAATGAACTATCTTCCTCATATCATCTCCTAAATTGAATACTCAAAGAGTATCTTTAATCATTCAAATATAATTCCGATATACGGAATCAAAGTCGATCTTATGGCAATTAAAAACCACAAAAACTACAGCTCTACAATCAAGAGCGGCATAGACATGCTTAGATGCTTTAGTATTTCAGAACCATTAATAGGAAATAAAAGGTTAAGTGAACTACTTGGTCTACCACCTTCAACAATTGCTCGTATGACCAATACACTTTGCGAATTGGGATTACTTAACCGAGTCGCTAGTGAAAGAAAATACCAGCTTGGTTATGGAGTTCTTAGACTGGGTTACCCAGTAATTGCAAATATGCCTGAGAGACATATCGCAAGAAAATGGATGAAAGATCTGACTGACAAATCTATGGGACAAACGTCTATGGCAGTTCTTGATAATTTTGAGGCTGTCTACGTAGAAAGTTTCCGACCTCAAGAACAGTGGTTGAGCACACCAGAGATAGGAACAACTAGACCTGTTTTACATACCGCAATCGGCCATGCATTGTTATACAGTCTTGAAAGAAAAAAATTCCAGTATCTAATGAGTATCTATCAACATAGACATGAGCCTGGCACCAGCAAAGTAATCGCAAATATTAAATCTTCTTTTTCACAAATTCGTGAAAATGGTTACTGCATTATCAAGGGAACCTACAGAAAAGAACTGCACGCTGTTGGCGTACCTTTAACACCTATCAATCATCCTGATCCAATTGCACTTAATCTAAGCTTAAAAGTTGAGGTCGGTAGACATCCCAATCTAGATAAATTTGCAAAACAGTTAATTGATCTTAAAAACAAGACGCTTAATGAACTAGATAAAAACGGATCCTTTTAATTTAATAAATTAGCGTTACTTTAAGTAACGCTCAATGGTAGTTTTAAAAATTACGCATCGACATAAGCAGACTTTTAATCCGTTGGTCGCGAGTTCGAATCTCGCCCGACCCACCAGTTATACAAAAGCCTCTAGAGAAATCTAGGGGCTTTTTCTTTTGGGGCTGGTGAAATGTGGGAACTGTTGGTGACAATTGATGTTCTATTAGACCGTGATGGGTGGGGATGAAGGGCGCTGGATCTAGACTGGTTTGCCATAAGCGTCCTTTTATGGGACGCTTGTAGCTTAACTTCTAATTTGGATTTGGGCGACCTTAAACACTAGATCCTCAATACTCAGTCGGCTACACACGAATTAATAATCGATATGGGTATTTGAATTGCCAAGCAAAATGATTAATACGATCAATTACCACTCCGAGGATTAAAAAAACCGCCCGAAGGCGGTATAAAGTCTGGAGTTACTTCTGTTGTTTTAAATCTTTAGGGCCAATATTCCAGCCTTTGCTGTTTCCGCATCTTGGCTAGCCTGCACACCAGAAACACCAACAGCACCAATCGTATAGCCGTCTTTAACGATATTAACGCCACCTTCTAGCAAGCCACTAATTGCTGGTGCTGGCGATACAAATGCTGTTCTGCCGTTGTTAATCATCTCTTCGAATAGCTTAGTTTCTTTAGCGCCAAGGGCTGCTGTCTTTGCTTTTTCAAATGACACATGAGCACTGATTGGCGCCGCTTTATCCATTCTATAAAAGCCAAGCATATGGCCGCCAGCATCTACTACCGCAACGCTAACGTTCCAACCATTGGCTTTAGCATGTCCAGTGGATGCCTCAAGAATAGTTTTTACATCATCCAAAGAGAGGGCTGAGGTTTGGATCATTTATCGCTCCTTATTTTGGATAATTTGGCATTGAGAACTTGGCATCGCTCAAATCTGATAACAGTTTTGTTACTGTTGCCTGGTCAATTTCGGTCAATGGCGGACGAACTACTCGCCATTCTTGATTGCCCGTCACCTCCGCAACATAACGCTTCATCGCTGGAATCATTGGTAACGCCTGGAAGATCTTGCGAATTACATCAGCATAAGATTGCAATGCCTCACCTTGCTCTTGGTTCCAACCTTCATAGATGGCGTTAATTCCTGCAGGGTTCATATTGGCGGTTGCACTAATACAGCCGGCGCCACCAATTTTTAATGCTTTAAGCAAAAATGATTCACTACCTGGGAAGACATCGAAACCATCTTTGCCAAAATTAGTAATCATGGCTTCAGTATTACTCCAGTCGCCAGAAGAATCTTTAGCACCAACAACAATATTAGGGTACTTTTTACGCAACATCTCAATGAGATTGAGTGTAATTGGCACGCCACTTACTTGGGGGATGTGATACAAATAGATACGTAATTTGTCGTTAGCTACACGCTCAATAATTTCAGAGTAGTAGTTAAATAAGCCATGATCCGAAACGCCTTTGAAGTAGAACGGGGGCAACATTAATGTTCCAGATGCACCATTTTTAACTGCATGACTCGTTAGAGCAATTGCATCGGTAATTGAGCAAGCGCCGGTGCCTGGCATTAGTTTATTGGCTGGAATGCCCGCCTCAAGAATGGCATCGGTAAGATTCAAACGTTCGGTTACCGATAAAGAGGCCGCTTCAGAGTTGGTACCAAATATTGCCAACCCTGCTTTGCTATCGACCAACCAACGGCAGTGATTAATAAAGCTCTTGGTATCCGGCTCGTAATGTTTATTGAATGGGGTTAATACAGGGGCTAATACGCCACGGATTCTATCGCTCATAATTTCTTAAGTGTTTTAGTTAATTAAATGACCACAAAGACTATGCTTTTTTAAGCACATTCCTTCCAACCTTCACTTCACCCAAAGAGTTAACTCCGAGCAAAGCCATATTTCTTGATATTTCAGTTTTTAAAATTTTAGATGCATGTTGAACTCCCGCTTCACCACCTACCGCTGAAGCAAAGCCAAAGGGGCGCCCAATAAATACAAACTTTGCACCCACTGAAAGTGCCTTAAGAATATCGCTACCCCTTCTTATACCGCTATCCATCATTACTGGAATACTTGGACATGCGACAACAATATCTGCCAGTACCTGTAGCGGAGATACAGCACCATCTAGCTGACGACCCCCATGATTGGAAACGATGATTCCGTCAACACCCAACTCAACGGCTCGTTTGGCATCTTCAACATTCAAAATACCCTTGATGACGAAGTTGCCATTCCATGATTTCCGGATTCTTTCAACATGAGCCCAATTTAAATGATCTCTGTAAGTAAAATCTCGATCCACTGTTTTTGAGAGAATTGGTGCGCCACGGTGAGCAAAACTATTTTCAAAATGTGGCATTCCATGAAATGCAATCGTTTTAAGAAAAGTGCCAACAGCCCATCTTGGATGGGTAATACCATCCCATAGCAATTTAAAACTGGGGCGCAATGGGGTGCTAAACCCCGACTTAACATGATTTTCACGGCTACCCAATACGCTTGTATCCGCCGTCAATACAATTGTTTTTATATTAGCTTTTTTGACACGCTCAATTAATGCATCAATATTTTCATCATCCCCTGGTAAGTAAGCCTGAAACCAAGCCAGCGGATTTACCTTAACGATATCTTCAAATCGTATTAACGATGTTCCACTGATGATCATCGGGATGTTTTCTTTCGCCGCGCCAGAAGCCAAAACAATGTCGCCTCTGTAAGTGGATAAAGCACTTACTCCCATCGGAGATATGCCAAACGGCGCCGCATAAGTATGGCCAAATAGCTCGGTTGCGGCCGTACGCTTTGAAACATCCTTTAGCGTTGTCGGTAAAAAAACGTAATCCTCGAATGAGCTCAAATTATTTCTATGCGATTGGCCAGTCTCAGCAGAGTTTGAGATATAGCCAAATATTGGGCGGGGCAATATCTTTTTTGCCTCCACCTCAAAATCATCGAGATAAAGAACCTGCTTGAGGCGGTTTTTTAGGAAAATGTACATTAACTCAACCTAAGTAGTTATTGCTGACCCCAGGGCATGGTTTTCCATAGCGCCTTAATTTCTGCATCAGTCTCTTTCACTTCCGCTGTATAGGCTTCAGGAGCCATGTAACGGGTCGGAGCGAAAATATCAGCCGCCCTCTTTTGATATTCTGGATCGTTTGCCGCCTGAGCAATCGCTTTAACTAATTTTGCCTTTACATCAGATGGCAAACCCTTCGGAGATGCAAGCCCCCTCAATGCAGTCATTTCTGCCTTAATGCCCTGCTCTTTAAAGGTTGGCACGTTGGGAGCAAGGTTAGAGCGTTTAGCGCCCATTTGACCTAACATTCTCAAAGGGGTGCCACTTTTAACGTATTGCAATACCTCGCCAACATTAATCGCCGCTACCGCTACTTGCTCACCAATGATTGCTGACCTTACCTCTGAAGATCCTTTATAAGGTACGTGACTCAATTTTGTACCCGTAGCTTTCTCAAACATCAGCATAGCCAAATGATCATCTGATCCCGTACCAGTTGTTCCAACGGTCACCTTATCTGGATTTGCTCTAGCGTAATCAGTCAGATCTTTAAGCGTTCTAAACGGACTGGAATCTAAAACTGCAAATGTATCTGGGTCATCAACCAAATTACCTAAGAACTCAAAACTTTCCCATGAGAATGTAGATTTGCGCTCAATGGGAATTGTAAGAATGTGTGGTGTATTAACCATTCCAAGCGTATAGCCATCAGGAGCAGATCGAGCCACTTCAGCAAATGCGATTCCACCTCCAGCGCCTGGCTTATTCATGACAACAATACGTGCACCATTGCCTAAATATTTCTCAATATAAGGGGCAATTAAACGAGCAACCAAGTCCGTGCCACCGCCTGGAGCAAATGCCACGATTAAATTAATTGGCCTCTCAGGGTATGGGGCAGCATAGCCCGCGCCAGAGAAGAATGTGCTCAAAGCGAACATTACGCCAAACACCTTAGCTACCACTGATTTACTCATGTCTCTCTCCACTTAAAAAGGATTTTCCGAGATCATGACCGCAGTTCTTCTTTTAATAAAGTGATATTATTAGATGATGTTTCATCGCTTTTTTAGATGGAGATGATAATGACATTAAAACAGCTTGAAGCCTTCTACTGGGCAGCAACGTGCATAAACTTTGACGTAGCCGCTCAACGAGTACACCTATCACCCTCTTCTCTTTCCAAGAGAATTTCTGAGCTTGAAACTTCTTTAAATAAAAAACTTTTTGATCGAAGCGGTCATAAAGCCACCCTAACTGACGATGGGGTTGCCCTGCTGCCTGGCGCACATAAATTACTAGAAGAAGCTGAGAAGCTAAGAGCCTTAAACTCAGAAAATATTGGCTTATCTGGGGTCTGCAAATTTGGCATGGGTGAACTTTCTGCTATGACCTGGATGCCAACCTTCGTTAATAATGTACAAGCCAAACACCCTGCGCTACAAATGGAGGTACAAGCTAATGTAGGAGGCGCCCTTGAGCTTCAAGTTGAAAGAGGCGAGTTGGATTTTATTGTGGTTGCTGGACCTTCCTCAAAATCGACCCTAGTTTCCGACCCGATTGGTTATATGCAATTTGTTTGGGTTTGCCCATTCACCGACAAAGACAGCAGCAGACTAACCTCAAGCGAATACTTCAAGGCTAAAAGATTAATAACTTTACCCGCATTGTCTGGTGCAAATCGAGCTCTAGACAAGTGGCTTTTGGCAAACAAGCTCATCCCAAATGAGCGAATGTTTTGTAATAGCTGGGGTGGGATTGCTGGGCTAATAGCAGGCAACACTGGCTTTGGATATTTTCCTGAAGCATGGGCGCTCGAATTAGAAAAGAAGCAAGTCCTAAAAGTATTACGAGAATGGCCACCCATAGAACCGAACCTATACACTTTCGAGTGGCGAAGGGATGATACTCGCCCCCTGATTGGAGAGATGTTACGTTTTGCCAAAGCAAGCATTAGCTTTTCGGCTCCCGCTGGGTTTAATTAACCTACTAATACCCAGCAACACGCCCGATATATCACCCTTAAAGCATCAAAAAAATATTTGTCGTTTAAAACGACACTTCAATACACGCCTAAAAAATTACCGCTCTAGCCATTTGATTCAACTAGAGAAATTATTAGCGCAATCTATTACCGCTCCGATAATACCCCTACCCTCAGCGTCCCGTAACTAGACGCCGAACAAGCTTGTTCCATTTTGAACAGACAATAATCGATCCTCTATCTATCGAGGGCTGATGGATAGAGGCGTGACCCTCAATGGTGAAAGCGATATTCCTGAGTTTTTCCACCATAACCATAAGCAGTAGCTCTCACATCAGCCACATACACATAGCTTTCCTCATGTAAATTCCCCAGTATTTTTTCAAATCCCGCAAAGGCCTCTTTGATGTATTGGGCTTTTTCATCCTTAGTGTTGGTTTCATCTGTTACCTTGATATCAAAATAAAAGCTATTTTTATACTGCTCACTTAATAACTTGCCTCCAACCATCCAGCAATCTTTGTCTATATAGTCAATCGCAATAGCAGTAACTTCTCGCTTCTTTTTTAAGATTCGTGTTGTTATGTCTAAGAGCAAATCGGTAATCTGCTTAGTAGTTTCAGCACTCTTTGTTCCGCTTATCTTTACATTCAATATTGGCATTTGTTTCTCCTAATTAGTTAGCTATACAACTATTAATCCAAAAAAATGGGGCACTACAAAATCTCACTGATTCCCCTTAACTTACCTACGACATCTAAAAACTCATCTGAGCCCAAGAGCTTCTTAAACTTCTTGGTAACTTCACTGCTGGCCGCATTCAAACCATCTTTCATGGCTTTTGCCTTTCTTGTGGGATGAACTTCAATCTCACGAGCATCGTCAGGAGATGGCCTTCTTTCAATTAACCCCAGCTTCTCAAGTCCATCTAACCCTCTAGAAGCGGTGGGTTTAGTGATATTCATTTCCTTTGCCAAAGCATTTTGATAGGACTGCGGCTTTTCTAATATCACTCTCAGCATGAATGCTTGTGATGGCGTCAAACCAAACGGCTTAAACGCCAAGGTCCACTCCCGCTCTAACTTGCGAGCCAATGAGGTGGTATTGAAATAGAGGCATTGTTCAAACATGTAAATAATGTACCATAATTTAGTTAGCTATACAACTATTAAAAGTATGTAGTAAAACAAAATAATTAGGTGGGCTATCTAAGACCAATAGCGCTAGAAACCTTAAATCCCCATAAACAAAAAATCACCCCAGGTGGTTTTGGTTTTTCTTGGTGGCCCGGAGCGGAGTCGAACCAGTCCTATCGAGGATTGAAATGTTCGAAATCCGGCCCACAGATTCGAACTTTGCACTAAAAAGCTGTTGCACACTTTATTGCACACCGCTTTTTGATGCTTGTAACTCATTGAATTTATTAGTGGTTTATGTGGAACAATTTCCTTTTAATCCGTTGGTCGCGAGAGTTTCCTAGCGCATTCCCGACAGTACAAGCTCTTGCATCACTCTATCTAATGCCACACCCTCAGTAATACCCTTACACTTTTTGGTGTTCGTATAAATTTCAGCAGTCACTCCAGCGGTTTCAACCTTAATGTTTACCTCACCACCGCTTACTGCAATGGTGTATTCAACCGTATAGCGAGGCACTAATTCACCTTCGATGAGAACTGATTTCACTTTTGTTTGGATCTTCTTGCTCTTAATCTCCCAATAGCCAGCCTGTAAGTCACTCTTACATTTAGCAATTAATGATTTAACAGTCTCAATTGCCGCCTTAGTATCAACCTTTTTAAAATGGGTCATCGCAGAACTTAAATCTTCACCACTCTTTAGTCTTGCTAAAACTTGTTCAAAGAATTTCAGATCTGCCATGCGATCAGCTGCTTTAGCTACTGCAGCTTCTGCCTTTTGATCAAAGAAGGCTATTACGGGCAGCATAGTCGCGAGAGATGGTTTAGCTATTTTTGTTTTAGCCATGTTTAACCTTTACGCTTTGATTTAAGCAAAGCCTGCTCTAACTCTTTTGCGGCATCAAGGTTTTGCTCTTGCAGCGGGATGTAGATGCCAGTTGTTAAGCCAATTAAGCCCATCATATTGGCTTTGGCTGGGTTCATGTATTTCTGGATCTCAGCACCTTGATCAGCAGCTTTACCGCCAGCTAAACGCTCAGCAATCATTAAGACTTCAATATGGCTATAGTGACGACGCAACATCTCGGCGCTCGTCCCCATCTGTACTTCTAGGTCTTCGTAGGTATAGCCTTCCATCAGGCGCTGGGTTGCATAGTAGTGACGCAGGCTATATAGACTTCGCTCTTGACTGTCTTTGCCATTGGTAAGCATGCCAGCCTCTCGAATGCCATCACCAAAAGCATTAACGAAACTGTAGGGCCGCTCACCGCTACGCATCCTAAAAACATAATCCTTTTTCTTGCTGGCAATCAGTTCATCTAAGGACAAGCCGTCGTAGGCGGGTTGTAATTGACGCAGCTTTTCTAGAATAGGCCAAAGTTCATGACGAGCAATAATCTTTCGAGCTCCTGTTTTACCTTGTGGCAAATGAATATGAATGAGGCGTGAATCATCTTTTTCAATAAATTCAATATGACGCCACTGCAGCTCTTTAGTCTCTGTTCCAGGACGCACGCCAGTACTGGCCACAAACGCTACAAATAAACAGAGCAGTTCACGCAGTTCACGAGTAGCCTGCGTTCTGCCTTGCGTAGTCCATTTTTGCAAGAACTGCTGCAAAGCAATGAGTTCATCATGTGTAAAAAAGCCCCTAGCCTCACCCGCCTCACCAGTGTTCTTAAATTTAGGCCTTAAGAACTCAGTCATATATCCAGCCTCAATGGCATGATCAAAGATCACGTTCATGGCTAGGTTATGGGTGCTTTGGGTACTTTGCTTTAATCGACGGCCAACATGTTGGTATCGCCAGATATCAAACTCGCTGATCACGGCAGGCGTAATGCAGTCAATGTTGTAATTACCAAAGAATGGGATGAGATATTGATCAATAGCACGGTAATAGTCGGCATAGATCTTTTTGCCAGTACCGTGCTTGACCTGCTCCTTGAGATTGGCACTAACGACCTCTGCAACAGCCTTGAACTTCTTACTAACTACCGGGAAGCCCCGACGTTCCGCCGCTCTTGTATCAGCTGCAAAATCCTCTGCAATCGTTTTAGCGTCATTGAGATTACTAGTGCCCGCACTCTTGCGTATCCAGCGTTTTAAGCTTTTAGCCTTGTAATGTACTTGCCAGTTAGCCGTACCCTCTCTACGCACTACGTAGAGCTCCTTATCGCGTAAAACGACGGTAGTTTGGGCTTTTTGCGGCATTGTTTACCAGTTATTTTGCTGTACCTTGATTGTATAGCCTATAAATGAAACTGTGTAAAAACTGTGTAAAGCAATAACCCAGCTTGCCAGACACAGTAGATGCTTGAATTTATTGGGATTTGTGGCCTGCCCAGCAGGAGTCGAACCTGCGACCTACGGCTTAGAAGAAATCGTAGCTGCTTAAATTGCCAACAGATTCAAGTGGTTGTAGCTTATAAATTCGACTGTGTAAAAAACTGTGTAAAAGAAGTAAATCTTCTAAGTAGTCTTTAAATAAGATCCAAAAGCAAAAACAGAGTTTGGGCCTAGTTTGGGTTTGGTGATTTTTCGAGTAGGTTTGGGCTGGGCAACTCTAGGTGCACTAACCTTGACTTGAGTGATCCCTTTAGTGCTTTGCTCAATTTTGATTGGGGATTTGCTTAGTGCGGAACTTAGGGTAATTTGTTGCATCTGCACAATCATGTATGCATCCAAGCTAGCCCATAAGGTCATACTTAAATCGGCGCGATAATCATTACTTTCATTCATCAAAGACGCAACATCAAATAAGGTAATTTGGTCGGGGTTTTTGAGTAGAGAGTAGCCTCCTGCCGGACCGCGATGGCTACGGATAAAGTCTGCCGATTTGAGCCCACTAATAACAGCCTCTATATAAGAGTGGGAAAGCCCCTGCCTTTTACAAATAATGGGTATAGAAATGGCTCTACCTTGAGCTGTATGGGCAGCAATGTCCAAAAGGACTTGAAAAGCAATCATGTTTTTGCTTGAGATTCTCATAAGGCAAATATACAGCTAATTTATGCAAGGTAACAAGTAAAAAGGCCAACATTGAGTTGGCCTTAAGGGATGTTGAAAAGCAGTTAAGTTTGGCTGGGTTTTCGTAGACTGAAATTAAATTAGCATAACTAATGTGTCAGAGGATGAAAGTCAGTATTTTCTTTCAACCATTCCCGACCATAAAGAGCAATTTTCTTCTCTAACTCGCCTTTTTCTTGGTCGGAAAATTTGGCTTGATCATATCGTCCGTAACTAATAAGCGAAAATCCTTTGAAACGGCTTGCGCCCACAACACAAACAAACTCCTCCTCCCACTTCTTTCCCACCACCTTTTCTTCAAGATAGTCCTCTAAAGACTCCGTCTCAGGGTCCGATAGCGGAACAATCAACATATTTAAATTTGAGTCTGAGATAACTCGGTTCATAATTTTCCCTTTCTACAATATGCGTTAATCGTGAACATCAATGAGTAATAAGCTCGCTACCTACAGCAATGCAGACTTGAATCTCTTTACAGCCAGAATCCGGGAATTTCGCATCTAGGTAACCTGCTACTAGGTTGATAACCTCATAAGAAACTGCTGGAACTTCTTGCGCCCATTTAATTGAGACATTAGTGCCATCCCCAAAATCCTCTTCGTCATACTCGACCTCATATGGATCCTCAGAGAAACCAAGTGTGCGAGCGCTCTTGGCCCAATTGATAACAGATTCGATGAGCAACTCATCTGGGACCATACCTTCCTCAAACACCAAACAAATGCCGTTAGATTTTGTAGGCTCCATCAAAAATTCATGGGGTTCAACGTATAAGTTTTTGTGAATCATTTCATTCTCCTTTTGTTGTTTAATGATTAATATGGGTCAGCGTGTAGTGCTGACCCTTTCTACGGATTACTGCATAACAGGAATGCCATCAAGCAACACTGGCATCTGCCCGCTTGTTGCATCAAACTGCGCATGTTGAATTTGCTCGGCATAACACTGAGGGTGAATTAACTGCACCGGCTTCTCATGCAAATGCGCATCCAACAGGAATAGCAAAATGCAGTCATCACAAAAGTCAACCCAGTCTTGATTAGATTGAGTAATTAATTCAGGGTGCTTGTTGAAGTGCTTATCCTTAGATTGCAGAACCTGCTTGAGCATCAAGTACATATACCGCTTGCCGCGTCCATCACACCAAACATGATCCGGAGCTGTTTCATATTCATGCAAAATTTGCTCAATCTCTTCCTTGTCAGTCAAAATTACCGTAGAAATGCCAAGATCTGACATAGCCACAGCGCAGGGTTGGTTTTTAGTTTGTGTAAACATTTTTGTTCCTTTAAGTAAATTGTTAAATTAATGAGGTAAAGCTTGTTGAGGTTGTTGCGCATCTCGCAGACATCCATTTAGAGCGGGATGATTGTGCATATCAGCCACCCAACTCATATCGACATCCGTTCCAAATCCATAGCGATGAATCAAGCTCATCTCCCATGCATCAAGATCAGTGCGACCGTTGCCGAAGAACCATTTGCAGCTATGGCCCAATTCAGGCAATGCAGGCTGTTTAGTTTTTTCTTCAAAAACATCCCAATGGCCACAAGTGCTAATCTTGATGAGGTCGCTTGGTTTACGATTTAATTGCTCGCACTTTTTGACGATTCGCTTAAAAAGCTTCTCATCAAAAAATGTAACTGCGTCAGACTCACGACAATTCACAGGAATTGCTAGATCAAAAAATTCCTGCGACTCACCTGTGCTATCTGGTGTATCAAACGTCAGAATCACATTGACACCCATATAAGAGCGCTTTGTTTTTCCGTTTACTGCTGGTTGAAAAATTGATTTCATATAAATCTCCTTGTTTAAGTAAAAAATTGGCAATACGGCAGCTGTGCGCTTTGAAATGGCACGGGCTGTTTACAGACTAGGTTTTTAAAGAACTGACTGTCACGCAGAAGAGCGCTTAAAAAGCGGCTGCAGCGATGGCAAATACAGCTTGTTTTCACCATGAATCAAGCATATTCTTTTGTTGACTATTTCTCGATTGACTGAAATAATTTCAATAAAGTTAGTCAACAAAATAATCGCAAAAAATGGCAAAAAACCCGTTAGCTATCCTCAAATCAGACTTTCAAAGGGATGGGAAATTCGTAGAGGTGCATCGCCTCTATCGGTTTTGGTTTGAGTTTTTGGCGCTTAGCCCCAGCTATGAATTAGCCAGGCGCTATAGAGCGAAGAAAGGCAAGTTATCCAAAGCTGACCAAGATCGACTGCCGGCAGATTTTGAAAAGGTACTAGAGATATACGATGCTTTTGGCGATATACAAAAGTATCTGTTTAAGACTTGGTGGGTTGAGCGTGGCGTTGATTTATTTGGAATTCAAGGGGCACCATCAACAACAGTGCCCATCTATAAATTTGCCAGGGGTGGTAACTCAGACAAAGCCAAGGTCAATGAAGCAGTAGCAAGGTATCTAGATACCACTAGGCTGAAATTAAATAAGCCGCCGGCTATCTTATTAGCTATTCCACTCGATACTACAAGACAGAAGGTACTAAAAGAGATTAAAGCTTTGTTGGATAAGCATATTCAAGCACCGGCCGAACCTGCAAAGCCTAAATATTCATTAGCAGCCAAAGATACGCACGTGCAAAACGTTATAGATGCCATGAGCGTTCTCTATATTAGATCCGCAAGACCTGACTGGAAGCTGTGGCAGATTGGCGAGGAATGCAAGATTAAAAAGAATAGAAAAGGTAGAAGCCCAGACCCAGATGCATTTGATAGTATGCGTACATTAGAGCAAATGACCTCTCGTAAACTCAAAACCGCTAGTTACATTGCTGAGAATGCTGCTCGCGGGATATTCCCTTCGCAATCCAAGCCCAAACACTTTGTAAAGTTTGATCCGGTGGAATTTAATGAAATCCTGTTAGAAAAAACTGCATGGATTAAAAAGGAAAAAGCTCGAATTCTGGCGAAATCACAATAGCTCCACAGCATTACGTAGAACGTCAGGCCTGGTATCAATGTAACGCTGTGTAGTCGACATCTGACTGTGGCCAGCTAGCTGCATCATCACCCTAACTGATACACCCTTTTCGCTCAATCGAGTTAAAAACCCACGTCGCCCACTGTGTGTGGTTGCGCCATTTAGTCCAGCCTGTCTATATAAGCCATTCACCACATGCGTTAGGGTGTTTGGCGTAAATCCCTGCGCTCTTTGGGTCGGAAATAAAGGCTTAGCAAGGTTTTTCGGTGGATGAGCGGCAATATATTGGGCAAGTTCACCTTGCATACGCTCGGACAATAAAACCACCCTACTTTTGCTGCCCTTGGTTTGGTTAGCAGCTAAGTGGATTTCACTTAAAACCTGGTTATCGCTGCTTAAAACGTCGCAGTAGCGCACACTAGCGACCTCTCCTATGCGCATACCCGCTAAGTGCGTTAACAGCAATATTGCGCGATTACGCAGCCCTGCTTTAGTCCTTGCTGCGTAGTTCAATGCCTTTTCTAACTCATCATCATTTAGTGTTCTTGCTTGTGCCATATACCCTCCAAATAAGCCTTATATGTACTTATATTTTGTAGTCAGATTTGCCAAATTCCTACCGAAATTGGCCACAAATACACTCAGATTGATGGGTTTTTCAACCGAAATTTACTGAAAAATTACCGCTTGATTTTCAAGTGGTTACAAGCACTCAACACAATTCACACATTTTGTGTTGAGTACAAAAACCAGTGATTTTTAGGTATTTCTGTGGCGGATCTGCCACGATTTATAGGCAATTTATGGCATTTATTGGATATCAAGCACTACTGCTAAGATTTACAAGTATTACGCTAAGGAATACTTTTTATGCCCACTAAAAACACCAAAAAACAGCAGCAAAAAATCCTTAGCCAAGCAGCTCAAAAACGCCTTGAACTAGAACGCCAAGAAGCAGCCAAATCCAAAGTAGAAAAGCTAGCAGAGAGTATCAAGAGACGCAGCACAGTAATTGCCAAACACAATAGCGTCGCAACCCAAGTAAATGCTGTTAAAAATCGCAACACTCCTGTCAAAACAATTAAAGTGGTCCCTGTTAAAAAAACTAAAATACAGACTCCGATTAAACGTGATTCTGAGCATGATATTTTTCAAGCCCGCATTGCCGAACGAGATAAGCAACACCATCGCTTAATCAAGCAAGCTGAGACGATTCGTAATCGCCTAGACAAAATTTCTAAACGCGAAACAACCAAGCTATATGAAGCATTACGTGATTGCTATGGAATGTATGAATACATCGAAAGCAATAGCGAACCCTACGAGTTCTATAACATTTTGCGAGATTATTACAAAGTCAAAATGGAACCAATTCAAAGTAATACGCCCGATGAAAGCTTGCTAGTACGCTTTATATTCTCCAACAAATCTACCAAACAAATCAGCGAATATGGGACTGTACTACGCTATGCTTTAGAAATTGGAGTGGCAAAAAAAGACTTCATTAAGTGGTACACATCAGCTACCCAGACCCGTATATTGGCTTTAGCCCGTAAGTCAGCGACATCAGACAACCAAGAGAAGCTCAAAAGAGCAAGAATTGCACTACTTCGGTATTTTGATATACAAGAACAATGGCCTTTAGGGCATTTCGACTATCCAGAGTTACTTGCAGCTAAGCAAGTGCATCTTCCCGACGATCTCATTATTGTGATTTGTCGTGGTGTACGCAAATTTAATCGAGACATTGAATTTAATCCTAATAATCCCGCTGCCTCAAGAGTGCCATTAGCTGAAATTTCAGCCCTGCACTTTATACCTCCTGTTGTAGATGTGGCCCATGACATGATTGAACGTTTAGCTAGATTTCTCGTTCCTCAAATAGATCGGATTGAAGAGGAAATTAAACAGAAAACAGAGCAAGTATGGGCAAATGATCTCACCAATTACCTCATGGAACGAGAATTAGGTACTGCATACAAATCCGCTGATCGTTGGGCAGATAGTCAACAAGCGGCTATTGCTGATGATCAAATGGCTTTTGAGGCTACGAGAAGAAAGATTCAGAAATTGAGGAATAAAACTCGTAAGTGAGATTTAGTTAATTATGTATAGAGCGAACTAAAGTTCGCTTGTGATTTCGCTTAACGCTCATCACCTTTCCCTTTCTTTTTATTAAGTAATATTTTGATCTTTCACTAGGAAGTACAAGCCAAGCCCTGTTAAAGGGCTCAACTCATGCTTCAAACCTTTCACTGAGGTTTTTAACAACTGATATACACACAACTTGCATTGCAAGAAAGGTAGGTATTGCTATCACCTATTACGTGCCGTCATACGCAGCTCATCTACGGCCTATATCAGGAACCGCTGTAGATCAGCTTATGGGGTTATTTCATTGGCTTTCCCACTCACTTTCAGCCTAGACGAACTTCTTCGACATATGCCTACATTCACGTATTGCTACGTTACCAACTAATACAACATCGCAAACGGTACTGCCACTTAAGGGCGTCGTTTAAAGCATCCAAAACAGCCAGGGTCTTGGGTAGTGCAATGAGGCCAGATAGTAAGAGATCCGAATTGCATACCGTCACACATCAGAACGGGTTTCGCAGCACTATTACCTTCGGCGTGCCAACCTTTGCCTTACTTTTATAGATTTATTTAGTCCGAACAGATAAAACCTGAAAATTATTTCGATCCTGTTCAAAGCCTAAAAAACCAGCCTTTTTCGGTTGTCCAGATGGCTTTTCGGGCCATATTGTTGTGTTGCCCTATCAATTTATGGAGAAAACATGGCAACCACAAAGAGCACAACAACGCCCGATTTAGAGACCCTCAATCTAGTCACATCCACTAAACCCATTCATCAGCCCCCTATCGTTGTCCGGCGCAATAAATTACTGGCAAAACTATGGGAGCAAGAACAGTTACTAAAAGCCAAGCTAGAAAACACCACTTTTGC
>NZ_LOJJ01000008.1 GCF_001595985.1 Polynucleobacter sinensis
TCACTCAGGCGGAGATGGATGCAGGTACTGACTTGGTCAATACCGCCGTAGCCGACACTGACCAAACTGCGCCAGAGCAAGCTAGTGCCACTACCACCATTGCACAAGCCCCAGATTTATCGATCACTAAGGTGGCTAATGTTGATTTTGTTGATGAGGCCGGCGATATTATTCTCTACACAATCAGCGTGGAGAATGAGGGCAATATTACATTGAATGGTGTAACTGTGACTGATGCCATGCTTGTTAGTACGCTCACAAATGATGCTAATAAAGATGGCATTATCGATGGCGATACCAACAACAATAGTGCTTTAGATCTTAATGAAACTTGGGTATGGACTGGTAAGTATGTTGTTACTGAGGCAGATATCAATGCCGCTAGGGCTTCAAGTACTCCATACAGCATAAACAATACAGCTTATGCTGATAGTAACCAGACCGGAGAGGAGCAAGCTTCTGAAACAGTTGGGGTGCAGGTAAATTTTGAAGGCTTGTCTCATGGTTATTGGAAAACACATCCCTCTGATTGGGATGGACTTGGAACCACGACTAGTTTTGAGAACTTCTTCTTTGGCTCACAGCAAAGCACTCTGAAATGGCAAGTTAGCTCCGGAGCAAAGCCTAATAAGTTCGTTACTGTGAATGATATTACCTTTGATCAGGCCCTTGCATTAACTGGAGGTAGTGAAGCTGCCCTTGCTCGCGAGGCAGTGGCATCCATTCTCAATATTCGGGATGAAGATGTTACCTATCGTTTTACTGAATCACAGGTCAAAGAGTGGGTTAGTGAGGCCTTGAGTAATCAGGCGGTTGATATCAATAATGATGGTATTAATGAGTTTGCCGCTGGAGCTGCAGCTATTACAGGAGTTAAGAATTTACTTGAAGTAAATAATAACCTCGAGTTGGTGTAATAGTGGCAAGCGCAGAACTTTCCTCAGTTCCTGGGATTCTGCCAATCTCTTTCAGAAGGAATTTTCCTTCTGGGGAGATTGCAGATACAGTCTATAAAAATCGTAATGCGTTTATGGCGGTCATTCTCTTTTCAGGTGTGATCAATTTACTGTATCTAACGCCGGCGATTTATATGCTACAAATCTATGACCGAGTATTAAATGGTCAGAGCATCCCCACCTTAGTTGGATTAACACTTTTGGTATTTGGCTTATTTGTCATTTTGGGAATGTTAGAGCATTATCGAAGCAAGATCATGGCAGATATTGGAAATCAGATTGATGCTGATTTATCAATCCGAGTTTTCCAGGCCGCATTTGCGCAGCAGTGTAGGGCTCCCGATAGTCAGCCTGGACAGGCTTTATGGGATCTAAATCAAATACGACAGTTTTTTTCAGGCCCCGGCTTGTTTTCTCTAATTGATGCTCCATGGATGCCAATCTTTATCGTGGTAATTTTTTTATTGCACCCCTATTTGGGTTGGCTAGCTCTATTTGGGGCAATTCTTCTTGCGATACTGACAGTTACTGCAGAACGTACTGCGCGAGAGTTAACTACGAGCGGTCAGCGTTTATCTGCGGCATCCAATGGGATGGCATCAACGCAGTTAAAAAATACTGATGTCATCACCGCGATGGGGATGCTTCCTACTTTAAGTAAACGCTGGCATGCAATGCATCATCACTCCGTAGATCAGCAGTTACTCGCATTTGATAGAGTCGCCTTGATTACTGGGGCGACTAGGGTGCTAAGACTGGTATTGCAGTCGAGTGTTTTGGGATTGGGCGCTTATTTGGTTGTCAATGGCGAGTTATCAGGCGGATCAATGATCGCTGCTACGATCTTGACGACAAGAGCGCTGTCTCCGTTAGAGTCGATGTTGGCGCATTGGAAATCTTTCCTTTTAACGCAAACTAGTTTTCTGAGATTAAAAGGCCTATTAAATGAGTTCCCAGTGAGGGTAGCTGGTCAAACAATGCCCCAGATCAAGGGTGAGATAGTGGTTGAAAATGCTTATATCGCTCCACCCAATCGCAAAGGTCCGGTTCTTAAGGGGGTTAACTTTCGAATAGAGGCTGGCGAAGTGATTGGCGTCATTGGGCCATCTGCATCGGGTAAATCTACCTTGGGACGAGCTTTATTGGGTATTTGGCCTTCAAGCCTTGGGACAATTCGGCTAAATGGTTTGGATATTACACGCTGGGATAGGGCCTTAATTGGGCCCGCGTTGGGTTATTTGCCTCAGGATATTGAATTGTTTAATGGGACAGTAGCTGAGAATATCTGCCGATTTGGGGAGGTGGATTCAGCTAAGTGTATTGAAGCTGCGACATCAGTAGGAATACATTCAACCATTCTCAAATTTTCAGAAGGTTATGAGACTCAAATTGGTGAGGCTGGAGTCAACTTATCGGGCGGTCAAAGGCAACTCATTGCTTTAGCCCGGGCAATTTATGGAAACCCAGTCCTAGTGGTGCTAGATGAACCAGATTCAAGTCTAGATGAAACTGGAGAGAGTGCTCTTATCGAAGTGGTTCGTAAGCTAAAAAGTACGGGTAGCACGGTGATATTGATTACCCATCAACCAAAATTACTGAAGGTAACTGATCGAGCAATGCTTGTACAGGATGGGCAAATTCTTAATGTGACGATGAAGAAAAAGGATGGGGATTGATATGGAAAACAGATCAATTAAAAGGGGTGCTTACGTCATTTTAGTAATGATTTTTGGATTTGTAATATGGAGTCTATTTGTTCCTCTGGACTCAGGTACACCATCTTCTGGGATCGTATCGGTAGATGGCCATCGTAAGGCTATTCAGCACTCATTGGGTGGAGTGGTTGATATCGTTTTAGTGAAAGAGGGTGATAAGGTAAAGGAGGGGGATGACTTGATACAACTGGAGGATAGTGCTGCGAAGTCGGCACTATCACAAGCTAAATCTGAATTAGATGCTGTAAATGCCCAGATCGCAATGCTTGAAAAAGTCATGCCGGGATTAAGAGGATTGGTTAGTGAAGGATATTATTCTCGCAATCAATATTTAGATAAAGAGCGTAAGCTACTTGAATCAAGAGCGCAGAGGGCGGGACTGATTGACAAAATTAATGCTGCTGATAAGGAATATGAGCGCACTATTATCAAGTCCCCTGTCGATGGCAGCGTGATGGGCCTTACGGTTACAAATAAGGGGGCTGTGGTGGTTGCGGGCTCAAAGTTGATGGAGATTGCACCTATTAATGATGAATTAGTTATTGATGCGCAAATTCGGCCTAATTTAATTGATAAGATTTATCCAGGTAAGCCTGCTCAAGTAAGGTTTACCGCAATGCAGACAGGTGTAACCCCAGTCGTGGTGGGAAAGCTTCAATGGGTTTCAGCAGATCGATTTCAGAATCGTGAAGATAAGATCAATCCTGAGGGTTATTACTTGGCAAGGGTTAGCGTAGGGAAAGACCAGCTAGCAAGATTGGGTAGCTTTCAGGTAGTTGCTGGCATGCCTGCAGATGTCATTATTAAGACAGGTGAGCGGACATTTTTTCAATATTTAATGAAGCCTATTTTCGATCGCTTAGCTTATGCGTTTAAGGAGTATTGAGATAAAGTCATCCAGCCTGCTGGCCTGTAATCAATATTAATGCTTAATGAGTCTAATTAATTCTAGAACAATTTTCTTCTGATCGGTAGTTAAGTTAAATACAAGCTTAAGCAATAATTCATCAGGTTCAGATAATCCATCGCCACTCTTCTTATTGTCCTCGCATAAGTGAGGGCTCCCATTATTACTCGAGCATAGAACCTCATTAAAATCCAGTTGCAACCATTCGACCAAAATTCTTAGCCTATCTTCCTCTGGTATCGATACTCCTCGCATCCATCTTCTCGCGCTTTCCTGTGTGATGGGTTCAATACCATGTGCGCGAAGATTAAAATCTCTTGCAAGGGCAGACGCTGTTGGGACTTTTCCATAGCGCGCATGCAAACATTTTCTTAAGGATTGGGAAAAATGATCCTTTATTTCAATTGTTTTTCTCATCTAAATAAAAAATAGTCAAAAGAGGAAGTTAGTGCAATTGGTATCGCTACAGTTGCTAGAAATATATATGGATTAATCGTACAGATCTAAGTAGGTTATTTATTGACAAAAATCAGAAATAGGGCAAGACTCACTAAATATTTAAGGGAATGTATTTTTAATATTTATGAAAAATGCTCAAGGGCATCGCTAATGAAGTCGGCTGAACTAATCTCACCATCTTTGGTATGTTGTTTAAAGTATTGAGAGTAAAAACTAGCAACTAATGTCCGTCCATCAAAGTCCATGCAAGATTTCCCCAACTTTCTTCTAAACCAATCTATGTGGCCACAAATGATATCCATATCATCTTCTAAAATTGCATTATTTAAGCTTTGAATAAATAAATCATCGCCTTCATCTTTGAGACTTTCTAAGCCGAGGACTATGTCATCAGGCGTACTGCAAGTGACACCACCAATTTTTCGGATTGCGGCTAATTTAGTTTCCATATCTCATATCTCATCTGCTGTAACGAATAAGTCATCCCAGTTTTCCATGCTATTGATGCGTGAAAAGAATTAATTGACTTATATCAAAAATTTGTTTTACCTCGAAGATACGATTAACCCTCAATAACAGGAGGGAATAATGGGAATAAATCAATTAAATGAAAAGTTAGAAAAAATTCAAAGCTCTAACATGAAGAGCTCTAAGGCGTTAAGTGAAATGACGGTTGAGGGGGCTAAAAAGCTTACGCAAGTACATGCCTCTCTAGCAAACCATGTGGCCAAAAATATGCAATTAGCGGCAGCCAATCTCATGACGGCAAATAGTCCTGAAGAGGCTTGGAATGTGATAAAGGGGGATGGGGGCGCCCCTTTTATTGAGGGATGGCAAGAGTATCAGAAATCTGTTGTCAGTACGATTGAGCGTTACTTGGAGGATTATTCAGAGGCAAATGAGGAGATTTATGAACATACGAAGGGGGGTGTAAATGAATTCTTTAAGTTGGCCTGCCAAAATGCTCCAGATGGTATGGATGTACTTATCAAACCCTATCAGTCTGCGATTAATGTTGCCCTAGAAGGCGCAGATCAAATGCATGTGTTACTTAAAAACTATGTTCATAACTTAGAGAGCAGTATTGCTGGTGGCGGTATCTTTGGAAGAATGACGGATTTAATACCGCAAGGGCCACTTCATAAATACTCAAAACGATCTAAAGGCGTTAGTAAGTCGCTGTAATGGTGCATTGAGATTGATAACGTGTTAAATCTAAGATTGATTCGGGGCAATATCGGCTGATATTTAACATCACTGTATTGCCCCATCCATATTGCTAGGGGGTGCCATTCTCCAAAGGAAGAGATTTCCAAGAGAGAATTTCCACTGGTTTGCGAGGTACTTGAGGGCCAATATGAGTTGGCTTGCCTAAGATAACGGGGGCGATAATCTCAACTTCTTCTGGGATGCTTAACTCGCGCTTCCATTGTGGTGTATTGATAATCTCAACGGCAAACCCAATCACACAACTTCCCAACCCATGTGCATAGGCTGCTAGCATGAGATTTTGCGCAGCGAGCCAGCAATCCGCTTGAACAAATTGACCTTGCAACTTACTGCAAATTAAGGCTAAGGTGGTGGAATTATAAAATATATTAAATTCAGGATTCCGAACGAGTTCCAATGCGTGCCTTGAAAATAAGTTCTGCTCAGTTTTTTTTGAAAGAATGTGCTGCTTAGCATCTTGCGAAATCCGATGGAGTAATCCCGAATCTTGAATTACAGAAAAGACACAGGGTTCTTCATGCATGGCCGTAGGTGCTTGTACTGCGGCATTAAATAACGTTGTGAGCAATTCTGAATCTACGATCTCATCAGTGAAGTCGCGCACTGAAATTCTTGAATAAATTGCTTCCATGATGGTGATGGGGTTAACCCCCACCACATCATTGAATATTTTCATCTTGAAATTCCTTAGGCAAAAGAAGTGTTGTCGATCACTTTTTTAACGCCTGGGATAGCCCAAACAGCATCAATAGCGAGTGATTTTTCTTTCCAATCATGGATTTTTCCACCTAAGGTAACTTCGTCACCATGAACGTTGACTGTAATCTCCTGAGCTTCATCGTGTGCACGACGTTTTAAGGCTTTTTCGATGTCGATCTTCACAGTCGTTACTGAAATTGCTGGTTTTAGACTGATAAAGTTATATACCCCCCTAACACCAGTTAAATATCGAACAGAGTTTTCAGCAGAAATTCGCTCAAAATTCCAAGGGACTTGACCTGTCAAGGTAATGTAGCCATCCTCAACTTTGATTGAGACGGAATCGGCTAGTTTGTAAACATTCCACTTGAGGGCATCCATTGCTGCCTTAGCAATCTCAGTGTCACTTTTCTTACTTGAGCCTGGTAATACGACATCTAATTCAACGGCGATCACTTTGACTCCCGCAACGCGTTTTGCAGCCTCTTCAGCATTCCACTTTTCAGCAAAACTATCAACATGGCCTGATAGTGTCACCACGCCATTTTTTACTTCCACCCCTATGTGTGCAGCATTAACTTTTGGCTCCCACTTGAGTTCAGCCATTACATCCTGTTGAATTTGAATATCTGTTTTCATTTTCTTCCTCTATGTCTTTAAATTGCTTTCCAAGTCTTTGATTACCAATTTTGCTTCTGATGAAAAATATAAGCACTCTTTAAATTTCAATTTTGAGGAATGTCAAAATTTCTGTAGTTAAAAATTGATCAGAATCAATTAAATATTTAGCTGATGGTGGAATCAACATCTCTGATTTTTTCAACTTTTAGTTCCCGCTGAAATGGCTCCGCAATAAGATCGATAGGCGGATCTAGGGAGATAATCTCACTAGCCTTTTTGATGCTAGCTTCAAGCCATGAATGTAGATGTAGATCAGGAATAATAATGGGCATTCTTTTTGCATCCCCGGGCTTATGAAAGCGACGTAATAAGGGATGGATGCTCGCATCTCTAGTCAAGATGCAAAACGAAATAATGTCTTCACCCATTGCAACATCAGTCCATCTTTCCCAAAGACAGGCTAATGCAAAGGGGCTACCATCTTTTTTATGGACTCTCCAGCGAACTGCAGAGCCAGTTTCGTAGTTAGGTTGCATAAAGCTATCAACAATTACTAGTGCAAAATGCCTGTGGCTCCATGCAACTCGAAAACTGGGTTTTGAGCTAACAGTTTCACTTCGAGCGTTATAAGTTTCTCTATGAAAATCAAGTGTATGATTTGCCGTCATTGACTCGCTTTTCACGTTGTAAGTGTGTCTATTCGCCTTAGCCCCCTTAGCCCATGACGGTATAAGACCAAAATGGGCTAGACTGCATTTATATTGGCCAGAATCAAATGCGGCGCGGATAATAGGGCAGTAGTAGCTAGGGTATATTTCTTCGCGAAATTTCTTAGGTAGAGAGACTGAAAATTGCTTTTCTACCCATATACGATTTTGAGTGGGAATAAAATTGAGACACATACTATATTAGCTAGTAGCCCACCTGAAGATGGTCAATCACATTTTTGACTGTGGGGATTGACCAAGCTGCATTAATTGCCGAGTTTCTTTCCGACCAACTTTTGACTTTTCCAGCAATGGTCACGATATTTTGATCGATCGTAATATCTAATTTCTGCGCTTGATCAATAGCCTGACGTGCGAGGGCATTTTGAATATCTTGCTTGATGATTGGACCACTCAATTTTGGCTCAACTTCAATTAAATTACATACGCCCGTTACCCCTAGCATATTAGAGGCGTAGCTTTGAGCCAAATCTTTCTGATGAAAGGCTTCCACTTTTCCACTCAAGGTTATAAAGCCTTGTTCTACTTTGACATGAATTTGTTCATGAGGATCAATACTGCTCCAAGCGATAATGCTTTGCATTTGGCGAGCAATTTCAGTATCACTCCGCGTAGACGATCCCGGCAATAAAACTTTAATTTCTTGAGCAATTGCTCGAACACCCCGTACACGCTTTGCCGCTTTTTCAGCATTGATTTTTTCAGAGTAACTTTCGACGTATCCTGAAAGCGTAACAACACCTTCGGCTACCTCCACCCCAATATGGGAAGCCTTGATTTTGGGATCCCAACGAATTTCAGCAAGGACATCAGCCTGAATTTCAATATCATCTCTCATGTTGTATTGCACTCCTAATTGACAACATGTTTTTGGGTTCGTTTATCGCGATTTTTCTTAATGGCTCTATCCATAGCCTCTTGCCAAATAAGGCGATCCCATAATTTGGGATCCATATCTTTGCAATTATTTGATTCTTTGGAATAGCTACTAGATACCTTCTTATTCATAAGATCCCCTATCGGTGTGTTAGCTCTTGAAATCAATGTAATCAGTCTGAACATATTTTTTTTGATTTTTATCAAGATTAAGATTTAAGTTCATCTTATAAATTAAACATGAGAGAACCCGTCTCACACGATCAACTATCTATAGATGGAGAAAAAAATGAATCAATTTATTATTAAATCCTTTTTTACATCACTAGCTTTAATTTTTGGTATGCACTATTGCTATGCTCAATTACCTGAAATTGAGAGTCGCAGCAATCTCTCATGCATGATGGGCGGGGTGGGGGAGGACGAATCTAAGGCTATGCGCGAAGAGGCTAAGAAGTGGCCTCTCAATATTGAATTTTCAGAGCATGTTGGTAAATCAGATTTATGGGTTTCTGGGGCGACACTCACCATTATTAATAAATCAGGAAATACTATTTTTGAAGAGACCTGCAATGGACCTCTGTTCTTAGCAAAGCTAGCTCCTGGAAAGTATCAGTTAATTGCTACATATCAAGGCGTTACTCAGAAAAAGACTATCGAAATTCGAGAGGGAAAGTCACTTAAAGCGTCCTTTAATTGGAAAGGAAAAGCAGCATGAGTCTATCAAAGATGCATGCTCAGAGATATAACGTAGGTCATCTTGATCGACTATTAAGAATCCTCGTTGGTATTGATTTGATGGGTTTAGCAGATATGCATTGGATTGACTTTTGGGGGTGGGTGGGTGTTATCCCATTATTGACTGGGATCTTGCGCTATTGCCCCCTCTACGCTTTACTTCATATCAATACCTATAGGGATGCTGGCTATGTTAAGTGAGTTTAACTATGGCGGTCCAGTGATGCAGGCAATTGTAAATCGACGAAATAATTACCATTTCTCAAATCATCCAGTAAGCAGATCATCAATAGAAACCTTGCTTGAGTCTGGTATGAGAGTTTCTCTAAAAAATGAAGCTGATCGATGGTCATTTGTCGTGATACAGGATGAGGATTATGTGCGATATCTTAGAGAATACAGTGCTTTACTAAATATATTGGATGGTAAATATAACAGTGCTACACAAAAGATCGTTGCTCAAGATGCCTCGCTTAATAGTGGTGGTGCAGGATCACTCATTCTGGTTTGCGCTAATTTAGCGATGCCATTTTCTCTTGATCATTGTTGGCTTGCCGTGGAAAACATGCTATTGACTGGGAGCGCTTTAGGTTTTGGCATTTCATTGGACGGATCCCTATTAAAAGTATTGAACTTATCCATGATTAAGAGCGAATTAAATATGCCAGAGGAGTTGACAGTTTTGGCGGCGATGATGGTAGGCGAGCCAGAGAATCCCATTTTGCCAGTAAATAATTACTCTCCCAAAGTGTGGAAGTGGTTAAGTTGAAGCTAAGATTAGTGAGCTAGATTATCTTCAGAAGGTTTAAATTTATAATTTAAACCTTCTATTTTTCACTTGTTAGGCAAAAGACATCTGATCGACAACATTTCTGACGCCAGGAACACCCCAAGCAGCGTCGACTACTAAATTCTTCTCAGACCAGTCGTGGACTTTACCCGTTAAGGTTACGTCGCTTCCGCTGACTAAGACCTTAATATTTTGGATATCACTTTGCGCGCGCCGATTGATAGCGGCATCTATATCAGACTTAACGGCTGTGACAGATACTTTAGGCTTAACTGAAATATTGTTGTAGATGCCCTTAACTCCAGTTAAATATCGAATTGCATTCGCTGCGGCAAGCTTTTGGAATTGCCACTCAACCTCTCCAGTGAGAGTCACAAATCCATCTTCAACTTTAGCCTTCACGAGAGCATCTAGATGGTATGTGTTGACTTTCATTGCATTTGCTATGGCCAAGGCAATCTCGCTATCACTTTTAACGCTTGAATTTGGCAAAATAACCTCTAAATCAATGGCTAGCACTTTTACGCCGGCAACTCTCTTAGCGGCATCTTCGGCATTCCATTTCTCCGCATAACTATCTACGTGCCCTGAAAGAGTAACAACACCATTATTGACTTCTACGCCGATGTGCGCGGGATTCAATTTAGGATCCCATTTTAATTCTGATAGTACATCTTGCTGTAATTGAAGATCAGTTTTCATATTTTTCCTTTAGATAATTTATTTCATCAGTAGTGCATTGAATTGCAGATCCATATTGTTATAGATGCTGTTATTGCTAATAAATTCTTGACTTAATTGATAGAAATCTTCCTCGCCGATCTCTTCAATATCCAAAATTTCTACAACTTTTGGTTCATTTTCCATATGTATCCTCTTTATCAATTGAATTGATGGGATCGACCTTAAGAAGGTTCTTAAGAAAACCCGACCCCAGGAGAGAAACATTAAGACTATGCTCGAAGGTTTTTTTGATTTATCACAAATTTTTCCAAAACAAATAAAGACCTTAGTCTATGCGGGTATGCAATTAAAAATTGATATATCTCAATAGTTGAAAGCATGTTGCTCTTAGCATTTAAGGCTCGCAATCAAAGAAAGTTATTTCCATGGATGGGTATAAACGATTTAAAGATAGGGAAGAGGCTGGAGCACTATTAGCTCGTAAGTTAATTGATTTTAAAAATGATATAGATGCGATTGTTCTAGCTCTACCAAGAGGTGGAGTTCCGATTGGATTTGTGATTGCCCTTGAATTACAAAAACCACTAGATATTTATCTGGTTAAAAAGCTGGGCGTTCCAGGACAAGAAGAATTGGCAATGGGAGCAGTATCGACTAGCGGAGAGGTGAGTTTAGAGAAAGGATTAATTGGACGTCTAGAAATTAGCGACAGCGATTTAGATGAATTGATTGCTGAAAAACAGGTTCAACTTAGGGAACGAGAGATCCTGCTAAGAGGAAAGCGAAAACCTGTGGAACTTAGTGGTAAGACCATTATTTTGGTAGATGATGGATTGGCTACTGGCGCAACGATGGCAACAGCAATTAAGGGAATTAAGAAGCATCACCCTAAGAAGATTATTGTTGCTATTCCGGTTGCATCACGTGAGTCATTGGACCTTATTCAAAAGGAAGTTGACGAAGTCATTTGCCTACTGGTACCTGATTTTTTCTATTCCGTAAGTGTGTGGTACTCGGATTTTCGTCAGACAACTGACGGCGAAGTCATCACCTTACTCAAGAAATCTGAGGAATTATTACCAGCAGGTCACCAATCGGATGGTTACAGATGAAAGAAAGCTTATGGACCAAACATGATGTACGAATTGCGTGTGGGATCGTGTATATCGATGGCACATTGACCGTTCCTAACCATCCTATTGGCCTCATCATATTCGCCCATGGCAGTGGCAGTAGTCGATTTAGTCCGCGTAATAATTATGTAGCTCAACAGCTTAATCAAGCGGGTTTTGCAACCTTGCTTCTTGATCTTTTGCTTGTAGCAGAAGATCAAGATCTAGAAAATCGCTTCAATATTTCTTTATTAAGTTCTAGGCTAGCCTCAGCAGTTAGCTGGGCTGCAAAAGCTGAATCACTTTCCTCTCTCCCCGTTGGTTTGTTTGGCGCAAGCACAGGTGCGGCAGCAACTATTGAGCTGGCTGGAAAGAAAGATTTTAATTTAAAGGGGAGAATTTATGCCCTGGTCTCGCGAGGAGGTCGACCTGATTTGGCGCCACAATCCTCTATTGAGAATGTCAATGCGGCCACATTATTGCTTGTTGGGCAGAACGACGAGCCTGTCATTTCTTATAACAAACGTGTTTTTGACCAGATGCATTGCACTAAATCTATGGAGATTATCGAGGGAGCAAGTCATTTATTTGAAGAGCCTGGCACTTTGGAGTTGGTTGCAGAAAAGGCGCTTAAGTGGTTTAAGAAAAATCTGCATCCAAAACTTACTCAGGATGCTAAATCCTAATTGATCGAGAGAATGAAGCATGCATGAGCTAAACCAACTAAGGCAGTATGCCATTCCCCTTAAGGCGGATAAGGCTAATTATGAGCCATTGATGAGCAGTATTGGAGATTGCCGATTTGTTCTCTTGGGGGAGGCGAGCCATGGAACTGCAGAGTTTTATCGAGAACGCTGTCTAATTTCAAAGAAATTAATACAGGAAAAGGGCTTTAACGCTATTGTCATTGAGGGTGATTGGCCAGACTCCTATAGGGTGAATGATTTTGTAAAAGGGCAGTCATCAGACCCTGACGCTTATGCGGCTCTGGGGGGATTCCAGCGCTTTCCTGCCTGGATGTGGAGAAATGATGAGGTATTCGAATTCCTGAATTGGTTAAAGGTATTCAACGGGAGGGTGAATGTTGCAAGCAAGTTGATTGGATTTTATGGGATGGACCTATATAGTCTATTTATCTCAATGGATATTGTGCTTGAGTATCTTAAGAAAGTTGATCCAGTCTTGGCTGAGAGAGCAAAAAAACGATATGCCTGCTTTGATCATTACAACAAAGATAGTCAGCTTTATGGATATTTAGCCTCCTATGGTGAAAGATTGCATAGTTGTGAGCAAGAAGTAGTTGAGCAAATGAACGAATTTCTAAAAATGAAGGAATATATTCGGGCACTAGGGTCGACTAAAAAAGATGAGTTCTTCTCTGCAATGCAAAATACTCGATTGATTAAAAATGCTGAGGAGTATTACAGAGCTATGTTTAGCGGAAAGTTTTCTTCTTGGAACTTGCGCGACCAACATATGGTGGAGACGATTGCTGAGATTGATCGGCACTTAAGCAAAAACTTGGGCGTTCCAGCCAAAATCATTGTTTGGGCTCACAACTCACATCTTGGAGATGCTAGAGCGACTCAGCAGAGTCTTTCTGGTGAGCTTAATGTAGGCCAACTCATGCGACAAAAATATGCCTCAGAAGTCTATTCCTTAGGATTTACTACCTATCAGGGCTATGTTACCGCTGCTGCTGAATGGGGTGCAAGCGCAGAGAGAAAGTCTATTAATCCAGGTTTGGAAGGTAGTTATGAAAAGCTGTTTCATCAGCTGGGGTTTGAACGTTTCCTTTATATATTCAAAGATAACCCGCAATTGCGGGCAGTATTGCCCAGTAAGCTCCTGGAGCGTGCTATTGGCGTTGTGTACTTGCCTCAGAGCGAAAGGAATAGTCACTACTTTTACGCCAATATGACAAATCAATTTGATGCTGTCTTACACATTGATACTACTGAGGCATTAAAACCACTAGAGAAGTATGCTCCTATCCCCAAAGAAGATGCCCCCGAGACATTTCCGAGTGGTCTTTAAAGTGTGATGGGCCCTTTTCTAGGGCTCGCAAGCACAATCTTTAATGTAGGCTCATATGGAGGAATATTGCATTCAATGATGGAATCAGCATAGACCTGAAGTGTTACTCCAATGACATTGGCAACAATAGGTAATCGAGTAGCGCAACGATCGACTAGACAAGCGGTATAGATCAATGAAGGAGTTTTATGGATGAGATGATCTATCACTGTTAACAGGGAGTTGCCTGTAAATAAAACATCGTCTACCAGTATGACTGTATACCCAGATAAATCAGTCAGCGGAGTCTTATCCTCAATCCTTAAGAGCGTCTTGGGGTAGAGAATACTGAGATCGTCGGCATACCTCTTCACATCCAAGTCAAGCCGCAGAATATCTCTTGTGTCCCCACTGCGTCTTATTTCTTGCAAAAGTAGATCGGCAATTGGGGCTCCACGCCTCAGCAGGCCAATGAGCGCGATTTTGGTGTGAGTCGCAAAAATCCCCTGAATCTGAATTGCCATCCGGCGAATAATGCGTTGCACCTGATCCGCATCGAATAAGAGAGTTCGTTCCATTGCGGACAGATTGTCAATGGCCATGTTCAACATAGCTACAGGACTAACACTGGCAACTTGGAAGAGACGATTACCTTATGTACCTTATCTCCCAAGAGTACATTATTTATGCCTGTGTAGCGATGAGATGCCATGGCGATGCAGTCTACTTTATTTTTCTGCGCTGCTTTTAATATGCCATCGGGAATATCGTCACTAAATGTATGCACCAAAACAACTGAGTTTGCTTTATCAAGTAACTTCTCATACTTCTCAAAAAGTTTTTGAGCAAATTCCTGGCTTGTTTTTCGATGTGTATCTTCGCTAACGTAGTATTCACTAAGAGCGCTTTCCGAATAAATCGTAGGGGGGTAAGGATCAGAAATATATGTCAGAAAGATTGACTTACCAGTGAGATCAATCGTGGAGTGTAGCTTTTTAATCATACTTCTGACCAATTGTGAGTCATCAATAGGAACCAGGATTTTATTTAGCATATTTTCTTTCCAAAAGTCATGGGTTAGACATAGTTGAATACTGATCTCAAATTGAATATTTATTTTGATAAATCTCAAAAATATTCACGAATTAAGAAGAAAAATGAGGATGCATTCCGGAACATTTTTAATGGAGGAATTTAAGATGAGGATCAGGGTAAATCGAGGAACGCTGAGTAAGCGATGCAGCAAACATCAGGGTGGAGGTGGATTTTCTGTTCTATTTCCAGGCATCTATGAGGGTGAAATGTTGGCGGGTGATGAATTAGTGCTATTTAAATGTAATGGAGAAAAAGCCTATCTCCCCCCAAATAAAATTCAAGAAAAGATTAACTCTGGTGATATTACATTTTTGGAGGTTTACTAATTAATTGAGAAAAATCAATCGTTAAATTTCCCGCCGTTTTATACATGTAACCAATGACAGAGAGGTATATGTATGAAATTTAAAAAAAGCGATTATTTGTATGAAGACGACAGCCATGTTGACTTACAGGGGTTAGATAATGGATCGATAGATCATACGGGGATTTTGGTGGCAAGTTTATCCGCATTGATCATCATCTTAATTGCCGCATTAAGTTCTGATATAGATCTTATATCTTTGTATTTTAGTAGGTAAAAGAGGGCTACTGTAGTGCTTCAATTAGTTTCCTCGGCCCCAGATACCCTGGAAAGCCGAGGGTTAAACTACCGCGATTATTTAATCTCTATCTCATGGCTACTGCCGCCATTGGCTTTTGGTAAAGTAAGTTGTAGTACGCCATTTTCATAACTTGCTTTTGCCTTTTCTCGCATTACTTCACTCGGAAGTTGAAAGCCTCTTGACGATGAGCCATAGTAGCATTCACTACGAATAATGCGCTCATCAGCGCTGCGCTCCTCTTTTTCTGACGAGGTTTGAGCAGTAATATTTACAAAGCCGCCATCAATGGATACATGGATATCCTCTTTCTTTGCCCCCGGAATTTCTGCGCGTACTATAAATTCTTTGGGCTTCTCGCTAACATCCACTCGAATTTGGGGTTCAAACGCCTCACTTAAAAGGGGTCTTGCATAGAGGCTTGGCGTCTGAAAGTCATCAAAAAATTCAGTAAAAAGATTTGGAATGAATCGTCGAAGCGGTGTGGTGGCGCGGGTAACTTGTTGTGGTGATGATTTAGTTATATTGCTCATAGTATTTCCTTATTGAATTAAATTCGAGCTCATGCTCGAGTCTAATTTATCAATTAAGAAAAAAACACGGTGTCAATATCTTGATAATTATCAAAAAAATTAGTTATGGATAAAGACTGACTTTAATTTGTCTTTTTGCAATACAGCAATCTTTTTATTTGTAACTGCTAGAATCTTCTTATTAATCAGATAAGAAAATGATCTACTAAGCGTTTCTACAGTGATGCCTAGATAGCTACTTAATTCCCCCCGATTCATTGGCAAATTAAACTCATCGCTTGAAACATCTAGGGCGTTAATTTTATTTGAGAACTCTATTAAAAATTGGGCTAATTTTTCATTTGCATTTAAGCAGGCCAACAAAAAAATATGAGCTTGAGTATCATTCAACAATGTACTCATCAAGCGATCTAAATTTGCTTGAAGAGCCGGATATGATTTTGCCGCGTTTAATAATTGAGAGTAATTAATGCAACATACGTCACTATTTGTTAAGGCTGTGGTTGCTGTTTGATGATGCCCATCCTGGAGGCCATCTAACCCTGCTAATTCACCGGGCGAATAAAATTTAATGATTTGTTGTCTACCATCAGCATAGCTACTTTCAGATTTTAAGATACCGGCTCTAATGTTGTAAATGGAATGTAGCTTATCGCCGTTGTGATATAAATTTTTTCCCTTTTTAAGGGTAATTTTTTTTACATACAAATTACTCAATTGATCAATCTGCTCTGCAGTGAGGCTAGAATTTATACATCGATGTCGTGAAATACATTGAAAACAGGTATGGTGTGTACTTGAACTCGATGATAAGATTCGATCCATATTCTTTGATTTCCTTTGCAAGCTATCAAGTAATGCTGGAATTGATAGGCAAAGGCTATATGAATTTCTTACCTTATTTGATGCATGATGTGTGAAATATTTAATTAACAGCACACGCTATGTGCTATTAATTGTTTTAATTTTTTTGATAATCACCTCGAGTTCATTGGTAATGCCATGTAGCGAATGAATTACTTTTTCGCTGGAATGAATAAATTCCTGCATTTCTTTATGAGTTAAATCTAATTCGCCATTTTCGGATACTTTGCGAATAGATAAAAGAGTATTAAGATCAATTTCTAGCCATTCGCTTAAGGCAACTAACTTTTCCATATCAGGAAGTACATGGCCGTTAAGCCATCTTCGAGCAGTTTCAGGGGTAATAGTGCATGTATTCTTTGCGCGCAGATTAAATTCTTTGGCAATGAATCCTGAGGAGGGTACCTTCCGATATTTCGATAGCAAACCAACTCTCAAGACCTGAGAAAAAACAATAGCTATGTTCCGATTTTTTCTCATACCTAGGATATCGGCTTCTGAATATTTATTTAGATTTTGCTTGTCGTATGGATTCTGAGGCAGTTAGCGATAGTTTGACGGCGTCTGATGCCGCCTCTGTTGCCCTCTTGGTTGCTTCGGCTGCCAGCGCTGCAGCAGATATAGAAGAATTTTTTTTATGTTGAGATGCCGCTAAAGATGCGGCAGCAGACGCGGCAGCAGCGGCAGACGCGGCCTCAATAGCTGCTTCTGCCGAAGCGGCGGCTGATTCTGCTGCTAGTTCTGCGGCAATAATAAGCTCTTTGTTTGCTGCTTCTTTGGCTGATTGAGAAGCAAATTTCGCCGCCACCGCTGATTTAATTGCGCTACTTGCCGATTTTTTGGCAGCCTCAGAAGCATTTGAAGTGAGGTCTTCAAGTGTTACCAAAACATTGCTATATCTGCTATCAATCGTGGAGTAAGTCTTTTGGAGCTGGCTAACCTCTATTTCGAGTTTGGCGATCTTTTTTAGAATGTCATTCATGGCACGATGATTTTATCTTGATTTAACTGAGGCTATTTTAATATTGGGGGGGGAATATATCAATTTTTCCTGAATTATTAACAGAATTTTGAGCTATTGAGGAGCGTAATACAAGTAGATTAATGCTATTTTTAAATACTAAAAGTTGCTCAATACAATATCGAATATTCTGAAATTGCTGCTCCGTAGGGTGGGAGGTATTTGAGAAGTGGACATATAAATACTGATTGCCACCCTTTGTCATAGTTTCGTTTTGCGAAATGGTGGCATTAAATATTCCATGATCTTCAATGAGCGCAATGATCGCTAGGGCTGGTATTTTGACTTGTTCACCGTTTATATTTATGAATTTTAGGTGCTGAACAGCTCTTCCAGCAAGCTCAATATGAGGTAGCAAAGAGCCACACAGACACTTTGTCGGACTGTAGCAAATTTGATCGCCTAAATCATAACGAATAATTGGCTGAGCTTTATTTACCAAATTGGTTAGTAGGCTGGTGTGAGAGAGCTTGCCGGCTGGTAATGGCAAGTAGTTTTCATCAACCGCCTCTAATAGTGCCCAATCAGAATTCACGTGCAAGCTTCCTTGATGGCATTGCCAGGCTATTGGTAAAAACTCCGAGGCGCCATAGCTGCAATAGATTTTTGTCTGCAGTGCCCCCTCAATATAATTACGTTGTTTTGTGCTGAGATGCTCCCCACCTAGCCAGAGCTCTCGAGGGTGAAGATCGGTGGAGGCGTAGTCTGCAAGACATATGGCCATGGATGGATAAGTGATAATGACTGATGGATCATAGTTTGTTAGTTTGGAGACCAATTGTTCAATTGGCTCAAAAATTGAAAAGTCCCTAATAGACTTTTTAAGACTTGAGAAATCTTCTTTTAAAATGGCCAAAGAGACAGTGCTGGCGTAGTGTTGGTCTAAAACACCAATATAGGCAATGCGCTCTTGGCCCAATATTAGACGGGTGTATTGAGTGAACATTGCCTCAATTGGCTTTCGCATTGCCTCAATTGCTTGATATCGACTTATGCAGCTCCTATCCTGAATATATATTCCTTGCAGGCCATTGGTGCCTGAGCTTTCCCATATGTAGTACCGATTCTTAAATGGTTTACCGATATTGGTAGGTGAGGAAGTGAATTCTTGAATGTCGGCCAGTCGTATTTCTTGATTAGTGACCAATTGATCAAAGTGACTCATCATTTCGGCTTTATTGCTTATGGGAAAGCAATTAAAGGGGGCGTGACTGGAAATAGATTTTTTGAATTTCCTTTGATAAAAAGGGGAGGCGTTGGAGGCGTATTCCACCATCCTCCGTAATCGTAAATGAGCTATTTCATTCAGATAGCCAGGAAATACAGCTGCGTTGGTATCTGTGGCCCAAATCTCATAAACATCTCTAAAGAATGATGGGTTCACAAAACTCAGTCAGCATTATTTTCCACCAGAGTATTAAATAGTTTTGACAATACATAACCCAAAACTGCTCCAACGGAAACTGTCAGAGCTAGTAGGATCAGAGCCCTTCCCATATCGAATGACTGAACCTCAAAGATAGGTTTTATAAAGTGCGCCCAATAGATAAAGTCTAAAAATACTTGAGCATATTTGAGATAAACCAAGATAAGCCAACTTAAGTGGATAACTCCAAACAACATTCCAAGTAATAGTGCAGCGTCTATTGAATTAATTGAATTTTTCATGGCCTATTTCCTAGCTCGTATGTGCATCTTGGCAATTTTTATTTGAACTTCAAAATTAAAATTGACAAATATCAATATAGATTCAAATTTAATTTTTACTATTAAGAAATGGCAACTGATCTTGGATCCAAATCATGCTTAAAAAATTAGAGATTGAAAAATACCGTATTCCTACGATCATTCAAGAAATATTCAATAGCGTTGGTATTGTCATCAATGGATCGAATCCATGGGATATTCAGATTCTGAATGAAAGAGCATTCAATTTAATTCTGAGTAAATGGTCTTTGGGTTTGGGTGAAGGCTATATGAGGGGATACTGGGATTGTCTTGATCTGGAGGGATTCTTATACCGACTACTCAAGCATGACCATAATGAAAAGATTCGTGGTTTCGCTAATTTCAACCTGTTATATGAGGTTATGCGAGCAAAGCTGCTCAATTTGCAATCAAAATCACGTGCTTTTATGGTGGGCCAGCATCATTACGACGTAGGTCAAGATGTCTTCGCAGCGATGCTTGATAAGGAAATGATGTACTCATGTGCTTATTGGGAGCACGCTCATGATCTAGATAAAGCGCAACTCGATAAGATGGAATTAATTTGCAGAAAGTTGCAGCTTAAAGCTGGAGAATCTTTACTTGAAATTGGATGCGGCTGGGGTGGCTTTGCTCGTTATGCGGCTCAAAATTATGGTGTTAGGGTTTTGGGGGTCACCATATCTCAAGAGCAATATCGCATTGCCAAACAGAAGTGTGGAGGTGAAAATGTCGAAATCTTATTAAGCGATTATCGAGATCTTGAGGGTCAGTTTGATAAGATTGTATCAATTGGTATGTTTGAACATGTAGGTGAAAAAAATTACCAAAAATATTTCTCTGTAGCCTCTAGGCTACTTGCTGATAATGGAATTTTTTTACTTCATACCATTGGTAGTGATGTGACTACCTTACGAACGGATCCTTGGATTGAGAAATATATCTTCCCTAATGGCAAGATACCCTCTATAGGCGAGATCGGCATCGCTAGTGAGGGTCATTTTATAGTGGAAGATTTACAAAATATTGGTCTTGATTATGAAAAGACTTTATTAGCATGGCACCAAAAATTTATTTCTAGTTGGCCATCCTTATCTTACAAATATGACTCTGTTTTCTATCGTATGTGGATTTATTATCTGCTAGGTTGTGCAGCCTATTTCAAATCCAGGCAAGGGCAACTGTGGCAGTTAGTATTTACAAAACGAAATTTTTCAGGAGTTTATAGATCAATTCGGATGTGAGGATGATTGGATATCTTTTGTAGTTATTTCACTTGTAGACGGTTAATGTATTCAATCAGCAAAAGAATCCGGCCACGAGAGTACAGCTCTGAGTTATAAGGCACACCAAGATAGATGTCTGGTGCTTCTTGCTTATATGTCTTTCCCCAGGCTGGCATATCGCTTGGACCATGAACTTTAATGTCTTCCCCAGAGATGCTTTGATAAATACGGTCAATTGGCAAAATTCCATCATTTTTCTTGGCTAGGGTTGTGAGGTTCGTGGGTTGGACATTTAAGAAGAAAGAAAGCCAACCATTACCTTTGCCGTCCTTACCATGGCAGCTAGCACACCTAGATTCAAATTCCTGCTTTCCAAAATCTACTGTGTTTGCTAAGACATTCTGTATTGATATAAAAATTAGCACACTTGCCATCGCAATTTTCTTCATAAAAACCTCACCTTAAGAATTAGATTACTCAATACTGCTTAATTGTTTTAGAGTTAGTTTTAAAAAAAATGATTAATATCAAAATAAGCCCTAACAGTTCTCCTCACCTTTTAAATTATTGTTTTAAACAGCATTATTTATAAGGAGTAAAAATATTACGATTTACATTTGATTAGCGCACTTAAAAATTGATAAATCGCAAATTTAAAAGAAGACATTAGCATTACAAATGAACTTCTTGTTTCTTAGTGATTGGAAATTTATCTTGAAGTCAATTGTTTACATGAATGATATTTCACAATGCATTCAGTCAATTAAAGCTAAACACCTGCTTATCAATTACAAGCATTCTATTGCAGACTGTAAATACTCAATTTCTGATTTGTATTCGGATATCTGAGGATTCTATGAGTGCATTTAGTAGTGGGGATCTTTATATCGTTGTAGATGGACACCATTTTATTTTTTTGGCAAAAGATAAGATTCCCTTAGTCGATCATTTAATCGCCTTTAAAAAAGTGGACTACGATCCCGCAACGTATGCAACCAAGAAACGCGCTGATCCGGGGCGCACTTTCAACAGGATTGCTGGTGCCAGGTCTTCTTACGCATTTGCCGAGCCATCCAAAAAAAGTGATGTTAACTATTTAAGAGAGGCCTGTAAGACAATTGATGAAGAATTTAAGCGTGGAAAGTTTTCGAGAATCATATTAATTGGCGATTTTGAAATACTCGCTATGATGAAAAAAAGCATGTCAAAAAATATGCTCACAAAAGTATTTCATGAGATCTATAAAAACTATTCAAAAATGCCGATTGAGAGATTAGAGAGGCATCTGCGTTCTCTAGAGGGCGCTCATTAATGATTGGTAAATTTTTACGACTTTTTAATTATGATGAGTTTGATTTATTGAATTTAGTTGATGTCATGTCGGCAAATGCACTCCAGAGGCTCATGTCGATTGGATCAGTGTTGGATTGCTTCTTTCCTTTCTATTGCTTCTATCTGCTATTTTTAGCGAAGGATTAAAGCGATGAGAATTCGAATCACAAATGCTATTTTAGGTATTAGTGCAGGTGGAGTCATGGCTAAGGCGACCCCAATTGAATTTGATCCAGGGGAGTATTCGATTCACACGCACCCTTCTGGCCATCTTATTCTTGAATTGCCAGATCAAACAATTGGATTTATGAAATTTGATGATTTTGAGAACGGTGTTAATGCAGGATCAATCCTAATTCATGCCTAAAGTGTAATTAATTGACAATTCTCAAAATAAAAAAAGTAAAGTGATTTATAAACATCTTATGGAGCAAGATTAGTGATTCATTATGTAATGAGAGTACCAATTGAGTCCACTTTATCCCGATGGATAAGTAAATCGAGCCCCAGCTCTCATGAATGGGCGTAGTTTAGTGGTAGAACAAAAGTCATTTTGGCATTTGCAGAGGTTCGATTCCTTTCGCCCATTCATTTTTTATGATGTACTTATAAAAAATATTAATGAATATTTTCCTTATTAAATTCGAGATCAAGATGCCAAATGAAAATCTTATTCAGATCCAACGGGATCTTCAGCAACTAATGGAAAACGTACATCGCTTGATTGATGATTCAATTGGCGATGGTGCTAGCCAGGCAAAGAAAATTAGTAAAGAAGGAGCTGCTATGTTCGAAAATGTATTGGAGAAGTGCGCTTCAATCAAGGATGAGTGTATGGATTCCGGCAGAAATATGCTGTGCAAGGCTGAAAATTGTGTTCAGCATAAACCTATATTATCTTTGGGTTTAGCTGCGCTAGTAGGTGGAATCATTGTTGCGGTGATATCTCGCCGTAGTCACCAATAGAATGACTGATAGTGCGGTTTTTGGTATGGTGGTTGTAAATAAATACTCTTTATCAATTTATCTTCTAACTAATGTGAGTCGGTGCCATTACCTTATACCGTCACGGGCTACAGCGTATAGTCTAGAGGACGACTTTTATTACCCTTCCATTTAAACTTGCCCTAGAGGGTGGGAGGTGGGGGTAACTTCCTAGCTCATATGCCTATAGAGCAAAATCTAATCTTCTTACATAATTGGGGCTTATGTAGATTCCCTGATATTCCCTGTTCCTAAGCCTGCAAAAATCAAGCACGAGCTTTCAGGGCTTCGGTTTATCTGTATATTTGAGGCACATTTGTCCAGGAATTAGCAAAATACCCTGTAAATTTCCCTGAAAGCAGGGTGGGATGCTGAGACAATATGGGCGGTGACTACGCCCACCGCCAGTTTTTTGATAGAGAGGGAGCCGCTTGGTTTACTCAATTAAGGTGATAAAGCTCTCTTTGGGTCGCCTTACTTTTTTCAGGTTTACAAGCCAGTCTTCGTCGGCTTTTCGATAGCCTAATGGCAGTATCACAACACTTCTTAAGCCTTTTTTCCTCAACTGCAATATCTCATCTAGCGCATCAGGATCAAAGCCTTCCATAGGGGTGCAATCGACTTGTTCATAGGCTGCGGCAATAAGAGCAGTCCCTAGTCCAATATAGGCTTGTTTGGCAGCATGCGTGAAGTTGAGTTCGGGGCCTCTAACTGGGTAGGTGCTCAACAATTTTTGACGGTAAATATCGCCAGCCTCGCTCTTAAAGTTGCGCATACTCTCAGTCATGTCAAACGCCTGGTTAATGCGCTCGGTAGTGTAGTTATCCCAAGCTGCAAAGACTAGTAAATGAGAGGATTCTGTAATTTGAGATTGCCCCCAGGCGATAGCCTTAATCTTTTCACGAATCGCTTGATTGGTTACAACGAGGATTTCATAGGGTTGAAGTCCGCTAGAGCTTGCTGTCAGCCGAATGGCTTCTAGAATCTGATCGACCTTTTCTTGAGGTACTTTTTTGGTGGCATCCATTTTTTTAGTTGCGTAGCGCCACTGCAATTTATCGATCAGACTCATTTATTTTTCCTTTGGATTAATTTGAAGAGGGGGTGTTGTGACTTTAGCTATGCGTCAATGAAAGACGATTAAACCTGAAACCATATTGATCATCATGGCGAGCAATGTGGCGTTAAAAATGAACGCCGTCATACCTTGAACCATGACTAAGTAACGCATTCTAGAGCTAGCAAGATTAACATCGGCCGTTTGGCAAGTCATGCCAATCACCATGGAGAAGTAAAGAAAATCTACGTAAGTTGGCTGTAATTTAGCCAAAAAGACTAATGGAGCCTCTTTGGTCTTTGCAAACTCTTGGTAGTAAGCAAAAGCGTAGTGTAGTGAGAAGGCTGTATGAATTAATAGCCAAGACGTGGCATAAGTTACTAGTGCAAGTCCGATGCGCAAATTTGCATCAGTCGGTGGCGCATCATTTGCGTTGACAAGAATCATCGCAATCGCAGCAAGGCTAACAATAGCTGCAAGTACCGTAATAAGCAGAATGATGGCTGCCCCGTCATCTTCTTTTTTAGCCAGTCCGATGATGTGCTCTTTGCTAGAGAAGTACATCATGAAATAAGTTAAAAATAGGTAAAGCCCGCCTGCAATAATCCATGAAATTGCCAACCGAATAACAAGAGGGGCCTCCGCAGACAGCAGAAAGAATCCAGTAAAGCCAGCAATAGAAATAATGCTAAGACGTAGAGTGGCGCTAATGTGATGCCAGTGCTGCGTCCAGTGGATGGGTTTCATGGATATCAGTATGCCCCGAAAGATTGATTCAGGAAATATTTAAGCGTTAAATGTCACAACGTGATCGGCAACTAAATGGATGCCAATTTTTTCGCCAATCGCGTGATCATGGTGACTTGGAACAAAAGCAAAGATTTCAATGCCCGAAGCAAGTCTTAGTGTGTAAAGAAAATCTGCACCTCTAAAGGTTTTGCGTACCACCTCAGCTTGCATCGGGCTATTGTCATCATGTTGAATATCGTCAGCTCGCAAAAGTACATCTACTTCTTGTCCCACTTTTTGACCTATCTCTGCTCCATGATGGTGGTCTAGCTCCAATTCTCCAAGCTCAATCTTGACCTTGTTTCCGGGTTGAACGATGCCCTTAATAAAGATGCCACGACCAATAAAGTCAGCGACATAACGATTGGCTGGCTTGTGATAAAGCTCGTATGGCACATCCCATTGGACTACTTTGCCTTCGGTCATGACACCGATTTTGTCGGCGATCGCAAAGGCTTCATATTGATCATGGGTAACAAGTAGGGCGGTGATATTGTTTGCCTTGAGAATTTCCCGCATATCGCTTGCAAGGCGCTCCCTGAGTTCGATATCAAGACTGGAGAAAGGCTCATCAAGCAAAATTAAGTCGGGCTCTGGTGCCATTGCTCTGGCAAGCGCAACCCGTTGCTGTTGGCCGCCGCTCAGTTCGTGAGGGTAGGAATCGGCCTTATCAGCAAGAGACACTCGTTTGAGCCACTCCATTGCTAAGCTGGTTCTTTGTTGGCTTGGTAGGTGTTGCAAGCCAAAGGCAATATTTTCTAAAACATTGAGATGTGGAAAGAGGGCGAAGTCCTGAAAAACCATTCCAACCCTTCTTTGATTAGGGGGAATGTGAACGGTTTCTGAGCTGACTAAGTTGTCCCGCAGATAAATTTTTCCAGACTTGATGGGCTCAAAGCCACAAATCGCTCTGAGGACCGTCGATTTTCCACATCCAGATGACCCCAGTAAGCAACCAATCTCACCTTGCTCTAGGATCAAATTGAGGCCTTTAACTGCCGTAACGCGACCAAGCCCATCTCGACTTGGGTAGTCGATTTCTAGATTGTGAATTGAAAGCAGAGTGTTGGCGGAGTTCATCCCTATAATTTTCTTATCTTTACTAATGGTTTAATGCATAACCAGAGTCTAAACGGATTACTGATTTAATGAATCGTATTGTGGTGCCACTTGCCCTGCTGTTATTTTTGCCGCTTTTTGGCTTGGCGGCGCCATTCCTATTTTCGGACTTCGGTGCAGGCGGTGTCGCGGCAACGGGCACCTTAGCCCATCTATGGAACTTTGTATTGGGAGCTTATATCGCATCAACCTTATGGTTGATTGCGGGCGTGGGTATTGGCGTATTTATTCTGGGGGTTGGTAACGCCTGGATTGTTGCTACTTATGATTTCCCGGGGAAAAGGATCTTTGAGTGGGCCTTGATTCTGCCGTTGGCGGTGCCAACTTATGTCATGGCTTATCTTTTTGTAGATCTTTTACAGTTCTCCGGCCCTATTCAAACTATCCTCCGCTCTTTGTTGGGTGTGGATTCGCTATGGTTCTTTCCCGATCCCAGATCTCTGAGCGGGGCAATTTGGTCATTCTCCTTCTGCCTTTTTCCATATGTCTATCTCATTACGCGCACTGCTTTTTTAGAGCGTAGTGGTCGCCTTATCGAGGTTTCTGAAACCCTTGGCTACAGCCCCTGGCAAGGCTTTGTCAAACTGGTATTGCCTATGGCAAGACCAGCTATTTTTGCGGGCATGGCCTTGGCTTTAATGGAGGTGCTCGCGGATTTTGGCGCAGTGTCGTATTTTGGGGTGCAAACCTTTGCCACCGGAATCTTTAAGGCCTGGCTGTCTTTTGGTGACCGCTTAGCTGCTGTGCAACTGGCCTTGGGCTTGCTTGGCTTTGTGTTGCTGATTTTCTTTGTTGAGCAAAGTAGTCGCTCGCAATTGCGTTATGCATCATCCTCGCAAGGTAGGCCAATGACTAAAGCCTTACGTGGAAGGTCTGCAGTCTTCGCTTTTTCATTCTGCGGCCTTACCTTACTGTTTGGTTTTTTGTTGCCCGCATTTGCGCTAATGCAATTACTGTACAAGCAGGGCCTGAGTATTGATATTCGTTATCTTGATTGGTTGAGAAATTCACTTTCTGTGTCCTTGATTACGGCTTTGCTCTCAGTCGTGCTGGCAATATTTTTTGCCTATGCGGTACGACTAAATTCCCGTTTAGCTTGGGTTAATCGTCTCTTAGGTTTTGGCTACGCTTTACCAGGCGCGGTTCTCGCTATTGGTGTCTTATCGTTTTTAGAAATCTTTCACCTTGCTTGGTGGATTTCTGCCGGCTTAGTAGTATTGGTATACGCCTACTTAGTACGCTTTTTATCTTCAAGTTTGCAAAGTGTTGAAGCAGGTCTTTCACGTATTACGCCATCTATGGATGGGTCCGCTGCATTGTTAGGTTTGTCTAGAGTGCAAATACTCAAGAGGGTACATGTGCCTTTATTAAAACGAAGTCTGATGACGGCAGGCTTATTTGTTTTTGTGGATGTGATGAAAGAATTGCCAGCCACCTTGCTATTGCGCCCATTTAATTTTGATACCTTGGCGGTAGCGACCTATCAATTGGCTGCCGACGAACGTTTAGCAGAGCTAGCATTACCTTCCTTAACCATTGTTTTGGCAGGGCTTTTCCCCGTCCTACTGCTTTCTAGGGTCATATCGAAGGGCTAGACAACTTTATTAATTGATAATCATTCGTATTTGTGATAAATTGAACTTCATCGCAATTTCTTCATCAATACGTCAATGAATAATCAACACCTTCCTAAAGTTTTGGGCTTTTCTGTGGCGCTTGTATCTTGTTGGATGATTGGCACTGCTCAGGCTCAATCAGGAGGCAAGGAGCTGAATTTGTATTCCGCTCGGCATTACCAGACTGACGAAGCGCTCTACAGTGATTTCACCAAAAAGACCGGAATCAAAATTAATCGGATTGAGGCAGACGACAATGCCTTAGCTGAAAGATTAAAAAGTGAAGGCGCCAATAGTCCAGCGGATGTGATTTTGATGGTGGATGCTGCAAGGTTGTGGCGTGCTCAAATTGATGGGTTCTTTAAGCCGATTCAATCTGCATATTTGGAGAAAAGAATCCCGGCGAATTTGCGATCAAAGCCTGATCCCGAGGGGTCAACCTGGTTTGGTTTTTCTACTAGAGCGCGCTTGGTCGTTTACAACAAGGCTAAAGTCAATCCACTAGATGTCGATACCTATGAGAAGTTGGCTGAGCCAATGAATAAAGGTAAGGTATGTACGCGATCAGGCGCGCACCCTTATATGCTCTCTTTAATTGGCGCCATGATTGAACGCCGTGGAGAGTCTGCCACTGAGGAGTGGGCAAGGGGTATGGTGGCAAATATGGCGCGCCCACCAAGAGGGGGTGATACTGATCAAATCAAAGCGGTGGCTTCTGGAGAGTGCGGAGTGGCCCTTACAAATTCATATTATCTAGTGAGGTTATTACGTTCTACCAAGCCTGAAGATCAAGAGATTGCCTCAAAGATTGGATTTGTTTGGCCCAATCAAAAAACCAGTGGCACACACATCAATATTGCTGGCGGTGGTGTAGCAAAAAATGCACCTCATCCACAAGCGGCGATCCAATTCTTGGAATACTTGGCAAGTGACTCTGCTCAGGAGTATTTTGCGAACGGTAATAATGAGTGGCCGGCGGTGAAATCCGTCAAGATTGAAAATCCAGGTCTAAAGATGCTGGGATCATTTAAGGCGGAAAACATTTCAATTGCAGCCATAGGCAAGAATCAAATTGCTGCTCAGCGATTGCTTGATCGTGTGGGTTATAAATAAAATTCGATAGAATGAGCCCATGCTTATTCATCACACTCACATCAGCGCTTTAGCTATTCGAATTATTCAATGCACTTTAATGCTATCTGCTGGAGCATTGCTTGTGGCATGCTCTACGCCAACTAGTGAGTTTGGTGTTTATCGACAGTCAGATGGTACGGTTGGTGTGCATGCGCCGAAGTCCGCGAAGGATACTGAGGCTCAGGCAGCTGCCGCAGAGGAGTGTAAAAAAATAGGAAAGCGTAGCGCCACTATTGTTGAAACTCGTAAAACAGTGAACGATCGCTTTCCTATGACCTACATTTTTGTGTGTAACACCTATTAATTTAAGTCTGCTTAGCTAAGCAACCATTTCTTAATAGATTTATTAACACACATTGCATCTAAGGCTAATCCAAAGAACTCTGAGCCATTAGTAATCATGCTTTCAATGGCCTCAACCTTGCCGGATTTGATGCCGCGTAAATAGGTAGCGGCACGGTAGCGAAGGAAGTGCTCATTCTTGCCATCTTCATTATCGGTAGAGCAGATTTCTAGGCTGCCATAGCGAGTTTCTGGGTTGATATTGAGAATGGAGAGGCCCAAGGCACCAACTAATTTTTCGGGAACTGGAATTGGCACATAGGAATACAGAGAGACTAATTGCTCTTCTTCGTCCACTTCAATAATGTGGTCAACATCAAAAACATCCTTTTCAGTCAACTCCGTTTCGCCGGAATCGCCACCACCAAAGGTAGACTCAAACTGTAGCATCGCTGTATTGCTATCTTTGGAAATCTCGATCATGTCAGGGTAGCCTAGCAAGCCTTTCCACCAGTACATCAAGGAGAAGGTGCAGGGTTTGACTTCCACTAAACCCTTTTCGGTTGATTTTGCAAAATACAGGCCGTAGAACTCATCATCTTCTTCGAGCCCATACTGATCAACTTTGAGTTTCTTTGGGGCAGATGCCTTAGGGGATTTTTTAGCAGCTTTCTTCGGAGTGGGTTTTTTAGCTGCCGGCTTTTTTGCCACAACTTTTTTCGCCAACTTCTGATTTGCTGGTTTCTTGGCGGCTACTTTTTTGGCTGCCACCTTTTTCACTACCTTCTTAACAGCCTTCTTAGTTGCTACTTTTTTAACAACAACTTTCTTGGCTGCTTTTTTAGCGGGGGCTTTTTTTACCACCTTGGTAGCTACTTTCTTTTTTACTGGAGACTTCTTTGTAGCCATGGTCTATTACCCTTCTTTTGGTAGTTATTGTGCTGATTGCACAAGTGAATATTACTTCAATTTAGATCTACTTTTGCTGCTTTCTTATATGGGGATTTACCTTCCAATATCAAGACCCTCAATATCAGTGCATTATATTTTTTTATAAAGCATCTAAGATGCTTGAAATTAGGCCCCATATTGATACACTGAAACTGTGTAGTTACCTTAACCTCAACCTGAAGAGAATCTATGTTCCCTGAATATCGCGAGTTAATTACCAAGCTAAAAACATCGGATCGTCACTTTTCCCACTTGTTTGATAAGCACAATAATTTAGATCAGAAAATCCAACGTATGGAGGCTCACTCTGAGCCAAGCACCCCGGAAGAAATCGAAGTTTTGAAAAAAGAAAAGTTGCTACTAAAAGATCAGATTTACGCCGTTCTCAAAAAGGCGAGCGTTCAGAGTTAAAGTTTGCGACTATTGGACTCTCACAGAGTCCAATAGTTCTGATCCCTAATTATGCTTTTTTCAAAAAACAGGCTTTGAGCAGCATATTGCCTGCTTCAGTTTTGCAGTCTACCTCGTGATCACCTGACACAAGCCGAATCCCCTTAATCTTAGTGCCCACCTTCAATGTAGTCGAGGAGCCTTTTACCTTAAGATCCTTGATGAGGGTAACGGTATCTCCGTCGGCCAGTAAATTACCATTGGCATCCTTGACGATTAAACCGCCGTCATCTTCCTCGGCGATTGTGGCCATTGGCCATTCATGACCGCATTGCGCACAAACAAAGTTTTCACCATCTGGGTAGGTCATGTCTTCCTGGCAGGCTGGACATTTGGGTAGATTGTTTGCGGAGTTCATGGTCATTAACCGATAGAAGTGATGTGGGATTTGATTTTAATCTAGGGGGCTCATAGTCATTTAGAATCAAAGGCAATGAACAAAAAACTCAAGGTCATCGCTGCTATCCTCGGTGGATTCATCCTACTCAGTGGTGCTGGGATTTGGTATGCCGCATCCCGCATTAATCCTGCTGAGCTGACAAAGCTACTCTCTGATTCTGTAAAGACGACTACCGGCCGAGATCTAAAAATTACTGGGCCAGTTTCATTAGAGTTATTTCCAAAGATTTCTGTTTCTGCTAATCAGCTGAGCTTAAGTAATGCCAGCTGGGCTGATTCTGCCGATATGCTCACGTTAAAGCATATCGACCTTGACTTGAAGCTGCTACCGCTTTTTAGCGGGCAGGTTGAAATTGGTAGTATTAAATTGAGTGGGCTGGAATTATTCTTGCAAAAAAATGCGGCAGGACTGGCCAATTGGGATTTAAGTTTGAGCCCTGCTAGTTCAGACTCCGCCAAAGCGGTCGCACCTGTTGACTCAACTTCAAATACGAGCAACTTTCTCAGCATTGGAGATGTTTCTATTCTTGATGCAAAGATTCATTATCGCGATGTAGGTAGTCCGGTATCTATCTATCAAGTAAAACGCCTATCAGTGGCTCAAAGTGCTGATAAGGCCTCGATCTTGCTCAATATGCAGTACCAAGGCCTGCCCATAGAGGTGGCTGGAAAAACAGGATCGATTTCTCAAGCACTTAAGCAGTGGGATGTTGCTCCGGTAGGGATGATGGTTGATCTTAATGTGTCTGTGAATGGCAAATCTATTTTGATGAAAGGCGATATTAAAAAACAGCCTAAGTCGGATTTATTGATAAATCTTGCACTGACGTCTAAATCATTTGATTGGCCTTCTTTTGATTCTGCGCCGCAGACCCTGGCGAAGACTTCTGCTAACTCACAAGCTAACACGCAATCTCAGACTCAAAAGACGGGGGCGGCTAGACGGCCAAATTCTCAATATTTATTTAGCGATGATGCATTGCCATTTGACGCATTACCACGCGCTAAAGGCACAATTTCCCTTGATATTGCTGAGCTAGGCTTGCCGAGTCGCAGACCAATTCAGAATCTCTCTGCAACCGTAAATATGGATGCAGCTACGATTGATATACCGCATCTCTTATTCCAATTGGGTAAAGGGAGGGCTGATATTCAGTTCAGTCTCTCGCGACCCGTTGGCGCTTCGCCTACTTTGCTGCTTAAGGGGGTGACAAAGGATTTCACCTTAGAAGATTTAATGGCAAGACTGGATCCTCGTTCCAAGGTGAGTGGCGGCAATATGAAGTTGGCTTTTGATATCAAAGCAAGTGGAAAGAGTTTGCATCAATTAGCGTCCAGCTCAAACGGTAAGATTCAGGTCAGTATTCAGCAGGCAAAAATGGGATCAAACGTCTTAAATGATGCCGGCGACTTTGTTGTTACCGTCTTGGATTCCATGAATCCTTTACGCAAAAAATCCAAGGAAACGATCTTGGAGTGTATGGTGGCTTATTTACCTATTAATAATGGTCAAATCAATATTAACAACACAGTTGGCGGTGAAACTGATCGACTCAATGCCGTGCTATCTGGGTCGATTAATTTAAAGACTGAGGCCGTTAATTTAACCATTGATCCCAGAGAAAAGTCGGGTCTAACAACGGGCTTAGACTTGGCTGGTTTGGTTAAGATAGGGGGTACGCTCTCCAATCCCAAGGCTGGCGTTAATCAGGCTGGAGTAGTGAATAGTGCAGTCTCAATTGGGCTGGGGATTTTGACAGGGGGCGCAAGTCTTTTGGCTGAGAATGCTAAATCGCTGGCAACTAAAGCTCAACCCTGTCGCGATGCTCTCCGCCCCTGGGCTGATATTTACCCTGGGGCAGAGTGATTTCGAGGATTCTTAAGACAGCACTCCGCCAATAAAGAGGCTGAATAGTGAAATAAAGATACTGGCAAAAAAAGCTGTCCAAAAGCTGGAGATCGTAAAGCCGCTCACTAGCGCAGATACCAGCATTAGCACCAGGGCGTTAACTACCAACAAGAAGAGACCCATCGTGAGGACCGTTAGCGGTAGCGTAAAGAGGATGAGTAAGGGTTTGACGACGGCATTGGCAAAGCCAAGTAGCAGAGCTGCAATGATGAGTGAGCCGCCATCTGCAAAGCGTAAGCCGCTAAAAAGATAGCTAGCAACCCACAGCGATAAAGATGTTAGACCCCACTGCACAAGAAATGGCACTAAGTTACCCATGTTGGACTTCCTCTATTGATTGATGCATTAATCTGATTTGTATTAAATATTATCAGGAGATCAATAGTGCGGAGGAATTTCATCCTTTGCGCTATTGCCCCCGGGGCCATCGGCACTGCCGGCCTGCTCTTTAATAGATTTAAGCTCTCTGTATAAAAATTCAATTTGTTGCTGTTGCTTATAGACAATTTGATTGAGTTGCTCAATGAGGTCTTCCGCAAAGCTGAGTTTGATTTCTAGGTTGGTCATGCGGTCTTCGGTCATATCAAATCCCTTTCTCTTTATTCGCTAAGAAGTTCAAAACGCCCATCTTCCATTTCTGCCTTTGGTCTGATCCAAAAATCATGAGATTGCAGGGATTCATAAACGTAAGCTGGCTCAAGACTGGCTTCTATATTGGCAAGGAGTACCACCTTGTAGAAGCCGCCGGTCTTAATATGCCGAAGTTTATTGCCTGGTTTGAATAGGCCATCGTCGGCATCTGCCATTTTGGGTTTGCTCATGATAAATAAAGACTTTCTCGGTATGATCTACGAATGACAAATTTAGTTCCGTACTCCATTCTAGATATATCTCCGATTCCACAGGGATTTACCGCTGGAGATGCTTTGCGTAACTCATTAGATGTTGCCCAGCATGCGGAGCGCTGGGGTTATACCCGCTACTGGGTTGCAGAACACCATAATATGACTGGAAACGCTAGTTCAGCTACTGCGGTTTTGGTTGGATATATTGCGGCGGGGACGTCCAACATTCGGGTGGGGTCTGGCGGGGTTATGCTGCCGAACCATGCGCCGTTGGTGATTGCCGAACAATTTGGAACGCTTGCCTCTATCTACCCTGGCAGAATTGAGTTGGGCTTGGGTCGAGCTCCTGGTACTGACCCAATGACAGCTAGAGCTTTGCGTCGGGATCTGTTGGGGAGTGATGATCGCTTTCCGCAAGATGTTCGTGAGCTCCAGCATTATTTTGGCCCTATTCAGGAGGGGCAGGCCGTTAAGGCGATACCGGGCGCTAATACAGAAGTGCCGATTTGGATTCTGGGCTCAAGTCTCTATGGCGCGCAATTGGCAGCCCATTTTGGATTGCCCTATGCGTTTGCATCTCACTTTGCCCCTGAGCAATTGATAGATGCAATGAGAATTTATCGCGAGACATTTAAGCCATCCGATAAATTGGATCAGCCATATTCAGCTTTTGTGATGAATGTCGTCGCTGCTGATACCGATGAAGAGGCTATGCATCTATTTACTACTTTGCAGCAAAATGTGATCCGTATGCGTCGCAATACCCGTGGCCAGTTACCGCCACCAATTGATAATCTCGATGATTTTTGTGAGCCTCATGAAAAAGCTACTGCCGCCCATGCTTTGCAATGCTCAGCCGTGGGTTCTATGCAGACAGTTCGACGGGAAATGCAGCGTTGGCTTGATTTGACTGGTGCTAATGAAGTGATTATTACTGGGCAAATTTTTGATCATCAAGCTCGCTTGAGGTCCTTTGAAATTGCTGCCGAGGCTGCAAAGGGCTTGCGTTTTAACTCTGCAGTTTGAAGGCGTTGTAATCCTCTGTAATCAGAATTCCCGCGCTAGCGGTATGCTTGGCAAGTTTCAGTAGGGCGTTATCTTTGCTTAAGATCATGGCAGGCTTGAGTCGATAGGCTAAATCTAAAAAGATCTGATCGTCTATATCTTCGCATTCCCATGGCGCTTTAGCCAAATTGAGGTCATCTTCTATCTTGGCGAATGTCTTCCACTGGGTCAGAATTTCGTTTTGTGTAGCAATATCAAGCTTGAAAAGAGGGCGTGCTATGACATCAGTCAATTCTTCAAGCGTTTTTGGACTAGCTATCGCCACAATCTCTTGCTGCAGAATGGCCCGCTTTAAATCGACGGCTCTTCTATCACAGAAGACAAAAACATCCAAAAGGATGTTGGTATCTAAAACTACGGTTTTCATTACGTATTGTTGCGCCAAATCTCTGGGGTAATTGTGATTTGCCCCATATCGGAGGAGACATAGGCTTCGCCATCTTGAATATTCACATGAAGCACCATACTGCGTTCTACCAGTTGATTAAGCTCCTTCGCTTGTTCGGCGGGGATTGAGATCACTTGTAAATTTTTAGCGCGGGTGAGTTTATTGGCGATCCCATCCCACCAAATTTTGCTCGTATGACCACCATAGCAATACACAATCACCTGATCGGATCGCCCGCAAGCTTTGAGAATTCGTCGTTCGTCTGGTTGGCCGATTTCAATCCACAACTTAATGGCGTCCGTCAGGTCTTTAACCCAGAGATCAGGTTCATCGGTATCGCTTAAGCCCTTCGTAAAGACCAAATCTTCTTGGGCTTGAAGTGCGAACGCGATGATGTGGACCATCATCCGCTCCTCAGTTTCAGAAGGGTGTTTGGCGATAGTAAGGGAGTGACTGCCGTAATAATGACGGTCTGAATCTGCGACGTGGAGGTCGGCTTTGTGGATAGTTGCGCGTAGGGCCATGGCACATTATCGCCTTTAAACCAAACAATACTGTGTCTACCAGCGCCTCTACCAGTATTATTTCGGTAAATACCCCAATTTAGTGTGTATCGTAGAAACCCATGATCCGGATTACCGAACTTCGCCTCCCCATTAACCACGCCCCTGAGGCGCTAGAAGAGGCGATCTTAAAGCGCTTGAATTTGCAGTCCCAAGATTTAATTCGCGCTGAAGTCTTTAAGCGAAGTTACGATGCCAGGAAAAATGTTGCGCTTGCCTTTATTTACACCGTAGATCTCTCGGTTAGAGACGAGGAAAAAATATTAAAGCAGTTTGCTAACGACGTTCATGTAAGGCCATCTCCCGACACGAGCTATCACTTTGTGGCAAATGCCGCCCAATTGAAGTCTGAAAAATTTGAACGCCCCGTCGTCATTGGTTTTGGCCCTTGTGGAATTTTTGCGGCGCTCGTCCTGGCTCAAATGGGATTTAAGCCGATTGTTCTTGAGAGGGGTAAGCCAGTTCGTGAGCGCACTCAAGACACTTGGGGTTTATGGCGCAAGAATGTCCTTAATCCAGAATCTAATGTGCAATTTGGTGAGGGCGGAGCGGGTACATTCTCTGACGGTAAGTTATACAGTCAGATCAAAGATCCTAAGTTTTATGGTCGCAAAGTTATTAGTGAGTTTATTAAGGCTGGCGCCCCAGAAGAAATCCGCTATGTAGCAAAACCCCATATTGGCACTTTCCGCTTGGTAGGTGTTGTCGAAAGAATGCGACAGGAAATTATCGAGCTTGGTGGAGAGATTCGGTTTTCTCAAAAAGTGATTGGTTTTGATATTGAGAATGAGCAAATCAAAGGCGTCAAAATTGAAGGGCACTCCAATCTTCCTGCTAATCATGTGATTTTGGCTCTTGGCCATAGTGCACGAGATACCTTTAAGGCTCTGCATGAAGCTGGGGTCTATATGGAGGCTAAGCCCTTCTCGGTGGGGTTTCGGATTGAGCATCCTCAATCATTGATTGATAAGGCTCGCTTAGGGCCTCATGCAGGTAATGCTTTGATTGGCGCGGCGGACTATAAGTTGGTGCATCATGCCAAGAATGGACGCTCTGTATATAGCTTTTGTATGTGTCCAGGTGGCACAGTAGTGGCTGCTACCTCTGAGCCTAATCGCGTAGTAACCAATGGGATGAGTCAGTACTCGCGCAATGAGCGCAATGCTAATGCGGGAATCGTGGTTGGTATTACGCCCGAAGATTATCCAGGTGGTCCTCTTGCTGGAATTGAATTTCAAAGGGCATTGGAGTCCAAGGCATATGAGTTGGGTGGGTCCACCTATGAGGCTCCCGGCCAATTGGTAGGTGATTTTTTGGCAGGTACGCCCTCTACAGAGTTTGGAAGCGTGATGCCATCCTATAAACCTGGCGTACATTTAACCGACCTTGCAGATAGTTTGCCGCCTTATGCCATTGAAGCAATTCGCGAGGCAATTCCCGCATTTGAGAAACAGATTAAAGGTTTCTCGATGAAGGATGCCGTACTTACAGGTGTTGAAACCAGAACCTCTTCTCCGCTACGCATTACTAGGGGTGCTAACTTCCAGAGCTTGAATATCAAAGGCCTATATCCGGCGGGTGAGGGCGCTGGTTATGCAGGCGGAATCTTGTCTGCAGGTGTTGATGGGATTAAAGTGGCGGAAGCCGTTGCGCTAGATTACCTTTCCAAATAATGTGATTTCTATGGGCTCTGAAGTGATTGCAACTCCTCAAACAGAAAAAGAAGTGCTTTTTCATCCGGAGTTATTACAAAAGTTCGATATCAACGGACCGCGATATACCTCCTACCCCAGTGCGGATCGCTTTCATAGTCAATTTGGTGAGGCAGACTATTTAGATGCGCTTGAACGAGTTGCTCGATTAAATGAGTCACTCTCGCTCTATTTTCATTTACCCTTCTGCCCTAATATTTGTTACTACTGTGGCTGTAACAAGATCATTACTAAAGATCATGGGCGGAGTGCTAAGTACATTAAGTATTTGGCAAAAGAGATGGCAATGGTTTGTGTGGCGATGGGTGCACACAAGAAAATCCCAGTGACTCAATTGCATTGGGGTGGCGGTACGCCAACTTTTTTATCTCATGACGAAATGACTGAGTTGATGGGCCACACGCGCGAGCATTTTGACTTGCTACCCGGGGGCGAGTATTCGATTGAGATCGACCCTCGCAGGGTGACTGAGGTTGATATTGCCTTGCTTGCTGAGCTGGGATTCAATCGAATAAGTCTGGGTGTTCAAGACTTTAATTTTGAGGTGCAGCAGGCAGTCCATCGCGTTCAAACTATTGAGGAAACTCAAGCGGTAATGGATTGGTCTAGGAAGTATGGGTTTAAATCCAGAAGCGTGGATTTGATTTATGGATTGCCGAAGCAGACTCCCCAGACCTTTAAAGAGACTGTTGATGAAGTATTGAAGATGAGTCCAGATCGCCTATCCGTTTATAACTATGCTCATCTTCCTCATATCTTCAAGCCTCAGCGCAGAATCGCGGAAGCGGATTTGCCGGGCGCTGCTGACAAGCTAGATATTCTTTCCAATACGATTGAACGACTGGGCGAAGCCGGATATGTCTTTATTGGTATGGACCATTTTGCTAAACCAGACGATGAGTTAGCGATTGCGCAAAAAGAGGGCAAGCTCCATCGAAATTTTCAAGGCTATTCAACCCAGGCGGAGTGCGATCTATTGGCTTTTGGAATTTCATCGATTGGTAAAGTGGATGATTGCTATTCGCAAAATGTACGCACCTTGGATGAGTACTATGCTGCAATAGATCATGGACATTTGCCAACTTTGAGAGGCTTGCGACTAGATCAAGATGATTTACTGCGTCGTGAATTAATTGGTGAATTAATGTGTCAATTTGCATTAGATACAGTCCAATTTTCTCAATCACATCAAATCGACTTTCCTAGTTATTTCAAAACGGAGATTGAAGAGCTAAAGCACCTGGAAGAAGCTGGTTTGCTAGAGTGGAGGGGCGCGACCATGGTGGTACCAATCAAGGGGCGATTGCTCGCCCGGCGCGTTGCGATGACCTTTGATCGTCACCTCAGACAGTCGCAGGCTAAGGGTACTTACTCCAAGGTTCTCTAGCGCGTTATTCTGAAAAATAGCGTAATTTGATCTACATCAAAAACTCTTTAAAACAGTGTTGCTTTTAAGCTATTAAAAAATTTGAGTAGCCACAGCATTTGATTTACATCAAATCATGACCCCTACATCAATTTGAAAATGTACTCATCAAATTGATAACAGAAAAGGGGTACATCATGCGTATTAAAACTCTCGTAGCCGCTATGGCAGCAGTAGCTTCATTGGCTCCCATCGCCGCTCAAGCTCAGTCTTCAGGCGAAAACCCATGGATGGTTCGTGTGCGTGCAGTAGATTTACTTTGGCAGAATGGCCAGACTGGAGCAGTCCAGAGTCTTGATGTGAAAGCCAAGAATCAAGTGATTCCTGAGTTTGATGTTTCCTATTTCTTTACAAAGAATATTGCTGCTGAGTTGGTTTTGACATACCCGCAAACTATTCAAATTGATGCTGGCGGTAGTAAGTTGGGTACGATCAAGGCTCTCCCGCCATCATTGGTTCTCCAGTACCACTTTACAGATTTCGGTGCGTTCAAGCCTTATGTTGGAGCTGGCGTAAATTACACCATTTTTAGTAGTCGAAATAATTTGGGTAACGGCGCATATTCGGTGGATAACTCGAGTTTTGGAGCGGTTGGTCAAATTGGTATGGATTACATGTTTGACAAAAATTGGGGTCTGAACGTGGACGTGAAATATGCAACTATGGCAACTAATGTAACAACCACAAGTAATGGAGCAAATGCGGGTAAGTTAACTCTGAACCCATGGATGCCAGCTGTTGGTGTGACTTATAAGTTCTAAGTGAGCTTCTGAGTTCGGATATTCCGGCATCTCAAGTAAAGGCCCTGCATGCAGGGCCTTTTTTATTGAAGTTATTGTGTAACTAAGTGGTCAATTAATTTCTCAAACTGGCTTTGATCAAAGTGAAGATTATCAAAGCGCTGTATGGCTAGATGTTTTGGTGGCTCTACTCTACGCAAAATATATTGATCCCAGTGTTTGAGTTTCCATTCATCTCTGGGGTCGGCTCTCTTCATCATGCGAAGCTTTGCTTCATTTGCATCAAGATCAATCCAAGCAATTTTGATGCTCGATTCTTTTGGAATGCCGAGTTCCTCTGGATTGAACATCTTGCCGCTTTGGATTTCACTTGAAAAAGGGCCAACCATAATGACGTTGACTCCTAGCTGAAGATTTTCCTTGGCTATTGCAATTAGGCCAGAGTACTCCCAGTCCCGTAAATTTTTTAGATAAAAGGGGCTATCTCGATCATTTGGGTTATTGGTCGTCAGCTCCATCATGTGGGAGCTGTATGCACCATAAACAGTATCTTTATCGAGAAAAAAGAAATCTTCCCCGGTTTTTTGAACAATGAGGGGCAGCGCTTTTTTGGCTAGGGTGGATTTGCCTGTTCCTGCATGTCCTGCAAATAGGATGAGGCGTGGCGCTGACGGGGTTAATTTGCAGGTCATTTTGCCTTTCAATAGATCGGTATTACCTATATTGCCTTTAGTAAATTCTACTTCTCAATCCCATTCTGACTGGAAATATCGTCACTTTGGATGAAACGACGATAATGACACCATGGCTTTAATCGTACTTACTGATGCAAAACTGGCTTTTGGCCACGTTGACCTCCTTGCAAACACTGCTTTTTCCCTGGAATCTGGAGAGCGTGTTGGCTTAATTGGCCGTAATGGCACTGGCAAATCCTCTTTATTAAAGATTTTGGCTGGTATTGAAAAAATGGATGATGGGCTCTTGCAGTACCAGCAAGGGCTGCGAATTGCCTATGTACCTCAGGAGCCAATTTTTGAGGCGGAGGAAACCGTATTTGATGCAGTATCTAAGGGTGTGGCACAGGCTAAGGCTTTGCGAGAAGAGTATGAGGCTCTGAGTGTGGGTGAGTGGGATGATGCCTCTCATCATTGCCTTGACGAAGTTCAGTCTCAATTAGAGGCCCTGAGTGGCTGGAATTGGGAGCAACGGGTTCATGAAACTTTAGATCGCCTCCACCTCGAGGCAGACGTCAAAATCAGCACATTATCTGGCGGTACCAAGAAACGTGTTGCATTAGCTCGCGCTTTAGTTGAGATGCCAGATGTGCTTTTGCTAGATGAGCCTACCAACCATTTGGACTTAGATTCTATTTCTTGGTTGGAAGACTTGCTTAAGGAATATAAAGGCTCCGTCATTCTCATCACTCACGACCGTGCGTTTCTAGATAACGTATGTACTCAAATTGTGGAATTGGATCGCGGTATTTTACGAAGCTACCCAGGCAATTTCTCTGCTTATGAAGTACTTAAGGAGCAAGAGTTAAACGCTGAATCATTGGCAAATGCGAGAGCGGATAAGTTATTGGCCCAAGAAGAGGTTTGGATTCGTAAGGGTGTGGAAGCGAGGCGTACTAGAAGCGTGGCCAGAATTGCCCGTCTAGAAAATTTGCGCGCTAGTCGTGCTGAGCGTCGTGATGCGATGGGACAGGTGAAGTTGGCTGTATCTGCCGGGGATCGCAGCGGCAAGATTGTTGCCGATCTACAGAACGTCTCCAAGTCTTATGATGGCCGCTCCATTGTCAAAGACTTCACAGCAACGATCTTGCGTGGCGATAAAGTCGGGCTTCTTGGTCCTAATGGTGCCGGTAAGACTACTTTACTGAAATTGATTTTGGGGACAATTACGCCGGACTCTGGCACTGCGACCATGGGCACCAGAATAGAGGTTGCTTACTTCGATCAGATGCGTGAGGGCTTGGATCTCAATGCTTCACTTGAAGATTACATCAGCCCTGGTAGTGAGTGGATCGAGATCAATGGCAATAAGAAACATGTCAAGAGTTACCTAAGTGATTTCTTATTCGCGCCAGAGCGCACTAATTCACCGGTAAGTACTTTATCTGGTGGCGAGCGCAATCGTTTATTACTAGCACGATTGTTTGCAAGGCCTGCAAACGTTTTAGTCCTGGATGAGCCTACCAATGACTTGGATATTGATACCTTGGATTTGCTTGAGCAGTTACTGCAAGACTATAAGGGTACGGTATTCCTAGTAAGTCATGATCGCTATTTCTTAGATAACGTAGTGACGAGCATTATTGCTAATGAGGGCGATGGATTTTGGCGTGAGTATGAAGGTGGCTATGAGGATTGGAAAATTCAAAAGGCCCGTTCAGATAAAATTCGTGCGACCAATGCAGGCCCTAAATCCATAGAGAAGGCTGAGACTGCAACTGCACCAAAGCCCGAAGTTAAGGCAGTTACAGCCAAGAGTGGCGTGCAAAAGCTTAATGGCAAGGAGCGTCAGGAGTTAGAGGCGCTGCCTTTGCAAATTGAGGCCCTCGAAACGAAGCAGGCTGATATCGGGATTGCGATGAGCAACCCCGATTTATATAAGAACGAGCCAGAATTAGCGGCAAGTATGCAGGCACGTTTATCCGAAATTACCGCAGATCTTGATTTGAAATTACAGCGCTGGGAATTGTTGCTAAGCCGCTCTGAATCTTAATGAGCTTTAGGTTGTTTAGTTCTGAGGCGTGAAAATGCCTCGAAGCCAAAGGAGGCGACCAAGGCTACAGCTAATGCAATTGCGCTAGAGGGTGCGGTTTTTACTGCGTTAATAATCAGTGCGGTAAATAGCGCAAGATTAATCACGATCGCGCACCATAAAATTCTTGGCTTAGCGCCAGTCTTTTGATGAATCTGAATATGGCCATAGGTAATCACCGCGTACACGAGCAAAAAAGCTAAGCTAGCCATTTGCCCAATTTCACCCAAGGGAAATAGCAGGGCAAAAATTGTGACTCCAATGCATGAGATGGTGAGGGCATGCAAATTACTTTTTAAGACACTATTACTTAAAGCGCTAGAAACCTCTTTCTTCTTAGCCACATCAGCCGCTATATTTGATGCCGCAAAAATAGTTGCATTGACTGCGGCTGCGCAGGCCAAAAGGGCGGAGACGCTGATCACGATTGAACCGAGCTTTCCAGCGACCATTTGAGCTGCTTCCGCTAGGACATGTCCGTTATGCAGTTGAATAGAGTTCAGCGGCATGATTAATATCACCGCAGTGCTGACCGCTAAGTAAGCTACAGTCACCAAGATGAGGGCGGAGAACATGGCAAGAGGTAATTCTTTTTGGGGGCTTTTCATGGCAGATGATGAATTTGTGACTACGCCAAAACCCTGAAAGTTAATGTAGAGGATGCCAGCCGCCACCGCTATTCCTTCGATTGAGCCTCCGCCCATCTGGAATGTTTTGATATCCGCCTGATGAAATCCCATGGCGGAAAATACTAAAAGGCTAATGACAACCAAGCCAATTGCCAAGGTTTCAGCTCGACCTACGAGGCTGGGGCCCAATAGATTCAGAAAAGTGCAAATCAGAATGATGGCTGCAGTAATGCATTTCAGTGTGAGTGGTGAGAGATCGCCACCAAATAGGCTGTTGGTGTACTCAACAAATCCAGCGGCATAGAGGGCTGCCGCAATTAAGTAAGCGATGTACTGAAATAAATTAATTCCGCCAGAAGTGATTCCAGGGCCAAAGCTCATTACGGTAAAGGTTGCGCCGCCGCCGCTACTCGGAAATGCGGCGCCAAGCTTGGCATAGGAGTAGACGGAAAAGGAGGCGGCAATTGCGCTAATCAAAAAAGCGAGGGGCACATAGGTTCCTGCATGTGAGCTTGCTAAGCCCAGCAATGAATAAAGCCCGGCCCCCATCATCCCGCCAATGCCTAAGGCGGTAGCGGAGAAGAGGCTAATATCGTTAGCTTGTTTTGGAGTATTTTTAAGTAAATTTGTACTCAACAGCTTTAACCTAAATTCTCGCGGCGCAACTGATTGCGCAAGCGAGAGATCTCCTCTAGGAGATCAAGTGCTAGGGCTACTCCCGAGGTATTGAGCTCTAAGTCATGCGTTAAATGCGCAGCCGTCTTTGCACGTTTTAGTGAGTCACCGCTAAAACGCCAGTCCTCTGGAGAGGATCCTGCAGGGCTGAGAACGCCCTCAGATACCCAGGCCATGATGAGGTCTTCTGGAGTGCGTGCTGCCTGCGATAGCTCCGTTATGCTCATGTGCACTTCGTCTTCTACAACGACACCTTCGATCCAGGTGATTTGAGTTTGCGTCATGTTTATCATCCCTTCAGGTGGGTTCTAGGGTTGAAATCAAAAGCCTTTTCAAATGTTTGATAGGCTTCTTTTTGAGCATCCGTATCAGCGCTTGGTAGCACGATAGTTGGGACTACATATAGATCGCCAGCTTCTTTGCTAGGAATGCCTTTACCTTTCAGTCGCATTTTGCGACCAGCTACCGTACCCGCTGGAATTTTAAGCTCTAGCGTTGAACCGGCTGGCGTTGGTACGTTGACTGAGGTGCCCAAAGCAGTCTCCCATGGCGCTAGCGGTAAATCAAGATATACATCTTTTCCGTCCAAACGATAAATTGGGTTGGCGTGGAAGTCGATTTCGAGATACAGATCACCTGCACCACCCTCGCCAACGCCTGGACCGCCTTGTCCAGCTAGGCGTAAATTCTGGCCTGCCTTAATGCCTTTGGGAATACTGACATCAAGTTTGCGTTCTTGCGTAGTGACATGGCCGCTTGCATCTTGGGTAGGCATATGCAGGGAGATAGTGCGCTTGGCCCCGTTATAAGCATCAGCTAGATCAATCAAAATTTTTGCATGGTGGTCTTGGCCTTTGAAGTTCATGCCCTGACGAGGGTTCCCACCGCGACCGCCTTGGCGATGACGACCTCTGCCAAAGAGGGACTCAAAGAATTCACTTTGATCACCTTCATAACCCCCTCCAAAGCCACCGTGGCCTCCACCAAATCCACCGTCTGAATATTCAAAACCTTCATTCCAATTTGGCGGCGGGGTGAAATCTTGACCATTTTTCCAGTTTGCGCCCATGCGATCATAGGCTGCACGTTTTTCAGTGTCCTTTAGAACGGAGTAAGCTTCGCCAACAGCTTTGAATTGTTCTTCCGTCCCAGCTTCTTTATTGACATCTGGATGATATTTTCGGGCAAGCTTCCGATAGGCTGCTTTGATTTCTGCCTCGGTGGCGCCACGCGCTACGCCGAGAGTTTCATAGTAATCCCTGAATTTCATATTTTTGCTTCAGTCCTGTTGAATCAATAGCTTCAATTCTACAGTCCTCCAGGCTTGTTTCAACCGTCTTTAAGTAAAGAAAAAGCGGGCACAGGGCCCGCTTTCAATGGATTGGAATTTGACGCTAATTTAACTCATGACGCCAATTTGCCAGGGTACAAACTCATAGTCACCCAGACCGAGTAGCTCGCTCTTAGAGGGTTCTCCAGAGGCTGTGCGCAAGAATAGCTCAAAGATACGTTGGCCCATCTCTTGAACAGAAACCGTACCATCAAGAATTTCTCCGCAATTGATATCCATATCCTCGGTGAGCCGTTCATACATTGGTGTATTGGTGGCGAGCTTGATGCATGGCGCAGGCTTAGAACCAAACATCGAACCACGTCCAGTTGTAAAAGCAATTAAGTTGGCGCCCCCTGCAATTTGACCCGTTGCTGAAACAGGATCAAAGCCAGGCGTGTCCATAAATACAAAGCCCTTAGCCGTAACTGGTTCGGCATATCGATACACCTCCATTAGAGGACCAGTACCACCTTTCATAGAGGATCCAAGTGATTTTTCAAAGATATTTGCTAGGCCACCAATCTGATTGCCAGGACTGACTTGCCCGTTAATTTGTACATCACGACCAACGGAGTATTCATCCTTCCACCAGCGAATACGCTTGATCAGTTTTTCACCAACCTCTTTGCTTACAGCTCGGCGGGTGAGGGTATGCTCAACACCATAGATTTCCGGGGTCTCCGAGAGGATGCCGGTGCCACCATGGCGCGACAAAATATCGATAGCAGCACCTAAAGCGGGGTTTGCTGTAATGGAAGAGAAGCCATCCGAACCACCGCATTGCAAGCCAACACATAAATGACTTGCTGAAACAGTTTGACGTTTGACTTTATTGGCTTCTGGCAAAAGCGCTTTCACTGCTTCGATACCCGCCTCAATTGTTTTGCGAGTACCGCCTGTTTCTTGCATGATGAAGGTGTGCAAAGTGGAGCTCTCGTTTAATGCCTCTTGCTCCATTAAGCCTTTTAGTTGGTTTCGTTCGCAACCTAAACCAATGATAAGAGCGGCCGCAAGGTTTGGATGCTGGGCGTATCCCGCCATAGTTCTGCGCAATAGCTGCATTGGCTCACCACTCATTTCCATACCGCAACCAATTCCATGGCTAAAGGCGACAACGCCATCGATATTGGGGAAATCTTTCAATCGTTCAGGGGTAAACCATTCGGCAATTTTATTGACTACTGTTGCAGAGCAATTCACGGTCGATAAAATTCCAATGAAGTTGCGTGTACCAACTTTGCCGTTTGCTCTGACATAACCTTGAAATGTCGCCCGCTCAGATTCTGGAAGAAGGGTAGTGGGCTTATATTCACTGGCGTAGGCATAGTCACGATCAAATTCCCGAAACTCAGTGTTATGGCTATGCACCATCGTGCCAGGCTCAATAGCAGTATTTGCAAACCCAACAGTAACGTTGTATTTCAGAATGGGTTCGCCTTTGAGAATCTTCTTCGCTGCGATTTTGTAACCAGCAGGCACTTGACTGCGGCTGGTAAAGTTTTCACTAGGAACAGATTCCCCGATAGGAACATCTACTCGAGCCACGACAACATTGTCGTTGGGGTGAAGGCGAATAATTGGCCCGGCTAATTTTTTTTCAGAAGTTTCAATCATCAATATCTTTCAATTATTTAGTTTTGACTCTGTGGTCGAATATCGGACGTATCAAAAAGTCATTTAGTTATTCAATGTTCAGAACATCAAACGCTGCTTTCAACCTTCTTGAATAGGAATCCGAGGTCTGCTGGATTTCCTCCGGCGACCATTTTCTGAAACCCTCACCAGCTTTCATGCCTGTTTTGCCCTCGCTCATTAGCTGAACCACCTTTGGCGGAAGCGCGGTGATATTGGAAAGAGAGGGATAAATTTCTTTCGCGGCATTAGCCATGCCATCCCAGCCTGAAATTTCTTTTTGGGTCATAGGACCAACGGCAGCATATCTAAATCCAAAGCTATAGCGGACTGCATCATCAATGTCTTCGGGGCTCGCAATTCCTTCTTGGACTAGAGAAAGAGCTTCTCTCATGAGGGCATGTTGAATTCGGTTAGCTAAAAATCCAGGGATATCTTTCTTCACTAGTACCGGTTTTTTGTCGATATCTTTGTAGAGTTGACAGGCTTTGTTAGCAAAGGACAACTCAGTCTTTTCGCCCATCACAATTTCCACCAAGGGAACAACTTCAGCGGGCATAAAGTAGTGAGCCCCCATCATGCGATTAGCAGTTTTGAGGCCTAAGGCAATCTTGCTAATCGGGAAGCCTGAGCTGTTACTTCCAATAGGAACATGATCTGGAACAACCCCATCTAAATATTTAAAGATCTCTTGCTTGAGTGCTAGGTTCTCAGCAATGGTTTCAATAACCCACTCGCAGTTAGTCCAATCCTTCCATTGCTCTAGAATTTCCGTAGTCTGAGAAGCTCGAATCGCGGCATGATCTTTTTGGGAATTTGCTCCTGAAAAACCAATTTTGCCGGCAAGTGTGAGCGCCTTATCCAAGCAGGCTTCAGCCTTTTCCTTGCTTCTGCCAAGAATCACAACGGGAATACTTTTGGCTACGAATCCGGCTGCAATGCCAGCAGCCATGATGCCCGTTCCAATCACGGTTACATATTTCATTTTTAAACCTATACGGTTAAGTGGTTAGTAGATATCAACATCAAAACAAGATTAAGACTTAAGGTTATCATTATTTTATGGTTTAATGTCCCATCAACTCAAAAAACATATCCGTATAACTTTATAAAGGATTTCCAAACATGACTATGCATAACCCTTTCCAGCCAGTCGAGAAAATCAAGGCTGAAGTATTTATGTCGATGCCCGCCAAGTTTAGAAAGAAGTCGCGCACTGGCTGGTCTGATCCAAATCGTCAAAATGCTGAAGTAGAGTGTTTCTTAGAGGGTCCATCTTTTGACCGCGAAGGAAACTTATGGTTTTTAGATATCCCATTTGGAAGGGTTTTCAGAATTACCCCTAAAGGGGATTGGGATTTAGTGACTCAGTTTGATGGCTGGCCAAATGGACTGAAATTCCATAAAGATGGCCGAGCTTTCATTTGTGACTACAAGTTAGGCTTGCTAGCGCTTGATCCAAAAACTGGAAAAGTCGAAACCATTCTAGGATCAATGTATAGCGAAAGTTTCAAAGGCTTAAATGATCTGCATTTCGCATCTAACGGCGATCTCTACTTTACCGATCAGGGTCAAACAGGAATTGCAGATCCGACAGGTAGGGTATTTAGATTGCGTGAGAATGGTCAGCTAGATCGCTTGGCAATTAATGTGCCAAGTCCCAATGGCATTACATTAAATACTCAAGAAAAACATGTATTTGTAGCGGCTACGAGATCACAGCAAATCTGGCGCTTGCCACTGATGGCCGATGGATCCGTCTCTAAGACTGGCGTGGCCATTCAGTTGACAGGTGGTGTTGCTGGACCTGACGGTATTGAGATGGACTCTGAGAATGGCTTATTAGTTTGCCATCTAGGCATTGGTATCTGGAGATTCGATAGCAATATGCTTCCAACACATCTGATTTACTCTGATAACCCGCATCATCATCACCTCGCGAATATGTGTTTTGGCGGCGAGGATGGTAGGGATTTGTATATCACCGAATCTCTTTCCGGCGATATTCTGAAAGCTCGCTTACCAGTAGCTGGCAAGAAGATGTTTGGACTCTCTTAAGTTGAAAGGTGCCTTGCCTCTTTATAAAACTTTAGCGAATGCGCTTGCTCAGCGCATTCGTGAGGGTTATTGGGCAGTAGGGTCTAGCTTGCCTTCGGAGGCTTCACTTTGCGCAAGTTTTAAAGCAAGTCGCCACACCTTAAGGCATGCACTTCAAACTTTGGAGGCTGATGGTTTGGTATTGCGGCGTCAAGGCGCGCCAACCCAGGTGATTTCACGGCAAAAGGTCAGGCGTTTTACCCAGAGTTTTAATTCACCTATCGATATTTTGAGTTACCCAAGAAATACTTATCGAGAAAATATTCTTGAGGAATTTATTGAGCTTGATAAGTCACTTAGCGAAAAAATTGGTGGTGCGATTGGCTCTTCCTGGTACCACATCAGTGGAATTCGCAAGCAGCAAGATACTGAGCAAGTGATTGCTTGGACTGATATTTATATCCTTCCTCAATTTGCCTCGCTAACCAAGGATCCAGATCACAAGCAGATCATGGTTTTTGAGCAAATCGAGAATAAGTATGGCACTCGGATTGATCGAGCTGAGGTGGATGTTTACGCCGTTGGCGCCCCTGACAATATCGCCAAACGCTTGCAATTGAAGTCAAATGATCCATGCTTAGTTATTGTTCGGCGTTATTTCGATGATCATGATAATCTGTTCGAAGTAACTTTTACTTACCACCCCGAAAACAAATACATCCACAGGATGGAGTTTAAGAGCGGCTCGGGAAATTAAATTTCAAAAAATGATGAAAAATTTACCTGTTATTAAGGCTGAGGAATTTATTGCAAATGCTTTGCAAGCCAATAAGGTCCCTATGGCGGATGCTAAGGTTATTGCACAGCTTATGGTGAAGTCGGATTTAGCTGGCGCTGATGGCCACGGAATTTTCAGATTGCCCGCGTATATCAAACGAATTCGGGCTGGTGGCATCAATCTCAATCCGAATATTCATATTGAGCGTGAGCAGGGTGCGACTGCCTTAATCAATGGCGACAATGCTTTTGGTCACTTGGTTATGAATAAGGCCGTTGAGATTGCTGTAGAAAAAGTGAAGAAATATAGTGTGTGCTGGGTTGGAAGTCACTTTGGCAATCATTCTGGCGCTGCATCTGTCTATGTAAGAAAGTTAGCAGAACAAGGTTATATCGGAATTTACATGGCCGTTGGGAATGCCAATCACATGGCGCCATGGGGCGGCATTGACTTGCTGTTATCAACTAATCCAATTGCCATTGCGGTTCCCGCTGGTGATCATCCTACCGTGTTACTAGATATTGCTACTACCGTTGCCGCATACGGAAAGGTAAAGGTAGCGGCGCAAAGGGGAGAATCTATTCCAGATACCTGGATGATTGACCGCAGCGGTAAACCCATCACGGATCCAACCAAGTCTGGTGAAGGTTCTTTATTGCCGATTGGTGGTTATAAGGGGTATGGGCTCGCCGTGATGATTGGTTTGCTTGCGGGGGCGTTAAATAATGCCGCGGTTGGCAAGGATACGGTTGATTTCAATGCGCATCATGACCTGATTACCAATACTGGACAGACCATTATTGCGGTAGACCCAAGTGCTTTTGGCGACCGAGACCAGTTTGTTGAGCGTGTAATTACTTTAGTGAATGATCTGAAGGCATCGTCTAGATTGCCTGGTGTGAATCAGATTCGAGTGCCAGGCGATGGCGCCGCAAAAGTAATGGCAGAAAGATTGCAGCATGGTATTCCGATTTCGCCTGAACTAAGAGAGTCATTGAATCAGTGCGCTAGGGAGTGTGGAATCGCAGTATTAGATTTATAAATTTACCGGAGGAGACAAAGTGATTAATAAAACCATTAAAAAAATAGCAATCAGTTCCCTGTTAGTGCCTTTTATTTTTGGTACGGCATTTGCTGCATACCCAGATAAGCCCATCAAGATGTTGATTGGCTATGCCCCAGGGAGTTCAACCGATATTGTTGGCAGAATGGTTGCCAATGAATTGAGCGTTGCCTTAAAGCAGCCTGTGATTGTTGAGAATCGCGGAGGGGCTGCGGGAAGTTTGGCAGCTGATGCGGTTGCGAAGAGTGCCCCAGATGGCTACACCATTTTGTTCGCGCAGAATGGTTTGGCAATCAATGTGGCTGCAAATCCCAAATTACCATTTAATGGTCAAAAAGATTTGGCGCCAGTTGTAGGAGTTGCTGCCACTCCTCACATATTGATTGTGAATAACAATTTAAAAGCAAAAAATGTAGTTGAATTGGTTGCGATGCTCAAAGCTGATCCTGGAAAGATGAGTTATGGCTCATCTGGAATTGGTAATTCAGATCACATGGCTGGAGAGTTATTGTTGGCGACCACTGGTACACAGGCTATCCATATCCCTTATAAAGGAGGCGCTCCTGCTGCAACTGACTTGATGGGCGGTCAAATTGATTTTTACTTCGCGGGTATGCCGGTAGGGCTGCCTTTATACAAAGGTGAGAAGGTAAATGCTTTAGCTGTGACAAGTAAAAACCGTTTTAGTGGTGCCCCCGAAGTGCCCACAATGCAAGAAGGTGGTGTGAAAGGTTACGAGATGTCCTTGTGGCAGGGAATATTTGTTCCTGCTGGCACGCCTGCTGCAATCGTTGGCACCTTGAATAATACCGTTCTAAAAATTCTGGAAACACCAGAAATGAAGGAGCGTTTTGTGAAGGCAGGCGTTCAGATTGCGCCTATGAATACCCAGCAATTTGCCGATTTATATAATTCTGATATCGCAAGATGGAAAGTAGTGATCGAGAAGGCAAAAATTAAACTCGATTAATATTCATCAATCAGTGCAATAAATATCCGGGATATTGACGAAAGTTGATATCCCGTTTTTATTGAGGTCATTCATTAATGATGCATCCTCCAGATCTGGCGATTTTCCTAGGGTTAACATGAATAACACCTTTTCCGAATAGCAATAAGCACATTATCATTAGCTTTTCACATATCTTCTGACTGGTCTCTTATGGGAAGTATTAAGCAAGACATCAAGGAAACCTATTTAGGTCTCTATGAGACCATCCAAGAGAAGTGGGGCGATTTCACTCAATTTTTGATGGAGGCTTGGCCCTTACTGGTAATTCTGTTGGTGGGCTTAATGGGTGTTTGGTGGTATGCCGACCCGCCACCGCCAAGACATGTGCTGATGGCAACGGGGCAACCCGGAGGTTCTTATTACGTTCTCGGAGAGAAGTACGCAGCCTTTTTTAAGAAAAAAGGCATCACTCTTGAGTTGCTAACCACCAATGGTGCTGAGGAAAATGTGACTCATCTGGTGGATCGCAAGGATCCCGTGCAGGCGGCTTTTGTGCAGGCGGGTGCTTTTAATCCGCATGAAGTGACTGGCGTACAAACATTGGGCACCATCTCCTATGATCCCATCTGGTTGTTTTATCGTGGATCTGAGATTAAGGCTACAGATTTTCAGGAAATTAGAGCGAAATCCCAATATTTTCTGAACTCTAGAATGTCTATTGGCGCCAAGGGTAGTGGAACTTATGCGCAAGCAATGCACATTTTGAAGGCAAGTGGATTTGATAAGGGCGCTCATTTCTTGTACCTCTCGGGAGCTGAGTCGGTTGAAGCCTTGCAAAAAGGAGAAATTGACGCAGCATTCATCGTTGATGCCTATGAGGCGCCCAATGTGCAGAAATTACTCGCCGACCCAAATATTCACTTATCAGCATTCCCTCGGGCCGAGGCGTACTCTCGCTTGCTTCCTTACATGCAAATCTTGAAAGTGCCAACAGGGGCATTTAGTTTGGAGCGCAATTTTCCTTCGGTTGATATCAAGCTGATGGCCTCAACCACCAATTTATTGATAGATGACCGCATGCATCCAGCCCTGCAATTCTTATTTTTGGAGGCTGCACGCGAAATTAATGGACGCGCCACTTTCTTCTCTAGTCATGGCGAATTTCCCTCTTTCAAAAATACTGGTCTTCCAGAAAGCCCTGTTGCTCTTCATTATGAAAAAAATGGCTCACCGCTTTTGATGACCTTCTTTCCTTTTTGGTTGGCTGAGTTAATTAATCGACTGGTTTTTGTCTTGCTGCCATTTTGCGCTGTTGCGTATCCTGTCTTGCTGACATTACCCGGCTATCGTAATAAACGTCTGCGTAGAAAAATTGATAGGCTGTACGGAACTTTAAGGCTGTATGAGCGTGAATTGACGGAGAATTTTCAGGCTGAAAAAAAGGATCTCTATTTGAAAAAGCTAGATCTATTGGAGTATGAAGCTTTGCAACTACAGATCCCTAAAAGCATGTCTGGTGATTACTACGCCTTGCGTAGCAGCATCGACTATGTCCGAAACTGCCTTAACCGAGGCGTACAACCTTACCAAGTTCAGGAGTCGGAAGTCTCTATTTAAATCATTCATTTTCCCCAGACTTGCTGGGGAATTTGAATGAAGCGTAGCGAACAACAGCATTGGCGATCGCTAATACAAGAATGGTTATACCCATTAGCAAGATAGCCATGTCTGCCTCATGCTTGGTGTTGACAAGATCAATAATGAGACGTGTCACGGCAGTGATGGCAACATAGATCAAAAAGCGGACTGGCATATGGTTTGTCTTGAAATAAATACCGACCATCGCACCAATCTCTAAATAGATAAATAGCAGGAGTAGGTCTTCAATAGATGCGGAGCCTTTAGAGACCATGCCCATGAATGCCACCGCGGCCGACCAAACTGTTGCAGCCCCAATTCCAAACAAAGCAATCCGGTGAAAGAGTGAGACAAATAAATTTCCAATCGGAACTGTCCAGCGCTCGATAGCCTCTTCAATTTTGTGAGCATCTTTGGGGGTGCGTTGGGGCATATTCATGGGGGCTCTCCTGAATTCTTTAATTTGTCCATTCCAGTATATTTCTCAATTCCTATAAAAGGATATAAAAAAAGAGGCCCAAAGGCCCCTTTTTTCCTTGCTCTTGACGCAAATCAAGCCAAACTGTCTGCCCAGATATTGTGAGCCCAACCCCAGGCGTAAACACCCTCAAGAGTGGATGGGGCAGGGGATAGGCCTCCCGATCCAGGCACTGTTTTGAAAGTCTTTTCAGCAGCGTTGTACTGATGGACGCTGGCAACATGAACTACTTCCTTGTCATTCACAAAGCTGTAGCAGGTATTGGTTAAGACTGGTGCTGGGTTCACTTCCCAGCCACTTAACTCAGCCACAATTGCGGCAGCCGCTACTTTGGCATGCTGGTTAGCCATGTGGCCTGACTTAGGCATTAATGGAGCAATCTGAATGGAATCCCCTAAAACATGGATGTCTTTACGAGCAGTGGATTCAAAATTGAGGAAATTCACATTTACCCAGCGACCATTAGAGTTTGCTAAGCCAGACTTCACGGCAATATCACCAGCGCTCATCGCTGGCAAGAGATTGAGAACATCACCCTTGATGTCATCCTGCACTTCGAGCTTGACCGTTTTAGTCTTAGCATCCACAGCCGTAACATTATGTTTAGGAAGGTACTCAATGATTCCAGCGTACTGCTCAGCCCAAACCTTTTTAAACAATCCGCCTTTGGAAGTGACATCCTGATTGGCATCTAAGATCAGTACTTTAGACTTGGCTTTGTGCTGCTTTAGATAATTAGCAACTTGGCAGGCACGCTCATACGGCCCTGGAGGGCAGCGATAAGGCGCCTCAGGAATGCTAATGATAAATGTGCCACCATCACGCATCGCTGCAAGTTGTTTGTGTAGCGCAACAGTTTCCGCTCCGGCCTTCCAGGCTTGTAAGGTCACACCATCTTTGTTAGCTTGTGCAAGACCTTCAATGCTATTCATCATGAGAGATACGCCAGGTGACACCACTACCTTGTCGTAACGCAAGGTTTTTCCTGATGCAAGTTTGACAGTTTTCTTATCGGCATCAATGCTACTGACGCTATCTTGAATGATCTTAATGCCGTGTCGCTTACTTAAGTTGTCGTATGAGGAAGTGATCTCAGCCATATTGCGTGAGCCACCCACTACTAGATTGGATAGTGGGCATGATACGAAAGAGGCATTTGGCTCAATCAAAGTAACGCGAGCCGTATTATTTGATAAAAGACGGAGATATTTAGCTGCAGTTGCTCCACCATAGCCGCCCCCGATGACTAAAATTTCTGCTTTTTGTAAGTTAGCGCGAGCTTGGGTAGAAAATCCAGCGAGTAAGCCAATTGCGGCAGCGCCTTGACCAATAAAATGTCGACGATCCATGGTGCCTCCTTATTGTTTTTTGCCAAGTTGATTGGCAATGGTAGTGAGTTGTTCGTCAGAGTAGCCCTTGGCTAACTGAGGCATGATGGTGCCTTCACGGGCACCCGACTTAAATGCTTTGAGTTGGGCAAGCATTTGTTCGCTTGTCAGGTTGTTGATCAATGGCATCCCACCATCAACCACGCCTTTTCCATCGGTGCCATGACAATTGGCGCAAGTAGCTGCTAGGCTACGTTTGTAGAGCGTATCGGCATTTTGCGCAATACTTGCTCCACTCCATTGGCTAAGACCCACAAGGGCACTAGCTAGCAGAATAGGTTTTAAATACTTCACTCGCATAGGAATAGTCTCCGTCTTACATGCAAATTGTTGATGGGTAATGCTCAATGGCTCTATCTTAATCAGCCAGGCGCCAAATTGGTGGTTTTACTTAGATTGATTTTCAATAAGCTCAGAAGGAAAAGTGGGTTTAAATGGGCTCAGAATGCAGGCTTTGTGATGAAGCCCTATAAACTATGGGTATGCGAAGCTCTTTTACCTACCGCAGTGCAGTACTAATCCTCATTCTGGGTATATTTACCTATCTTTATGGTTTAGATAGCCGCTTTGCTCCAAAAAATGGGGACGAGTACCCCTATATGCATATTGTTCGTCTGACGGCGGATGCGGGGTCATGGTTGCCATTGCAGTCTGAAATGGATGGCATTAAAAATACCAAGCCACCACTAATATTTTGGGGGGGTATTGCAAGCACTCATTGGGCTGCGGATTGGTCTTTATTTGCGCTTCGTTGGCCAAGTGTGCTCTATACAGCATTCACTGCTTTTTTCTTATTCTTGGCAGTTGCACGTTTTAGCGGAAAAAAACAAACGGGTTTGCTTGCGGCTTTACTTTGGCTCGCTTTTTTTGCTACTTACCGTTATGGCCGACCCTTTTTAACTGACCCTCCTGAAGTGTTTTGGTTGAGCTTGCCATTCTTTGGACTTTTGTATTGGGGCAAGAGTGCTTTCAATTCAAAGCTGCTGTTTCCGGTGATGGCGGGCATCTCCCTTGGGATGGCCTTATTGTCCAAATCTTTTGCCTATATCGTGCCGGCCTCTTTTGCATTAGGCCTGTTCTATTGGCGTTGGCGTGAGTGGAGTATTTCAAAGGTCCTGGTACGGGATGCTTACAAGCTCATCTTGATTGCATTATTAAGCTTAGGCGTCTTTGCACTTTGGTTTGTTTTGGATCCATCTCCTGAAGCAATCTGGAAGGAATTTGTATTGGGGGAGAACGCGGCTAAGTTTGAGGCTCGTAGCTCCCACTATTTTTTAGATCTCATTCGTGGTGGCGATAGCATTTGGATGCTAATTCTGACTACTTTGGCGAATGCCGGCTTATTGACGTTTGTTTTGATTTCGACGCTCATCCAGTGTTGGCGTCAACGTCGCTTTCTGTCTCTGGAAGAGGCGCTGCTATTGCTTTTGGTTTTAGCCTTCTTCATTGTTTTTAGTTTGCCTAGTCAGCGTTCGGGGCGTTATTTGTTGCCAGTGATGCCAGCCTTTGCAGCTTTGATAGCGCTGCATTGGGATCGCTTGCCCTTATGGGGATTTCGGATAGCGTTGCTATTGCAGTTGATTTTGATCGCCACTCTTGCTTGGGTGGGAGGAAATCTCCAGTTATCAAACTTCTTGGGGCAGCCTAATATTTGGAATTACTCTTATTGGCATTGGGCCCTTGTCTGTGCATCGCTATTACTCATCATTGTGGGGCTTGCTCACCAAAATCGCACCAAGACATTGGCTTTAGCCGGCTGCTTTCTGAGTTATTGCATATTGACTAGTAGCTTATCGCCACTAGAGGGGGCTTTGGGTCGATATGATCAGGCAACGATTGAGCGGGTATCTCGACAGGATATTTGGGTGCCATGCGACTATCGAGCTAAAGACGAGGAGTATCGACTTTTACTACCAGGAACAAAGCTTCACGGCTATCTTGCAAAAGATGCCGGAGATGCTCGCTTGCTAAGTGATACTTATCCTTTAGTCGCAGTTCAATCGCCGATTGGGATTGAGCCAGAGCTTTGCGAATCATGCCAAATTATTGGTCGGCGCATGGAGATGCGCGCACGCCACTCTAATGCGGAGATTTTGGCAATGGTTCAAGGCCAGATTGGGCAACATCTATTTGTTAATGAATATTTAATTTTGACTCCAGCAAAGATTGAATTGCCTTTATCTGGGAAGGACGCCTGCCGATGAGTCGCGTGATTGCTTTTTGTGCCTTGCTGCTTGCTGCAGTTTTGGGTTATCTACATATTGATAGTCGTCCAGCATGGGCGCCATTCGCCATTGAAAAACCGGTCTTTAATTCTGATGAAACCCAAGAGTTTGAGGCCATTGAGATCAGCAAATCCTCCCGACTCAGTAAGCAAGCATTACCCACCAAAACGGCCCCAGTAATCTTGCGGATGGATTGGCTGCCAGATACAGGAGCACCGTCAGTACACGCCGCCTCGCTCATTGCCTTAAAAGATGGCGCAATCAGAGCATTCTGGTTTGCAGGCAGTAGAGAAGGCGCCCCAGATGTTGTCATTAATACTGCTGTCTATGATCCTCGTGCCACGCGTTGGAGTGCGCCAACCGTAGTGATGGATCGTGTTGGAGCGGAAAGAGGTTTATCACGCTATATCGCGAAACTGGGTAATCCTGTTCCCGCAAGAATGGCGGATGGCCGCATGCAATTATTTTTCGTGACCGTATCTATTGGTGGTTGGGCTGGTAGTTCAATCTCCACAATGATTTCTGATGATGAGGGTTTGACATGGAGTCAGCCGCAGCGTTTGATTACCTCCCCCTTAATTAATTTAAGCACTCTGGTCAAATCACCGCCCCTACAGTTTGCAGATGGCCGCCTTGGTTTGCCGGCATATCATGAGTGGATTGGAAGATTTGGTGAGTTCTTAAGAGTTGAGGCGAGTCAAGTGATTGATAAGCGTCGCATGAGTTCCGGTAGGGGCGCCATTCAGCCTGTGGTGTTTGTAGACGGCGAGCAAGAAGCTAGTGCGTTCTTTCGTCAAACGCGTTCAAGCTCTCAGTTAAAGCAAGTTCCAGTGAGTGACACCAAAGATGCTGGTCAATCATGGAAGGTTTCTGAGGATCTCGCAATACCTAATCCCAATTCAGCGCTGGCTGCTTTGACTCTAGCAAGCGGTGCTCGTGTCATGGTGCTCAATAATATTGAAACAGGTCGCTATCGCTTGGTGATGGTGATGCGCGCAGCACAATCATCTCCATGGAAGGTAATTCAGACCCTAGAGGATGACGAATCTTTGGCAAATGATCAGCGTCGTGAGTACTCATATCCGTATTTGATTTCAGCAAACGGGAATGATGTGCATTTGGTATATACCTGGGATAGAAAAAAAATCCGTCATGTGTATTTTCCATCAACATGGTTTAAGCAGGCTCTAGAGAAACCAGAGGTCCAATGATGAATACATACATGCAAACGATAGCCCTGATAGAGATGTCAATTACCTGCGCGATGGTGTTGATTTGGTGTTTTCAGAAGGTGCTGCAAACCCAGATGTCATTAACAGTTCGCCTTGTTCTATTGCTGCTGTTAGGCAACCTCTTTTTTTGGCCCCTAGGACTCTCACTCGAGTTACCCTTGGCAGCCTACGTTCGTGGCGTGACAGGCGACCTCAGTATCGTTTCAATGCTATTGCTGTGGAGCAGTATATTGCTCTCGGTTAAGGATGTCCCAATGGGGGTGAAGATTTGGATTGCGTTGCTGGCGATCATTTTTTATCCCTTAGCATTGGGCTTCGGAATGTTTGATCCCTACGTATGGGGATATGGAAGTTTTGGATTTTTGATTGCAGTGATTATTTTTGGCTTGCTCTGTGGTCTTGCTGGATGGGTCTGGGGTGTTTGGTTAATTTCGTTGGCCATCATGGCCTGGGCCGCGCACTGGCATGAGTCTACAAATCTATGGGACTACTTGCTCGACCCTTTCTTGGCTGTCTGGTCAGTATGCGCGATTATTACGTTCATTTATCAAAGGCGTCGCGCAAAAACTCAGTCTGGCTACTTATTTAGAGCGGGTTAAGTTTTATAGCCCGTAGTGTTTAGGGGTAACAAAAAAGCCAGCGATCTGCTGGCTTTTTTGTTGACTGCTATTCCAGGATTAATCTGGAATATTTGCTTTACGGATGACTGGGCCCCAAACGTTGATCTCTTTATCAAGATGATCTTTTAGGCCTTTTGCAGAGATCTTATCTGCTGACACAATATCAATATTGGAATCTTCTAAACGCTTCTTCACGTCAGGAGTATTCAATGCTTTCTTGAGAGCGGCATTGATTTTGTCCAAAATTGGCTGAGGAGTGCCTTTAGGAGCGTAAACACCATGCCATACCTTCACCTCAAAGCCTTTGAGGCCTTGTTCGTTTAAGGTTGGAACATTCGGAATTGCTGGTAAGCGCTTCATAGTGGTTGTACCAAACGCCTTCACGCGACCATCCTTGATGTAAGGAATGGTTTGTGTAGTTTGGTCACACAAGAGATCGACTTGACCGCCTAAGAGGTCTGTCAAAGCAGGGCCTGTCCCTTTGTAAGGGATGTTGGTCAATTTCACACCCATGCGGCTTTGGAATAGCAGGCCGCAAAGCTGTGACACTGCTCCAGGGCCAGCATTGGCCATGGTAACTTTTGAGCCATTTGCCTTGATGTAGGCTTCTAATTCTTTGAAGTTATTGGCAGGCAAATCTTTCTTGCCCAAGAGGACCATTGGAACGTCAGCTACTTGACCAATGTATTCAAAGCTCGTCATCGGATCGTATGGGAGTTTGTCGTACAGTGCATTCGCTGTTGCCATGCCCATGTGGTGAATGTAAATCGTGTATCCATCTGGCGCAGCACGTGCCACTTTGGTGGAGGCAATTGTGCCGCCAGCACCTGGAACGTTCTCAACCACTACCGTCTGACCAAGAGCTTGGCCCATTGGAACAGCAATCAATCGTGCGATGGAGTCTGTTGGGCCACCAGCCGCAAATGGAACGATCAACTGAATTGATTTCGTTGGCCAGTCTTTTTGGGCGGATGCAATATTGCTACCCAGCAATGCGCTAGCGCTGATAGCAGCGGCGATGCCAGCGAAAATAGTTTTCTTCAATTTCATGTAAGTCTCCATAAATGTGTAATACCTGTTAATTTTGCCATCTTTAGCATTTGCGATGTTTAGGGTTTACCAGCAACGGCTAATGTCCTTTGTGCCAATAGGACTACTGGACGGTCAATCATCCGGCCATCTAGCTTGACTACGCCGCCTTTTGAGGCTTTATCGGCTGCAATAACGCGATGCGCCCAATCTATCTCGTCAGCGGAGGGCATAAAGGCGTCTTTTACTGGACCAACTTGTTTTGGGTGTATGCAAAGCTTGCCGCCAAACCCCATTCTTTTTGCACGCTGCGCATCATTGCTAATACGCTCTAAGTCATCGGTGGAAGGGGTGACCCCATCAATAGGAGGGGCAATTTGAGCTAAACGTGACGCCAAGACGATTTGAAATCGTGCCGTTTGCAGCTCAGTTTCTTGAGGGTCGCAGGCCATTCCAAGATCGGCTTGAAGATCGAGATTGCCTAAAGCTAAGCGTAATACCTGTTGAGAGTTGGCGAGATCATTTAATCGATCAAGTCCAAGAGCGGTTTCAATCATCGGAATGATTGCTGTATTGGGAAGAATCAGAGCCGCCCCATTGATTTGGTCGAGGGACTCGCTCTTGGGAATAAGTAAGCAAGCGACATTTAACTCTTGGGCGAGAATGAGATCGGCTCCATAAAAATTACTGCCAGGTGAGTTTGAGCGAATGATCAAGCGTTTTTTCTGCTCATTGGTAAATGTGCCCCAAGCAGTGCGAATAGCTGCGCGAGCCTGTTCTTTATCCTCTTCGGGGACTGCGTCTTCTAAATCAATGACGACAGCATTCGCATCACTATTCAGAGCCTTTAAGAATCTCTCAGGGCGATTGCCCGGAACAAATAAAAAGCTGCTACTAAAGCCAATAGGGGTATGTAGTGGATTCATGGAGTATCTATATTGGGTTAAATAAATTGGTTTACGTAAGCAATAGGCCAATCTTGGCTTGTTTACGAATATTCCATAGGCGTTCAATCGCAGTAGCCATTTCTGATGGGGTAGCGCCACCACTAAATGCTGCTAGTCGCATTGCTTTATCAGTGATTTCAGCGCGGCTTAATGTATTGCCTGGATCGCCCTTGGGCTCATCAACTCGCCCCTCTAGAACTTCTCCATTTTTTAAAAATACTTTTACCTTTCCAATCCAGCGCTGTGGATAGGCGCCGTCCACTTCGGGATCCAAAACCATGGTGACTCGATCACGGAAGGCGCAGATCTCATCATCATGAAAATGCGCATCAAATTCTTGTAGACCAGCAAATTGATAATGAGCAACAAGGGCGAGCACGGTGCCCATAGAGAACTTTGATTGGTGCACTGTACTTGGATCAGTTACCGGCCCGAGCACATCGATCGCACCTTGATGTACCAAGGTTTCTACTTTCGCAATATCGCTAGGCTTGAGTTGGTGTGCGATCATGACTTGCAATAATGCATCTGCAGCAGGGTGGGTATGACGGCATGATGCGTGGTATTTAAAACTCGTTTCAGCAATCGTCCAGCGGCCACCCAATTGATCGACTAATTTACTTGGATCGGCATCGCTAGACATGCCCGCAGCCATACCTTGCTTGCCTTCGAGGATCTGTTGCGCGCCTGTAAAACCAGATTGTGCCAAGTAGGCAGACATGAGCCCAGTCGATGCAGCGTGCGCAGTATGTAATTGCTTAGAGTCAGCAGCATCGCGTAAGAATTCCCAGAGTCCTGCTGATTGCGTTCCCGCGGATCCAAAAGCATGCAGCATTTGGACGGGGCTCAATTTGAGTAAGTTACCTACTGCGGCAGCGGCAGCTAGTGTGCCTGCAGTCCCAGTGGTGTGAAATATTTTGTAATGCGAGCGCCCTAGAAATTCACCAACGCGAATACCTACTTCATAGCCAGCAACAGCCGCCACCAGTAAATCCTCTCCAGAGGTGCCAATAGTTTGAGCGGTAGCAAGTGCCGCGGGAAAAACAACGGTAGCCGGATGAAAGACAGAGCCATTGTGGACGTCATCCTGTTCGGCAACATGCGAAGCCGCTGCATTCGCCATTGCCGCCAAGAATGGACTTGAGTTTGAACGGGTAATCAGAATTTCCGCGGAGCCTGGGTGAGTCGCATTAAAGCCCCCCATGTTTTGTGCGAACTGGGTAATCGTTTCAACGGGGCGCGAGCCCTTGCCCGCAATGGCTGAGCCAAACCAATCCACCAATAGATCTTCGGTGCGATTAATCACATCTTGAGGGATGTCATTAATTTTTAATTGCGCGGCAAATGTAGCGAGCTCTTTAGATAAATGCGATGTCAACATGAAGCAAGAAATTCCTCGGTAATAGAGATGTATTTAATTGGTGATTTAAAAACTGATTGTCATAGCGCAGGCGATTAAGCCAACACCGCCGTTGCCTGCATCGTGAGCCAGCCTTCGTGGTCTTGCGCCCAAATGGAAATTGTTTTTCCAGACGGATCTTTTTCGAGATCAGGTTTGGCACTCACCTTAAAAAGGTTGATGTCAAAGGTGGGGCGAATAGCCCTGAACTCAAAACTCTTGAGGGTGCAACCTGGGATGCTTTGACGTACGAGATCTACCAAGAGAGTTGCAATCAAGGGGCCGTGAACAATGAGTCCAGGATAGCCTTCCACTTCAGTGACATATTTGCGATCGTAATGAATGCGATGACCATTAAATGTCAGTGCTGAGTAGCGAAACAACAAAACATCATCTGGTGTAATCGTCTTTGACCACTTTGCGTCTGTGGGGGCAGGAGTGGGAGCCACTGGCTTGTCATCTGGACCAGGGGCATCGCGATACACAATATCGTGCTCTTCAATTAAGGCTAGACCATTTTGATTAGAGACTTCATGCTTGACCAAAACAAAGATCAGATCGCCAGTGCGTCCAGCCTTATGGGTAACCGATTTAATCTCTGATACCCGTTTAATCTCGTCACCAACTGATAAGGGGGCAACCCACTCTATCCGGCTACCTGCCCACATACGACGTGGCAATGGTACTGGTGGCAAAAACCCACCGCGCTTAGGATGGCCATCGGGACCAATCTCAGATTGCCGCGCATGAGGTAAAAAATACAACCAATGCCAAAGCTCGGGTAAAAAGCTGCCTTTGCTGGGCTCGGGATCAACTCTATCGAGTGTTGCCGATAAGGCCCTTACAGGGGCGGCAGTAATAGAGTCATGAAGGGTCTCGGTCTTACCGAGCCATTCCTGAAGATGGGCAATGGTTTGAGGTTCGATTCGCATAACTTCCATTATGCCAATTTAAGCGCTTCGAAAAGGTCGATTAGATCAATAAAGTGGCCAATAAATGACTGAGTAGACCTGCTAGAGCGGAGCCCGCTAAAACACTCAGAACCCCTTTTTGGAATTTGAAGAGTGCTAGCCCCGCAAGCGCGCAAATAGCAATTGAAATCCAGGAGATAGAGCCACCCAAACCTTGAGGAAAAAAGACGTGATAGGCAAAGAAAAGACCTAGATTCGCGATGACGCCTACAACGGCAGCGGAAATTGCAGTGAGGGGTGCTGTGAAGCTGAGCTTGCCATGGGTAGATTCAATTAAAGGGCCGCCCACTAAGACTAAAAAGAAGGAAGGTAAAAAGGTGAACCAAGTGGCAACACAGGCACCTAATACGCCAAACCAAAATGGATCGCTATTGCCGATGAGGTGCTGAATGTGGCCGGCTAGATAACCAACAAATGCCACCACCATGATGAGTGGCCCGGGAGTAGTCTCCCCTAAAGCCAAGCCATCCATCATTTGCCCAGAGCTAAGCCAGTGAAATTGATCAACGGCTCCTTGGTATACGTAAGGTAGTACGGCGTAGGCACCGCCAAAGGTGAGGAATGCTGCTTTAGTAAAGAACCAAGCGATTTGGGGGTAGAGCGTTTTCCAGCCAAACAATAAGACAAGCCCGAGAAAAGGTAGGGTCCATAAAACACAAACTATTGCAGTATGGCTAACTAGCTTTTTGGGGGTGAAGAGTGCGTGCTCAGGCGTGGGAGTGCGATCATCAATGATTGCCGCCCCATAATTTTTATCGTTTGCATTTGCATGTGAAGACTGTTGCTCGAAGTAGTCTGGATATCGTTTTCCGCCCCAAATACCAATTAGTGCAGCCCCAAGCACGATGAGTGGGAAGGCCAGGTTAAGAGCAAAGATCGCTACAAAAGAACCAAACGCAATCGAGCGCAATCCTCGGTTATGAAGCGTGCGCTTACCAATGCGGACAGCTGCATGTAAAACGATTGCGGTGATGGCGGGTTTGATGCCAAAAAAAATTGCGGCAATCCAGGGTACTTGACCGAACGTTATATAAACCCAGGAGAGACCAATCAAAATAAAGAGTGATGGCAATACAAATAAAGCGCCTGCCAGGATGCCACCCCAAGTGCGATGCATGAGCCAGCCAATATAAGTAACCAGTTGTTGCGCTTCTGGTCCGGGTAGCAACATGCAATAGTTAAGCGCATGTAAAAAGCGCCGCTCAGAAATCCAGCGACGCTTTTCAACAAGCTCTTGGTGAAGGACGGCGATCTGTCCAGCAGGTCCACCAAAGCTAATAAAGCCTAGCTTAGCCCAAAACTTCAGAGCTTCGCGCAGTGGAACGCTCAAGCGTCTTCCATTCCACCAATAACTTGGCTAAAGCCGTTATCTACGTAGATGATTTCAGCGGTAATACCATTTGCTAAATCAGATAACAAGAAGGCGGCAGTGTTGCCGACATCATCAATGGTCACATTGCGACGCAATGGTGCGGTTTGTTCAACAGCTTCCAAAATCTTGCCAAACCCTTTGATGCCAGAAGCGGCAAGAGTTTTGATGGGGCCAGCGGAAATCCCGTTGGCGCGAATGCCTTTGGGTCCAACGGAGCCAGCAAGGTAGCGCACCGATGCTTCTAAAGAGGCTTTTGCCAAGCCCATCGTGTTGTAGTTAGGAACGTTCTTCATTGAGCCTAGGTAGGTCAATGTGAGCAAAGAGGATTTATCGCGCAGCATCGGCAATGCTTCCTTGGCCATTGCTGGGAAGCTATATGCAGAGATGTCGTGTGCAATTTTGAAGCCTTCCCGAGATAGGCCTTCTAAGAAGTCGCCAGCAATCGCTTCGCGGGGCGCAAAACCAATTGCATGGACAAAGCCATCAAATTGCGGCCAGGATTTAGCCAAATCCTTGAATAAGGCGGAAATTTGTTCGTCGCTGCCAACATCGCAGTCAAAAATCAGATCGGAATTGAATTCTTTGGCGAAATCAACAATTCTGTCCTTAAAGCGCTCGCCAACGTAGGTAAAGGCTAATTCAGCCCCTTCGCGATGACATGCCTTGGCGATGCCATAGGCAATCGAGCGGTTAGAAAGTAGGCCGGTAATGAGAATTTTTTTGCCAGCGAGAAAGCCCATAATGTGTCCTTTGCTTCAAATGTGGTTTGCTATCTACAATTGTTGCATATATGCCCATGCCAACCCCTTTCTCCCGAATCCCTGCTTTATTACTGCTTGCCCTTATGGTTGGGCTAATAGCCGGCCCTGCCTATGGCGCTCAAGGGATTGCGCAGTATGGAAAACCTAAATATGCGGATGGATTTGGTCATTTTGACTATGTCAATCCCAGCGCGCCGCGGGGCGGAACCCTGACCCTCCCAAATCCAGATCGTCGCACCAGCTTTGATAAGTTCAATCCATTTACTCTGCGTGGGGTGGCTGCCCCGGGTATCGCGCAGCTCATGTTTGAGTCTTTGGCAGTTGGCAGTGCGGATGAAGTCTCTAGTGCTTATGGATTAATTGCCGAAGATATTGCTGTTGCTCCAGACAAAATGTCGGTTGTTTTTCGGATTCGTCCTGAAGCTAAATTTTCTGATGGCAGCGCCATTTTGGCTAGCGATGTCAAACACAGTTTTGATACCTTGATGAGCTCTTTGGCAAATCCGCAATTTAAAACGGTATATGCCGATGTAAAGCAGGCGGTGGTAGTTTCTGATCGCGTGATTCGGTTTGACTTTAAGAATCGCAACCCAGAATTGCCAGTGATGGTTGGCACACTACCGATCTTCTCGCGTCATTGGGGCAAGAAGCCCGATGGCACTATTACTCCTTTTGATAAGCTCACCTTTGAACTTCCTCTGGCGAGCGGTCCCTACATCATTGAGTCATATAAGGCTGGCAAGACCATGGTGTTTAAGCGCAACCCCAATTATTGGGCTGATCAGGGTGGCAAGACTCTGAATGTGCGCGTAGGTTTTTATAACTTTGATCGCGTGGTGTACAAGCTCTACAGCGATGATGCTGTTCGCCTAGAGGCTTTTAAGGCCGGTGAGTTCGATGCCTTGGTGGAGTATCGTGCTAAGAATTGGGCAAAAAGTTATGTGGGTCCTCGTTTTAACGACGGTACCCTAGAGAAGAAGGCCTTCTTAAATCACAATGGTGCGGGTATGCAAGGCTTTGCGATGAATGTGCGCAGACCGATTTTTCAAGACCCACGTGTACGTCAAGCTTTGGGTTATGCCCTCGATTTTGAGTGGCTCAACCGTCAATTATTTTTTGATCAATACAGTCGAATCAATAGCTACTTTACAAATAGCGATTTAAGTGCCAATTTTGATGGACCGCATAAACCAACTGACGCTGAACTGAAGTTACTCAAGCCACTCAAAGCGCAGTACCCGAAGTGGGTCCCTGATGCCGTCTTTGGTCCAATGCCGCCAGCTCCATCTACCGCTCCACCCGATAGCCTACGTCAGAACTTACGCAAGGCTCGCGATCTTCTGGCTCAAGCGGGCTGGCAGTATCGTGACGGTGCCCTCCGAAATATGCAGGGTGAGCCTTTCCGTTTTGAGATGGTCGAGGATGGTCCATTTTTCTTGAGGGTGATTTCATCCTATGTCCGCAACCTGGAGAAGTTAGGTATTGCGGTGGATATTCGTACGAGTGACTTTGCTTTGCATCAAAAGCGGATGGATGAATATGATTTTGATATGACAACCATTCGTTTCCCAGATTCACAAAGTCCCGGTAATGAATTATGGGATCGCTTTGGTAGTCAAGCTGCGAAGGAGAAGGGTTCTGATAACGTGATTGGTGTTCAGTCTCCAGTAGTCGATGCCTTGGTAGATGCGGTTGTAAAGGCGCAAACCCGCGATGAATTGCGTGCTGCCACGCGGGCTTTAGATCGTGTTCTGTGGAATAGCTATTACGTGATTCCGCAGTGGTACAACCCGACACACCGAATCGCGTATCGTAAGGAGATGCGCTATCCAGAACCTCCCTTGTATTACACCGCTGAATCTTGGATATTGCTCAATTGGTGGAAAGAGGGGGCGCGCTAATGCAAGGTCAAATGTGGTCATACATTCTCAAGCGCGTACTCTTGATGATTCCTACTTTATTGGGCGTACTGACGCTGACCTTTGCCGTGGTGCAATTTGTACCAGGTGGACCAGTAGAGCAATTGATGTTGGAGCTAAAGGGTAAAGGAGATGCTGCAGTGAGTGGTGCAGAGTCTTCTGGTGGCGGAAGTAACTATCGTGGACGACAGGGTGTAGATGCAGAGCGCTTAGCTGAGGTGAAGGCTTTATATGGTTTTGATAAGCCACCAGTAGAGCGCTATTTTATGATGCTCAAGCGGTTCGCACAATTTGATTTAGGCCAAAGTTATTACCAGCACCAAAGTGTTTGGCAGTTGGTGGTTTCTAAATTGCCAGTTTCCATCAGTATCGGTCTTTGGACTTTCTTTTTAACTTACTTGGTGTCAATACCGTTGGGTATCGCCAAGGCTGTCAGGGATGGATCCCGCTTTGATGCGATCACCAGCACGATGATTTTGGTTGGCTATGCTATTCCGGGGTTTGTTCTTGGTGTATTGCTTCTCGTCATATTTGGCGGCGGCAGTTTCTTGCAAATATTTCCTCTGCGTGGCCTCACTTCGGACAACTGGAGTGACTTAAGTTTGATGGGCAAGGTAATGGATTATTTGTGGCATTTGGTGTTGCCGATTACCGCTTCAGTTTTGGGTAGCTTCGCAGTCATCACGATGTTGACGAAGAATTCATTTTTGGAAGAAATTCGTAAGCAATACGTACTGACCGCTAGGGCAAAAGGCCTCACAGAGAAGCAGGTTCTTTGGAAGCATGTCTTTCGGAATGCTTTGCTGCCTTTGGTAACAGGTTTTCCTGCCGCATTTATTGGCGCCTTCTTCACAGGCTCGCTCCTCATAGAAACATTATTCTCGCTAGATGGCTTAGGCTTACTTTCTTATGAATCCGTTATGCGTCGCGACTACCCAGTGGTCTTTGGTACGCTATACCTCTTTACCTTGATTGGCTTATTTACGAAGTTAATCTCTGATCTTTGCTACGTGTATATCGATCCCCGTATTCAATTTGGTGCGGGAGGCGGGTCATGAATCGTTGGCAGCGCTTTAAAAATAGCCGCATGGGCTATGCCAGCTTATGGATTTTTATGATCTTGTTTGGCTTGAGTATGTGTGCAGAACTCATAGCGAATGACAAACCATTGATCGTGCGTTACCAAGGAAAATTCTATTTCCCGATTGTGAAATCGCAACCTGAGCGCGTGTTTGGGGGAGACTTTGCTACGCCTACGGATTTTTTAGATCCTGACATTCGCCACAACATCACTAGTAATGGTAACTGGGCGATTTATCCCCCGATTCCTTATAGTTACGAGACGCTCAACTATTTCTCAAAGGTTCCCAATCCGGCGCCACCATCCTTTGATAACTGGTTAGGAACGGATGACCGAGGTCGCGATGTCCTCTCGCGCTTAATTTATGGATTTCGTCTATCGATTCTCTTTGGCTTGGCTCTAACGATTGTTGGAGTCAGCGTAGGCATTATTACGGGTTCTTTGATGGGATTTTTTGGTGGAAAGTTTGATCTCATCTCGCAGCGATTAATTGAGATTTGGTCGGCAATGCCCGAATTGTATTTACTGATTATTTTTGCCTCGATCTTTAATCCCAGCATTTGGCTTCTGATTTTGCTACTCGCCGCTTTTGGTTGGATGGGTTTATCCGATTACGTGCGTGCGGAATTTTTCCGTAACCGTGCCCTGGAATATGTGCGTGCCGCCAAAGCTTTGGGTTTAACGAATTTGCAAATCATGCGTCGTCATATTCTGCCCAATAGCCTGACTCCAGTGATTACTTTTCTGCCTTTCAGAATGAGCGCTGCGATTCTTTCGCTAACCAGCTTGGATTTTTTGGGCTTGGGTGTTCCCCCTGGAACTCCCAGTTTGGGAGAGTTGCTTTCTCAGGGTAAGAGTAATTTGGATGCATGGTGGATCTCGCTCTCCACTTTTGTTGTCTTGGTGGCAACCTTGTTATTACTGACCTTTATGGGTGAGGCTCTACGCGATGCTTTTGACTCCCGTAAATCAGGTGCAATGAGTGGAGGCCGCTCATGAAAGCCAATCTCCCTTCATTACTGCGTTACGAGGATTTCTCTATTTCTTTTGGCTCAGGTCGTCGCGAGAAGTTTGCCGTGAATCATTTGGATTTGGAAATTGGTGTTGGCGAGCGTGTAGCGTTAGTGGGTGAGTCTGGCTCTGGTAAAACCTTGACTGCTTTAGCTCCGCTGCGTCTTGAGCCAGAGGGTGCGAAAGTGTCGGGGCGGATCCTATGGAGCGGTGGCCAGTCATCAAAAGCCCCCATGGATTTACTGTCACTTTCCAATCAAGATATCCGGCAGATTCGTGGTCGCGAGATTGCCATGGTGTTTCAGGAGCCAATGACTGCACTGAATCCCTTATTTACAGTGGGTAATCAAATTGTCGAAGCAGTGCAAGTATATGAACCCTTAATCTCTAAAGCGGCTTCTGTCGCGGCTGCAATAGAGTTGCTAAGAAAGACGGGAATTCCTGAACCAGAAAAACGTTTCCACTCCTATCCGCATCAACTTTCTGGTGGGCAGCGACAGCGTGCGATGATTGCCATGGCTTTGGCTTGTAAGCCCAGATTATTAATTGCCGATGAGCCCACCACCGCGCTTGATGTGAGTTTGCGATTACAGATTCTCGATTTGCTCAAAGAGCTGCAAGAAGAATCTCGGGATCATGGTGGTATGGCAATATTGCTGATCACCCATGACCTAAATTTAGTGAAGCATTTTGCCCAGCGCGTAGCGGTTTTAAATCAAGGCAATTTGATGGAGCTTGGCGCTACCAGGCAAGTGTTTGAGCGTCCTGAGAATCCATACACAAAAGCTTTGGTTAATAGCGAGCCCGTGCGTGATTTAGCGCCAGTAATGCCATTAGCTCCAGTATTGTTGAAGACCGAAAACTTATCGGTTTCTTATCCTGGTACCGAGTCCGCGGGATGGTTTAAGAAGCCTCCGCGACACCAAGTGTTGCGCAAGGTGGGCTTTGAATTAAAGCAGGGTCAGACCATAGGAGTTATTGGCGAGTCTGGTTCAGGAAAGACTACTTTAGGTATGGCCGTGTTGGGATTGCTTGGGGATACCGCCGCTCAGATTATTGGGGAAGTGGATGTTCTAGGTCAGGACTGGCAAAAGTTAAAGCCTGCAGAGCGTCGCGCTATGCGCTCAAGTTTGCAGGTGATTTTTCAGGATCCTTTTGGATCGCTGTCTCCACGCATGAACGTGATGCAAATTATTTCAGAAGGTTTGGATGTGCACTTTCCTGGGTTATCTGTGGCAGAGCGCGAATCACGTGTCTTAGATATTTTGAGGGAGGTCGGCATTGATCGCTCGGCACTGACGCGTTACCCCCATGAGTTTTCAGGTGGTCAAAGACAGCGGATTGCAATTGCGCGTGCTTTAATTTTAAAACCGCAGATTTTGGTTTTAGATGAGCCCACTTCCGCTCTCGATGTATCCATTCAAAAGCAAGTCCTAGCTTTGCTTACCGAATTGCAAAAGAAGTACAACTTGGCCTATCTCATGATTAGTCATGATTTGGCTGTTATTCGGGCAATGTCGCATGAGGTGATGGTTCTTAAAGCAGGGAAGGTGGTGGAGTTTGGGGATACGGAAACGCTGATTAAGCACCCTCGGCAAACCTATACCAAAGAGCTTTTTGCGGCAGCAGAGCTTGCTTAGATGGGCCAAAATCGCTAAAAATATCCGAAATAAATAAAATAATTCAATAAAAACAAATACTTATGATTGATATAGGTGTTTGGTTAAATTGAACTTCTTTGTTAAACTGGCTCGATGCCATTTCAAAGTGACCTTTTAAAGTTTCTGATGAAGCGTGCCCCTGCGGCAGTTTTCTGCTCGCTTGTTTTGGTGGCGCAGTCTGGTTTGGCGGCTGATGTCACTCCTGATGCTGCCAAAGATGCGTCAGCGGATATCGCGAGAGATGTTCCTAAGGAAAGCATGTTTCAGGCAGGGAAAACCTACTTTTCTCGAGTATCAGATCGCTTGGCTGATTCTGTTACTGGCAAATCCGATGAGTTGATTAATCGCGCCATGGAAGTGATTGGTGTGCGTTATCGCTGGGATGCCGAGTTACCTCAATCTGGATTGGATGGTAGTAGTTTTGTTGGCTATGTCTTCAAAGATAAGTTGGGATTCTTGTTGCCAAGAAAATCTACTCAAATGAGTCGCGTAGGTAAGGCGATTACACGTGAAGAGTTGCAGCCTGGTGATTTGGTTTTCTTTAACACTATGCGTTTAACGTTTTCGCATGTGGGTATTTATGTTGGCGATAATAAATTTATCCACTCGCCATCTAAGGGTACGAGTGTGCGCGTAGATGATCTGAGTAGTCTCTATTGGGATAAGAGATTTGATGGCGCGCGTCGTTTAGATGGCAGTGACAGCTTAGGTGACTCGGAGCGCCAAGAATTGCTCAATGAAGTGAATAAACTTAAGCGTAAGTCACGCAGTCTTTAAGATTAGAAGCTAGCAGCTAAGCCAATAGATGTTCCTCGGACGTTCTGTCCAAATTGATACCGAAATACTAAGCGAACCCTACTAAACATTGGGTCAGACGCACTTCTATCCACTTCGATTCCAGTGCCCACTGACGAGAGTGAATCAAAGCCTAAGGCTCCTCTGAGTTGGCCCAAAAATTCAGTATGAGCCAATTCAAATACTGCCCGCAAAGGCCTATCTAATACGGTCAGGGGAGTAGGGTATCGAGCGCGAGCCCATAAGCCTGCGCTTTGAGAATTGGCCGCACCCTGAACTGCTGTTGAAGTGTCAAAAGTACTTAGCGAGATATTGGTGTATCGAAGTTCGACATCGTATTCACGTTCGGGTTTGTAATCTTCGTAGTCGAGCATGAGCGATCCACCAGCGCCATAAGCATTCATGCGACCGCCGTTCAGGAATTGCATATCAACCCCTTTATTTTTCTCAAGATATCGCCCAAGAAGAGAGAGGTCGCTCTCCATATGACCAAGCATGATATTCGCTATGGGTCGAATGCGTAAATTCTCAGTGAGCGGAAAGTCCCAGCCAATACCTCCTGTGCCGGTAATACCATTCCAGTGAACGGGCACTGTAATGTCTGTGTTTCCAATACCATCGGTAAATGTGGGGTTGTAGCGATTAAACGCAATGGTTCCCTCTAGGTATAGAGGAAAGTTGGCGCTAATTCGATCTCCACCCCCAAGTGAGATCATCTGCAGGTTCTGGGCATCTCGCCCCTTATCGGTAATTGATAAAGAGCCGGTAGTCACATCAGGGGTGAGTGAATATCCCGTGATGGTCATGAACGCATCAGTTCTTTTTTTAAGGTAATTATTTGCCGCTACGGTGAATTGCTCTTGAGACTGTGCAAGCGCGCGCTGTCCAAGGAAGGTTATCCCTAAAACACAAGCAATTCGAAAGAAGGTAGATACGTATTTCATAAGTAATCGCGGGCAATCCTAAAGCAATATTAGCCTCTTGGATAGCTAGCCCTATAGCTAATTACACCTTAGCTTCTTAACTTTTCTTTGATTGCTGCCATCTGTTCTTGTGCGGCCACTTCACCGGCCAAAATTGCAGCGTTTCTGGACTTAAAGTCTCCGCTACTCATTTGTTTTAGGTGAGGTGTGATGACAATGTCAGCACTTTTCAGTTCGTATTGATTAATACTTCTTTGCATAATGGAAATGGTCTGCTGCATGACGCCGAGCGTACCGCTGGCATCCTGATGAACTGGCTCCGAGGAGATGTTGACCGCAATCACTAGTGTTGCCCCCATCTGCCTGGCATAGCTGGCCGGAACGGGCGCTACTAAGCCGCCATCCACATACTCTTTGCCGCTAATGACGGCCGGTTGAAAGACGCCAGGGACACTGCAAGAAGCGCGTACTGCCATGCCAGTATTGCCTGATCTAAATAACACCCCTTTGCCCGATTGCAGTTCAGTGGCAACGATTCCGAGAGGAATGCGCATTTGCTCGATGGTTTTATTTTGAACTTCACGATTAATCATGTTTTGAAGGGCATCGCCTTTGATGAGTCCGCCAAATCTTCCCGCAAAGGGAAGTCCCCAGTCTGCAATCGTGGCTTCGTCTAAATTTAAGGCAAGTCGATTCAGTTCATTTCCGGTGGCGCCAGAGGCTAAAAGGGCGGCAATCACGCTGCCTGCGCTACTGCCAACGACGATATCCGGACGAATTCCCTGCGCCTCTAGAGCTTTAATGACGCCCACATGGGCAAAGCCACGGGCTGCTCCTGCTCCTAGGACAAGGCCAACAACGGGTTTACGGCTCGAGAATACGCTACAACCCCCTAGGCCGGCACTGCCTGCAAGTGTGCCTAAGCCAAGGCCAAAACCTAGAAAGCGACGTCTTTTCTCGACTTCTGAGGTCAAAAGGGGGTGGGGGGCGTGAATTTCATGCATATAGCTATTGTATTGAGCCTACCTTATAATGGCGCGAAGGTGAACGAAAAGAACTTCGTTTCAGCGCGGGTGGTTCCCTCAAAAGAGTTTTTGAGAACAATTACCCAAAGTAGCTAAAGAACACCACCAACCCATTACTGAAATACATTACTAAAGCTGCATCAGGTCATTGCCTGATAGCCCGAATTTTATGGACGATCACAATAAACGCGTAATTGAAACAGCCCTCTTGTGCGCGCAAGAACCACTGACAGTCGCTGATCTCACGCGTTTATTTGCCGAAGATGTTGCCACTAGTGAGATTGATGACGCTCTTTTGGAGCTGCAAAAAGCCTGGGAAGATAAAGGCATGGAGTTGGTGCACATCGCAACGGGCTGGCGTTTTCAAAGTCGCTTGGCAATGCGAGAGTATCTTGATCGCTTAACGCCAGAAAAGCCGCCTAAGTATTCTCGTGCGGTCATGGAGACCTTGGCAATTATTGCTTATCGTCAGCCGGTAACTCGCGGTGAGATTGAAGAGATTCGAGGTGTTGCGGTCAGCAGTAATGTGATGAAGCAGTTGGAAGATCGTGGCTGGGTTGAGGTGATTGGTCATAAAGAAACTGTTGGTCGCCCAGGCTTATATGCCACTACGAAGCAATTTTTAGATGATCTTAGTTTGACAAATTTACAAAGCTTGCCAATGCTAGAAGATGCCGCTCCAATGGCCGCTGCTGAGCAATTGGGTCAAGCCGTGATGGAATTCGATCCATCGGCTACGGTAGAAACAGTGGTCGAGCTTGATGAAGATGGTCAAGTGATTAATGCGTCTACAAGTGATGATGCCATCGATGAAGTTTCCGTCGAGATCGAAGCGCTTGTGGAAGTAGAAGAAGTTGTAGCCCAAGAAGTGGCTACCGATGTAATTGACGCAGTAGAAGAAGTTACTCCTGAGTCTGAAGATAAATCAGACGAACAAAAATAATTATTAATGACAAGTCCTAACGAAAACGATTCACCTCCGATGGCATCCTCATCGGATCAACCCAGTAGTTCTGAGCCAACATCCTCTGTCAGTGCGGATGGCGCAAAGGCAGAGGGCCGCGAGCGCCGCTCCCGTCGCCCTGGTGGCGCTGCGGGTAAGCACCCTTTTAATAAGAAGCGCCCATTTAACAAGGATCGGCCTCGCAGAGAAGGCGGTGAGTCTGGAGGCTCTCGCGAAGGTGGGCATCAAACCTCGAAACTTGCACCCAATCCCGCTGAGAGCGAGGCTTTATTTGCTTCTGTAGTTTCTGGTGAATTTGATGCTGCATTAGATGCGCCTGAAGTTGAAGAGCTTAAGAACCCCGATGGTTTAAATGAGAGTGAGATCTCTCATCAAACTGGTGCTGAGCGCCGTGCTCAACGCGTGCGTCATGATGACGATGCGGAAGTGCCAAGCGAAGATGAAATGAGTAGTTTGCAATTTGCAAACGTAGATGATTTGCCTTTGAGTTTGCGCGATGAGGTGTGGTCGGATCTCGATGGTTTGGATGATGACATCGACGATGAAGACACTGTAAAGTTGCATAAGGTCTTAGCTGATGTCGGCATGGGTTCCCGTCGTGATATGGAAGACTTGATTATTCAAGGCCGCGTATCAGTCAACGGCTTGCCTGCACATATTGGTCAGCGTATTGGCCCAACTGATCAAGTCCGCATTAATGGTAAGCAAGTTCATCGCAAGATTCAGACTAAGCCACCCCGCGTCATCATGTATCACAAGCCTTCAGGCGAGATTGTGAGTCAGTCTGATCCAGAAGGTCGTCCAACCGTTTTTGATCGCCTTCCAAAACCGCGTCAAGGTCGTTGGATTGCAGTTGGTCGTCTCGATTTCAATACAGAGGGTTTGTTGCTCTTTACTACATCCGGTGAGCTGGCTAATCGTTTAATGCATCCTCGTTATGGCATTGAGCGTGAATACGCTGTCCGTATCTTGGGGGAGTTGAGCCAGGAGAATATGGCTCAATTAAAGAGTGGCATTACTTTGGATGATGGGCAGGCAAAGTTCTTGCGTTTGACAATGGGTGGTGGTGACGGTGCGAATCGTTGGTATCACGTTGCCTTAACTGAGGGGCGCAACCGCGAGGTACGACGGATGTTTGAGGCAGTTGGCCACACGGTTTCTCGTTTGTTGCGAACTCGCTATGGCATGTTCCTGCTTCCTCCGCGTCTACGGCGCGGTAAATGGGAAGAGGTATCTCCAGAAGGTGTTGCCAGCCTGATGAAATCTGCCGGACTCAAAGTTCCGCAGCCACAGGACAAAGGACGCGGACCAAGTTCAGGTAGTCATGGGCGCGATCGCCATAATGCTTCTGGAGATAATTTCCAGCCAGATCCAATGCAAACCTCGGTTTCTTACTGGGGCTCTCGCGACGCTCTGACTTTGGCCAGTGGACATAATGGCCTAACCCATCAAGGTCGTGGTGGTAGGCCTGAGGGTGGCGGTGGTAATTCAGGTGGTGGGCGTGGTCCTTTCCGTGGGCGTACTCAAGGCGGAAGACCGGGTGCAGGTGGCCAAGGCGGTCAAGGTGGGCAAGGCCAGGGCCGTAGCAAAGGCAAGAAAGTTCACCATGGACAATCCGCTTTTGTGACTACAAGCCCTCAAAACCCAGGAAATGGACCCAAACGGAATGCACCAAAAGGGCGCAAACCATTCAACAAGGGTCCTAGAAAACCGCGAAATCCTGGCGAAAGCTTCTGATTTCTAACAGTTTTCCCTTAAATCGGCTATAATTTTGGTCTTACAGCAGTTCGCTGCTGTTTTAGTTGTTACCGACTGATGTTGCGATCAACGTAAGTCGGCCTGTTCTGAATTTCAAGAATATGGGCTTTGAAGCCCATTTTTTTTTGCCGTTTTGTATTGAAGGGGTGTTGTGAAAGACCAGCGGATTATTTCTGCCGAAGTAGAAAACTTAGGTTACACGCTAGTGGATATCGAGCGTGAAGCCGGTGGTTTGCTGCGCGTCACAATTGAAAATCCCGATTACGAGCGCTTGATTACTGTGTTGGATTGCGAAAAAGTGAGTCACCAACTGAGCTACACCTTGCCAGTGGAGAACATTCCTTTTGAGCGTCTAGAGATTTCCTCTCCAGGATTAGATCGTCCGGTAAAGACTGCTGCGGATTTCGAGCGTTTCTCCGGCATGGAAGTCGATTTGAAGTTGCGCGTTGCCGTTGGCAATCGTAAGAATTTTCGTGGTGTGTTGCAAGGTTTGTTAAGTGGTGAATTGGATTCGCCAGATGCGAAATTTGGTTTGTTGTTTGAAGGCGCCGATGGTGCCGAGTCTCAATTGGAGTTTTCTTTAGCCGAGGTCGATAAGACTCGGTTGGTCCCTGTTATTGATTTCAAAGGAAGAAAGTCATGAGTCGAGAAGTTCTCATGTTGGCAGACGCCTTAGCGCGTGAAAAGAACGTTGATCAAGCGATTGTGTTTGAGGCGCTAGAGATGGCGTTGGCATCAGCCACTAAAAAGCGTTACGCGACAGAAGACGTTGATATTCGCGTATCAATTGATCGCGATACCGGTGAATACGAAACCTTCCGCCGTTGGTTAGTTGTGCCCGATGAGGCTGGTTTGCAAGAGCCGGATAAGGAAATCCTTCATTTTGAAGCTTTAGAGCAATTCCCCGATATGGAAGTTGGCGAATACATCGAAGAGCAAATTGAATCTTTAGCCTTTGGTCGTATTGGCGCACAAGCTGCTAAACAAGTGATTTTGCAGCGTATTCGTGATGCTGAGCGTGAGCAGATCTTGAATGATTACCTTGAGCGTGGCGAAAAAGTCATGACTGGTACTGTGAAGCGCGCCGACAAGAACGGTTTGATTATTGAATCTGGTCGCGTTGAAGCTTTGCTTCGTCGTGATCAAATGATTCCGAAAGAGAACCTGCGTTCCGGTGATCGTGTGCGTGCTTATATTCTCAAAGTGGATCGTGAGGCTCGTGGTCCACAAATTGAACTATCCCGCACTTGCCCAGACTTCTTGATTAAGTTGTTTGAGAATGAGGTTCCAGAAATGGAGCAAGGTTTATTAGAGATTAAGGGCGCTGCCCGTGATCCTGGTATCCGCGCCAAGATTGCTGTGATTACTTATGACAAGCGTATCGATCCAATTGGTACTTGCGTTGGTGTTCGTGGCACACGTGTTACAGCGGTTCGAAATGAAGTCGCTGGTGAGGCGGTGGACATCGTCTTGTGGTCTGAAGATCCAGCGCAATTTGTGATTGGCGCTTTGGCCCCAGCCCAGGTTTCCTCAATCGTAGTTGACGAAGAGCGTCACGCCATGGATGTGGTGGTTGATGAAGAGAACTTGGCAATCGCCATTGGCCGTAGCGGACAAAATGTGCGCTTGGCAAGTGAATTGACTGGTTGGCAGATCAACATCATGACTCCGGAAGAGTCTGCTGAGAAGACTGAAAAGGAAGCTGCGTCGGTACGTCAATTGTTCATGGATAAATTGGATGTTGACCAAGAAGTTGCTGACATCTTGATTGAAGAAGGTTTCAATACATTGGAAGAGGTTGCTTATGTGCCGCTATCTGAAATGTTGGAAATCGATTCTTTCGATGAAGACACTGTAAATGAATTGCGTACTCGTGCACGCGACTCTTTGTTAACCATGGAATTGGCTAAAGAAGAGCGTGTTGGCGAAGTCTCGCAAGATTTACGCTCCCTTGAGGGGATGACCACTGAATTGGTTGCCAAGCTTGCTGACAATCAAGTTCACACCCGTGACGACTTAGCTGAACTGGCTGTTGATGAGCTAGTTGAGGCGACACAAATTGACGAAGAAACTGCGAAAACGCTCATCATGAAAGCGCGCGAACATTGGTTTACTTCATGAGAGGAAGTAGTGCATGGCAACAACAGTAAAAGTACTCGCTAAAGAATTAAAACGAACCGCGCCAGACCTCTTGGAGCAGCTGAAGGCGGCCGGTATCGAAAAAAGTTCTGAGGACGATAGCATCACCGAAAAAGACAAGACTGCTCTACTTGAGCATTTGCAAAAAGCGCATGGCAATACTGATGCGGGTAATCGCAAAAAGATTACCTTAATCAAGCGTGAGAGTTCTGAGATTCGTCAGGCAGATTCTGCAGGTCGTACTCGCACTGTTCAGGTTGAGGTACGCAAGAAGCGTGTGCTGGTTAAAGCAGGCGATAAGGCTCCTGAGGCTGATCCAGCTCCAGCTGCTAAAGAAGTAGTCCCTGCAGCGCCAGCTAAGTCAATTCTGTCTGCTGAAGAACTGGAAAAGCGTGCAGCTGAAGCGACTCGTCAAGCCGAATTATTGGCTCGCCAAGAAGCGGAGATGAAGGCGGCAGAAGATGCCCGTCAAAAAGAGGCTGAGGCGATTGCGGCTGCGAGCGTCGCTGAGCCAGTAGTTGAAAAAGAAGTGAAGTCTGAAGATGAGGCTGCACAAGCTGCTGCTAAAGCAGCCGATAAGAAAGCACAGGCTGACAAAGTTGCGAAAGATGTTGCTGATGCCAATAAAGCACAGTTAGCGGATATCACTAAACGTCGCGCCGCTGCTGAGGCTGAAGCGCTGGCTATTCGTGACATGATGAGCGCTCCCGCTCGCGTTCTAAAAGCACCAAGTGAAATTGCTGCTGAAGAAGCGAAAAAAGGCACATTACATAAGCCAGCAAAAGCGGAGGGTGCGGACGACAAGAAGAAGGCCCCAGCTAAGGTTGGCGGTAAAACGATCAAGTCTGCAGAGACCTCTTCCACCTGGCAAGAAGAAGGTGCCAAGAAACCAGGCGGCCTTAAGACTCGTGGAGATAGTTCTGGTGGTGTGGGTGGTTGGCGTTCAGGTGGTGGCAGAAGAAAACAGCGTCAAATCGCTGAAGCTAACGTCGATACCAACTTCCAAGTTCCTACAGAGCCTGTTGTCCGAGATGTGCATGTTCCTGAAACCATTACTGTGGCGGAGTTAGCTCACGCAATGGCCGTAAAGAGTGCTGAAGTGATTAAGCTCTTGATGGGTATGGGTCAGATGGTGACGATTAACCAAATCTTGGATCAAGATACTGCGATGATCATCGTAGAAGAGATGGGTCATACGGCGCATGCAGCCAAGTTAGATGATCCTGATTTAGATCTAGGTACTTCTGGTCATGATGCAGAGTTATTGCCACGTCCACCAGTGGTAACGGTGATGGGTCACGTTGATCACGGTAAAACTTCATTACTCGATAAGATTCGTACTGCGAAAGTAGCTACTGGCGAAGCCGGCGGTATTACTCAGCACATTGGCGCCTATCACGTAGAAACACCACGTGGCATGATTACCTTCTTAGATACTCCGGGTCACGAAGCCTTTACGGCCATGCGTGCTCGCGGTGCTAAGGCAACGGATATCGTGATCTTGGTAGTTGCTGCTGATGATGGTGTGATGCCACAAACAAAAGAAGCGATTCATCATGCGGTAGCGGGTGGTGTTCCAATTGTTGTGGCAATTAATAAGATTGATAAACCAGAGGCGAACTTAGAGCGCGTTAAAACTGAGTTGGTTGCCGAGCAAGTTGTGCCAGAGGAATACGGTGGCGATGTGCCATTTATCGGCGTTTCTGCAAAAACAGGCGACGGTATTGATGCATTGTTGGAAAACGTACTTCTACAAGCAGAAATTCTTGAGCTCAAGGCTCCTAAGGATGCTCCGGCACAAGGTCTCGTCATTGAAGCTCGTCTAGATAAAGGTCGTGGTCCGGTAGCTACTGTACTCGTTCAATCTGGCACGCTCAAACGTGGTGATATGTTGTTAGCTGGTTCTAGTTACGGTCGTGTGCGCGCGATGTTGGATGAGAATGGTAAGCCTTGTAATGAGGCCGGCCCATCTATTCCTGTTGAGATCCAAGGTTTATCCGAAGTTCCTGCAGCTGGTGAGGCGGTTCAAGTGGTGCCTGATGAGCGTAAGGCGCGCGAGATTGCTCTGTTCCGTCAAGGTAAGTTCCGTGATGTGAAGTTAGCTAAGCAGCAGGCAGTCAAGCTTGAAACCATGATGGAAAATATGGGTGAAGGCGCAATTGAGGCGAAGTTATTGCCACTCATCATCAAGGCCGACGTTCAGGGTTCACAAGAAGCTTTGTCACAGTCTTTGCAAAAATTATCTACTCCAGAAGTCAAGGTGCAGATTGTTCATGCGGCGGTAGGTGGCATTACTGAGACTGACGTGAATTTGGCAGTTGCTTCTAAAGCAGTCATCATTGGCTTTAACTCTCGTGCAGATGCAGCCGCTCGTAAGCTGGCTGAAAATAATGGCGTAGACATCCGTTATCACAACATTATTTATGACGCGGTAGATGAGGTGAAAGCGGCATTGAGCGGTATGTTGACACCAGACAAGAAAGAGGAGATCACCGGTATGGTTGAGATCCGTCAAGTCTTCTTGGTATCTAAAGTTGGTGCAATTGCAGGTTGCTTAGTGGTTGACGGTATCGTCAAGCGCACTTCAAGTGTTCGCCTCTTGCGTGACAACGTCGTGATCTGGACTGGCGAGTTAGATTCTCTGAAGCGCTTTAAGGATGATGCAAAAGAAGTTCGTGCTGGTGTTGAATGTGGCCTGTCATTAAAAGGCTATAACGACATCAAAGAGGGTGATCAATTAGAAGTATTCGAAGTGACTGAAGTTGCTCGTTCACTATAAGAGTTCTCTAGCTAATGCATAAAACTAGTCCTCATCGTAACCAGCGTCTCGCTGATCAAATTCAGCGAGACCTGGCCGAGCTTATTCCTCGTGAATTGCGTAGCCCAAGCCTAGGTTTGATTACTCTACAAAGTATCGAACTCACACCAGACTTGGCGCATGCAAAGGTGTTCTTTACAGTCTTAGGTGCCGAGCCTGAGGTCGCTTTGAAGGCGCTCCAAGATAAAGCGGGATATTTACATTCTTTATTGTTTAAGCGTTTACATATTCACACCGTTCCAACCTTGCACTTTCACTACGACAGTTCTGTTGAGCATGGCATTGAAATGTCACGATTAATCGATCAGGCGGTTGACAGTGATCGCAAAGACGAGAACGCGTAATTTCATGTCAGTACGCATCGACGGAGTGGTATTGCTTGATAAACCTGCGGGTATGAGCTCGCAAGGGGCGGTTACTGCCGTCAAGCGTGCTTTCAATGCAGAAAAAGCAGGGCATACCGGCACCTTAGATCCAATGGCGACTGGTTTGTTGCCAATTTGCTTGGGTGAGGCTACGAAGTATTCCCAAGATTTGCTTGAAGCGAATAAGACTTATGTAGCGCAAGTGAAATTTGGACAGCGCACGGATACTGGTGATGCTGAAGGCCTGGTGATTGAAGAGTTACCGTTACCAGCGTTCGCAGACGAGGCGGCCATTAAGCTCGCATTAGATTCTTTATTACCTGCATTTACTGGCCCTATCAGCCAAGTTCCACCAATGTATTCCGCGCTAAAGCGCGATGGTAAGCCCTTATATGAATATGCCCGGGCTGGCGTTGAGTTAGAGCGCGCCCCACGAGATATTACGATTCACCAGATTCGCTGGACACATGTTCATTGGCCAGAGGCAACCTTAGAGGTCAGCTGTAGTAAAGGGACCTATATCCGCGTCTTGGCCGAAGATCTTGGTAAGGCTTTGGGCTGTGGCGCCCATTTAGTGGGTTTGCGTCGCACTGAAGTAGGTCATCTGACTTTGGAGCAATCTTTTACGATTGACTCTATACAGAAGGGTCTACAAGATAGCTCTTCTTACATTTTGCCGGTTGATGCACTCTTGCAAACTCTGCCACACTTAACTGTGGATGAGCAGCAGGCAAAGCGCCTTGAGATGGGGCAACGTGTTCCACTCAACTTACCTTCAATAGAAGCTTTAGTGCGAATTTATCGCGCTACCGCAGCACCACATAATTTTATTGGTACGGGCGATTGGCGTTCTGGGGTGTTGCACCCCAAGCGTTTGATTTCTTCGGCCCATTAACCTATTTAACAGATTTATTTACTCATCTTAATCAACCCTATTCTTAACTTCAGAAGCTTCACATGACTAAACGCGCACTTCGTAATATCGCCATCATCGCCCACGTTGACCACGGTAAAACTACTTTGGTTGACCAACTTTTGCGCCAATCTGGCACATTCCGCTCAAATGAAAAAATGACCGAACGCGTCATGGACTCAAACGATTTGGAAAAAGAGCGCGGCATTACTATTTTGTCCAAGAACTGTGCGGTTGAGTATGACGGCACGCACATCAATATCGTAGATACACCGGGACATGCTGACTTCGGCGGCGAAGTAGAGCGTGTGCTCTCCATGGTGGACGGTGTATTGCTCTTGGTTGATGCGGTTGAAGGCCCAATGCCACAAACTCGCTTTGTAACCAAGAAGGCCTTAGCTTTAGGTTTGAAGCCAATCGTGGTGATTAATAAGGTTGACCGTCCAGGTGCGCGTTGTGACTACGTGATCAACGCTACATTTGAATTGTTTGATAAGTTAGGCGCTACAGAAGAGCAGTTGGATTTCCCAGTAGTTTATGCATCTGGCTTAAATGGTTATGCTGGTTTGACTGATGATGTACGTGAAGGTGATATGCGTCCATTGTTTGACACAGTGCTTAAGCATGTTCCAGTGCGTGATGACAATCCAGAGGGTCCTTTGCAGTTGCAAATTACCTCTATTGAATACAGCACTTACGTAGGTAAGATTGGTGTAGGCCGCGTTAATCGTGGAACTGTTAAGCCTGGCATGGATGTGGTGTTTATGGATGGCCCAGATGGTGTGCAACGTAAAGGCCGCATTAATCAAGTATTGAAGTTCCGCGGCTTAGAGCGTGAATTGGTAGACGAGGCCCAGGCGGGCGACATCGTACTGGTGAATGGTATTGAAGACTTGGCAATTGGTACAACCATCTGCGCCCCAGATACTCCTGAGGCTTTGCCAATGCTCAAGATTGATGAGCCTACTTTGACCATGAACTTCATGGTGAACACTAGCCCATTGGCTGGTCGTGAGGGTAAATTTGTTACTAGCCGTCAGATTCGTGAGCGTTTAGATCGTGAGCTCAAGTCTAATATGGCTTTGCGCGTTAAAGATACTGACGATGACACGGTATTTGAAGTGTCAGGTCGCGGCGAATTGCATCTCACCATTTTGGTGGAAACCATGCGCCGCGAAGGTTATGAATTAGCAGTTTCGCGTCCACGCGTAGTGTTCCATGAGGAAAATGGCGTGAAGATGGAGCCGTACGAGAATTTAACAGTTGACGTAGAAGACACTACTCAAGGTGCTGTTATGGAAGACTTGGGTAAACGTAAAGGTGAATTGCTCGATATGGTGAGTGATGGCAAGGGCCGTACTCGTCTTGAGTACCGTATTCCTGCGCGCGGCTTGATTGGATTCCAAGGCGACTTTATGACGATGACTCGTGGTAACGGTTTGATGAGCCACACCTTTGATTCTTATGCGCCAGCAAAAGACGGTATCTTGGGTGAGCGTCATAACGGTGTATTGATTAGCCAGGACGATGGTGAAGCTGTTGCCTATGCTTTGTGGAAATTACAAGATCGCGGCCGTATGTTTGTGAGCCCTGGCGATCCTTTGTATGAAGGTATGGTGATTGGTATCCATAGTCGTGATAACGATTTGGTGGTTAATCCAATTAAAGGTAAGCAATTAACTAACGTTCGCGCATCTGGTACTGACGAAGCGGTTCGCTTGGTAACGCCAATCGCAATGAATCTTGAGTACGCTGTCGAGTTTATTGATGATGATGAATTGGTGGAAGTAACGCCGAAGAGTATTCGTATTCGTAAGCGCTACCTTAAAGAGCATGAGCGTAAGAAGGCTTCGCGCGAGTAATGTGATTCATCAGCTGCAAAGCTGAGATAAAAGCCACCTTCGGGTGGTTTTTATCTATATGGATCATCAAATACCAAAAATATAAGTCATAAATTCAGACAATCAATTTCATCACATTAGAATATCCATGCTGCCATCCATTGAACAACGCCTTGCCCAAGAGTTATCCGCTAAACCCGCTCAAGTAGCAGCTGCTATAGCCTTAATGGATGAGGGTGCAACCGTTCCCTTTATTGCTCGCTATCGTAAAGAAGCAACTGGCGGGTTAGATGATGCGCAATTGCGTCTCTTGGAAGAGCGCTTGAGTTATTTGAGAGAGTTAGAAGATCGCCGCAAGGCGATTGTGGCTTCGATTGAGGAGCAGGGCAAGATGACGCCAGAGCTTCTCAAATCCATTATGTTGGCTGAGGATAAAACGCGCCTAGAAGATCTCTATCTACCCTACAAGCCAAAGCGTCGTACTAAGGCGCAGATTGCCTTAGAGGCGGGTTTAGAGTCTTTGGCAAATGACTTGCTTGCAAATCCCATGTTAGAGCCCGAGGTAGAGGCGGCAAAGTACATCAAGGAGCCTTTCACATCTGATCAAGGTGACAATCCAGGAGTGCCTGATACTAAGGCCGCTTTAGAGGGTGCTCGCCAGATATTGATGGAACGCTTTGCTGAGGATGCCGCTCTAGTGCAATCACTCAGAACCTATTTGCAAGATCATGGTGTAGTTGAATCAAAAGTGATTGCTGGAAAGGAGCAGGAGGGCGAAAAGTTTGCCGACTATTTTGACTATTCTGAGCCGATTAAGGCGATTCCATCACATCGTGCGTTAGCATTATTTAGAGGGCGTCGCGAGCAAATCTTGATGGTGAATCTGCGACTTGACACTGAAGAGGAAAAGCCGAAGTGGGACGCGCCGCATAATCCATGCGAATCGCGTATTGCTAATCAATTTAAGATTAAAAACGAAGGACGACCCGCTGATCAGTGGTTAGCTGAAACTGTTCGCTGGACTTGGCGGATTAAATGCTCAATGCATTTGGAATCAGAATTGATGAGCGCTTTACGCGAACGCTCTGAGGCAGAGGCAATCAATGTCTTTGCTCGTAATCTTAAGGATCTCCTGTTGGCAGCGCCAGCAGGCCCGAAGGTCACCATTGGACTCGATCCTGGAATGCGTACTGGAGTAAAGGTTGCAGTAGTTGATGCTACTGGCAAGGTGGTCGATACTGCCGTCATCTATCCCCATCAACCTAAAAATGATTGGGATGGTTCATTGCATACCCTGGCGCAATTGGCAGAAAAACATCAAGCGACATTGATCTCTATTGGCAATGGAACGGCATCGCGTGAAACGGATAAATTGGCGCAAGATTTAATCAAGGCCAGGCCTGAGCTCAAGCTCACCAAGATCGTAGTCTCAGAAGCGGGCGCATCGGTTTATTCAGCTTCTGAGTACGCCTCAAAAGAATTGCCAGGCATGGATGTCTCGCTAAGAGGAGCCGTATCGATCGCAAGAAGACTTCAAGATCCATTGGCGGAGTTGGTCAAGATTGATCCAAAGTCTATTGGCGTAGGACAATATCAACATGATGTGATGCAAACCCAATTAGCAAAGTCTTTACTTGCTGTGGTTGAGGATTGCGTGAATGCAGTAGGCGTGGATGTTAATACTGCTTCAGCGCCTTTATTGGCTCGAGTCTCCGGGCTAAGCAGTACCGTTGCCGAAGGGATTGTGTCTTATCGCGATAGCCATGGCGCATTTCAGACTAGAGGAGATCTTCGCAGTGTTCCGCGTTTGGGCGAGAAGACTTTTGAGCAGGCCGCAGGCTTCTTGCGCATCATGAACGGCTCCGATCCACTGGATGCATCTGCCGTCCATCCAGAGTCATATCCCCTGGTGGAGAAGATTCTTAAGGATATCAAGCGGGGCGTCAAAGAAGTGATTGGTGATGCATCCATTCTGAAGAGTCTAAATCCAGAAAAATATGCTGATGAACAGTTTGGAGTGCCAACTGTTACAGACATTATTAAAGAGTTAGAAAAGCCTGGTCGTGATCCTCGTCCAGAATTTACAACGGCGACATTTAAGGATGGCGTAGAGAAGATTAGCGATCTCAAGGTCGATATGATTTTAGAAGGTGTTGTGACTAACGTTGCAGCGTTTGGCGCTTTTGTGGATATCGGCGTTCATCAAGACGGTCTGGTTCATATTTCGGCGCTGGCCAACACCTTTGTGAAGGACCCTCATACTGTTGTTAAAGCAGGGCAGGTCGTTAGGGTCAAGGTGCTCGAGGTAGATGAGAAGCGTAAGCGTATCGCTTTGACTATGCGCCTTTCTGATGAGGCGCCAAAACCTAGCGCTGGCGCAAAACCTGAGCAAAGAGCGCATCGCCCAAGCGCTGCAAGATCTCCAGAGAGAAGACCGCAAGAAGATCGACGTAGTACGCCTCCTATGAATAATGCGATGGCCGAAGCTTTTGGTAAGTTAAAAAAGTAATTTAACGGAGGGGTAGGCTCCCTCCCTTTTTTAAGTTACCTTGTCACGAATCTGTCATACATTTCTATATAATTGGAAATATGAAAAATACAGATGCTGTTTCCGCCTTTTTGGCGCTTGGACAAGAATCTCGACTCAATATCTTTCGTCTGATTGTTCAAAAGGGCGATGTGGGATTAACTCCTACCCAGATTATTGAGAAATTGGGTATTCCGAATGCGACTCTAAGTTTTCACTTAAAGGAATTGGTGCAAGCCAATTTGCTTTTAGTGGAGCGCCAAAGTCGCAATCTGATCTATCGCCCAAATGCCGCTCTTGTTCAGGATTTGAGTGCATTCCTATTGGATAACTGCTGCGGCGGTAAGTCCTGTAGCCCTGCAAAAATGACTCGCAAAGTAACGACCGCATGAGAACATACAACATCCTATTTTTATGTACCCATAATTCAGCCCGCTCCATTCTTGGTGAGGCTTTAGCCTCAACCCACCCAAGCGGTAAGTTTGTAGGGTATTCAGCAGGGTCAACTCCTGGCGGCAAGGTTAATCCAATTGCAGCAGATCTTGCAGTGGAGATGGGGATGGATCGAGCATTGCTCAAGTCAAAAAGCTGGGATGTGTATGCTTATCCAGATGCTCCCAAGATGGATTTTATTATTACGGTTTGTGACAATGCTGCCGGCGAAGTATGTCCATTTTGGCCAGGTCAACCTGCCACTGCGCACTGGGGGTTTCCTGATCCGTCGCAGGTTCAGGGTAGCGATATAGAGAAAAAGGCGGCATTCGTTGCGGTAATGAATGGATTGCAGAAGAGATTAGATATTTTGGCTGCAATGTCCTTGGATAAATTGGATTCAATGAGTCTTAAAGAGGTGCACACAAAAGCATGAATACCGTTACTCAAAAACTAGCATTTCTAGATCGCTATTTAACGGTTTGGATATTTTCCGCTATGGCCTTTGGTATTGGCTTAGGCTATTTTTTCCCAGGAATAGAGGGATTGATTAATTCCTTTCAGGTGGGCGCAACTAATATTCCGATTGCAATTGGCTTAGTGCTTATGATGTATCCACCTTTTGCCAAAGTGCGCTATGAGGATTTGCCGGATGTATTTAAAGATAAGCGGATCTTTCTAATCTCGCTTTTGATGAATTGGTTTGTTGCACCGGCATTGATGTTTTTTCTAGCAATTACCTTTGTGCCTAATCAGCCTGAATATATGGCTGGATTGATTTTGATTGGCATTGCACCATGTATTGCTATGGTGATCGTCTGGAATGACATTGCTAAGGGGTCGACTGAATACGCTGCGGGATTAGTGGCCTTTAATGCTATTTTCCAAGTACTCTTTTTTAGTGTCTACGCTTATTTTTTCTTGACCATTTTGCCGCCATATTTTGGCTTGGCAGCATCTACGGTTAGCGTCAGTATGAGCCAGATTGCTCAGAGTGTTTTTATCTACCTGGGTGTTCCCTGTATTGCAGGAATTTTGACTCGAGTAGTGATGCTCAAGTGTATTTCCAAAGATCGCTATCACCAGCAATTTGTGCCGCGCATTGGAAAGATCACTTTGATTGCCTTGCTATTTACGATCGTGGTGATGTTTAGTCTGAAGGGTAAGCTCATTCTCAGCTTACCAATGGATGTACTTACGATTGCAATTCCATTGCTGATCTTTTTTCTCATCATGTTCCTGCTCACATTTTTTGTAACGGGCAAGATGGGGATTGATTACAAGCGTTGCTGCACTTTGTCCTTTACAGCATCAAGTAATAATTTTGAGTTAGCGATTGCAGTTGCGATTGCTGTATTTGGCATTAACTCTGGAGCTGCCTTTGCAGCAGTAATCGGCCCCCTGGTGGAAGTGCCGATCATGATCGGATTGGTAACGGTGGCCCTATGGTTTAAGGGGCGTTATTTTTCCAAGGAGTAGTTATTACGCCCTGTAAGGTCTGACGAGGGCCTCTAATCCAAAGGCATCGTTCGCCTTTCTGAGGTCTTCAATGGAATGGCGTAGCGCTTTAATTTCCTTGCAAGAGAGTTTGCGGAGCTTTTTGCGATCAACACCATATGTATCAACAAGATAGCGCACTCTTGATAGGCAGATTTGTAGTCGTACAAGCCAGTAGAGGGCAAAAATACCGGGTGTTAGCAGGAGAAGCAGAATACTCATTGATGGCCTTGTAAAAAAGGCCGTCAATCAGACGGCCTTTAGTGATTAATCTTACGATTAAAGAGATGCTTATTTAACCAAAAGAACAGGTTGCTTAGCGGCATTACTGACCTTCTGAGCAACGGAGCCCATAAGCGCATCAACGATACCTGTTCTACCTTTTGAGCCCATTACGATGAGGTCAAACTTTTCTTTATTGGCTAGGGCGATGATTTCACCGGCAACATTGCCGCGCTTAATTGCCATATTGTGTTTTACGCCAGCAGTATCTAATGCCTTCTGGGCGGGCTTCAGTTCTTTTTCACTGACTTCTCTGAGGTAATCATCGATTACGCTGTTTGCGACAAATTGCTTAACGTGACCAAGGCCGATATCGTCATGGATGCTGACCAATGTCACTGTGCATTTGCTACGTAAATCTTTAGCTAACTTTCCAACATACTTGGCTGCATTGAGCGAAGATTTGGAGCCGTCAACTGGTAATAATATTTTCATTTGTCCCTCTATTTTTGTAGTGAAATAACTGCAACTGCTTACTATTAATTTACTATGAAAATCACTATAAATCTACCAAAAAAGTGCTGGATTTATGGTGTCTGTTGCGATTGAGGTGGATTATTTCAAAAATGCATCGTAGAAAGTTTTGAATATCAAAATGGTTACCAGTATAAAAAAGCCTTTGCGAATAAAGGCGTTACCGCGTTTAATAGCAATACCGGTTCCGATTTGACCGCCCACTAGATTGGCTATGGCCATCAAAATACCCAACTTCCAATCAAAGTATCCCAAAAAGAAAAAGACACATAATGCGCCTAAGTTAGAGGCGATATTCATGAACTTCGCTGGAGCAGCGGAACGTAGAAAATCAAACCCTAATACTCTTGTATAAAAGAGTTTGTAAAAGGCGCCGGCCCCAGGCCCGAGAAAGCCATCATAAAACCCAATAATTCCAGCCCCAGTAGAGGCTATGGCTTTTTGCTTGCGGTGTTGATGTTTGGGGGCATGAATCAATCCCGCATTCGATTTGATGTTGAATATGAGGAGTGCAATTAACAGGAATGGTAGTGCGCTACGAAGCCATTGGGTTGGTAATTGAGTAACGAGATAGGCTCCGGCAACAGAGGCAAAAAAAGCAACCGTAGAAGAAATGATCACCAGACCCCAAGGGCTTTTATTGGCTCGCGAATATTGAATGGCTGCACCAATTGTCCCCACGCTGGAGGCTAATTTATTGATAGACAGAAGGGTCGCGGGGGGAAAGCTTGGTAGTACCGCAAATAGTGCGGGAACTTGAATCATGCCGCCCCCACCAATGATGGAGTCAACCAGTCCCGCCATCAGTGCGCAGGTAAGGAGAAGGCTGAGGTCAAAAATTGAGAGTTCAAGCATGAATGTTCTGGTTTTTATAAGGTGCAGACTTCATTTTAGAGGGCTTTCAAAAGGGGGTGGATAATCTGACATTAACTCAACCTTGCTGCTTAGGGCCTATGAAAGTGAATTCAGAAGGGGTATCTGCATCTCGGGTATATCTACCCGCGGGTGTCAATCATTCCACTTTATTGGATTTCTTTATTACTCATTTTCCACATATTGGGGCGGATGAATGGTTGGCCCGTTTTGACCAAGGCTTGGTAATCACGCAAGATGGTGAAGCAGTTGCTGCTCACGATGCTTATCTCCCAAATATACATTTATTTTATTTCAGGCGTTTAGCACGTGAGCCAGAGATTCCTTTTGAAGAGCGCATTCTCTATCAAGATGACCATATCTTGGTTGCGGATAAGCCCCATTTTTTACCAGTTACTCCTAGCGGACTTTACCTTCACCAAACTCTTCTCAATCGACTAAAGAAAAAGACAGGCATACAAACCTTAAGTCCCATTCATCGAATTGATCGGGATACTGCGGGATTGGTAGTGTTTTCAATTAACCCTCAGGAGCGGGCGAGATATCAAAACCTCTTTCGAGATCGCGTTGTTAAAAAAGTATACGAAGCTATCGCTCCATACTCTGAGGATCTCATCCCTAGATTGCCGCTAACCTATCAAAGCAGGCTGGAAGAGTCGGATCATTTTCTGCAAATGCAGGAGGTGGAGGGTAAATCAAATACTGATACATATATCGAGCTGATTGAGATGATGGATCCTTGGGCTAAATATCGTCTCATTCCTGGTAGCGGTAAAAAGCATCAGCTACGTTGTCATTTAAATGCTTTGGGAGTACCTATTTTGCATGACCAGATTTATCCAATTCTGACTCCATATCAAGAGTACGATTTAGATCTTTCAAAGCCCTTACAGTTGCTAGCAAAAGAAATTCATTTCACAGATCCGATCACCGCTCAAGAGAGGGTATTTGTGAGTCAAAAGGCATTGGACTTTGCTGCTGATGCTGGCGGTTCAACTATTTAGTAGGTCAATTGAGGGAGCATCAAATTGAAATTACTCAAATACTGCTTGGGAATGATGTTGACAGTACAAGTTTCAATATCTTGCGGACAAACTACGTCTATAGCTGTTGCAGCAAATATGAAAGATGCCTTCGCAGAGATATACACAGAATTTAGGGTGACGAAAAAATCTGATCTGAGAGTGATCTATGGCTCATCTGGAAACTTTGCCGCTCAGATTCTGAATGGTGCGCCATTTTCTCTATTTATCTCTGCTGATGAATATTTTCCATTGGAGCTGTACAAAAGTGGCAAAACAATAGATGAGGGCAAGGTATATGCTTTTGGAAAAATTGCGCTCATTACCAAGAGCTCATCTGGTATTCAGTTATCCAATAGTAAAGTTGACTTAGAGGGCGCCATTAAAAAAGCCAATAAGATCGCCATCGCCAAACCAGATCTAGCGCCCTATGGTAAGGCTGCTATTGAGTATATGAAGGCGGAGGGTCTGTGGACTCTTGCCAAAGATAAATTAGTCTATGGCGATAACATTGGAGCTGCCACCATGTTTGTGGCCAGCGGTGCCGCAGATCTAGGCTTTACTGCGATTTCTTTAGCCAAATCTCCGCAGATCGCTAAAGAGACAAGCTTTATTCCATTGGACGATCGGCTTTATGCACCAATTAAGCAAAGAATGGTACTTATAAAAGGCGCCCCCCAAGGAGCAATAGCCCTTTATCAATTCATGCAGAGCGAGAAGGCAAGGGGGATTTTGATCAAACACGGATATGAGGTCTTGAGGTAGTTTTTTTTGGTGGGGTGCTTGTATGGCAATATTTGAGCCTCTAATTGCAGTACACTCAAATTCCAATGGCCATGATTGTGGCCTCTCAAATCGGGGCGTCGCTTTATTACTATGACGGTTAGCGTTATCTTCGCACTGTTCCTCTTTTTTGGAATGTTCTCTTTCGCGGGAGCTGCCTTACTATTTATTCAGTACAAGAATGATCGTCAGCCTTACATTCTTCTGTGGGCCACTGCGTCTATTTTGATTGGTATTGGAGTCACCACTATTTCCCTTAGGGAGCACTTGCCAGATTTCATTGCGTATAAGTCAGCGAATAGTCTCACTCTAGCCGCCGCCGTCTTGTTTAATTACTCCCTTGTGAGTCTGAATGGAAAAATAATCCACTACTGGAGGGCAGTTTTAAATAGCCTGTTATTTGCTTGCTGTATCGCCATAGTGATGTTGTTGGTAGACAGGCATCTCGACCCTCGTCACCAGCCGCTCGTAGTTGCCTCAGTAAGTGCCCTATTGGGGTTCTACGGGGGATATTTGGCCAATCAGTTTTACAAGAAGTCCAACATTCAATTGGCTTCTGTGCTGGCCATTATCTTTTATTGTGGGGCTTTGGTGTGGGCAATTAGGCTTATCACCATCATTTTTTATGGTGTGAGTTTTGCATCGGATGGTGGAACATTAAATGCGATCACCTTTATATTTCTTCTAATATTTGGAATACTCCGATACGTATTTTTTACGGGCTTAGTCCTGTCGATTGCTGAGCGTAAAAGAGAGCAATTTAATCAAGAGTTCCATGATATGAAGGTTGAGCTCGCCAAGAAAAAGGCGGATCAGGCTGAATTACAACTTTTATCATCCTTAAATGCACTGGCTAAAGCGCGTGATGATGAAACTGGTAACCACATTATTCGCACCCAAAATTATGTGAGGTTATTGGCCCTACGCCTTAGAATAAATGGGCATTACCTAGACCAGCTATCAGACGAATCAATTGACTTGCTTGTTAAGGCGACGCCTTTGCATGACATTGGGAAGATTGGTATTCCGGACGATATTTTGAAGAAAAATGGCCCGCTTACTGATGATGAATGGGTGACTATGAAGACCCACACCACTATTGGCGAGTCTGTCCTGAATACGCTTGAGAAAGATATGCTAAGCGAGGAGGATGTCATTATTAAGGCCGTTCGTATTGCGGGCGGACACCATGAAAAATGGGATGGATCTGGTTATCCACGCGGAATACGCGGCGATAATATTCCACTTGAAGCTAGAATTATGTCATTGGCTGATATGTATGATGCCTTAGTGAGCAAGCGTGTTTACAAGGACGCTTGGTCACATGACCGTGCGGTTGAGGAGATTGTTTTAAAACGCAGTATTCAGTTTGATCCAGCAATTGTCGATGCATTTCTTGAAGAGCAGGAGCGCTTTAGAGAAATTGCTAAGACTTATCAAGATCACTAAGTTCCGCAATTCATTGCGGTGACTAGTTTTAGCTTGCTAGCTCTACTCGATTTCTACCGTTTTGTTTCGCTGTATAAAGGGCGCGATCAGCCTTATCTAGTGCAGATTCGATCCCCAATTTTTCATCATAACTAGCAATTCCAATGCTTGCTGTGTACTGAATATCTGAATCTGGAAGTTTGACAGTAGAGGTCTCGATTGTGCTTCGTATTCTTTCGGCAATAATTTTAGCGGCATCAATTGATGTATTCATGAGATAGATTGAGAACTCTTCACCACCCATCCTGCCAATACTATCTTCATTCCGAACGCACTGTGTTGCAATTTGAGCAAAAGACTTAAGTACATCATCACCAGCTTGATGACCAAATCGATCATTAATTAATTTAAAGTGATCCAAATCAATTGCTAGCAGTGTTAATGGAGTTTTTAAGCGTGATGAAAGGCTGGCTGCTTTGCGAAGCTGGGTAAAAAATGAGCCGCGATTACGTAGGCAAGTTAGTGAGTCATATTCAGCCTGTATTTTGAGTAGCCGAGCGTTATCTTCATTTACCAGCAAAATGATGCTTAATGCGAGGATTGGGGTAAAGATGATTTGCTGAAAAAGGATTAGCTCAAATCCGCTAATGGAAAGTAGATTTTTGAGAATAGCCTCTATTCCTGGAACAAAGAGCAGGGGCCTGCCAATCATGAATATTCCATGCAAGAGAATGGCAGCTGAAAGAGCGTATCGAATGGGGTGTGCTTTAAACCCACCCCTACGTAGACTGAAGCCCCCAATAATAAAAAAACATCCAGTCACTAGGCTGGTAATTAAGAATCCTGCTTGAAGATTGGGTCGGACTTCTGCGTAATAGGTTGAAATTACAAGGACTGGGACGATGGCAAAAATAAATACTTTGCCAATATTAATTTTTTTCCCAATATAGCGCCAGCATCCATCCAAAGCAAATAAGCCCGTGAACATTAGCAATGTCTGAAGGATGATGTAAATGCCTGGCTGTGGGATGGGTGGCCGCAAAATAAAAATCGCCATATTGCTCGATGCAAAAGTAAATGCTAAGAACCACTCACGCATACCTTTGAATTGCTTATTGAAGTGCCATGTGACAAAAACAAAACCTGTCATGATCACGACAAGTAATAAATCGGCTACTAATAGTAGGGGGTGGTTGTAGAACATTGATTTCTTAAAATTACTTATTAGCAATATTTTTTTATATGGCTTGATTTTATATTTTTAAATCGATGTCGCGGTGGAATTAAGCTATCAGTGGAGTAGAAAACTACTACAAATTTATTCCATAGGGTATTCCTATGGTTTCTCTTGGGTTAATAGCCCCTTCTAGAATTCGCCAATTAAGGTTTTTAATTATTATATTTTTAATAGACTTACTAAATATTAGATAAAATTGAATTAATGAAAACTTTATTTGCTACTCATGAAATTCTATAAAAAAGTTTTCAAGCCGATCATCGGGTGCGTTATCTATCTCAGTACGATCACTGCGCAAGCTACGTGTTTGGGTGATCAAGCTGCAACAAAATCGCTCAAAGTTTATATCGTTCCCCAATTCACTGCCACACAAATATATACACGCTGGTCTGCGGTGCTTGAGCAAGTGGGTAAAGAAACTCAACAGTGCTTTGACTTAATTGTTCCTACTAGCATCCCCCAATTTGAAGGGGATTTACTTGCGGGTAAGCCAGATTTTGCTTACATGAATCCCTATCATGCTGTAATGAAGTGGCGTAATCATCAATATATTCCCTTGGTGGCTAGTGGTGATCCTATTTTTGGAATATTAGCTGTCCAAAAAGATAGTCGCATAAATGATCTAAGAGAGTTGGGTGGTGCGCGCGTCGCCTTCCCAGCGCCTAATGCTTTTGCTGCATCCTTGCTCATTCGGGCAACCCTCGCAAAAGATGGTGTTCCCATTGAGCCGGTTTATGTGAAGACACATAGCAATGTTTATCGATCGGTTATCCGTGGTGATGCTGCTGCTGGTGGAGGCATTCAAAGCACGTTGATGTCTGAGCCGCCAGAATTAAAGTCAGAGTTGCGGACCTTAATGGAGACGAAGCGCTATACATCACACCCTTTTTCTGCAAATGCCCGTGTTTCTGAGGCAGTCCGCAAGCGTGTTCAAGATGCTTTTCTCGCAATGGATAAATCCAGTAGTGGAGCTGACCTCTTAAAAGGGGTGCAGCTCGCAAAACCAATATTAGTGAGCTATAAGACAAATTATCAGCCATTAGAGGCTTTGAGTTTAGAGAAATTTGTGGTGAAGAGTGCGGAGTAAGCCACAATCCACCTCTGCGCACTCAATCTTTAGCAAATTCATTGCGTGGTTCTCTTTGCTCGCAGTCGTTCTCATTTCTGCGAGCAGTATTTGGACTTATTACAACACGAATCAACTCATTCGAATTACTCAAGAGCGAAGAGAGGTCGCTCTTGGTAAGGGTTTGGCGTTAGCGATTAGTGATTTGATTGTGACTCGAGAGTATGCTCAGCTTGAGAGTGATTTGCGCCAGATCATGGGCAATGAAAGTGTCGAATCAGTCATGGTTACTGATTTGAACGGCACTGTACTTGCTTACTTGGAGCGTAAGAGCTTGGCGGGGCCGGTGACTTCTAATTTCTCCATCGCCAGTATTGATCTGCCAAAGAATTTTAAGGGGCAATTTCAGGTTGAGAAGAGTGGTCAAGTATCCATACTTTGGTACAAGGTGGACTCTGGGATTCCGCTGGGTTGGATTCGGATGAAAACATTTATCAATGTTGACGATGCCTTACTCAATAACTTGCGGATGAATATTCTCTTATCGGTATCAATCTTATTTTTTGGTCTTTTTGGTATCGCAATCATGTTGTTCTATCGGGCCAAGCAAAAGACCCAAGAAGAAGAATTACGCCTTATTAATAGTAATGGGCAATTACACAACGCGGCCTATTTTGATTCACTAACAAAATTACCTAATCGACTTTCTCTAAATGACCTCGTAGAAAGTGCAATGGCGGTTGCGAAGTTAGATTCAGATTTACTAGCTATTTGCTTTCTGGATTTAGATGGTTTTAAGGGGGTAAATGATCGTATGGGCCATTCTTCTGGCGATGGTCTTCTAGTTGCTGCTGCGGCCAGGATGAAAAAGGCTGTTCGAGATAGTGACTCGGTGATTCGTTTGGGTGGGGATGAGTTTGTTCTTATTTTGGGCGGCATTAAGAATAAAGAGCAGTTAGAAATTTTGTTAAAGCGAATTTTGGAGCTCCTAGCATCTCCATTCATGATTAGCGGTAAAAATGTTTCCGTTAGCGCGAGCATTGGGGTGACCATCTATCCAGATGATGATGCTCCGATGGAAGACTTATTGGCACATGCAGATGCCGCCATGTATGAGGCAAAGAAACAGGGCAAAAACGCCTGGGTTCTATCGCGCAATAGTAAATAGTGGTGAAGGAGTCGAGCTCCCTGAGCTCATGTAATAAGGATGGATATCCTCTAAAATGGCGCCTTAAAGAAAAGTTATTAAGGGTTCATTTGAAGTGTCTGCTGATATAAAAGAAAGAAAGCGCTTAGCCATTGCGCCCATGATGGAGTGGACCGATCGCCATTGCCGGTCTTTTCATCGCACCCTTAGTAAAGATGCGGTTCTTTATACGGAGATGGTTACTACAGGCGCCCTTATTCATGGTGATGTGCCTCGTCACTTGGATTACTCCCAAGATCAGCATCCAGTTGTTTTGCAATTAGGGGGCTCTGAGCCATCCGATTTAGCTAGGGCTGCAGAGCTCGCTCAGCAATGGGCTTACGATGAGATTGACCTTAATTGTGGATGTCCGTCAGAGAGGGTGCAGCGAGGTGCTTTTGGTGCCTGCCTCATGGCTGAGCCAGAATTGGTTGCCGATTGTGTTAAAGCAATGAGGGCTGCTGTCGATATTCCCATTTCAGTAAAGCATCGCCTTGGCTTGGACGCGATGGATGCTGCTAATTCTGAAGTGGATTATCAATTTGCATTGAACTTTATTTTGTCTGTCGCCGAGGCAGGTGCTAGTCAAGTCACTATTCATGCACGCAATGCCGTGCTTAAAGGTTTATCTCCTAAAGAGAATCGCAGTAAGCCACCATTGCGCTACGATATTGCAGCCAAGCTTCGTTTAGATGCGCAAAAGCAATTTCCTAATCTCAAGGTGCTACTTAATGGCGGTCTTGAGAGTAATGAGCAAATTGCCGCTCACTGGGATGACTTTGATGGCTTTATGGTCGGCAGGGCGGCTTATCATTTTCCCGCCATGCTCCTGGGTTGGGATGATTTGATTCGCACCGATGGTGAGGCGGCTGGCTATTTATTTAGTGAAACCGAGTGGCATCGAATTCAGATCGCCTTAGTCAAGCAAGTTCAGGCCTGGTTTGATGAGTGCCAGGCCAAGCAGAAGCCTTTTTATATTGGCGCCTTTACACGCCATATCCTGGGTTTAGCTCATGGCAGGGCAGGTGCTAGGTACTGGCGTCAGCGTCTCTCTGATCACCATGCTTTGGCCAAAGTCCAGAGCAAAGCTGCAATTGCTGATTTTTTCCTAGATGCCAGTCTGACCTTAGGTGATTGGGCTGCTTTTGAGTTTGAGTCCGCTTAAATCCCTTATTTAAAGGCTTTTTTGACAGGGTTTTGCCTCAAAAGCTATAATCTTAGATCTTCAGTGGCGGACGTAGCTCAGTTGGTAGAGTCCCAGATTGTGATTCTGGTTGTCGCGGGTTCGAGCCCCGTCGTTCGCCCCACCGAATTTGTGTCATTCCCGCCTTTTAAAGTCTCCGGAATATTCATTCTCCCCATATTCTTTGAGTGCTCGCAGAGTGATTTTTTGCCAAGATCGCTTTACGTCTAGTCGATGGCTTGTTCAAAAAGTATTCAAGACAGCATTCCTTGTTATCAGCGCCAAATCCCATCAGCTGGAGAGAAATTGCATTCATGCAATTTAGAAACTAATTCTCAAAGTGGGGTTAAATCTTTCATCAGGTTCAAATCTTCAGCCTTTCAAATTGATAGTAGATAAGTACTATTTTTATTGGGAATTCCGAATGTAAGGCGCTTTTAGTAGAAAAGAGCTAGCCAATCAGAAGCATTGTTTCTATGATTAGTGGCTAAACGAGAGAGCTCCTTTTTCAATCACAACCAATTACCTTTGTACCCCCATTGACTAATCTAAATCCAGCCCGAGTAAAGCATTGGTTCTCTAGGGATTTGGCCATCAAGGCCACCCTTTGGGGACTTGCATATGCTATTAGCGCCACTTTCCTCATGAACTATTTTGTCGGGGTTGCAGGTGCAAATCCTGTTTGGGTCCCTGCTGGCATTGGTTTAGGTGCTCTGCTGATTTTGGGGCGGCGTTATTGGCCGTTTATTTTTGCTGGAGCAATGCTGGGAGAGCTTGGCGTCACGCATCCATACTATCCACTGCATATCGCCTTCCTAGTTTCAGCTGGCTCAGTCATCGGCATGCTTTCAGCGGCTACTTTACTCAAGCGTTTGACTAAATTTAATCCTGATTTTTATTCTGTGGGAGATTACCTGCGCTTGATTATCGTGAGCTTAATCGCCGCCTTAATCGGCACGACTATCAACATCGCATTACTCAATTGGAATGGGTTTATTGCCCAAGCTGATCTCTTTCAAGTCTTTAGAAAATGGCTGATCGGCGATTTTTTTGGTATGGCCTTTGTAACCCCAATCGTGATGATACTGAGAGGAGATTGGTATCGGTCATGGAGTAAACGCAGGCTGATTTATTTGGCCACTGCCCTTTTCCTTGGATTTTTAGTTGGTCAGGCTATCTTTTTTGGATGGTTTAAAGAGTTTGTCAATCTCACTAACCGTGGAAATCTTTACTTTTTCATGGTCACCTTCATGGGCCTCTACTTTGGGCGTCATGGAGCGATGTTGCTCTTTTTAATCATGATTACCCAATCCATCCTTAGTACATTTTCTGGGGTTGGATTTTTTGGTTCCGACATGATGACAAGGCCAGGGCCAACACCAATTTGGGTCTATCTTGCGACAGCTTGCACCCTGGGTTTAGTAGTCAGTTTGGCTGTGGAAAATTTCAGAAGAAAAAATGATGCCTTATTGGCGTCAAGCAAAATTCTTGAAGAATCAGAAGCGCGCTTTCGCGAGATCGTCGCTAACACCCCCGCACTAATGGCAACCTATGATCTCAAGACAGAGGTTACGGATTATGTGAACCCATTCTTTACCAAAGTGCTGGGTTATGTCTCAAGCGATTTCTCTGCGCCGAATGCATGGTGGGGCATTGCTTATCCAGACCCCCTTTATCGTCAAGAGGTTCAGACCGAGTGGAATAGGCGCGCAGAAGAGTGTTTGCAAAATGGAACGCCATTTACCCCCTTTGAGACGCAGACCACCTGTAAGGATGGCTCAATGAGGTTGATTAGCTGGGGCTCTTATTTTGCTGGTGATCGCATGGTCATTTATGGAATTGATGTCACAGATCAAAAACGTGCCGAGGAAGTTCTCAAAGTGACTTCGGCTGTTTATCGCGCTATGGGCGAGGCGGTTGTCGTTAACGATGCCAAGGGAAATATCTTGATGGCAAACGATACCTTTTGTGAGTTATCGGGCTTTACACAGGAAGAGTTGGTTGGGGCATCCTTTTCTACGCTTTTAGTGAAGCAGCATGGTGCAAGATCTTATTCAGATATTTATACCTCCTTGGAGGCGATGGGTCGCTGGGAAGGTCAGGCTTGGATTGCTAAAAAGCATGAGAACGAGGTTCTTAAATTTATCTCAATCTATTCAACCTTTGATGAGAATGGTTTCCCGCTACAAAGGGTTGTGTTGGTTTCTGATGTGACTGATCAGCGTAAGGCGCGAGAGCTGATTAATCAGCAGGCTAACTTTGATCCGTTAACAGGCTTGCCAAATAGGCGACTAATGTTTGATCGTTTAGATCAATTAATTAAGCAATCTATTCGTAGCAAGAAGAGCATTGCCATTATCTATATCGATCTTGATAACTTTAAGGACATTAATGATAGCCGAGGCCATGATTTTGGCGATCAGTTACTAAAAGGTATTGCAACGCGACTCAGGTCAGAGGTTCGAGAAACAGACACCGTCGCACGTATTGGCGGTGATGAATTTGTTGTCCTGCTCAGTGATTTAGAAAAGCCAGAATTTGCCGATGTGATTGTTAGGCAAATTTCTAAAAAATTGGCTGACCCAATCCTTATTGAGCAGCACATGATTTATGTCACCGCAAGCTTGGGTGTTTCCCTTTACCCCAATGATGGATCTGACGGTAAATCGTTATTGCTTGGCGCTGATCAGGCAATGTATGCAGCTAAGGCGCAAGGTAGAAATACCTTTCAATATTTTACTCAGGCGCTGCAAATCAACGCCTCTTATCGTGCTGGCGTTATTGCTGAGTTACGTATGGCACTAGAAAAAAATCAATTTGAACTTTGCTACCAGCCGATTGTTAATTTGAGAACTGGCTTGATTGATCATGCAGAGGCTTTGTTGAGATGGCGCCGTTCTAATGGTGAGGTAGTATTACCATCAGCCTTTATCCAAATCGCTGAAGATTCTGGCATTATTGTGGACATTGGTGATTGGGTATGGAGTGAATCCTTATCCTTTTTAAGCTCGCTTGAATATCAGCCCGGGTTTAGTCTGTCGATTAACGTGGCAGCCTCTCAATTTAATTCCAATCAACATTCGGCAACACGTTGGCTAGAGCAATTGCAAGAGTATCGTATTTCTCCACAATCAATAGTCCTTGAAATTACCGAGCGCATGATGCTTAACCAGTCGCAGCGGGTAATGCGTAAGATTGCGATGCTTCAGGAAGCAGGCTGCCAATTTAGCGTGGATGACTTTGGAACGGGCTACTCCTCTTTAGCATCCTTAAAAAACTTTAACTTTGATTACATCAAGATCGATGCGGATTTTGTGCGACCCCTAAGTCCGGGCAGCCAGGATGCCGCCTTGGTATTTGCAATGATCTCCATGGCTAAAGGTCTTGGTCTAAACTCCATTGCGGAGGGTGTTGAGACTCAGGAACAGGCAGACATTCTCCGGACGATGAGCTGTACCTATGCCCAAGGCTATCTCTATAGCAAGCCATTGGCTGCTGCCGACTTTAAGGCTTTACTAAAGACTCAACATTTAGACAGCTAAATACAGTGTATTTATGGATTTTTGTTGCAACTAGACAACTAATTGTCTAGTTGATTACTACCATTCTGTCTAAATTAGCTGTCTAAATTAAAAATATATCTGTATAAATGATCCCCCGGCCATCATTTTTTAATTGGACAGATATTTAGATGATTTCAAGTAAGGCACTGATAGACCAAACTGGTATATCTCGTGCGACCCTTAATAACTACATACAGCTTGGTATTCTGCCAAAGCCTGTAGTTCAGTCTTTATCTGCCGATGCGGATGAAGGCGGTGCAAGGGTATTGGGATTTTTTCCGGATGACGCGCTCGAGCGTGTTCAAGCTGTCCAAGTTCTCAAAACTCAAGGTTTATCGATGGCTCAGGTGGCAGAGCGCTTAGCGCAAACTGATGCATTACTTGAAGTGCAGGAGCTCCATACTCAATCCCGCGGCACTCATTTACGGCCTAGGGTCGCAGGTAAGGTGGGCGATATGAGTGGTATTAGTGAAGTGGGGCGTAAACCCAAGACTGAGGCGCTCAGCGGCTTGTCGCTTTCCTTGGATACCTTAACGCACCCAGCTTATATGCTGAACTACAACTTTGAGTTGACTTGGTTTAATGAAGCTGCTCGTACCGAGGTCTTTGGATTTGTGGCGCCGCCAGCAAAAAGTGCTGAACGGAATTTACTGTCTTTGCTTTCTAAACCAGAGGTATGTTTAACTCTAGAGGATCAGCGCGCATTAGTTGGGCTACTCCTACAACTGGCGAGCTCACGCATTAGTTATGAATCTTTAGAGAAATTGGTTTTCAAGGCGGATCCTGATTTATTACCCTTACTTGAGTCAATAGGGCTTAATGGTGCAAACCCTGAGCAAGCGGTTAATGAGATTGAGTTTTTCCAAAAGGATGCTCAGGGTCAACCGGTATGTTGCCGAGTCTATGCTGTTTATTTCCGCGAAGGAATTTTGGTAGTGCATGCGCCCGGCATTGACCGCGGTGATGATCTACTCAATTTCTTGGCACGTCGTGACCAAGTGATTCACTCATTGTTGAGTAAGCGCTTGCCAGTTCTCACGCCATTGGCCGTGCTAGTTGCTGATTTACAAGGCTCAGTGCGGATTTGCTCTGAGCTCCCACCAGATGAGTATTTCACGCTAATTAATCAGATTTGGGCGACGATGGGTCCCATCTTGCGTAAATATGCTGGTACGCATGGCAAGCACGTGGGTGATGGCGTGGTGTACTACTTCTTTCCTCAGGCCGAAGGTAATTACTTGTTTAACGCCATTGCATGCGCTAACGAGCTTGGCCAAGCAATGCGCAAAATTAGTGCTGAGTGGCAAATGAAGAAAAATTGGTTTACGGAATTGCAATTAAATATTGGATTGCATGAAGGGCAAGAGTGGTTGGGCACATTCCAATCGGCTAACCATATTGAATTCGCGGTTCTCGGAAATACGATTAATCAAGCCTCTCGTTTAAGTGATTTTGCTAGGCATGGCAGCATTTGGGCGACTAAAGAGCTGATTAGCAAATTAAGCAGTGATGAGCGTAGTCGTTTGGAATTTGGAATTCTGAGAAAGAGTCAGGAAAATGGCGATCGTTTTGTTGCTAGCTCTTATGCACAGGTTGGATCCTTACTCGATTTAACTCAAGATAAGCACGAGAAACTAAGGGATATTGCCCAGCTTGCCGTCGCTGAAATTCGGCGCGTGAGTCATACCCGAATGTATTGATCTGGTGTGATCAGGGCGCGACTTACTTAAGCTTGTTTTTTACTGCTGAATTCATACCCAGGTGGCGGCGGGTTATATCCAGGAATCTTGCTCACATCTACTTCATCAATCTGACTCTCATCCATAAATTGAAGTGCATATTCTTCGTAGACCTTCTCCCAAATAAAAATATCAAAGAGATCAGGATCAACGTGGTGACCGAGTTTCATCTTGCCCAAAATTTCCAGTGACTCACTCAGGGTCTTGCCTTTTTTATAAGGTCGATCTTTAGCGGTTAGGGCTTCAAAAATATCGGCAATACCCATACAACGTGCAGGAACAGACATTTGTTCGCGGGTGAGACCTTTAGGGTAGCCTTTACCGTCCATCTTTTCATGGTGCCCACCAGCATATTCCGTCACATTTCTAAGATGCTTTGGCCAAGGCAGTTTTTCTAGCATGCTGATAGTTAAATCAATATGGTGGTTAATAATTTGACGCTCAGCATCATTTAGTGTGCCGGCACGAATGGTTAGATTGGTAATTTCTTCATCAGTTAAAAATGGGTGCTTTTTGCCAGAGCTATCCTCCCACATATATCGCGCAGCAATATCATGTACGCGCTGAACGTCGGGATCTTTCATGAACTCACCGCCGATATTGCAATGGCTCAGAAAGTTAAAGTCATCAATTAACTGCTGACGCTGCTGATCTGCTTCAGAGTTAGTGATTTTTTGTTGGGCAAGCGCTAATTTAATATCACGCATCACCACTTCAACCCTAGTTTCAATTAAAGAAATTCGGTCAAATATCTTTTCCAATTTCGTGGCTTTATCTACTACGTGGACTGGTGTAGTAATTTTTCCGCAGTCATGTAGTAGGCCGGCAATTTTCAGTTCTTGGCGATCTTTTTCATGGAGCGTGAAATCGCCAAGTGGCCCTGATTTACAGCGATTGACAGCATCAGCAAGCATGAGTGTTAAATCAGGTACTCGGTTGCAATGGCCGCCAGTGTAGGGGGATTTATCGTCGATGGCGTGATTAATAAGGCCAATGAAAGATTCGAACAATTCCTCTAAATGTAGGATCAGCATTCGGTTGGTTAGGGCAACTGCGGCTTGAGAGCTTAGGGCTTCAACTATCTCTTGACTCTCGGGAGAGAATGGAATGATCTCTTGAGTTTTTGGGTCGATGGCATTAATGAGTTGCAAGACCCCGATAATTTCCGATTCATGATTTTTCATGGGTACCGTTAAAAACGATACTGAGCGATAGTTATTGGCGGCATCGAATTTATGGGTCCCAGTAAAGTCAAATCCCTCTGCGTTATAGGCATCCGCAATATTTACAGTTTGCTCTTTATGAACGGCATAGCAGGCTACGCGACCTAAGTCGGGTTCGCCCGACTTGGTAAAGAGTGGTAGGGGAGGTATGCCAATAGAGATACTACTTTTCCCTCCAATGTGCACGCCTTTGCTTTTAGTATGAACAATTTCAAACTTAAGAAATTGATCATCAGTCACTCGATACAGCGTTCCAGCATCCGCATTGGTGATTTGCAACGCTGCTTGCAAAATATTCTCTAGTAGCTGGTCAATATCCTTCTCACTACTCAAGGCAGTGCTGATCTTGAGTAGCTGCTGCATCTGTTCTTTGCTAACTGAGTTGGTTGCCATGGAATAAGGTCTTAGTAGGTGGTTTATGCATTATCACCAAAATTATTCCGGCTTATTTAGTATCTAAGTACTACTTTTATAGTCTTTATTTACTAATTAAAAGTGCCCTTAAGTACCATATGAAAATAGTTACAACTTTAGTCTAATAGTTTTTCTATTTATAACTAAAGTTAACGCTGTGGCCAATAAAAGTCTTTCAGGCATTCCTGCTGCCAAATTCAAACGACTTCCCATTTACATAGCTTGTCTATCGCTGGGTTTGAGTGCATGTACCTCTCCAATCATTAAAGAGGGGGATGCTCCCCCGGCAGCCGAATATGTTCGCTGGCTACCGAAAGAGTATCGAGCACCCGTTGAAGCAAGTCTTCCGAAGCCCAAGGAATTGTGGTGGCGCGACTTTGAGAGCGAAGAGCTCAATCAAATTGTAGAAACCGGCATTACCAATAACTATGATTTAAGGATTGCAGTAGCGCGCGTAGCCCAAACCCGTGCACAAGCAGGAATCACGAAGTCGGCAGAGTACCCAACGATTGATGCGATTGGTGGATATTCGATTCAGGCGCCATATCCAGCGATTGGATCTGCGCCGAATACTGCTGCATGGTCAAGTCAGGGTACATGGCAGGCTGGAGCCTTAGTCAATTACGAGGTGAATCTTTGGGGTAAAAAAGGGTTTGATACTCAATCGGCTTACGCTCAAGCCCTTGCTAGTGAATTTAACCGCGATGCTGTAACACTCACTCTGACGGGCGACATTGTGACTACCTATTTCCAGGTGGTATCGCTCAATGAGCGGATTCGAGTGGGTCAAAGAAACTTAGATGCCATTCAGGCATTGACCCGTGGTCTTGAGCGTCGCGTTCAGTTAGGTGATGCCACTGATATTGATTTTTTCCAACAAACAATTCTTTTGAACAACACGCGTGCAGCAGTTGTGGGATTGCAGCAACAACGAGAGCGTGCATTTAACCGTTTAGCGACATTGGTTGGTAGGACACCTTCTACGATGACGGTGAAGGGTATGTCTGTTGATAAGGTCAAAGTTCCGGTAGTTGAGCCAGGCTTACCATCAGATCTACTCTGTCGCAGACCAGATATTCGTCGTGCAGAGGCAATGCTGGAATCGGCTAAGTTAGATTTGTACTCTGCGCGGGCCAATTTATTGCCTAACTTCATGTTAACGGGCGGGGCTGGTTTTGGTAGCTATCTCCTTTCCACGCTCACTATGCCGCAAAGTCTGTACTACAACCTCACTAGCAATCTACTAGCTAATATTTTTGATGGTGGGAAACGAGAGTCTCAGATTCAGCTAGCTAGCGCTAAGAATGTTGAGATGCTGGAGTCATATGCAAATACCGTGCTTTCCTCTCTACGTGAAGTGGAGGATTCACTTTCTGGTATTCAATTAACTGCTAGAGCATATTCAGACTTAAGTACGTCTCGTGATAAAGCTCAGCGCTTGACTGTCATGAGTCAGAGGGTGGTTGAAATGGGCGGTATGGATTTTGTGCAGTTATATGAAATCCAAAGAACCGTATTTAATTCCGAAGATGCCGCAATTCAGGCGAGATTTGATCAGCTGAGAGCTTCTGTTGACTTATTTAAAGCCATTGGAGGTGGTACCAAATTAGATAACGATCCCTGCTTGGGTGGTACCAAATTACCAGCAGCAGATGCGCGCTGGATCCAGGAAGCAAGTAAGTCAGACAAGATTGTTGGTCCAAAGCCAAACCTCGGAATTGATAACAAGGGCGACATGATTAATGCCCCAGCCCCCTTAAATAAATCCACCCCTAATTAAAGCGGTATGAATATGAAAAATAACTTTAACTTGGTGAGTGCAGTGGTCAGGCTGACTAAGAAGACGCTCCAGATTATTTCTTTACCTATTTTGGGATTGTTTGAAGCGATTGTTTCTGCGTTTTTACTGATTGCGTTCACGATCCTGAGGGGGTTGGAGGCCATCACTGTATTTACAAAAAAATACCTTACGCCACTCGCTTGTAAGCTGTACGCTGCGATTCAAGGTGCATTGAAAGCCATTGTTGAGCAGGCGATTCGTTTCCACGCCTTTATGAATCAACCCAGCCAAAGCATCGCTTGGCTTATTAAGCCTATCAATCTTATGCTGATACCGGCTTATGCCATTATGACTTTTGGATATCGCGTTTTTCTGAAGCTGCATGAAGTGCTTGCTCAGGATTTAGCGGGTCTGGCAGATTTATTGGATAAGAAGTGGACTACGCTTTCTGAAAAGTATGGTCTGAATTCTGCGGATTCTGGTGCACAACGCCAGAAATTTACCGAGAAATATTCTGCCAAAAGCCTCGATGAGAAGTATCGTGGCTATTTCCAGGTTCGCGCTGACCAGTTCGAAGAAGAGTGGAAATTATTTAGCGAAGAGTTAGCCCAGGTCTACGGGCAAGTAAAACAAGTATTCCAAAATAAAAAGCAAAAAGACTCGGTTGATCAACTTTCTGCTTTTATGCAAGAGCGTAGCAACATTATTGTCGCGAGCGTATTAATCAATATCTTGGCTTTGGCGTTTCCATTGCTAATGCTCCAGTTGTACGATCGCATCCTCTCGCATCGATCTGTTGATACCTTAATCGTCTTTTGCGTAGCGGTAGGAACTGCGGTAGCGCTTGAGGCAGTAATTCGTATTTTTAGATCTTATGCCACTGCTTGGATTTCAGCGCGTTTTGAGCACCAAGGATATGTCTCGCTCACTAGTCGCTTGCTTGCTGAACCGATTAACGAGTTTGAGCGTAAGGGCACCGGCGCCATTCTTGAGGAATACAAATCGATTTCGACGTTGCGCTATCACTATTCAGGACAGACCTTTCAGCAATTGATGGACTTGCCCTTTACGGCGCTCTATGTTTTTATCATTCTCTTTATTAGCCCACTGATCGGCATTGTTCTGCTAATAGGCTATACCGCCTTTGTATTTATTACTTGGAAAAATGGCCGCAACTATCCCGCCATTATTAAAGAGCAAAAAGAGATGGATTTGCGTAGAGGCAATCTTCTCACTGAAATCCTAAAAAACGTGCACACCATGAAGTCAATGACCATGGAGTCATTGATGCTCAGGCGATATGAGCGTTTGCAAGAAAGTTGTGCAATTTTGATGTCACGCGTGACTTATGCTCTTGAGATGTCTGCTGGAGTAGGTAGTGTTTTCTCCCCACTGATGACGGTGGTGGTAGTTGCTTTGGGTTCATGGCTGGTCATTACAAATCACCTTTCTAATGGTGAGATGGCTGGTTGCATTATGTTGGGTCTGCGTGCTCTAGCGCCATTACAACGATTGGGGGGTATGTGGTCAAAGCATCAGCAAGATCAAATCTTGCGCGATAAGCTCAACGCAGCACTAAGCAAGCCTGGGCTACCTGCTCACGAAAAAGTCATTGATCCAAATGAATCCGGAGTGGTTTCTCAGGAGCTGCATGCCTCTAGTCTGTCTTTAAGTAATGTGGCTTTTCAATTTCCAGGCGTGAAGAAGGATATTTTTGAAAACCTCTCTCTGGATATTCCAGCAGGTGAGTGTATTGCCATCGGTGGTCAGAGTGGTTCTGGCCGAAGTGCTTTATTGCAGTTGATGGCAGGTATCTTGCAGCCTATAGAGGGTGTGGTCACGCTCAATGGCAAAAATCTTCAAGACTTTAGCATTGAGGATTTAGCCAAAGAGGTTGCTTATTTACCGCAAAGAACGGCTTTATTCGAAGGTTCATTATTAGACAACGTCACGGTATTCGATTCGTCACGCATTGATACTGCCATGCGGGTGGCTAAGGATTTAGGCTTATCTGATTTTGTATCCCGTATGCCACGTGGTTGGGATTCGATAGTGGGGGATATGGCCGCAGATTCAATGCCGCCAGGTTTTCGTCAGCGCGTAGCGATTGTGCGTGCCTTGTCTTCCAATCCTAGCGTGATTCTGTTTGATGACTCAAGTGCCGCTATGGATTCTGAGGGCGATGCCATGCTCTTGAAATATATCGAGAGTATTCGCGGTAAGGTCACGATTGTTTTGGTATCCGAGCGCCCATCCTTTGTGCGCTTGGCAAATCGAACTCTTTATTTGCATGACGGCAAACTCTTTGATAATCCTAGTAATAGCGTAAGCCCGCTTCCGGCGCCTGCCAATGCTTCCTTAACTACTTCTGATATTGCCCCGGTTGGAGCATTACCAGCGGATTATCAGGCTTTACCCCCAGGAGCATTTTTTGAGGCTGGCCGCCAGCCAGCTTTACCAAGTCAGCGTTGGTCTCATATGGGCGACACCATTAATACCAACTTTAAGCAACTGACGGATTTTTCTGAATGCTTGGCTTTATTGCTAAAGGTGATTAATTCGCCTTATTCAGCACGTGATGTTGCCGAATCCTTGCCATACTATGCGCCTTCCTTGGATTTGACAGGAATTCAAAATGCGATGGCCACTTTGGGGTATCAAGTTTCTGAAGTGCCTTGCACATTAAGTGAGATCGACCAGCGTGCATTCCCATGCTTATTCGTACCAGACCATGGGGCTGCATTTGTAGTCTTAGGCAGAATTGGGCAACAGTTGCGTGTTGGTGAATCTACTGAGGGTGATCCGCGCCTCATGAATGATCTGGCAATGCCTGGCACCGCCTACTTCTTCCATCAATTGGAGAAGGGCGCCGCCAAGAAAAAATCTTGGGTTAGTCAGACCTTATATCGTTTTGCAGGATTAATTGGCCAAGGTTCTATGGCTTCTTTGATTTCTGGCGTGATTCTGATGGGCTCATCACTATTTCTAATGGCTGCTTATAGCGTGGTGATTCCATCTGGCGCAAAAGAGACCTTGTTTTACCTGACTATCGGCGCCATTACTGCGGTAATTTTGTCCTACTATTTCGTAAGACAGCGCGCCGATATTTTGTCCTTCATCTCAGGTCGCATTGAATATCTCTTTGGAACCGCAGTACTGCAACATGTCTTGGCCTTACCACCTTCCTTCTCGGAGAGGGCTTCTGTCGGTGCTCAGTCTGCCCGCTTGCAAATATTTCAGGGAATTCGAGATGCGTTTACAGGCCCTTTAGCATCAACGATGCTGGAATTGCCAGCGACATTGGTGCTATTGATTGGCTTGTCAATCATTAACCCTATTGCCCTGGTCTTATTTGTGGTTATGGTGGCGGTATACGCATTACTGTTCTTTATCTTTCTCAAGCGCACCAATGATCGTGTGAGTGAATTAGGTCGAGCCAGTGCTAAGCGTACAGAATTCTTGATTGAGATGATTAGCAAAATGCGCAATGTGCGCGAGTCTGGCGCGCAGTACATGTGGTTAGAGCGGATGCGCGAAGTATCAGCAAATTCCGCAATGTGCTCATTCCAGGCCGAGCGCCTATCATCCATGTTGGTAGGCATTTCTTACTTTGTGATGATGTTATCGGCCTTGGGTATTGTTGCCTTCACGACGCCCGCCGTATTTGATCAAAAACTCAGTTCAGGCGCTTTGATCGCTTCTATGCTCTTAATGTGGCGCGTTCTGACACCATTGCAAACACTGTTTACGAATATGACGCGTATTGAGCGTATCCGTAGTGCAGCTAAACAGATTGACTCATTGATGCATATTCAGACTGAGCGTCCAGATGAGATTAGCGCATCACCAGTCTCTAGAGGGTTGGAGGGACGTTTAGAATTTGCGCGCGTTTCATTCCGATACTCAATGCATACCGACCCCGCTTTAATTGGTATTGAATTCAAAGTTCAAGCAGGGGAATCGGTCGCGATCACTGGCGCAAATGGTAGTGGCAAATCCACCTTACTCAAGTTATTGATGGGCATGTACGCTCCTCAAGCTGGAAGCATCCTCATCGACGGTGTGGATATTCGCCAATTAGATCCATTAGAGCTCAGACGAGTCATTGGTTATGCGCCACAAGATACGCAGTTTTTTAGAGCCACGATTGCGCAAAATTTACGCCTGGCTAGACCAGATGCTACTGATGATGATATCTACCAAGTCTTAGACATGGCCGGTGCATTAACTGCGGTAATGGCGCTGCCAAATGGTATTAACTACCGTTTTGGCGATAACACGAATGAGTTGCCATCCACCCTTAAGCAAAAATTATTACTCGCTAGAACCTATATCACTAGGGCGCCAATCATGATTTTTGATGAGCCAGGCTCTGGTCTAGATGCCGAAGGTGATCATAAGTTTGTAGAAACGCTGAAGTCGCTAAAAGGCAAAACCACGGTGCTCTTTATTAGCCATAGACCAAGTCATATTCGATTGGCGGATACCTTGCTCGTCTTTGATAAGGGCTATCTGAGAGCTGCCGGACCCCCCAATGAATTATTGAAGCAGCCCGTATCGGCTTAATGCAGCACCCTAAATTAATTATTAGTACATTTACATGAGAGTTAAATATGAACGATCAATCTAAAGTTCAGAATGGTAGAAATTCCGAGTTGGTCTTGGGAAGCCGAGCTGACAACTATCTGGCAAAAGCGATTCTGCTAGAAGAGGCGGTTCCCCCAACGTATTTGCGAACAACGATTAAATTAGTTGCGTATACCGTTGGATTGTTTCTGATTTGGGCTCTCTTCTCAAAGTTGGATGTAGTCGCTTTAGCAACGGGACAGGTCATGCCGATTCAGGCTGTCAAGGTGATTCAACATGTTGATGGTGGGCGCATTGCCTCAATCAATGTAGTCGATGGCCAAATCGTTAAAGAGGGCGAGGTATTAATGCGCCTAAATGACACGGAGCCTAATGCTGAATATGAAACTCTGAAGGCAAAATATTGGGGCTTATATGCCCGTGTTGAAAGATTGCGCGCTCTGATTGATAACCGCCCTGCGGATTTCTCACAAGTGCCAACTGAATACGAGAAGATGGTTTTAGAGCAGCAGGCAACCTTGAAGACATCAATGTCTCAAGTCAATCAGCTGGAAAAAGAAATTAAGATTTTGAGTGAGGTAAGCAATATTCGTGGCGAACTTTCTAAAGAGAAGTTGGCTACCCGTGTTCAAGCCCTGGATGCTCAAAGAAATCTGACATTAGCGCAGGCCGAATTGTTACGCTATCAGCGTACCAATATGGATGAGCTTAATATCGCCGCCAATGAAATGGCGCAAACGGATGAGCAGCTTACTAAAATGCGCGATCGTTTAGAGCGTGTGGACGTCCTTTCGCCCGTGGATGGCGTAGTGCAGGATCTGAAATTTAGAACGGTAGGGGGCGTTGTGCCGCCTGGCGCTATCCTGATGAATGTAGTTCCAAGTGATGGCCTGATCCAGGCGGATGTCCGCGTTCAGCCTACAGACATTGGTTTTGTCAGAGTGGGGCAAGATGTACGAGTCAAGATTGGTACATATGACTTCATGCGCTTTGGCACCGTTGAAGGTAAGGTCACCATGGTTTCTCCATACAGCACTTTGGATGAGAAGCAGCAGCCATACTTCAAGGTATTGGTGTCTATCCCAACCAAGAATTTAGGTGATGATCCTGCCAAGAAGATTGATCCAGGGATGACTGTGCAGGCTGATATCGTTACCGATCGTCAAACTGTACTGCGTTATCTCATGCGTCCAATCTATGTTGCATTCCATCAAGGTCTGCGCGAGAGATGATTTATTTCAATTAAGAGAAGCATTGAACGCCAATCCAAAAAAACAAAGTCAATCACTGACAGCTCGCCAGCTGCAAGTGATTGGCTTGGTTGGTCAGGGCTTGTCCAATAAAGAAATTGCGAATGAATTAAAGATTTCTGAGGGAACTGTAAAACAGCATATTTTTGCTATTTTTAGACTCTTAAATGTCTCCAGTCGGGCAAAGCTAGCAATTGCCAGTCAACGTCTTAGCCCAGAATCTAAAGTTAAACCGAAGAGGGTGGCAGCTGGAGCCCAATCTAGTTTTGGCTACTCATGGCGCTTAATCGTTGCCGTGGCAATTTCTGTTCCAGAGCTAGCCATGGCGGAGGCTGTCAAAGTAATTGAACGTAAAAACTATTTAGATCAATTGCGCTTTGCGGTTGATGAGATGGTGTTTGCGCTCGATGCCAATAGCATGCTGCTTCCAGATGGAGGGTTGTTAATTTGGTTTGGTCATCCCACATCCCATATTGATGATGTAGATCGTGCTGCATTGCTAGTACAGTCGATTCGTAGCCGTATCGAGGCGGATGGGGTTGAAGAATTTCATATTGGACTGGGTATTTCCACGCAAGCAGAAATTGTGCCAGCTCAAACTAAAGTATTAACTGCCGCTAGCGCTTTTCAGCAGGCCTTAAGTCTAGCAAGAAAATCATCGCAATTGACATTAAGTTTGGCTAATGGCTTGACTGAGCGCCTTTGCTCTGCCTCGGTGCCTTGGTTGGAGTTGCGGCCGACAGCGCGATTAACTAGTGACTCTATTCAGCTAAGACGAAGCGATGATATCAATCTGTCCGATCATGGACGCGCCGGCAATAAGGAAAATATTTATGCGATTGGTAATCGTGCTTCGACCCCTATTAAACAATCGCAATGGGGTGACCTCTCCTTTTTGAAAGAGGTATTCCAGTCGGTGAGTGGTGGCGTGAGCCAATGGTTATGCGTCGAGTCTTGGCCTCCTTCCCTCGCAAACTCTTTGCTAGATGCGATTGCCGTAGATGCCACTAAAGCAGGTTTTTTTCCTCTGAAGTTGCACATCCCCAGCGCAAAACGACGCGATATCATTCTCGGGAGCTTATTAACGCAAGTTGAAATTGCTGCTACTCAGTATGATTTATCGTCTAGTAAGCCAGATTCTACTTTGGACCGTTTTCTCTCCTCTCTTTGGAAAATCTCTACTAAAGCTCCAGTAGTGCTTCAGGTTGTTGGTATTCAATCCCTCCAAGCACTAAAGAGTGCCCTAGGTGATCGAGGCATAGATCGCTTAGTGGGCCTTCGGGTATTAGTGTTGGTTACTGACTTGAGGGATATCCAAAAGCAGCAGACGAGTATTCGGATTTTGGGGCCACGCCCTGATAATGCGGTCTTTACTCGTATCCATACAATGGCTGAGCCGCCACTAGATTTACTGCCCGAGGGTGTCCTCGTGGATATGCAGGCTATGGTAGATGATTTATCTCCTGCGGCAAGACAAGTGATATTTGCTGCTGCGCAAACTCCAGAAAAAGCATTTAATGAGCTTTTGCCACTGGTCAATTTACCCAGACCGGTTCTGCAGGGAGCTTTACAAGAGTTGGTCTCAGTAGGTCTCATTCTTCCTCGAGATGACCATTATTTTGATTTTAGAGATGCCCTTACTGCTTCGGCGATTGCACAACTGAATAAACAGGTGGTCTCAACTTAACATTTTTTAATTTGATTGATGCGAATTTTTCTCTCTCGAACCTTCATTGCAATAACGTTTTCACTATTTGTATTAAGTGCAAATAGTGCGAATACCACTGCAGATGAAAACGCTAGCAAGGCATTAACGCCTAGTGAGGCTGCATTACCTAGGGCTAGCGTGACTGTAAATACTGTTAAGTTCACAGAGGCGAATAAAGGTGGTGATGCTCAGCTGGGTGAGCAGCAAATTCGGATTGTGCAAATTAAAGGCCCTATCTCTAGAAAATTATTAGCAAATCTCAAGAAAAATATCGCTCCAACGGACTTAGATCCTGTGCCAGCAGGCTTAATTGTTTTTCTAGATAGCAAAGGTGGAGATGGAATGGCTGCTATAGAGATCGGAAAAATACTGAGAAAGGCTAACGCTCATGTCTTTGTCAATGGCGAATGTTCTAGCGCCTGTATTTTGGTGCTTGCAGGTGGGGTAGTTAGGGGTGCGCCCACATTTAGTGTTGGCATTCATCAAGCTAGGATCACTCTGAGCAGTGATTCGGGAGTGATTAAAAAAGAGGTTGACGCCAAAGAAGATCCTATTGCTAGATCCCTCTTGGAGAAATTTAATTCTTCTGCCAAAGTCTATTTTGATGAGATGGAGATTCCGCCCGATCTTTTTATTGCAATGCAGTCTCATCCCACTAAGCGGGTATATCGACTATCAAGCCCAGAAATCACTGCCTACGGGCTTAATGGCATTGATAGTGAATATCTAAAGCAGCGGGCGCAGATGTATGCGCAAAGACCTGGACGTTGGCCAAAAGAGCCTGATGAGTTATCTCGGCGTACTTTGAAAGTTGCTACCGAATGTATGAGTTACGAAGCAAGTCCCGTTGATTTCACCAAATGTTACCGTCGGGTATTACAAGATATTTATTAGTCAGCACTAATCAACTATGAAACTGTTCACTTTTTTATCTATTCAATCAATACCTCATAAGATGAGGCTAGCGACTCTCAGTCTTGGCTTGCTATGCGCTTGTTTGGTAAATCCGGCTTTTGCTGATGTTGCCGATGAAATCAAAGTACTGATTGAACAAGGCAAGGCAAAAGAGGCTTACGAATTGGGTTTGAAACATCAAGACCAATTGGGTGACCCTCTTTTTGACTATGCGTTTGGTGTGGCGGCAATTGATTCAGGGCGAGTGTCATTGGGTGTACTGTCTTTGGAGCGGGTATTGCTTGCTAACCCAGGCGATGACTTGGTGAGATTGGAGCTTGCGCGTGGATACTTTAATTTAGGTGAATACCAGCGCGCTAGAGATGAATTTTTGGAAGTGAAAAGTCATAAGCCGCCTGCTGGCGTTGTTAGCACTATTGATATTTATTTGGACTTAATTAAAGCAAAAGAAAAGAAACAGCGAGTCAATGGATCGCTTTACGCGGAAGTGGGTATTGGCTATAACTCTAACGTGAATGCTGCCACTTCGGTCAATAGCATCATCTCACCAATCTACGGCCCCATTGAATTGGTTGGCACCAGCAAGCCTCAAGCCTCACCATTTTCTTACCTAGCAGCTGGAGGTAGCGTCAATGTACCGTTGGCAACTGGTATTACCAGCTTTACTAGTGTGAGCACCTCTTCCCAGCGCTACTCACAAGTCGATGGTTACGACTTGGGTGTTAGTAATGCGCTAACGGGTGTGAAATTTGATGATGATGTGAATATAGTCAGAATTGCTGGATTTGGCACGATCGCAAAACAGGATCAGGTACCTGTGCCAAACGCATTAGGCGGTGGTGCGCAGTATGAAAGAATTCTGAATGCTCGTCATGCAGTGAGTATTTCTGCATCAGCTAATCAACTGAACTATCCAACGCAGTATCAGGTTTATAACTCATCTCTGAATACCGGAACTTTGGGCTATCGCCTTGGATTTCCATCGACTGCTTGGGCGCCAGTGCTGCAATTGAATGCTAACTTCGCTCAGCAAACGAATACTCAAAACCGACCTGATCTGAGCAGAAATATTGCAGGTGCGTCGATTACTTTATTTGCTTTGCCCTCTGATAAATGGTCTACCAACCTCAACCTAGGTTATACGAGGAGTAATTATCAGGGGCAGGACTTAATTTATCTGGCCTATCGTCAGGATGGACTCTTATCTGCAAATGCCGCCCTGGAGTACAAGCTATCTAAGCAATGGTCTACCAGGGCAGAGTTGACGTACTTTAATAACCAATCTAATCTGAGTCTGTATTCATTCCAGCAAGCTACCGGTGCCTTGAAGCTTCGCTACGAGTGGGATTTCTAAGGACTAATCATGTATATGAACCGTAGAGCCATCCGCCACCTATTTATCGCTATTGGCCTGTTAGCAGCCACCAATCTTGCTCAAGCACAGGGGGCTGAAGCAGGTAAAGTCCTGATGTCCCTTGGGGACGTTAAAGTGACCCGCGGGGGTAAAAGCATCCCCCTCAAAAAAGGTGATCCAGTCCAGTCTGGGGACGTCATTGTTACTGGACCCACTAGTAATGCGCAAGTGCGTATGACTGATGGCGCCATTATGGCTATCCGCTCTCAATCAGAATTCAAAATCAATGAATACTCTTTCAATGGCAAAGCAGATGGCTCAGAAAAAGCATCCTTAAGCCTAGTCAAGGGTGGAGTGAGGGCGGTTACTGGTGTCATCGGACGCGAGAATAAAGATAACCTCAAAGTCGAGGCTGTTGTTGCCACAATTGGTATTCGGGGTACCGGATTTAATATTGTGTATTGCCAAGGCAATTGCTCTAACGCCGATAAGACTCCTGCGAAAGATGGTTTATATGCTGGCGTATTTGAAGGTAAAGTGACTGTGGCCAACCAAACCAATAACGGTACCTATGGCGTCAATGAGCCAGTCTTGGTTGAGAGCAAAACCTCTTCTATTCAGCGACTTAAAGAGATTCCTGATTTTCTAAGGGATCCATTGGCAGGGCAGGTAATTGTTCCTAAAAAGGCCCAGAGTGTGGTCAGTCCTGTGGATCAAGCTGTGCAAGTGCCCAAAGATTCTGCTGATACTGCTGCGCCAGCGACCAGTGCCTTAGCTACAGTTGCGGGTGTTGTAACAAATGCACCACCAGCTATCGCCCAAGGCTTATCTGCCTATGACGGCGTCTACTACAACAAGCCTGGCCTAGGCTCGGGTACTGCCATTGCTACTTCAGGTACTCCGCCTAATGTCTATTTGATGCAGTTGGCTGAGAACTTCCCTGGCTCGGTCAACCCTGTTGATGGTCTGCCTTTTAATAATGTGTCCGCAAATAACAATAACGGTACTGGAACCAATGCAAACCGAGTGCTTACTTATCCGGCAACCTGGGGTGTTACTACCACCGGTACTGGAGTCACGGCATACGTTACCGGTATGAGCTTGTATACAACCGATAGCTCATCTACGGTCCAGACAGTGCCTAAAATCACTCCAACCGCACAAACTGGCACCCTTGTGCCTGATAACTACTTGATTGGCACTGCCCAGCAATTGGAGGGCGGTAATTGGAACGGCGGTGGCACTGGGGCGACTTATGTTTCATGGGGTCGTTGGGCGGGTGGAACTGCCGCTCAGATTGGCGGCTATACCAATGCTGACGGCTCAACTGGCATTGCTTATTCCTCGAATGGCGGATTTCATTACATTATTGGTGTGCCTACAGCGCAGTCTGAGCTCAATACCATGCTCAACACTACTAAACCAATCCTGAACTTCACTCTGGTGGGAGGTACCTCCCCAGCCTTTGTTCAAAACCCCCAAGGCGGCTGGTTGGTTACTAGCGGTAACTTAACGGCAAACTTTGCGAGCCAGGCCATTTCTGGTAATTTGGCGATTACTACTACCCAAACTGCTGGTTATGGCCTCTACAACATGAGTTTCTCTGGCGCTTTGGGTAACACCCCCAATAACACTGTCTCTGCATCCATGATTAAATCGAGTGGTACGCTGGCGACTTGTACTGCTGCTTGTGCTGGTACCGGAAATGTCTCTTTATATGGTGCCAATGCAGGGGCTGCTGGCCTCTCTTATGGCATCAACACCGGCACAAATGTATTGCAAGGAGTTGCGGTATTTAAGCGTTAAATAAGCCCCCAAAATCAGTGCTTAACAAGTAATAAATATAACTAAGGTTATATAACTATAAGACTGCTATAAATACCCACTTTAAAGCCGTAAATTAACCCCAAAGGCCAATATTTCTTGGCGCAACTGCATTCTTTGGGGATACATCATGGCTGACGCAAACGTCGATTCAACACAACAAGCACAAGACGCACAAACACTCGACAACTTAACGTCCTTACAGCAAGCGGATACTGGTGCAACCGCGCCAACCGGTGGCACTGCTGACGCAACAGTCACCACCTCTAACCCACCGGCACCAGATACCCCAAGTCTCTATAACGAAACTACTGGTACTTACAACAACCAAGCTAATTTAGAGGCGGCAGGTACAAACTCCTTACTGGATACCACTACCTTCACCAACGATGGTAGAACTGGCGCTGCAAATGAATCCCCAACCATTGGCAGTGGCGTAACATTTGGCACCGAAGTAAACGCTGGTGAAACTCAACTCCAGTACACCGTTACAAATGAGAACCCAACCATCCAAGGCTCGGGAACCAATGGCACGCAAAACACAGTGGGTGGGGCTCAAGGAGCAGCAGGAGCTGCAGAAACAACTGTTACAACAGAAGCAGCAGCTACCACTACAACAGAAACTACAACTGCACCTACTGCAGATGCGCCAACAACAAACTCAACACCAGCACCGACGCTTAATCCTGACGGAACTTCACCAGCAGATCCTACAGTTGATCCTTTAGTTATTGATCCTACTCCGCAGGAGCCGATATCTATTATCAGTCTGCCTAATTTAGAGATCTCTAAAAATGCAAACGCCACTTCGATTGATAGTGCCTCAGATAACATTGTGTATACCATCTCGGTAGAAAACACAGGTAATACCAAACTAACAGGGGTTACTTTTACTGACCC
>NZ_LOJJ01000009.1 GCF_001595985.1 Polynucleobacter sinensis
TTAGCTTGCCCAACGCAAGCATTAAAAAGAGGGGTGATGAAACTGGGGTATGGGTGCTCAAGGATGGCAAGCCCCATTTTGCTCGGGTACAAATTGGACAAAACGGCTTAAATGGTCAAGTGGTTATTCTGGGCGGACTTAAGAGTGGTGATGAAGTTGTTCTCTATAGCGATGCTGAAATTAAAGAAGGTCAGCGCATTAAGGTGGTAGATGCTTTGTTAAAGAAATCGCCGTGATTAGTCTAGCGGGTCGTGACATTGCTCATTCTTGGGGTAAGTTTGCTCTAACGGGATTGGGTCTCGGACTGCTAATCGGTGTCACTCTAACAATGGCGGGGGTATATCGAGGTATGGTGGATGATGCCATGGCCCTACTAAACAATAGTGGTGCAGATCTTTGGGTGGTACAAAAAGATACTCAAGGCCCTTACGCTGAAGCATCCAGTATTCGAGATGACTATGTAAGGGGTGTGCTGGGAATGCCAGGCGTTGCACGCGCAGCTAACATTACCTATCTCACAATGCAGGTTCGTAAAGGACAGAGTGATACTCGAGTCATGGTGGTTGGGGTAGAAAGTGGGCAGCTTGGTGAGCCGGCCTATTTGATTTCCGGTCGACATATTGTTCAGTCACACTATGAAGCATTGGCGGATGTTAAAACGGGGTTTGAGCTAAACGACCTCATTCAAATTAAGCGCCATCAGTATCGGGTAGTGGGTTTAACTCGCCGTATGGTCTCATCGGGTGGCGATCCAATGGTATTCATTCCAATTAAAGACGCACAAGAGGCGCAATTTCTAAAGGACAACGATGCGATTCTGAATGATCGTGCCAGAAACGTAGCCAATCCCAGTTTGAATCGCCCTATTCCTGGCTTATTAGATGCCATTACAGCATCGCAATCTACCAATCACAGCGTTAATGCCATCCTTGTTCAAATCCAAGCCGGCAGTAGTCCAGAGGAAGTAGCCAAACCAATCCGTCGCTGGAAACATCTTGAGGTGTATACAAGGGCGCAGATGGAAGAAATCCTTGTTGCCAAGTTGATCGCAAATTCTGCGAAACAAATTGGTATGTTTCTAGTGATCTTGGCGGTAGTAAGCGCTGCCATTGTGGCTTTCATTATCTACACCATGACCCTGGGAAAGATCAGGGAGATTGCCGTGTTGAAATTGATTGGCACTCAAAATAGTACTATTGGCAGCATGATCTTGCAGCAAGCCCTTGGCTTGGGGTTAATTGGTTTTGTTGTGGGAAAAACTTCTGCTACTTTTTGGGCGCCGCTGTTTCCAAAGTATGTTTTATTAGAGCCTGTAGACGCAATCATCGGATTCATTTTAGTGATGGTCATATGCGCTTTAGCTAGTACCTTGGCGATTAGAGCTGCTTTGCTGGTAGATCCCGCCCAAGCAATTGGAGGCTGATATGAGTACTTACAGCATTCAATTAGAAGGGCTTAGAAAAACTTACGGACATGGTGACGCTGCTGTAGATGCCCTCAAAAATGTCAATATGCAAATTGCTCCAGGTGAAGTGGTGGGGCTTATTGGCCCATCTGGATCCGGAAAAAGTACGCTACTGAAATGTCTAGGGGCAGTCATTGAGCCCACAGCAGGTCGCATGACTTTGGGTGGTGAAGTGATCTACGAGAATGGTTGGAAGATTAAGGACTTAAGGGCTCTGAGAAGAGACAAAATTGGCTTTATTTTCCAGGCCCCTTATTTAATTCCGTTTCTAAACGTTACCGATAACGTCGCACTATTGCCTATGCTTGCAGGCGTGCCTAATGCTCAGGCTAGAGCGCGCGCTAGAGAGTTGCTAGAGGCTCTAGATGTTGCACATAGGGCTAATGCAAGCCCATCTGAATTATCTGGGGGTGAGCAACAACGAGTTTCCATTGCAAGAGCTTTGGCAAATAGACCCCCAGTGATTTTGGCTGACGAACCTACTGCGCCTCTAGATAGCGAGAGGGCTCTAGGGGTAATGGGGATCTTAAATCAAATGGCCAGTCAATATCAGACTGCGATTATTGTGGTTACCCATGATGAAAAAATTATCCCACTATTTAAGCGCATTTATGCAATTCGAGACGGGCAAACCATTGAGGAATCTAGGCAGGGTCAATGAGTAACCTGAGAATTGCTTAAGTGGCGGCTAAGGGTCGATTTTTGCCTCCAGTAGCTAACTAGCTTGAATGACTGCTTTTGAGATTTCTAGAGTCCTTGCTGATGCCATTAATTCAGCGCAAAGTGGTATTCCCTTTCACATGAGGAGAATGTCATGGAACAGCTTATTGCAACTACGCATAAAGAACCCTGGAACAAAGGCAAACTGACAGGGCAGAAAGCACCACTTAAGTTAAAAGATATTTGGGCCATTCGGGTCCGACTTCAACTAAATGGCAACAAGCGGGATTTAGCTTTATTTAATTTGGCTATCGACAGCAAATTAAGAGCTTGTGACCTAGTGAAGTTAAAAGTTCGAGATATCGCGACTGGTGACCATGTTTCATCTAGAGCCAACATATTGCAACAAAAGACCCATCGACCAGTTCAGTTTGAAATTACTGAATTAACAAGGACTGCAGTTGAGCAATGGATTCAGGCGGATGGTTTGCACTTGGAGGATTATCTATTCCCCAGTCGGATTAAAGAATCCCCACATTTATCGACTAGGCAGTACGCTAGGATTGTGCATAGTTGGGTTAGCTCTATTGGCTTGGAATCAGCAAACTATGGAACGCACACCATGCGCCGCACTAAGGTTTCTTTAATCTATCGCCGGACTAAAAACCTACGAGCAATTCAGTTGCTGCTGGGTCATACCAAGCTGGAAAGTACAGTTCGTTACCTAGGCATTGAAGTGGATGATGCTTTAGAGATGGCAGAACAAACTGAGGTTTGAAATTGGGGGGGGCTGCGTTAATGCCATCGCCGCAGTCTACCCCTCTCTCATAAGCAGACAGTCAGATGGACTTTGGGCGATAGGCTCAATCCGACCCAAAGCAGACCATCAATTCAATAATCTGAGTACGCTAACTCTCACCCAAAACTGAGCGACCTGCTTAACGTAAGTCTTTATTTAACTGATCCACAATCTCGGCCCAATCAGCATCTAAAAGCAACTCATCACGAAGAAGCCTTGCTTGAGATGGTGTCCAGAATGGTGCATCCGCTAATTCAATCGCTTCATCTAAAGGCGCATGCCGATCAATGAATGCCTTAATACTATTACCATCAGAAGGTAGTCCTAATTGAAGGAATAACTCAGAGAATGGATGAAATGACTTTTCCATGATTAATTTCTCCTTAAACGTAACGCATTTGTAATGACCGAGGCTGAGCTCAAGCTCATGGCAAGTGCAGCAATTAATGGTGAGAGTAACCATCCAGTGAAAGGATATAAGAGACCAGCAGCAATAGGAATGCCCAGTGCGTTATAAAGAAACGCAAACACTAGGTTTTGCTTCATATTGCCTACCGTATCGTCTGAAAGCGACTTAGCAATCGCAATACCTCTGAGATCACCTTTAACTAAAGTAATTTGGGCGCTATTCATAGCAACGTCAGTACCGGTGCCCATAGCAATACCAACATTGGCTTTTGCTAAAGCTGGAGCATCATTGATGCCATCACCTGCCATTGCAACAATCCGACCTTCATTTTGTAGTCGAGTTACCAATTCGAGCTTATCTGCTGGCTTAACCTCTCCATAGACCTCTTCAATCCCAAGGCGCTTGCCAACAGATTTAGCAGTTGTTAATCCATCTCCAGTTGCCATCACAATTCGCAATCCCGCATCTCTTAAGGTTTGCAAAGCCTCTGGCGTAGTAGCCTTAATAGGATCAGAGACAGCTAAAAGTCCAGCAAGCTTTCCGTTGATAGCTAAATGCATCACGCTAGCGCCTTCAGAGCGGAGATCCTCTGCTTGGGCTTTCAAAATATCAACAGAAACTCCCAGCTTATCCATCAATGCAGTATTACCCAACGCCAAATGAAACAAGCCAAGGCTACCTTGAACTCCAATTCCTGAACTTGATTCAAAGTTTTCGGGTTTCTCTAATGGCAAATTGCGGTCTCTTGCGGCGCGAACAATTGCATCAGCAAGGGGATGCTCACTGCCCTGATCAAGACTTGCTGCAAGCTTTAAGACCTCATTACCATCAAAGCTGGGCGCAGGAATAACTCTATCAAAAATTGGCTTACCCTCTGTTAAGGTGCCTGTTTTATCAATAATGAGGGTGTTCACCTTACGAAGAGTTTCAATGGCCGCAGCGTCGCGGAACAAAATTCCCTTTGTCGCCCCTTTACCAGTAGCAACCATAATCGACATTGGCGTGGCAAGACCTAGGGCGCAAGGACACGCAATAATTAATACCGAAACCGCATTGATTAAACCAAAGACCCAACTTGGTTCGGGGCCAAAGATCCCCCAAATGAAAAAAGTCAGCAAAGCTATCGCTACAACAGTTACTACAAAATATCCCGCAACAATATCTGCCATTCGCTGCATTGGCGCTCTTGAGCGTTGGGCTTGAGCTACCATTTGTACAATTTGAGACAACATAGTTGATGAGCCAACACGCTCGGCTTTAATAATCAACGCACCGTTGGTGTTCATGGTTGCCCCAATGACACGATCACCGATGCGCTTAGTCACTGGCAATGGTTCCCCGGTAAGCATGGATTCATCAAGTGCGCTAGAGCCTTCAGTAATGACACCATCTACGGGTACTTTTTCACCTGGGCGCACCCTCAATAAGTCTTCAATATGCACATTTGATAAGGGGATGTCTTCCTCGGAGCCATCAGCCTTAATTCTTCTGGCTGTTTTAGGCGCTAAGCCCAACAAGGATTTAATTGCCGTAGAAGTTTGTGAACGTGCCTTTAGTTCCAACACCTGACCAAGCAGAGTCAATGAAATAATGACGGCGGCTGCCTCAAAATACACACCAATCCTGCCCATAGACATAAAGGAAGCAGGAAATACTTGTGGAGCTACCGTAGCAACAACGCTATACAAAAATGCAGCACCTGTTCCCAATCCAATCAAAGTCCACATATTTGGACTACGATTGGCTATGGATTGCCAGCCACGATGAAAAAACGGCCATCCTGCCCATAAAACAATTGGTAAGGATAGGAACAATTCAACCCAGGTTTGGGTTTGAGGCTCTAGTAGATTTAATTTATGACCAAACATCGCAAGGACAGTCACCACTACCGTCAAGGGCAGTGTCCACCAAAATCGCCTTTGAAAATCAACTAATTCTGGATTTTCTTCTTCCTCTAATTCAGGCAGCAGAGGCTCTAAACTCATCCCACAAATTGGGCAATTACCAGGATGATCTTGTCGAATTTGCGGATGCATGGGGCAGGTATAAATTGTGCCAGCCACCGAAGCAGAAGACTCTGAGTCCTGTAGCCCCCCATCTAGATACTTGCTGGGCGCTCCAATGAATTTTTCTTTACAACCATTACTGCAAAAGTAATACGCAACATCCTTAAGCGAGTAATTATGTTTAGACTGAGACGTGACCGTCATGCCACAAACAGGATCCTTTAAGGAATTTTCAACCAAAGAATGTTCGTGATGGGCGTGAGCCGGACCATGCTCATGATGATGGTTCTCATTGTGATTACTCATTCCAAATCCTTGTTTATCTAATCTATTAAAACTGGCGAATCTGGGATTTCATTATCTGAAGATGATTTCCCCGGGAATTGACTTTGCAATAGTTGACTCACCATTTCAATTCCAGACAAAATGCCAGCCTGATATTCATTGAGTGCAAATTTGGATTCGATCTCATGACAAATAACATCCCACGCACTGGCATCTGCGTTTGAATGAATACCTCTATCGGCAATTATCTCTACAGCATGATCGGCTAATAAAACATAAATGAGCACCCCATTATTGTGCTCAGTGTCCCAAACTCTTAGATTGGTAAAGACTTCAATTGCGCGATCTCTAGGGCTTAAGCCTTTTAACAAGGCAAGCGTATCCAGGGCACCTTCAACGGCAAAGCAAATTTGACCCGAATGCTGATCCTCACTATCTCGAATCGCTTTTGTTATAGCGGCGAGGTCTTGCTTAGAAAAGAATTTCCCTACCTTGCGACTATGAGACCAGAGATGTTTTATTAATCGATTCATGCTCATGCTTACCATCTCCCCGAAGAGCCGCCACCACCAAAGCCACCACCGCCACCACTAAATCCACCCCCACCACCATGACCTCCTCCACTGCTATAGCCGCCAAAGCCATGTCTACCCAACCCCATTCCGGATAGAGCAACGACTAATGCCACAACACCGGCGATTAAGGCCATAGAAAACGCACCGAACATAAACCAGGCGATAAGAGCTACAAATCCTCCGGTAACAAGGGAGCCAGGCAACCTGCCGAGCATTGATCGCAAGATTCCGCCAAGCACTAAGGCCACAATAAAGATGATTGGTAAAAATGAGCGAATATTCCCGGGGTCACGAATTTCGGTGTTAGCTGGGGTTGGTGCCGGTAACGCCTCACCATCAACCACGCCAATCACAGCGTTTACGCCATCAGTAATACCACCATAAAAATCCTGCTGCTTAAAGCGCGGCACAATGATTTGGTCGATGATTCGTTTACTAGTTGCATCCGTTAATACTCCCTCAAGGCCGTAGCCCACTTCAATCCGAAGGGTCCTATCCGCTTTAGCAATAATCAGAATCGCACCATCATCTATTTTTTTCCGCCCAATCTTCCATTGCTCAGCTACGCGAATGGCATATTGCTCAATCGCCTCAGGAGCGGTAGACGGCACTATCAACACTATAATTTGACTGCCCTTTTTAGCCTCAAAACTACTTAAGGCTTGATCTAGAGAAGCGATCTGACTGGGTGTAAGAGTGCCTGTTTGATCAATGACCCGCCCTGACAAAGCTGGCACCATCTGCTGTGCCACAGAAAACTGAGGCCAGCAGAGAAGCGCCAAAAGCGACAATATAGCCAAGCAGCGCCTAGGCAATTTGCAGATACGGCCAAAAACAGACATGCTGATTATTTCGGTGCAGGCGTATCAAATGAAACGCTAGGAGGGGTTGCCAGTTCCTTTTCATTCTCAACGGTAAAGTTTGCCTTGGCTTTATAACCAAAGACCATTGCTGTTAAGTTAGATGGGAATGAGCGAATCGTGACGTTGTACTCCTGTACAGATTTAATGTAACGATTACGAGCAACTGTAATGCGATTTTCAGTGCCCTCTAGTTGCGCTTGCAAATCTCTAAACCCTTGATTTGCTCGTAAGCTCGGGTAGTTTTCTGAAACGACTAATAGTCTGGATAAAGCCGAAGTGAGTTGTCGTTGTGCTTGCTGGAATTTCTGGAAAGCTTCTGGGTTATTTACCAAATCAGGAGTAGCTTGAATTGAGGTCGCTTTAGACCTGGCTTCTACAACTTTGGTGAGGGTATCTTGTTCGAACTTAGCCTCACCCTTAACAGTGCTCACTAAATTAGGAATCAGGTCGGCTCTACGCTGATATTGATTTAATACCTCAGACCAACTGGAGGTCACCTGCTCATCTTGAGACTGAATTTGGTTATACCCACAACCCGATAATAATACCGCTGCCATTGCCATCAGACCAATGAGAAATTTACGCATTTGTTACTCCTTCACTTAATTAAAGTTTGAATCTGTAAGAACAATCACCTTTTCAGGTGTCTAAAAATTAGGAATTAAAGAGAGTGTTAACCACAACAGCAACCACCAGATTTTTTCTGTGGCACTTGAACGCTACCATCAAGGTCCAAAGAAGAGGGGTAACCATCCTCATTTAGCGCATGAATCAAATCATCACTCTTCCAGCTCGTCCTATCTAAATGAACTTTGCCGTTTTGCAAGTCAACATGGATATTAGAAACGCCATCTAAAGATTCAAGCGCCTTGGTAACGTGTTTGACACAAGAGCCACAGGTCATACCGGCCACATTTAAATGAATTTGACTCATATTCAGTCTCCTTTTTTTAATTCGATGACATATAGCTTTCCACCTTCGCTTGATGCTACGAATTCCACTTGGTCTCCAGACTTAAGACCATTTAAAAGAGTTTTGTTTTTCACGTTAAAAATCATGGTCATTGGGGGCATATCTAAATTCTTGATTTCCTCGTGACGAATGGTGACTTTGCCTTGCTCCAAATCAACTTTGCGTACCTGACCAGCCGTATATGCACCAGTAGATTGGGCGCTTACTATATGAGTCAAGATTACTCCTGATAGTAGAAAAATAACACTCAAATATTTTTTTAGATTGTTCATAATTTAATTCCTATCGATAAGATTGATAAATTTGGGATTGACCATTTTTAGAGATCAATAAAACGTCATAAGGATCTTTTCTAGATCCATACTCAGGACCATCCATTCCTGGAGAGCCTATGGGCATCGCTGGTACAGCAATCCCTACAGCATTGGGCTTCTCGGCCAATAAACGCTTAATTTCCCTCGCCGGGACATGACCTTCGATTGCATAACCATCAATGACTGCGGTATGGCAAGACCCAAACTGAATGGGCATGCCCATCTTCTTTCTAATCTGGTCATTACCATCGCTGATCACTTTAGTAGCAAAGCCATTTTTCTCCACATACGAAATCCAATCCTTGCAACAGCCACAAGTTGGACTCTTCCATACTGTGATCAATGGTTTTTCACTGACAGCACTGGATGCAAACGGCACTAGCACCAATCCCATTGCTATAGCCCTTCTTGTTAAATTAATGTTGATGGGAGCCATGGCCGTCCCCTTTCTGTGCTGGTGAAACAGATTTAGGTCCAGCTACCGAAATTGATCCCTTCATTCCCGCATCGTAATGGCCTGGTTGTAGGCATGCAAATTGCACTTTTCCAGATTTCGTAAATTGCCAAATAATTTCACCTGTTTGACCAGCGCCTAAGGTAACCATGTTTGGCTCGGCATGCTCCATTTCTGGAAACTTCATCATCTGCTTATAGTGCTCTTGTAGCTCTTGATCTGTACCAAGCACCATTTCATGTTTTGTTTTACCCAGATTCTTGACTACAAAATGGATAGTTTCGCCTTGCTTGACTTGAATACTACTAGGATTAAATCTCATGTTGTCTGTCATGCGAACTCTAATTGTTCGATTTACTTTGGCTGCAATACCCGGCTGTCCAACACTAGAATTTTCGCTGCCATGATCATGACCACCACTAGCGCCATGGTCATGAGACATTGCGCCCATGCCACCCATAGCCCCCATGCCTACGCCTGATCCATGCATCTTGTCATGCATCGCCTTACATTGACTAGCACTCATCTCAGGATGCATTTGTTGACACATTGCCACCCTTTGTTCAGGAGTCATTTTTGCCATATTCTCGTGCATCGCCTTACATTGATCAGGACTCATTTCAGGATGCATTTTTTGACACATCGCTGCCATTGGATCTTGGTTCATGGCCCCTTGATTCATCATCCCCATACCGCCAGGTTGTGTTGCACCTTGCGCAAACACCAAACTAGATGCTGCCATCGCAATTGCTGCCAATGTAAATTGAATATTTTTCATTTTGTTTTCCTTAATTATTAATGTCCAGAATGCCCATTGGGCTTTCTTACTTGCACTTCGATTTCTTTTGTAGAGCTTGGTCTTGTTGATTGCATAGGTTTTGCAGCATTTAGTTGCGTTGGAGCTGTAGGTAATGCGCCTTTGTAAGCCTCTGCCACCGTACCAGCCGGATGCTTATACCAACCCGGATCTGCATAATCGCCAGGCTTTTGATCCTTACGTACTTTTAATACGCTAAACATACCACCCATCTCTACCGACCCAAAAGGACCCATACCCGTCATCATGCGAGCCGTGTTATCGGGAATAGGCATTTCCATTTCAGACATATCGCCCATACCCCTTTCACCCATCACCATATAGTCAGGTATCAGACTGTTAATCTTCTTGCCAACACCCCGGTGATCAACGCCAATCATGGTGGGGAGGTTATGCCCCATTGCATTCATGGTGTGGTGGCTCTTATGGCAATGGATCGCCCAGTCACCCTCTTCATCTGCAAGAAATTCAATTTGCCGCATCTGCCCAACAGCCACATCAGTGGTTACCTCAGGCCAACGAGCAGTTTTTGGAACAGGGCCTCCATCAGTGCCTGTGACCGAAAACTCATGCCCATGAAGATGAATTGGATGATTAGTCATTGTTAAGTTTCCTACTCTGATTCGGACCTTGTCATTTAGGGCGACATTCAAAGAATCTATGCCAGGAAAAACGCGGCTATTCCAGCTCCATATATTGAAGTCAACCATCGTGGCTACTTTTGGTGTGTAACTACCAGGATCAATGTCATATGAGCTCAATAAAAAACAAAAGTCCCTATTAACATCATCAATAAGTGGATTTTGATCTTTAGGATGCGTAATCCACATACCCATCATTCCCATTGCCATCTGTGTCATTTCATCGGCATGGGGATGGTACATAAATGTTCCCGGGCGGCGAGCAACAAACTCATACATGAAGGTTTTTCCGGGTGGAATACCTTTTTGAGTTAAGCCTGTTACACCATCCATACCATTTGGTAATCTTTGGCCATGCCAATGTACTGAAGTCTGCTCTGGTAACCGGTTAGTAACAAATATCCGAACTCGATCACCTTCCACCACTTCGATTGTTGGCCCAGGGCTTTGACCGTTGTAACCCCATAGGTGCGCCTTAAATCCAGGAGTCATTTCTCGCACTACTGGCTCAGCGACTAAATGAAACTCTTTAACGCCTTCATTCATTCTCCAGGGCAATGTCCAGCCATTTAAGGTAACAACTGGATTGTATGGGCGACCTGTACTAGGTGTTAATGGTGGCATCGTATTAGCGTTTACCTGCGTCACTAATTCTGGGGCACCAGATAAGGCATAGCGGCCAACTGCTGCAACCGCGACAGCACCGCCAGCAATACCGGCATATTTAAAAAAATCTCTTCTTGAACTCATTATTTTTCCTTATCAATGTCCGGCAGGGTTTGCTAACATCCCCGCCCCAGTAACGCTAGGCACCTGGAGTATTGTTGGTCTGCCAATTAAGGAGGACTGCAAAGCAGCATCTGTTAACCAAAATTGTTGCTGAGCATTAATTGCTGCAATTACTGCAGAGACCTGATCTCTTGAGTCGGCAATCAACTCAAAGACACCAATAATCATGCCGTTATAGCGAAGCTGACTTTCTTCAGCGATGGCTTTGCGTACAGGTATTACTTCTTTTCGATAGTGTTGGGATATATCGTATGCAGTTCGATAGGCCGAGTAAGTCTCCCTCAAATTGGAACTAGCGTTTCGAGTAACGCCCTCTAGCCGATTAAATGCGGCTAAAGTTTGGGCATTCATGGCATCCCTACTCATATTTCCCCAATCGAAAATTGGTAGTCGAATCGAAATTTCATAGCCCTGCTTTGGGGTACTCTCTCCAGTAGATGAATTAAATTTAGTGCCGCGATCAAAGCCTAATTCAATATCGGTAAAACTAGTGATGTTGTTAAGCCCCTGAGCTTTCGCTGCCGCCTCTAAAGTTGCTGTAGCCAAGCGTATATCTAGCCGCTCTACACCGGCTTGCTGCGCAATAAATTCAGTATTCGGCGGTTGCTTAGGTAGATCAGGTAAGCGATCTGGCAATTTCAGTTCTTTTGCCTGAGCTTCACTTAGCCCAAGAGCACGAACAAGCTCCTCCCTACGGCTTACTGAAGTCTGTTTTGCATTAGCAAACTGCGTGGCCGAGTCTGCATAAAAAGCTTGCTGCCTTGCACGAGTAATCTTATTGAGATTACCTACCGCCTCCATGCGCCTTGCTAGCTCAGCACTTGCTTCTGCACTTCGAAAAACTTGATCGGCATATTTGAGGGATTGCTCTGCTGCAACTGCACGAACCCAAGCCTGGCGAACCAAAGTAACTTGATCAATGATTTCGGTAGTTAAACGCAATTGAGCTTGTTCAATTCGCTTATCAGCTATTCCTTTGCGTTGAGGCAAAGTAATCAGATCTAATAATCCAAATACAAACCAGCGATTAAATTCGATCTCTGGACTAGTAACCATTCGCTCAAAAGCAAAATAAGGATTAGACATTCTGCCTGCTTGGGCAGCAGACGCTGCTTCAGACCAATTCTGGGCAATGAGTGCTTGAACAGCTGGACTATTAATTAAGGCAAGCTGAACAGCATCGCTTTGATTTAAATTCTTTGCCAGTAGCTGCTGGGCTCTTCCCTGAAGAACATCTCGCTCATCTGACGATTTTGCTAAAACAACCTGGCCATTAGTAAATTTACTCGAATCCAGATTCGTTTTTTGTAAGGCCTCATCAATATTGACGCTAGCGCATCCAGTAAGAGCACTCACGAATAAGATTGATACGAGTTTGTATCGCTTAGCGAAAGGAATGGTCATCATCATTTAACCCCCTCGTGATGATTTCTTGAATGCCCTTCGCTTGTTGGCACCGTATCAGCCTGAGCAGCTTCTTTGGCATACGCTTTCCATCCGCCGATCTTTTGGACGGTAGCGTTAGCCTGCTTCCAAGGAATGATCTCCTCCTCCGAATAAGGCTGATAATTTTTAAATACTGACGTGTACTGCAGCGACTCGGCAATAGACTTTGCCGAAGAACCATTTACCGCCGCATCTTGCGCCGATGCAACTGGACTACCTAGTAATGTGAGCGCTAATAGAAACATTCCATTGCCCCACATGCTTTTAAACATGCTCATAATTTCTCCAATAGACAAACGTAGCGACAAGACTTGTCGCCAAAATCTACTTACTACTGAGGAAATTTAAATCCGAGGGGGTTTGTAAATATTGCCTAGCGATTGGCCGAGGGCCAAAGTAGGAGCGTAAGGTAGTAGATTGTCCGCATACTGCAATGGAGCAATCGCGGAAGAAGAGGCTGTTAAATCAGCAATACCAACGCAGCACTGAGAAGCGGTATGGCACTTTGTAGCCACTTTCTTTGCCGACTTTTCTATCGATGAAGTGCAATCGTTACATTGCTTATGCTGCATATGAGAGTCAGCATTATCAGCATGAGTCGCAGCTTGGGACTGGTGCGCATGGTGTAGATCGGAAACGAATACGGGCATACTAGCCGCATGAATCAGGCTAATAAAAAAACTTAAGCATAAGAAAACGCATACTTTCCGCATTTCTTAACATTACACTGAATTTGGCGTTTTGTCAGCCTCACCCTTCACTTTTTTGAGTCTAGGCATTAACTTATTAAGCTATTGAGGCTATAAACCCAAGCAAATTCAAGAAGATGTGAATAATCCATTGGGTTTGGGAAGGTGCGTTTATCGTAAAGTGCTACAAGAAACCCCACCATCCCCACCGAAGAGATAGTAGATACGAAAATCCATGTCAGATAAAGCCACCAAACTCAATGCCCAGTGCAACTGCATCAGCGTTGACAAGCAGAAACTAGATATTGAGGTTCATCGCCTTATTAGTGATCTGGAGCTTGCTGATTCAACCGCTACAACGATAGGCTCGATGCTCTCAAGTAGCGGAGTATTTATTGACAAAGCCGCCTTAGATCAGATGAAAGCATTAGTAAAGGCGGTCTATAAAGTTTGCGAAATGCCTTTATTTCAAAAATTAGTTCTTGAGCAAGCTCCATTGATTGCTAAGCATCAACAAAGTACAAGTGGTGTTTTTTATGGATTTGATTTTCACCTAGGGGTAAATGGCCCGCAATTAATTGAAATCAATACCAATGCAGGCGGCGCTATGATTTCTGCCCTTGAAATTGGGGCATCGAAAAATTGCTGTGAGCCAGTAGAGAGACGCTTGGGAGTAAGAAATATGCCCAATGAAATTTATGAGACTTTTCTGGATATGTTTACCCAGGAGTGGAGGTCCTTCAATAAGGATCCTTCTGCCCAATTAAAGACAATTGCAATCGTTGATGAGAATCCAACTGAACAATTCTTATATCCTGAGTTTCAACTCTTCCAAGCCCTGTTTCAAAAGCATGGAATCACGACAATCATCACCTCTCCAGACGGCCTCACCATTAAAGACAAAAAGGTTTACTTCGGTAAAATTCAAATTGACTTAATCTACAACCGAACGACTGACTTTTATTTTCAAGATTCGTCATACGAAGTGCTTAGAGACGCTTATCTTCAAGATTATGCGGCTATCACCCCAAACCCCTTTAATCATGCAGTATTTGCCAATAAAGATAACCTTTGCATCTTAAGCAATCGGGAACATCTTGACTCCCTAGGGGTTGACTTGTCTATACAAGAAATACTCCTGAGTCACATTCCGGAGACTGTAAAAGTTTCCTCTAAAAACGAAGAATCTCTTTGGACCAATCGTAAAGAGTACTTTTTCAAGCCCAGTCAAGGCTATGGGAGTCGCGCTGTATATCGCGGAGATAAATTAACTAAAGGCGTATGGGGTCAAATTAAGGATAAAAGCTATATTGCACAAAAAGTAATTCCACCAAGCAAACGAACCATCAAGATTGATGGCAATGAGGCTGATCTTAAAGTCGATATTAGGGATTATGTCTTTGAAGGTAACTCACTCATTTCAGTAACACGTATATACCAAGGACAAACTACAAACTTAAGAACCTTGGGGGGCGGCTTCTCGCCTCTTTATAGCATTGACTAAGATTGATACGATTTAAGACACAATTTAAATTTCTATCTTCTTTAATTCTGAAATTGTAATTAAATGAGTTCAGTTACTAGAATTGCAGTGACTACTTCTGGCCGGACTCGGCCGGTCAAATCCCTAAAAATAGTCTCATTTGACTGTCTGCAATAGGTTAAGAAGAAGATGGAGAATAGGCAGAAAAAAGGAGCTGACAGATGCCAAGTTGAATAGATTGATGGGACAGTTAAATTTACTTATCTTTAAGCTTGAAAATGTCTATTGGGAAAAATTTTCTGATTAAGATCAAATACTCTCCCTTTGCGAAAAATGTAAATAGTCGACTGAATTTAGTAAATTTGTTTACAAAAAATTTAATTAATAGTAAAGTACGCTCGTTAAGTTATTGTTGAATAGGGCATTAGATTATTTATTTACATTTTTGGGGTGTATAACCCTTCTAAGTACTGAGTTTTTCAGTTGTGGAAATGTAAAAAGCCCTTCTTACAAGGGCTTTTTATTTATCTGCAAATAGATTTACTGTCTTGCATGTCTAGTGTTATCTGGCCAAGGTGCGTTGTAGTCTGTACGGAAGGGGTTAATGTCTAGCCCGCCGCGACGAGTGTAGCGCGCATATACGGAGAGCTTCTCAGGTTTGCATTGACGCTTGATATCGCAAAAAATAGTTTCGACGCAGTGTTCATGAAATTCACCCTGTTGCCTAAATCCAATGAGGTAACGCAACAAACCCTCCTCCAAAATTGGCCTACCCTGGTAACGAATTTCCACGCTAGCCCAATCGGGTTGTCCAGTAACGGGGCAATTAGATTTAAGTAAATGAGAGACTAGGCACTGCTCAATTGGCCCAAAAGATTCATTTACGACGAGCATTGCTGGATCTGAAATTTCCTGGGGATCAATTTCAATATCGAGGCGATCCATTAACACGCCACTCATTTCTTGAATGCCCTTTTTGGCGGCGATCTCAGGAGAAAGGATGCGAGTTGATATTTTGCTTCCGGCAACTGCTGAAAGATCGGCAATCATCGTTTCGCGTAGCGCTTCCTCATCTTCAAATCGCGCGTTATTTAGGCTATTGAGATAAAGCTTGAATGATTTGGATTCAATCATATTAGGTGAGTCTGCTGGAACTTGAAATTCCGCTAAAGCAATTTGAGGTTTACCTTTTGGATTAAGCCAACTCAGCTCAAATGCATTCCAAATATCAGTGCCTACAAAAGGCAATACTTGATTGGGTTTGATATTGAGTTTGAGACGATTCTCAGAACGCGGAATGGGAAAGAGCAAGCTCGGATCGTATTGATCGGGATATTGAGTTGCCTGGCCAAGTAGGATTGTGGACATTAGCTTTTAGGTTTATTGGAGACGCCAGATACGACGTGACCAGTTGGTGCTACCGATGCGGCTGACTGGCAGTGACCAGTTTGGTCATCAAAAAAGAAGTCAGGTTCAAATTCGCGCAGAAATTCGCTTTTGGAGAGGCCGCCTAAGAACATCGCTTCGTCAACGTCGACACCCCAAGCCATGAGAGTGCGAATGGCGCGTTCATGTGCAGGTGCGGAGCGAGCTGTCACTAGAGCGGTGCGAATGCGCATCCCCTTTTCACTAGTCGTGCGTTGCAAGCGGTGCAATGCCTCTAGTAATGGCTTGAATGGGCCTGGGGGCAGGGGAATATCCGCTTTTTTGCTTTCATGATCTACAAAAGCAACTAAACCCTTACTCTGAAATACTTGTTCTGCTTCATCTGAAAAGAGTACGGCATCGCCGTCAAATGCGATACGGATTTCGTTTGGGTGAGATTCCGCAGTTTTACTAGACTCTGGATATACGCGTGCCGCAGGAAAGCCTGCATCAATTGTTGCACGGACATCATCTTCATTTGCCGAAAGAAATAAGTTGGCATGTAGTGAGCGGAGGTAATGATAGGGTGGACGTCCGCGGGTAAATACTCCACGTTCTAGGCGCAAGCCATGATGCTCGGCAGAGCGAAAAACTCGCAGGCCGCTCACTGGATCATTACGAGACAAAATGACTACTTCAACGCGTTGCTCGCCTTCCTCATTGAATGCGAGTAATTTTTTAACTAGCGGGAACGCTACGCCTGTTTGAGCAGCCTTAGACAGGCGCTCTAATTGCAATTTCATGTAGGCACTGTCATCGGTAGACTCAAAAATGCGGTTCTCTTCTTCAAAATCGAAGAGTGCGCGAGATGAAATCGCTACGACAAGTTTTCCGGTGAGTGTGTATGACATTAACGAATTACATCTTATTTGAGAAACAGTCGATAGGCTGGGTTATCCGTTTCATTCCAGTGCGGATAGCCGAGTGTGGCCAAGAAATTCTGAAATTTCTTCTGTTCATTTTTAGGAACTTGAATTCCTACTAAGATACGGCCATAGTCTGCGCCGTGATTGCGGTAGTGGAAAAGGCTGATATTCCAATTCGGCGCCATGCTAGTAAGGAACTTCATCAGTGCGCCTGGGCGCTCAGGAAATTCAAACCGATAGAGTAATTCGTCTTGCGCCAGAGCTGAGCGACCACCGACCATATGGCGTAAGTGCGACTTCGCTAGTTCATCATGCGTAAGATCAATCGTGGCAAATTTTGCTTTGCGGAAATGCTTTGCGATTGCTGTGCTATCTGCTGCCTTCTGTGTACCAATGCCTACAAAAATATGCGCTTCGCTTTGGTCAGCAATGCGATAGTTAAATTCAGTGACATTGCGATTGCCAAGTAATTCACAGAAGCGTTTAAACGAACCACGCTCTTCTGGAATGGTGACTGCAAAGACTGCCTCACGGAATTCGCCTACGTCAGCGCGCTCAGCAACAAAGCGCAGGCGACTAAAGTTGATATTGGCGCCGCAAGCAATCGCTACCAATGTTTTTTTCTTTAAACGATGTTTTTCAACATACTTCTTCATACCAGCAATAGCAAGAGCGCCAGCGGGCTCTAGGATGCTGCGAGTGTCGGTAAACACATCATTAATTGCTGCGCAGATTTCATCGGTATCGACAGTGACGATATCGTCAACTACGCGCTTACAAATCCGGAAAGTTTCCTTGCCTACGAGTTTGACAGCGGTTCCATCTGAGAAAAGACCGACGTCTTTCATTTCGATTCGTTTATTAGCCTCTAGCGATCTTCTCATGGCATCAGAATCAACGGACTGAACACCAATGACTTTGGTTTTGGGGCTAACCGCTTTGACGTATTCGCCAATACCGGCGATCAGGCCACCGCCGCCAATGGCTACAAAAATGGCGTCAATTGGTTCTTGGTGTTGCTGAAAAATTTCTTGGGCGATCGTTCCCTGGCCAGCAATCACGTCTGGATCATCAAAGGGGTGTACAAAAGTCAAACCCCGTTTTTTCTCTAGTAACTCTGAATACTTAAAGGCGTCGCTATAGGATTCGCCGTGCAGGATGATTTCAACCCACGACCCCCCTCTAGCCCTAACGGCGTCAATTTTGACGCTTGGAGTGGTCAGGGGCATCACGATGACCGCTTTACACTTCATTTTTGCGGCCGCCAATGCGACGCCTTGGGCATGATTGCCTGCAGATGCAGCAATGACCCCCCGTTTTAGGGCTTCCGGGGCTAAATGAGCCATTTTGTTGTAGGCGCCGCGGAGCTTGAAGGAGAAAACCGGTTGGTTATCCTCTCTTTTGAGTAAAACTTGGTTGCCTAAGCGTTTGGTGAGTTCGGGGGCCAGCTGGAGCTCTGTTTCCCTGGCCACATCGTAGACTCGGGCCGATAAAATTTTCTTTAAATAATTCGTTGCCATGCGATGAGCGTACCATGAATGGGCTCTAAGCCCTTAGATTTGCAAGGTTTTATCTGCCTGGCCAACATCTTTCTACGTTTCCTGCCAATATCAAGATCCCTCAATTAAAATGCATATTTATCAAATATGACGCTATGAACGCACCTATAGCTTTGAATCAGTTGCTGGACGCCGAAGCGGGTTCACCCCGACTTCGCGAGATTCCGTACAACTACACCTCTTTTTCCGATCGTGAAATCGTTATTCGTCTTCTTGGCGAGGAGTCATGGCGTGTACTAAATGATTTGCGAGGCGTACGTCGAACTGGCCGTTCCGCTCGGATGTTATTTGAGGTATTGGGCGACATTTGGGTGGTCCAGCGTAACCCCTTTCTGCAAGACGATCTTTTAGATAACGTTAATCGACGTCAATCTCTGATTGATGCTTTGTGGCATCGCCTAGGGGAAGTAAAAAAACGTTCTAGTGGTGATTCTGCTGAACAGGTTCAAGTTTTATTAAATGCGGCACATCGTGCCGTTGAAAACTTTGAGCAAGGTTTTAAAGAGGTTAATGAAATCCGCAAGCGTGCTCGCAAAGAGCTTGGTCGTCATACTGCTTCTGACAATATTTGCTTTGACGGTGTTTCTCGTGCTGCGCATGTAACAGATGCAACCGATTGGCGTGTTGAGTTTCCGCTAGTTGTTCTAAAGCCTGATTATGAATCCGAGATCCCCGGATTGGTGAAGGCTTGTGTTGAATTGGGTTTGACCATTATTCCGCGCGGAGGTGGCACTGGTTATACCGGCGGCGCTATTCCTCTCTATGCAATGTCAGCAGTGATTAACACTGAGAAGCTTGAGCAAATCGATGCTGTCAAGCTGAAACGTTTGCCAGGGGTAGATCATGAAGTGTCTACGATTTTTACTGGCGCTGGTGTTGTAACGCGAAGAGTTTCAGACGCTGCAGAGCGAGCCGGTCTCGTGTTCGCAGTCGATCCAACTTCGGCTGATGCAAGTTGTATTGGCGGCAACATTGCCATGAATGCAGGGGGTAAAAAAGCAGTTCTTTGGGGTACGGCTCTGGATAACTTGGCTAGCTGGCGCATGGTTGATCCAGAAGGTAACTGGTTAGATATTGAACGACTTGATCACAACCTTGGAAAAATTCACGTAGTAGAAAAAGTTCGTTTTCAGTTGACCTGGTCTGATGGTTTAAGTGAGCCAGGTGAGCGTATTCTCAAAACAGAAATACTTGAAGTTGAAGGAAAGCGTTTCCGCAAAGAAGGTTTGGGTAAGGACGTTACTGATAAGTTTTTATCAGGATTGCCGGGGGTTCAAAAAGAGGGTTGTGATGGCTTGATTACAAGTGCCACATGGATTTTGCACCGCATGCCCAAATATATGCGCACTGTGTGTTTAGAATTTTTTGGTCAAGCACAAGAAGCCATCCCGAGTATTGTCGAGATCAAGGCTTACCTCGATGGCTTAAGCAAGGAGGGCGGACCAATTTTGGCTGGTCTAGAGCATTTAGATGATCGCTATTTAAGAGCGGTGGGTTACTCCACTAAATCTAAGCGCAATGCCTTGCCTAAGATGGTGTTGGTTGGTGATATCGCTGGTGATGATGAAGAATCGGTTGCTGCGGCAACTAGCGAAGTCGTGCGGATGGCCAATAACCGTGTCGGCGAGGGATTTGTTGCGGTAAGTGCTGAGGCGCGTAAGAAGTTTTGGTTAGATCGTGCTCGAACAGCTGCGATTGCAAGACATACCAACGCCTTCAAGATTAATGAGGATGTGGTGATTCCCTTGCCACGCATGGGCGAGTACACCGAGGGTATTGAGCGTATCAATATCGAGCTTTCACTCAAAAATAAGTTGCAAGTGTTGGATGGACTTGAATCATTCTTAAAAAAGAGCGCATTGCCTTTAGGTAAGAGCGATGAAGAGTATGAGATCCCAACTACTGAAATCTTGGGTGATCGTGTTCAACAAGCGCTGGAGCTTATTGCAAGAGTTCGGACGCGTTGGTCTGAGTGGCTTGCTCAGATGGATACCTATTTCCCGGATCTTCAGAATTACAGCCTTCGCGCCTCCTGGAAGACTGAAGTTCGTGCAGAGCTCAGAATTATTTTTGGCGGATTGGCATTTGAGTCAATTCTGAATGAATTAGAGGCAATACATAAGAACATTCTACGTAAGCGTGTTTTTGTGGCCTTGCATATGCATGCAGGGGATGGCAACGTTCACACCAATATTCCGGTGAACTCTGATGACTATGAGATGTTGCAAGATGCGCATCGTGCTGTTGATCGGATCATGAAATTGGCTCGCTCTTTGGATGGGGTGATATCTGGCGAACATGGCATTGGCATTACGAAGCTGGAATACTTGACTGAAGAGGAGTTGAGGGATTTCCGTGCCTACAAAAAGCGCGTGGATCCTGAGGGACGATTCAATAAAGGCAAATTAATGCCGCATGCAGACTTGAGTGTGGCCTATACACCGAGTTTTGGCCTGATGGGTCATGAGTCGCTCATCATGCAGCAGAGTGATATTGGCGCTATTGCCGATAGTGTCAAAGATTGTTTGCGTTGCGGTAAATGCAAGCCAGTTTGTTCTACCCATGTGCCGCGTGCAAACTTGCTTTACAGTCCGCGCGATAAAATTTTGGCAACCTCTTTATTGATCGAAGCTTTCTTATATGAAGAGCAAACGCGCCGTGGTGTTTCGATTCGTCATTGGGAAATGTTTGATGATGTTGCGGCACATTGCACTGTATGCCATAAGTGTTTGACTCCGTGCCCAGTTAAGATTGACTTTGGCGATGTCACGATGAATATGCGCAATTTATTGCGCAAGATGGGGCAGCAACGTTTTAACCTAGGAACTGCCGCATCCATGTTCTTCCTGAATGCAACCAATCCTGAAACAATTCATTTGGCTCGCAAAGCCATGATTGGATGGGGCTATAAGTTGCAGCGTTTAGGGAACGATGTGTTCCGTAAGTTAGCGCGCAAACAAACTGCGCATCCACCCGCTACGGTAACCAAGCCAAATATCAAAGAGCAGGTGATCTTCTTTGTTAATAAGAAAATGCCTGGCAACCTTCCCAAAAAGACTGCGCGTGCATTGCTTGATATTGAGGACGCTAATTACGTGCCGATTATTCGGGATCCAAAAACAACCTCTGCTGATACGGAAGCGGTGTTTTACTTCCCTGGTTGTGGATCGGAGCGATTATTTTCCCAAGTTGGTTTAGCGACACAGGCTATGTTGTGGAATGTAGGCGTACAAACAGTGCTGCCACCAGGCTATCTCTGTTGTGGTTATCCGCAGCGAGGTAATGGCGACTTTGATAAAGCCGAGAAAATGATTACCGATAATCGCGTGCTTTTCCATCGCGTTGCTAATACCTTGAATTATTTGGATATTAAAACTGTTGTGGTCTCATGCGGTACTTGTTATGACCAGTTAGCTGGTTATCAGTTTGAGCAGATTTTCCCGGGCTGTCGAATTATTGATATCCATGAGTATTTGCTTGAGAAAGGCGTAAAGCTTTCTAATGTCACTGGGGTGAAGTATATGTATCACGATCCATGCCATTCCCCAATGAAATTGCAAGATCCGATGAAGACGGTGAACGAACTGATTCAGCTCGAAGATGGTAAGGCGATTCAGAAGAATGATCGCTGTTGTGGAGAATCTGGAACGCTAGCAGTAACGCGCCCTGATATTTCAACGCAAGTTCGCTTCCGCAAGCAGATTGAAATGGAAAAGGGTGCCAACGATTTACGTAAAGGTGACTTTACAGGTGACGTTAAGGTTCTCACAAGTTGTCCTTCTTGCTTGCAGGGATTGACGCGCTTTGATGCGGATAGTGATACCACTGCTGATTACATTGTTGTTGAGATGGCCCAGAAATTACTAGGTAAAGATTGGATGCAAGACTATGTAGCTAAGGCTAATCAGGGCGGCATCGAGAGGGTATTGGTTTAATGATTCCGAGCAATGTTGTTGTGCATCAGCAATCTAAGGTATTAGAGCTTAGTTATGAGAATGGCAAGACCTACCGTTTGCCCTTTGAGTTTTTAAGGGTGGTATCGCCATCGGCTGAAGTGCAGGGCCATGGTCCTGGACAGGAAACATTGCAGACGGGAAAGCGCGATGTTTTGATCGCGAATATTGAGCCGGTTGGTCATTACGCACTGAAACCTTCCTTTTCCGATGGCCACGATTCAGGTTTGTATTCATGGGATTATTTGCATTTCTTATGTGAAAACTATGAGCAATTATGGAAAGAGCATTTAGATAAATTAGCTGCCGCCGGTCTAGATCGCGACACTCCCATGAGTGTTGCTGGCGGAAAATCTTGCGGCAGTCATTAGACCTTTTACTAGAGTAAAAATATGAGTAAGACCCATTTTGGATACCAAAGCGTCGATGAGGCTGAAAAGGCTGGCAAGGTAGCGGAGGTATTCCATTCTGTAGCAGGCAAATACGATGTGATGAATGATTTGATGTCATTTGGTCTTCATCGCCTCTGGAAAAAAGTAACGATTGCTCGCGCCCAAGTTCGACCTGGGCAAAAGGTATTGGATATTGCTGGTGGTACTGGTGATTTAGCGGCGGCCTTTGCACGTGCCGCTGGTTGGGGGCATAACACTAGTGCTCAAGTATGGCTGAGCGATATTAATGCCTCCATGTTGGGTGTTGGTCGCGACCGCCTCCTTGATAAAGGTTTGGCCTTACCGTGCGTTCAGTTTGATGCGGAAAAAATTCCATTTCCTGCGAATCATTTCGATGTGGTGACGGTAGCTTTTGGTTTGCGGAACATGACTCACAAAGATGTTGCTTTGGGTGAGATGCGTCGCGTGATTAAACCTGGTGGCCGCGTACTAGTGCTGGAATTTTCTAAGCCAGATGGCTTTTTACAGCCTATTTACGATGCCTATTCCTTTAAGGTATTGCCGTGGTTGGGCGATAAGATTGCCCAAGATTCTGACAGCTATCGCTACTTGGCTGAATCTATTCGCATGCATCCAGACGCTCAGACCCTAAAAGACATGATGTTGGGAGTGGGTTTTGATGAGGTGGAAACCCACAGAATGACTGGGGGTATCGTTGCACTTCATATTGGTATTAAATACTAAAAGTCGCAAAGTTTTTTGCGTTTAAGAATTACAGAAGTCTTATTGGAGATTGGAATATGAATAAGCATTTTTTCAAGGCGGCAATCTTAAGTCTGAGTTTGATATTTGCTTCAGTAGGCCATGCGGATGCTGCTCGTTTGGGCGGAGGAAGAAGTATTGGTAAGGCTCCTAGCGCGCCCATTCAAAAGCAGGCTGCACCTGTGCAAAAACCTGCGCAGCAAGCTCAACCAGCTGCACCTACACCAGCGCCGCAAGCAGCGGCACCTAGCCGTTTTGGAGGAATGGGTGGAATTCTAGGTGGTTTAGCGGCAGGTCTTGGTATCGGCTACTTGTTGTCCCATTTTGGTTTGGGTGATGCAGCAGCGTCCTTGATTACCGGGTTGTTAATTGCGGTTTTGGCTGGCTTTGCCATTATGTTTGTGATGAGAAGATTATTGCCGGCATTGTCTGGAGCTAATGCCAGTATTCCTTCGCAAGGAATGCAGCGCGCCGCCGTAAATTCATCACCTAGGCAGGAGCCAGCATTTACGCCAGCAGCCAGTGCTTTTGGGGGAGTGGCTTCCGAACCGGCTCCATTTCAGTCAACATTGCCGCCAGGTTTTGATGAGCAGGCCTTTTTGGGAAATGCTAAGCAATACTTTGTGGGGCTGCAGAGGGCCTGGGATCAAGGCGACTTGGTTGCATTGCGTGAATACACCACTTCAGATATGTTCGCGACAATCGAGCAAGATCTTGCTGGCCGTGCCGATAGCGCAAATCAAACTGACGTTGTTACATTAAATGCCCAGTTATTGGGAATTGAAACTACTGACAATACTTATTACTGTAGCGTTCAATTCACTGGCACCATTCGCGAGCAGATTGGCGCACCGGCTAATAATTTCTCTGAAATTTGGAATTTAAGTAAGCCGGTAACGGGTCCTGGTGGCTGGGTACTGGCGGGTATTACTCAGTTAGTTTAAGCTTAAGGTACTTTCCATTGAAAGCCCGCACTTGTGCGGGTTTTTTACACTTATGAACGCTGTTTCTCCTGTTACACACAATCTTGCTGCCGGTGTTGCCTGTCGAGGGATAAATCACGTTCTCAGGACTGAGCCCTGGGCAATGGCTGAATTAGCTAAACATGCTAGTAAGGTTATTGCGGTCCAACTTCCAATTGCCCTCCTCTGTTTTGAAATCAAGGCTGAAGGTCTGTTGGGCGCCCTCGAAAGTTGTGAGGCTCCCTCATTGCAATTAGACATATCAGCTAATGCACTCAGCGGCCTAGGCGTTAGCTCTGGAGGGGTGCGAGATCAAGCTATTAAAGCGGTCAAGATCACTGGGGATGCTGAGCTTGCTCAATTGCTAGCGCGCTTGGCGGGTCAGTTGCGCTGGGAATATGAGGAAGATCTAGCTCGAATTGTTGGTGATGGTCCCGCAAATTTTGCTGTACGACAAGGTAAGAAGATGATTTTTGCTGGTAAATCTGCTGCCAATGATTTAGTTGGGAATCTGGTGGAATATGTCACCGAGGAAAGAAAGGTGCTTTTGAATAAGCGGGATTTTATGACTCGTAAGAGTGAATTAAATGAATTGCGTGACACAGTTGATCGCCTTGAGAAACGCATTCAATTTCTAGAGCAAAAAGGGTAGTCTATCGTGCGTCGAATTGCTCGTTTAACTTTTATATTCTTCACCGCCTGGCGCTATGGCCTGCTACCTTTACTACGAGATATTCTCAAGCCTGGATTGAAGCGTGGTTTATTAACTATAGTTTGCTGGACTTCTCCAGGTGAATCTTTGCCTCGGGGTGAGCGCATCCGATTAACTCTTGAGGCGCTTGGACCCATTTTTGTGAAGTTTGGGCAAGTGCTTTCTACGCGCCGCGATTTATTGCCAGAAGATATTGCGAATGAATTAGCAAAATTACAAGATCAGGTGCCTCCCTTTTCAAATGATGAATCATGTTGTTTGATTGAAGAGGCCCTCGGACAATCTATTGAGGAAGTATTCATTAGTTTTGATGCAACTCCAGTAGCAAGTGCCTCTGTGGCTCAGGTACATTTTGGCCGTTTACGTGGGACTGAGAAACATCCGGAGTGGGAAGGTCGAGCTGTTGCAGTTAAAGTGCTGCGCCCAGGCATTTTGCCAGTGATAGAGGGTGATCTTGCTTTGTTGTACGACTTGGCAAAGATTGTAGAGAGAAGCTCGGAAGATGGTCGTCGCTTAAAGCCTCGCGAGAATGTGGCGGAGTTTGACACCTACCTTCACGATGAATTGGATCTCATGCGTGAAGCGGCTAATGCAAGTCAGTTGCGTCGTTATTTTGTTGATTCAAAAAAATTAATGATCCCAGAAATGTATTGGGATTTATGTCATACCAATGTCATCGTGATGGAAAAGATGGATGGCATTTCCATTGGTCGAACTGCGGACTTACGCGCTGCTGGAGTGGACTTTAAAAAGTTAGCTGCAGATGGGGTGGAGATATTTTTCACACAAGTATTTCAGTATGGTTTCTTCCATGCGGATATGCATCCCGGAAATATCATGATCAGCCTAGAGCCAGATACATTTGGGCGATTTATTTCTTTGGATTTTGGCATTGTTGGTGCTCTTAGTCAGTCTGATAAAAGTTACCTCGCATTAAATTTTCTTGCATTCTTTAATCGAGACTATCGACGGGTTGCAGAATTGCATATTGAGTCTGGCTGGGTTCCCGCTAATACTCGTGTGGAAGAATTAGAGGGTGCGGTTCGCTCAGTTTGCGAGCCCTACTTTGATCGCCCGTTAAAAGAGATCTCTTTGGGCATTGTGTTGATGCGCTTGTTTCAAACCTCTCGCCGTTTTAAGGTGGAGATTCAGCCACAGTTAACTTTGTTGCAGAAAACCTTGCTGAATGTAGAGGGCCTTGCGCGCCAATTAGACCCAGATCTAGATCTATGGAAAACTGCTAAGCCAATTTTGGAAAAATGGGTCAGCCAACAATTGGGCTGGAGGGCTCTAGTGGATGGCTTGAAAAATGAGGCGCCAGGATGGGCTCAAATTTTGCCTACTTTGCCGCGTTTGATTGCGGAAAGCCTGGCTCAAGATCGCGGTCGCGCCCAGAAAGAGGGGCGAAACCTGGAATTGGAGGTTTTAAAAAGCCTTTTAGCGCAAGAAAGGCGTACTCATCGCCTCATAGTGGGGACCTTGCTCTTTACAAGCGGGTTTTTGGCTGGAATTTTGATAATTGGCCTAGGTCTTTACTAGTCTGTCGCCGTTCTTCGCTTAAACCGCTAAAATGATAGGTTAAGCAAGACGCAAGCATAGGCACATGAAAAAATACTTTATTGCAGGGATTTTGGTCTGGGCACCAATGTCAATCACGATTTGGGTGATTGCTTGGGGCCTGGGGCTGCTCGACGGTGTTTTTGGTTCAGTAATGCATGCCATTATTGCGGTGTTCCCTAATCAATTTGCTGGCGATTTGCAACATTTCCGCGAATTACCTGGTGTTGGCATACTGATTGTCATTTCAGTCATTATGTTGACCGGCCTTCTAGCCATTAGTTTTGCAGGGCAGTGGTGGACGAAGGTATGGGATCGCTTTATGAATCGCATCCCCATTGTGCGCTCCATTTATTCTAGCGTTCAACAAGTTTCATCTACTTTATTTTCTGGCAGCGGTCAGGCATTTAGTAAGGCTTTGTTAATTCGCTACCCGCATGCTGATTCGTGGGCAATTGCATTTCAGACGGGTATTCCAGCAAAAGAGGTAGCAGCAAAGTTGGGTGAAGATTACGTCAACGTGTTTTTACCTACAACGCCGAATCCCACCTCAGGATTTTTTATGATTGTGCCTCGTGCTCACACGATCGAATTAGAGATGAGTGTTGAAGAGGCGCTTAAGCATATTGTTTCAATGGGATCTGTTCCTCCCACCAGTTCAACTGGTTTGACTGCCATTCAGTCGAGCCATCATTTTTGATTTATAGGAAATTGTTATGTCGATGCGAAGCCATACTTGTGGTCAGGTAACAGAATCACTCATTGGTAAGGAAGTTACTCTTTCTGGTTGGGTGAATCGTCGCCGCGACCATGGCGGTGTGATCTTTATTGATTTACGTGATCATCAAGGTTTTGTGCAAGTAGTATGCGACCCTGATCGCCCAGAAATGTTTGCCTTAGCAGAGCAGGTTCGCAATGAGTTTTGTATTCAGATTAAAGGTTTGGTGCGCGCGCGCCCTGCTGGTACTGAAAACAATGATCTCGTTAGCGGCAAGGTTGAAATTCTTTGTCATAGTCTTGTGATATTGAATGCTTCTATTACGCCCCCATTTCAATTGGAAGATGAAAATCTTTCTGAAACAACCCGTTTAACCCATCGTGTATTAGATTTGCGTCGCCCTCAGATGCAAAAAAATCTGCGCCTGCGTTACAACGTTGCAATGGAGTGTCGCCGCTATTTAGATGCCGCAGGCTTTATTGACATTGAAACTCCGATGTTGACGAAGAGTACGCCAGAAGGTGCGCGTGATTACTTGGTACCTTCGCGTGTTCATGATGGTCAGTTTTTTGCTTTACCTCAATCTCCACAACTCTTTAAGCAATTATTGATGGTGGCTGGTTTTGATCGCTATTACCAAATTACAAAGTGCTTCCGTGATGAGGATTTGCGCGCCGATCGTCAACCTGAATTTACTCAGATTGACTGTGAAACTGCTTTCTTAAGCGAGTTAGAAATTCGCGAATTATTTGAAAACATGATTCGTCATATTTTCAAAACCACAATGAATGTTGAATTACCAAATCCATTCCCAACCATGCCTTATTCCGAAGGTATGGCACGTTTTGGTTCTGACAAGCCAGATTTGCGTGTGAATTTTGAGTTCACCGAATTGACTGACTTAATGAAAGATGTGGACTTTAAGGTCTTCTCTGGAGCGGCTAATCAAGTTGGTGGTCGCGTAGTGGGTCTTTGTGTTCCTGGTGGCGCTGAGATTAGTCGTAGTGAAATCGATGACTACACTCAGTTTGTCAGTATCTACGGCGCCAAAGGCTTGGCGTGGATTAAAGTCAACTCGGTTGCTGAGGGTCGCAATGGTCTGCAGTCTCCCATTGTGAAGAATTTGCATGATGCGGCAATTGAGGGTATTTTGAAGCGCACTGGCGCTAAAGATGGTGACATTATTTTCTTTGGCGCTGATAAAGAAAAAGTCGTTAATGATGCGATTGGTAATTTGCGCTTAAAGATTGGTCATTCCACTTGGGGTAAAGAGCATGGCTTATCAACCGAGGGTTGGAAGCCATTGTGGGTTGTTGATTTCCCTATGTTTGAATACGATGATGACAATGCCCGTTGGGTTGCCTGCCATCATCCATTTACGAGTCCTAAAGATGAACACATGCAGTATTTGGAATCTGATCCAGGCAAGTGTTTGGCTAAAGCCTATGACATGGTTCTTAACGGTAGCGAGATTGGCGGCGGCTCCGTCCGTATTCATCAAGAGGTAGTTCAGAGCCAAGTATTTCGTGCACTGAAAATTGGCGCTGAAGAGGCTCAAGCCAAGTTTGGATTCTTATTGGATGCTTTGCAGTATGGCGCCCCTCCACATGGCGGTATTGCATTTGGCCTTGATCGCATCGTCACAATGATGACTGGTGCCGAATCGATTCGTGATGTGATTGCTTTCCCTAAAACACAACGCGCGCAATGCTTGTTGACTCAAGCTCCTAGTCCTGTTGATGAGCGTCAATTGCGAGAGTTGCATATTCGCTTGCGTCAAGCCACTCCAGCTGCATAAAGCATCTTGAAGATCCCCATCTCGGTTTTGGTTGTTATCTATAAATCGAATGGGGAGGTCTTATTGATAGAGCGGGCTGATAAAGCCAATTTCTGGCAGTCAGTTACTGGCAGTCTCGATTCTTCTGATGAGGATCTTAGTTTGGCTGCTGCGCGAGAGGTGCATGAGGAGACGGGAATTGATGTTAAGCTCCTGCCCTCAGAGTCTTTGCAAAATATGCATCACCAGATTGAGTATGAGATTTATCCTCAATGGCGCCATCGTTATGCTCCTGGTGTAACTCGCAATACAGAACATTGGTTCTCATTGCGAGTGCCCGATACAACTCAAATTACTTTGGCTCCTAGAGAGCATGTTGCTTACCAGTGGTTACCATACGCAGAGGCAGCAAAAGCCTGCTTCTCCCAAAGTAACGGAGAGGCAATCTTAAAACTCTTTTCAGCAGTCTAAGACGGAAGTGTCTAAGATAGAGTGATGAGACATTCATCCAGCCAACATCATGCAGCAGTAGATTCAAGCCCATCCCGTGGTAGCGATTGGAAAGTGATCCGCGATCTCCTTCCATATTTATTGGAATACAAGTTTCGAGTTGCAATTGCTCTAACTTGTCTGATAGCCGCCAAGGTCGCCAATCTGGGTATTCCAATTTTGATGAAGCAATTAATTGATGCTCTCAATATCAAAGCGAATTCCCCGCAAGCCCTATTGGTAGTGCCAGCCGGCTTGATTCTTGCCTATGGCCTCTTAAGAATATCTGCCTCTCTATTTACGGAGCTACGAGAATCTCTTTTCGCGCGCGTGACTCAAAATGCGGTTCGCAAAGTGGCGCTCCAAGTGTTTGAGCACTTGCATGCGCTCGCCTTGAGTTTTCACTTAGCTCGTCAAACAGGGGGTGTGAGCCGAGATATTGAGCGTGGCACTCGTGGTATTCAGTCACTGATTTCATATTCGCTTTACAGCATTTTGCCGACCCTGATTGAGTTTCTTTTAGTGCTCGGTTATTTTGCTTACGCATACGATATTTGGTTTGCCGCCATTACCTTTACTGCTTTGGTGCTTTACATTAGTTTTACAGTTGTCGTGACAGAATGGCGTACGCACTTTCGTCGCACCATGAACGATATGGATTCGAAGGCTAATCAAAAAGCGATTGATTCACTACTCAACTTCGAGACGGTGAAATATTTTGGTAATGAGGCCTTTGAGGCGAGTCGTTACGATCAAAATTTAGTGCGCTATCAAGCCGCTGCCGTAAAGTCTCAAAAATCCCTCGCGATCTTGAATTTTGGCCAGCAAACTATTATCGCAGTTGGGTTAATGATGATCTTGTGGCGCGCTACCCTAGGTGTAATTGATGGGTCGATGACCTTGGGTGATCTGGTGCTAGTAAATACTTTGATGATCCAGTTATATATTCCACTCAATTTCTTGGGGGTGATTTATCGAGAAATTAAACAGGCTCTCACTGATATGGATCGGATGTTTTCTCTTCTGAATACTGAGAAAGAGATTGCTGATGCGCCAAACGCAAAGCCATTACACATTACTAATCAAGGGCGTGGACCAGAAGTACGATTTGAGCATGTCTCATTTCACTATGATGCTAAGCGAGAAATATTGCGTGACGTAAGCTTTAACATTCCAGCAGGAACAATTACTGCTGTGGTGGGTCAGAGTGGGGCGGGTAAGAGTACTTTAGCGCGTTTGCTCTTTCGATTTTATGACGTACAGTCCGGCAAGATCTTGATTGATGATCAAAATATTCAGGATGTTACTCAGGCGAGTTTGCGTAAGGCTATTGGCATCGTGCCGCAAGATACCGTGCTCTTTAATGACACCATTGGTTACAACATTGCCTACGGAAACCCAAATGCCTCTATAGAGGAGGTACATGAGGCAGCGCGTGCCGCGCAAATTGATCGTTTTATTCAACACCTTCCAGATGGATATGACACGCAGGTTGGCGAGCGGGGGTTAAAGTTGTCCGGTGGTGAAAAACAAAGGGTGGCGATTGCACGTACTTTATTAAAGAAACCCGCAATGTTAATTTTTGATGAGGCTACCTCAGCATTAGACTCCAAAACAGAGCGCGCATTTCAGGACGAGTTGCTTGGGCTTGCAAAAAATCGGACCACTTTAATTATTGCTCATCGCCTCTCAACGATTGTTCATGCCGATCAAATTTTAGTCATGGACCATGGTTGCATCGTGGAGCGTGGTACACATGTCGAGCTTTTGGCGGCTGGTGGCCGCTATGCTGAAATGTGGCAGATGCAAGAGCGCGCCACACTTGATTAGAATATTCCGATGAGACATCAAGAGACTATTCTTAAAAATGCATTTGCGGCCGCTTTGGCAGTTGCTGATCCTAAGAAAATTGTTCCAGAGTATCTAAGTACTATTTTTCCTGTTGGGCAAGAGCCCAAAGGAAGATGTTTGGTGGTGGGTGCGGGCAAGGCTAGTGCCGCTATGGCTAGCGCGCTGGAGTCTTATGCAACAGTGTATTGGCCACAAGTGCGCTTGGAAGGCGTGGTATTAACTCGCTATGGACACCGCTCCCCAACAAGTCATCTGAAAATTATCGAGGCAGGTCATCCAGTGCCAGACCAAGCCGGCATGGATGGCGCCAAAGAAATATTTCGCCTGGTGAGCGCATTAAAGCAAAATGATGTTTTGATTGCCCTCATCTCTGGGGGCGGGTCTAGCTTGCTCACCTTGCCTCAGAATGGTATTTCGATTGCGGACATGCGCCAGACTACAGAGGCTTTATTGCGTTCGGGCGCGCCAATCGAAGAGATGAACATTATTCGCAAGCATTTATCAGCGATCCAGGGTGGCAATTTAGCCAGAGTAGCCATGGCGAATGGCGCGCGAGTTGAGGCCTTATTAATCTCCGATGTCACTGGAGATTTGCCATCAGATATTGCTAGCGGTCCTTGTGCTCCTGACTATTCAACTTACCAAGATGCTTTAGATATTTTTTCTAAATATCAACTGGGCGAAGGATCGATCCCCGAGACAGTGCTGCAACATTTGCGCCGAGGGGTGGCTGGAGAGATTCCGGAGACATTAAAAGAGACAGATCTAAGGAATGCCCAAGTACGTAATCATGTGATTGCTACTGCATACAAGAGCCTTGAGGCGGCTGCGGCATATATTAGAACGCAAGGATATGAACCCGTGATCCTGGGCGACACTATCACCGGTGAAGCTCAGGATGTGGGCGTTGATCAGGCGACCCTAGCTCGTGAATATTCGCTTGGAAGTCAGGCCACCAAGTTGCCCTTGGCCTTGATTTCTGGTGGGGAGTGTACCGTCACTTTGCCAAAAGGGATTCAAGGGCGTGGAGGTCGTTGCAGCGAATTTCTCTTAGCCCTATTTAATGCTACAGATGGTATGAATAATATTTCCGCTTTAGCTGCAGACACTGATGGCATAGACGGTAGTGAAAAAAATGCTGGTGCATGGTTTACTCCACTAGTTCGAAAGCTGTCTCAGGAGCAGGTTCTACTTCCTAAGAAATACTTGTTAGAGCATGATTGTTATGGTTTTTTTGCCCAACTGAATGCTTTAGTAGAAACTGGCCCTACACTGACCAATGTGAATGATTTCCGCATCATCTTGCTTGATTGAGATCTTATAAATATGCCTACTACTACAACCCAAATTCAACTGCTTCAGCCAGATGACTGGCATTTACATATTCGTGATGGTGAGGTCATGAAGGATGTATTGGCCGATACCGCACGTCAATTTGCACGTGCCATCATCATGCCGAACTTGAAGCCACCAGTGACTACCGTGAGTTTAGCAAGTGCCTACCGTGCTCGAATTGAAGCAAATCTTAAATCTCTTGGTATCAGTGACTTCACGCCGCTAATGACTTTGTATCTTACTGACAATACTTCTGCAGATGAGGTGCGCAAAGCAAAGGCCGAAGGTATTGCTGCTTTCAAGCTTTATCCCGCAGGCGCGACTACTAATAGTGATGCTGGCGTTAGTGATATCAAGCGGTGCCATAGTGCTTTAGAAGCAATGCAGGCAGTGGGTATGCCCTTATTGGTTCATGGAGAGGTGACTAGTTCTGAAATTGACATCTTTGATCGTGAGGCAGTCTTTATTGATCAGGTTCTAGAGCCTCTACGTCAAAATTTTCCTGAGCTGAAGATTGTGTTTGAGCACATTACTACGAAGCAGGCTGCTCATTATGTGAGAGATGCGCAAACGGGTGGTAAAAATATTTTGGCTGCGACGATTACTCCGCAGCATTTGCTCATGAACCGCAACGCGATTTTTGCTGGCGGTATTCGCCCTCATAATTATTGCCTGCCGGTTTTAAAACGCGAAGAGCATCGTCTTGCTTTAATCGATGTGGCTACTAGTGGTAATTCGAGATTTTTCTTGGGTACTGATAGCGCGCCGCATGCAAAGGGCGCCAAAGAGGCCGCTTGTGGTTGTGCCGGATGCTATAGCGCATTCAATGCCTTGGGCTTATATGCTGAAGCATTTGAAAGCGTTGGTAAGTTAGATAAGTTAGAGGGTTTTGCTAGCCTCTTTGGACCAGATTTTTACTCATTACCGCGTAATACCAAGACGGTTACTTTGGTAAAGCAGGCGCAAAACATTCCAGCGGAATTGCCTTTGGGTGATGCCACTATCGTGCCTTTGCGCGCTGGCGAAACTATTGCTTGGACCCTCGCCTAAGCCATTCTATTTTTCTCTAGATAGCGTTTTCCAAACTAAATTTCTGCGACTGCGTTAGACTGCAGTCGCAGAGTCAATTAGGCAATCGCCGCCTCTTTATTGAGGGGGAGGAAAGTCCGGACTCCATAGGGTAGGGTGATGGCTAACGGCCATCCACGGTAACGTGAGGAATAGGGCCACAGAGACGAGCGTATTTAGTTACGGTGAAACGCGGTAACCTCCACCTGGAGCAATCCCAAGTAAGCAGACGATGAGGCGACCCGCTGAGTCTGCGGGTAGGGAGCTTGAGCCGTCAGGTAACTGCCGGCCTAGAGGAATGATTGCCCCTAGATGCGAATCTAGGCGACAGAATCCGGCTTATCGATTGACTCTGCACTTATTCCGCAATGATCTCAACGCTATAGCTCAGCTCTGCTGTTTTTGCGAGCATAGTGGTAGCCGAGCAGTATTTCTCATGGGATAGCTTGACCGCACGTTCTACCTTTGCGGGATCTAACTCTTTGCCTTTAACCTGAAAATGCAGGTTAATTTTGGTGAAGACTTTGGGGTCTTCGGTGGCGCGTTCAGCCTTTAGATTGACATTGCAGCCGCTGACGGCCTGCCGGGATCTTTGTAGTATTAGCACCACATCGAATGCAGAGCAGCCCCCAGCCCCAGCTAAAAGGAGTTCCATAGGTCTTGGAGCCAGATTTCTGCCGCCAGCCTCGGGTGCCCCATCCATATTTACTAGATGGCCGCTGCCAGTTTCTGCAGAAAAAGCCATGCCATCGGCGCCCAACCAGGAAACTTTACATTCCATATTAGTGATCCCTAACTTCTAAAATTAATCAATATTATCAATAGTTTACCAATTTATCTGCGATTTAGGCGCCTACTTTTTTGACAAAAAGAAGACAAAATCTTGATTTTGGTCAATTTTCTTGCATTGCACCATATTTCTAGATACAATAACCACATTGGTAGTCAGTCTTCTGTATGAGATTGATGTTCCTCCCAGTGTCTCCTCCACTTAAACATAGGTGGATTCCAACCCAGGACTCGTTCCTGGGTTTTTTTTAGGTTACAATTCAAGGCTTTACTGAATTACCGAACCAGTCAGCGGTAATTGTTTTACCAGTTGGATTACAGAAACTGCGAGCTTGCAAACATAAGCAGGGCCAAGGTGGATGAAATTTGATTGGAGTAATTTTTTTGACTATAACAATTTGAGAAATCATGAAAACTTTTTCTGCAAAATCCCATGAGGTAGTGCATGAATGGTTCGTGATTGACGCTACGGACAAAGTCCTCGGTCGTGTCGCCAGTGAAGTGGCACTCCGTCTACGCGGCAAGCACAAGCCTGAATACACCCCACACGTTGATACCGGCGACTTCATTGTTGTCATCAACTCTTCTAAGCTGCGTGTTACAGGCACAAAAGGCTTGAACAAAATTTATTACCGTCACAGCGGATACCCAGGTGGTATTAGCTCGACTAACTTCGACAAGATGCAAGATCGTTTCCCAGGTCGCGCTTTGGAGAAGGCTGTGAAAGGTATGTTGCCAAAAGGCCCACTAGGCTATGCCATGATCAAGAAATTGAAAGTCTACGGCGACGCCAATCATCCGCATGCGGCTCAGCAGCCCAAAGCGTTAGAGATTTAAGGAAACCAAATGGCTATTAATTACGGAAATTGGAATTACGGTACAGGTCGTCGCAAGAGCTCTGTAGCACGTGTATTCATTAAATCTGGCAAAGGTGAGATTACTGTTAACGGTAAACCTATCGATGCATACTTTGCTCGTGAAACATCGCGCATGATTGCTCGTCAGCCTTTGGCTCTCACAGCACACCTCACTACTTTTGATATCAAAGTAAACGTGACCGGTGGCGGTGAAACTGGCCAAGCTGGTGCAGTTCGTCATGGTGTTACACGTGCATTGATCGACTACGACAACGCTTTGAAGCCTACCCTGTCTAAAGCAGGTTTGGTCACTCGCGATGCTCGTGAAGTTGAGCGTAAAAAAGTTGGTCTGCATGGCGCGCGTCGTCGTAAGCAGTTCAGCAAGCGCTAATTTCTTTCAGTCGCTTCAGTTTTATCGAAAGGGTCGCGCAAGCGACCCTTTTTGTTTCTACAATCTAGGTGTTAACGAAATAAAATGGGTCTGTCGGTATTTTGGAGAATGACATGATTAAAGTGGGTATCGTGGGTGGAACTGGTTATACCGGAGTAGAGTTGTTGCGTTTATTGGCGCAGCACCCTGAGGTCAAGATTCAGGCAATTACTTCTCGTACCGAAGCAGGGATGTCTGTAGCGGAAATGTTCCCATCACTACGTGGTCGCATTGATCTTAAATTTACAACACCTGATGAAGCCAATCTCAAGGAGTGTGATGTTGTGTTTTTTGCAACTCCGCATGGTGTTGCAATGGCGCAAGCAAAGGAATTACTCGCTAACAACGTGAAGGTCCTGGATCTTGCTGCTGACTTTCGTTTGCAAGATATCAAAGAGTTTGCCAAATGGTACGGCATGGAGCATGGTTGCCCAGATATTTTGGCTGAAGCAGTTTATGGATTGCCAGAGATTAATCGCGAAGCCATTAAAAAGGCGCGAGTGGTGGGTTTAGCTGGTTGCTACCCAACCTCAGTACAGTTGGGGTTAGCTCCGCTACTATCGCCAAAATCGACTGGCGGTAAACAGCTGATTGATGGAATGCATATTATTTCTGACTCCAAGTCTGGAACTTCGGGAGCGGGACGTAAGGCAGAGATTGGTACCTTGCTTTCTGAGGCGAGCGACAACTTCAAAGCCTATGGTGTTAAAGGTCACCGCCATCTTCCAGAAATCGTGCAAGGATTAAAAGCGATTGCTGGCCATGATCAAATTGGTCTGACATTTGTACCGCATCTAACGCCAATGATTAGAGGGATTCACTCCACTTTATATGTGCGCTTAACTGATGCTGGGATGAATGTCGATTTTCAGAAGCTTTATGAGGAGTTTTATAAAGTAGAGCCATTTGTAGACGTTATGCCTGCAGGCAGTCATCCTGAAACCCGTTCTGTGCGCGGTAGCAATGGCTTGCGGATTGCAATTCACCGTCCCGGGGGTGGTGATACCTTGGTTATTTTGGTGGTTGAGGATAACTTGGTGAAGGGTGCTTCGGGCCAAGGTGTGCAGTGCATGAACCTCATGTTTGGTTTGCCTGAGACAACTGGTTTGACGCAGATTGCCGTTTCTCCCTAATTGGGGCAGGTAAAGACCCTTCAGCAAGCTTGGTATTAAAGGCCTAAAATAGATTATCGCCCTTTAAATTAGGAGTAAATCATGACTGAATTAGCTACACAACAAACTGCACAAACTGCACCAGATTTAGCTGAACCACCTACCCCATTGGTGTTTACGGATAGTGCTGCTGCAAAAGTGGCTGACTTGATTGCTGAAGAAGGTAATCCTGAATTGAAGTTGCGTGTCTTTGTACAAGGTGGCGGTTGCTCAGGTTTTCAATACGGCTTCACATTTGATGATGCCGTAAACGAAGATGACACACTTTTTGAAAAGAATGGTGTGACTTTGCTGGTGGATTCAATGAGCTTCCAGTATTTGGTTGGCGCAGAGATTGATTACAAAGAAGACATCAATGGTTCACAATTTGTGATTAAGAATCCTAATGCCCAAACGACTTGCGGTTGTGGATCCTCATTCTCGGCATAAATAAAAAATTGATTTATTTAAGCGGGGTAGTAAGCACCTAAAATTCTAGGTCCTTTCGCTCCTGTAACGGCTGGCAAATTTGCTGGCCGTTTTTCTTTGTGGGCCCACGCAAGCCATGCAAATGCAAGTCCTTCTACTAGCTGTGGATCAATGCCAAGCACATCACTTGTCACTACTTCAAGAGAGTTTTTAAATACACTATTTTTGCTCAATTCAAATAGTTGCATTAATGTCGTGTTGCGTGCTCCGCCTCCACAAACAATGAGCGTTTTTGTTTCTGGTGCATATTGTTTCAAGGCTTGAAGAGCAGATTGAACGGTGAGGTGCAGTAAGGTCGCTTGCACATCTTCGGGGTCGATATTGTCAGTGCCAATGTATTTCTGTAACCATTCAAGATGAAAGTCATCCCGGCCGGTACTTTTAGGCGGCTTCTTAGTAAAAAATGGGTCTGCCAACATTCTGCTCAGAAGTGCCTGATTGAGTTGACCTTGTGAGGCCCAAATACCGTTTTTATCAAAGGCATGTCCTTGCTGCTCTGAAATCCAAGCATCCATCAGCATATTGCCAGGGCCGCAATCAAACCCAGTAACCTCCCCATTTTTGGGCAATAGTGTGAGGTTTGCAATGCCTCCTAGATTGAGTACGGCAACATCCTGTTTTGAGCCAAATTGCTGCGCATGAAAAGCGGGAACGAGAGGGGCGCCATGGCCACCTGCCGCCATATCGCGACTCCTAAAGTCGGCAATGACATCGATCCCGGTAAGCTCGGCAAGTAATGCTGGATTGAGAGTTTGATGGGTATAGGCAAGATGCTCAGATAGGCCTGCTTGATGGCGAATCGTTTGTCCATGGGCGCCAATCGCACTGATATCAGACGGCTCAAGCTTGGCCTGTCCCAGCAATTGCTTCACGGCATCCGCATAAGCAACGGCAAGAGCATTGGACGCCTGATTTTCCCGATGAATCTCATTTGCCCCTGGAATTTGCAGGTCTAGTAGGGCTTGGCGTAATTCGGGGCTAAAGGACGTGCTGACGGCCCCCAAAAGACTTGCCTCGCCATCCGTATCGAGCTTTGCAAGGACAGCATCAATCCCGTCTAGGCTAGTACCAGACATGAGGCCGATATAGAGGGAATGGGACTTATTCATGCAGTATCAGGGCTTTGTTCTCAGGAATGCGACAATTATGCTTTAGCAATTTAAATATTAATTAACTGTATCAGTTATCCGAATCAGCATGACGGCTAAACCAGAACAAAAATATCCACTTACTCCTGAAGTTTTCGCAGCCCTTGAGGTGACCAAGCGGGGGTGCGAAGAGCTATTGGTGGAGTCAGACTGGATCCAAAAGCTAGCTAGAAGCCAAGCTACCGGTATCCCTTTGCGGATTAAGTTAGGCCTTGATCCTACTGCGCCAGATATTCATTTGGGGCATACGGTAGTTTTGAATAAATTGCGCCAGTTGCAAGACTTGGGACATACAGTCATTTTCTTGATTGGCGACTTTACTAGCATGATTGGCGACCCTTCTGGGCGCAATGCTACTCGTCCACCATTAACTGCTGAGGAGATCGCTGTTAATGCCCAAACGTACTATCGTCAAGCAAGTATGGTGCTTGATCCCGCCAAAACTGAAGTGCGTTACAACAGTGAGTGGTGTGATCCATTAGGTGCGCGCGGCATGATTCAGTTGGCGGCTAAATATACCGTTGCCCAGATGCTAGAGCGTGAAGACTTTACTAAACGCTATCGCAGTGGAGTGCCAATCTCCGTGCATGAGTTTTTATATCCCCTGATGCAAGGTTATGACTCGGTAGCCCTAAAGAGTGACTTAGAGCTTGGTGGCACTGATCAAAAATTTAATCTTCTCGTTGGCCGTGAACTCCAGCGCGAATACGGTCAAGAGCCGCAGTGTATTTTGACAATGCCACTCCTTGTTGGTTTGGATGGCGTAGATAAGATGAGTAAGTCCAAAGGCAATTACATTGGTATCAGTGAGCCTGCTAGCGAGATGTTTGGTAAGCTCATGAGTATCTCTGATGACTTGATGTGGGATTACTTTACATTGCTCTCTTTCCGCCCAATGTCAGAAATTGATTTAATGAAGCAAGAAGTTGCTACTGGTCGTAACCCGCGCGATTGCAAGGTTTTACTGGGTCAGGAAATCGTAGCGCGTTTTCATTCGCAAGCTGCGGCAGAAAAAGCATTAGAAGACTTCAATCACCGCGCCAAAGGTGGTGTGCCTGATGAAATTCCAGAAGTGAATTTGACTGGTGCCCCTATGGGGGTGGCTAATCTACTTAAGGCTGCAGGACTTGCCCCATCGACATCAGAAGTGAATCGTAATATTGAACAAAACGGTGTGAAGATTGATGGCACTACGATTGCTGATAAGCAGTTAAAGATTGAAGCGGGTACTTACGTTGTGCAGGTGGGCAAGCGTAAGTTTGCTAAGGTAACCCTAAGTTAATACTTAAAGATCTAGACTGGCGGAGCTGTTTGGCGGCGTCAGCCCAAAGTGCTCATACGCTTGTCTAGTAGCTACTCGACCACGTGAGGTGCGTTGCAAGTAGCCTTGCTGAATAAGGTAGGGCTCTAGGACATCCTCAATGGTGTCACGTTCCTCGCCAATCGCAGCGGCTAAGTTATCAATGCCGACTGGGCCACCATCAAATTTATGCAAAATGGCTTCAAGTAGTTTTCTGTCCATGACATCAAATCCGCTTGGATCTACATCGAGCATTTTGAGTGCGGCATCGGCCATGGCTTTAGTGATGGTGCCAGTTCCCTTGACTTCAGCGTAGTCGCGTACACGACGTAATAAGCGATTGGCAATACGGGGAGTGCCACGCGCGCGCTTGGCGATTTCTACAGAACCTTCTGGATCAATATTTGCTTTTAATAGGTTGGCTGAGCGCTCGATAATTTTGGTCAGTTCTTCGGTTGTATAAAACTCGAGACGAGCAACAATACCGAAGCGATCACGTAATGGATTGGTGAGCATGCCGGCACGAGTAGTGGCACCAATCAAGGTAAATGGTTTGAGATCAATTTTGACGCTACGCGCTGCAGGTCCTTCGCCAATCATGATATCGAGACTGTAATCTTCTAAAGCGGGATAGAGAATTTCTTCTACGACTGGTGAGAGGCGATGGATCTCATCGATAAAAAGAACGTCATTCGCCTCTAAATTCGTTAGCAAAGCTGCCAAATCGCCCGGTCTGTCTAATACAGGGCCGCTAGTTTGTCGCAAATTAACCCCAAGCTCTCTGGCAATGATGTGAGCCAGAGTTGTTTTGCCAAGCCCGGGAGGGCCAAATAGCAGGACGTGGTCAAGGGCTTCTTGCCTTGCCCTAGTTGCTGAGATAAAGATTTCTAGCTGGGCGCGTGCTTTAGTTTGACCCACGTACTCGTCAAGTTGCTTGGGGCGTAAAGCTCTTTCGAAGATAGCTTCAGAATTACCAGCTGCACCACTGACAATGCGGTCATTACCATCTGGTAAATCTTCAGGAATAGCGCTGAGGTCTTCGGTATGTATTGCCATGCTACAAGTGTAGTGGGTTTGAGTTACTAGTGTTTAAGACTTTGAAAGGTATTTCAAGCCCATGCGGATGCCGTCTGAAACAGTAGTGTCAGGCGGTATTTGCTTGAGGGCAAGATGTGCCTCTTTTTCTGAATAGCCTAGTGCCAACAGCGCCTGCAAAATTTCACTACTAGCTTCAATAACCTGAGGTTTCCCGGAGGCGATTCCTAAATCAGGTGCTAATTTGCCTTTGAGCTCGAGACAGAGTCGTTCGGCGGTTTTTTTGCCGATGCCTGGAATTTGGGTTAGGCGCCCAGCTTCCTGCATGGCGATGGCTTGAGCTAATTCATTAACGCTCATACCGGAGAGAATTGCTAGTGCTGTGCGTGAGCCAACGCCGCTAATTTTGATAAGCTGCCTAAAAGCCTCGCGCTCAGTTTCAGTAGCAAAGCCAAATAATTGCTGAGCGTCTTCACGCACTTGGAAGTGCGTCAATAAGGTGATTTTTTGATTGGTTTCTGGCAGTTGATACAAAGTACTCATTGGCACGTCAATCTCATAGCCAACGCCTTGGCAATCTACCAGGAGGCGCGGAGGGTGAACTGAGACGAGAATTCCTTGAATGCGACCAATCATGTGAAGATCTTAACCTGTGATGTGTATTTTTACTTAATGCGTTTCTTGGGGGTGAGTACTGCGCTGATTGCTTTAGGAATTTGAGCGTGATGCGCGGCGCAAATAGCTACCCCCAGTGCATCTGATGCATCCGTGCCTGGTGCGCGATTAAGGCGCAACAGTCGCTTCACCATTTCTTGAACTTGGGGTTTAGCAGCACGCCCTGTGCCAACAATGGCTTGCTTTACTCGCAGAGCGCTATATTCAGCTACGGGTAGTTTTTCAGAAACCAGGGCGGCAATGACTGCTCCTCGCGCTTGCCCTAACATGAGTGTCGAGCGTGGATTGACGTTGAGGAATACTTCTTCGATAGCAGCTGCCTCTGGGTGATAGGTCTCTAAAACTTCTTTGACGCCGGCATAGAGGGCGCCCAGTCGCTCTGGTAATCCTTTGGCTGGATCACCGCTTTCAATCGTGCCGGAAGCTACGTAACTGAGTTTTTGACCGTCAACATCAATGATGCCAAAGCCTGTTGTTCGCAATCCCGGGTCGATTCCTATCCAGCGCATGGGTGCTTTTTAACTCTATATCTTTTAGTGGCGGAAATGGCGTGTGCCAGTGAAGATCATGGCAATGCCATGCTCATTAGCTGCCGCAATGATTTCATCATCACGCATACTGCCACCAGGCTGGATGGCGCAACTTGCGCCACCATTTACCACCACATCTAGGCCATCTCGGAACGGAAAGAAGGCATCACTAGCAACTGCAGAACCTTTGAGGCTTAAGCCAGCATTTTCTGCTTTGATGCTTGCCATGCGCGCAGAATCCACTCGACTCATTTGGCCTGCGCCAATTCCGAGTGTCATACCGTTAGCACAATAGACAATCGCATTGGACTTCACAAATTTTGCTACCCGCCATGCAAACATCATGTCATGCATTTCACTTGGAGTTGGCAAACGCTTGCTTACCACGCGCATTTCATTTTCGAGCACATTCTTCGCATCTGGTGATTGAACCAATAAACCGCCGCCAACACGTTTGAAGTCAAAGGTATTAAATGCTGTGCCAAGAGGAATTTCTAAGAGACGTACATTCTGCTTTTGTGCAAAGATCGCTTTTGCTTCGGAACTAAAACTCGGAGCAATCAATACTTCCACAAATTGCTTAGAAATAGCCTCAGCCGCAGTACCATCACAAGGTACATTAAAAGCGATGATTCCGCCGAATGCAGAGCTTGGGTCAGTCTTAAATGCCTTTTGATAAGCCTCGAGCGCGTTAGCACCAACAGCTACTCCGCAAGGATTAGCATGCTTAATGATCACGCAGGCTGCCGCGCCACCCGTGTTGCCTGTAAAGCTCTTGACGCATTCCCAGGCTGAATCAGCATCAGCAATATTGTTGTAAGAAAGTTCTTTGCCTTGTAGCTGCTTGTAGTTGGCAAGCGCGCCCTCTACTGGTTCAATATCCTTATAGAAGGCGGCAGATTGGTGTGGATTTTCACCGTAGCGCATCTCTTGCACTTTTTCAAAGGCAAGGTGCAATGTTTCGGGGTACGCTGAGCGAGTCTTATGATCTAAATCACTACCTAACGCAGACAGGTAATTGGCAATCGCACCATCATATTGGGCGGTATGAGCAAATACTTTTTTAGCAAGCCCAAGATTAGTTTTGTAAGAAACTACATTTTGATTCGCCTTCATTTCCTCTAGTGCTGGTGCGTAATCTTCTGGAGAGATCAGTACAGTCACATCTTGATGATTCTTAGCTGCTGCACGCAACATTGCTGGACCGCCAATATCAATATTTTCAACGGCATCTTCAAAAGAGCAATCCGCTTTAGCAACGGTTTCATTAAACGGATAAAGATTGATCACCAGCATATCAATCGTATCAATGCCATGCTTTTTAAGAGCAGCCATGTGCTCCGGAAAATCTCTACGGGCCAGTAAGCCGCCATGCACCATGGGGTGCAAGGTCTTTACACGGCCATCAAGCATTTCTGGGAATTTTGTTAATGAAGAAACCTCTACTACTGGTAAGTGATTTTCAGCCAATAGTTTTGCTGTTCCGCCGGTAGAGATTAGCTTAACGCCTTGCTCATGGAGCGCTTTGGCAAAGGGTACGATGCCATTTTTATCGGATACGGAGAGAAGTGCTGTACGGATCATATTTTTAGAGGGTGTAATTAAAAAGAATTTGGTATGAGGGTCTGGCTTATTTCAGTAGTTGGTGTTCGACCAACTTCTTGTGTAGGGTATTACGATTAATGCCGAGATATTGAGCGGCTAAAGATTGATTCTGTTTAGCATGATTCATGACTAATTCCAGCATGGGTTTTTCTACTACAGCCAATACCATTTGATAGAGGTCTGACGGTGGCGTACCTTTAAGGTCGTCTAGGTAACGCTGTAGTTGAGTTTCGATGCATTCGGTGATGGGGTGCTTATTGGTCATGGGTAAATTCAATAACTAAAAGACTAAAAATTAGGCTGCTTCTAAAAACAGTAAGTGATCTGAATGAGATTTCATTTCATCAAAAAAATCATTCACCATTGCGAGTTGGGTTTTGCAGTCATCTGCAGTATTCATTCTTTGGCGGAATGCATGAGAGTTACGTAAACCCTTGCAATACCAGCCAATATGTTTTCGCGCCGTGCGAAGACCAATGTACTCACCATAGAACTCATAGTGATCTATGAGGTGGGCATTCATAATGCTTTGAATTTCATTAATTTGCGGAGTGGGTAATTTGCCTCCCGTGTCCAGGAAATGGCTAATCTCCCGAAAGATCCATGGGCGACCTTGAGCTGCGCGTCCAATCATGATGGCATCTGCCCCAGTTTCTTTTAAAACAAAAGCAGCTTTTTCTGGGGTATTGATATCGCCGTTCGCTACCACTGGAATGGAGACATTGCTTTTGACTGCAGTAATCGTTTCGTACTCCGCTTCGCCATGGTAGAGATCTGCTCTAGTGCGACCATGAACGGTCAGCATGGAGATGCCAGCTTTTTCTGCAAGCCTTGCTATATCGATCGCATTTTTATGCTCACGATCCCACCCTGTACGAATTTTCAAGGTGACTGGAACGGCATCGGGGCCAATACCAACTGCCTGCACTACAGCTTCCAAAATTTGCTGTACTAATGGCTCATCTCTGAGAAGTGCTGAGCCAGCGGCAACATTGCAAACCTTTTTAGCTGGACAACCCATATTGATATCGATAATTTGAGCGCCATGATCAACATTGAGCTTGGCAGCTGCTGCCATCATCTGGGGGTCGGCACCGGCAATTTGGACGGCAATCGGCTTAAATTCGCCTTGGTGATTTGCACGACGCTGGGTTTTTTCGCTCTTCCACAACAAAGCATTGGATGCGATCATTTCAGATACGGCATACCCCGCTCCTAGCTTTTTGCACAGCTGCCGAAAGGGACGGTCCGTTACCCCAGCCATGGGCGCAACAAAGAGTCTATTTGCGAGAAGGTGTGGGCCAATCTTCATTTTTATCTGGCTGGGTGTGAGAGGCTTTGAGTGTTTAATAGGAAGGGTGACACTTTAGCACAATCGAGCCTAAATCTGCCTAAAAAATAGGCAGATCACTTGCTTTGGATTAAACGGGTACGACTAGGGTTTAAAGGGCGATTTGAGCCTATTAGCGCCTGCCAAACATCATCTGCCTGGCTAAGGCTGTTTTCGCTGGAGGAAGCCATTGAAGGGCCGATAAAGCCAATCCTCGAGCAAATACAACTGGTAAGAGGTTTGATGTAAAAATTCTGGCCATAAAGTCGGTAAGGCCAATGGTGGCAGTACGGTCAGCTTTTCGGCTTTGAGCGTAATCCTTTAGCGTTGCTTCAATCGCGGCGGGTGATTTTTCTTCTTCCGATCTCGAGAAAAGTGCGCTGAGTTTTTCGGAGAGAAGGTAGGCATCTCTTAATCCTAGATTCAGACCTTGTCCTGCCACGGGATGAAGGGTTTGTGCTGCATTACCAATCCAAACTTCATTCTTCAGCGCAATCTCTTTGCGGTAGTTGAGTCCCAATGCATAAAGGCGACGATCTTGTACCTTCAGAAATTGTCCAATGCGTGTACCAAATTTGGCTTGCAGACTTTTAAGGAAGTCCGCATCGCTTAATTGAAGCCTTTCTTGAGAAGACTCCGGTGATCCACACCAAACCAGATTCAGAATATTGGGCCCATAGTGGCTGGGTAAAACTGCCAAAGGACCCTCAGAGGTAAATCGTTCCCAGGCTTGATGTGGAGTTGCATTTTCAACTTCAACCAAACCGACTAGCGCTGATTGCTCATAGTCACGACCCGATTCCACCCAATCCTGAGCCTTAAACAATCCGCCCTCAGCATGCACGATGCACTTTCCCTGAATATGGCTCAGGGCAGTATTGTCATCAATATGTTGCCAATTAAAATTTGAGGTTTGGATTTGAATAACTCTCAAAGCTTTGCGCAGTGCGAGGTGAATATCGCGATAACGAACAATGTGACCTAAGGCCTCTTGCTTGAGTTCTTCACGGGTCATTAGCGCTCTACCAAAGCGTCCTGCTTGCGAGACATGCACCTGATGAATTTCGGCATGATCTTGAGGCCATGCTTGAATCGTATCGAGCAATAACTTACTGCCATGTGAAAGAGCAATGCCTCTACTATCGGCTGCAGCTAGATCAGCATCATCTACTGGGTTTCGATCTAGTAATGCGATTTTGGCTTCGGGAAATTTTTGCAAGCACCAGGCTGCACAAGCTAGGCCAACAGGCCCACCCCCTTGAATCAAAATATCATAGCTATCGTTATGCATACTCAGTTGGATATTAATGATTCTTCATCAACGATTCGATTTCATCGGCTTTGACTGGAACTCCACGAGATATCAACTCGCATCCAGATTGATTCACTACCGCATCATCTTCAATGCGAATACCGATATTCCAAAAAGCTTTATCAATATCTTCGGCAGGACGAACATAAAGTCCGGGTTCAATTGTGAGTACCATTCCGGGTTGAAGAGTGCACCATGGCTTTTCCGCGGCAACAATTCTTTCGCTTTCTACAGGTTCACGATAAGAGCCCACATCATGAACATCCATACCAAGCCAGTGTGAGGTACGGTGCATATAAAAACGACGGAAGGCACCAGTTTCAATGGCATTGTCTAGAGAGCCTAGCTCAGAGAGTTTGAGAAGTTTTTCATCTAGCAGGCCTTGAGTTAATACTTTAAGCGCTGCTTCATGAGGCTGCATGAAGGTGTTGCCGGGTTTTGTGGCGGCAATTGCAGCTTCTTGTGCTGCAAGCGTAATGTCGTAGAGGGCGCGCTGAGCCCCGGTAAATTTTCCATTGACTGGAAATGTGCGTGTGATATCAGATGCATAACCATCAAGTTCACAACCAGCATCTATCAGGCAAAGTTCGCCACTTCGTAATTCTGTAGAGCCGGCACGATAGTGAAGGATGCAAGAGTTGGCGCCGCTAGCGACGATGCTATTGTAAGCAACGCTTTGCGCGCCGCTATATCGAAATTCGTGCAAAAGTTCCGCTTCAAGGTGGTACTCGCGCATGCCAGGTTTGCAAGTTTGCATTGCGCGAATATGGGCGCGCGCGGAAATTTCTGCAGCCCTTCGCATGATGTCAATCTCATGTGCGTCCTTAAATAGACGCATTTCATGAATTAAGCTCTCTACATCATGAAATTGTGAGGGAGCATTCACACCCGATCGCGTTTGTTGTCTGACTTGTTTCATCCAATGGCGCAAACGACGATCAGTCTCCGCGCTTTCTGAAAGGCGAACATAGACTGCATCTTGATCCGCCAAGAGCTCACCCAATTTGTTATCGAGTTCTTGGTTGCTATGGGCGTATTCCACGCCAAGCATCTCAGGGGCAGCATCCGGCCCTAAGCGAATGCCATCCCAAATTTCTCGTTCAGGATCTTTGGGCCTACAAAATAGATGGGATTCAAGTTGAGCTTGCCCATTGTTATTAGAAACATGGAGTACGAGCGTCGCCCCTGGCTCCTCAAAACCGGTGAGGTAGAAAAAATCGCTGTCATGACGATAGGGAAATTCACTATCGCGATTGCGTGCGGTTTCAGGAGCGGTGGTAATAATGGCAATTCCCCCGCCAGTTTGGGAGCAGATTTTTTTTGCCAGGACAAGGCGTCGTTGTTGATAGATATTCGGTTTATTCATAGGCTGCATTGAGCTCTGTTAATCGTTGTGGCGTACCTACATCGTGCCACGGTCCCGTATATTTTTCACCGGTCACGCGATTTTTGGCCATGGCCTCTCGAAGTAAAGGAGCCAGTTTTGTAGGAATGTTGATTTCCAGATCCTGAAATAGATCTCGATGGTAAAGACCGATCCCTGAAAAAGTCAGCTTTTCGGCTCCTGACATTGACGCATTAGATAACTTGGATTCTTTAAGGTAAAAGTCCCCCTCGGGATGTTGAGGTGGGTTTGGCACCATGATGAGGTGAGCCAATATTGGACTGGGATTCTTGCGAAGTTGGGAGATCTTGCCCACTAAATCCTGAATTGGAAAGTTTGGCGAAAAGACATCTCCGTTGATGGCCAAGAAATAATCATCGGGAGCCAGCTTTGGCAGGGCCTTGCGAATCCCGCCAGCAGTTTCAAGGGCACTGACTTCAGGGGAGTAGGTAATTGTGAGTCCAAATTGACTGCCATTGCCTAAGGCATCCTCAATTTTTTGCCCAAGCCAGGCATGATTAATAACGATCTTCTGAATGCCGGACCTACTAAGCGCTTCAAGGTGCCAAGCTAGTAACGATTTATTTTTAATGGAGAGTAGTGGCTTTGGTAAGACATCAGTGAGTGGCCGCATGCGCTCACCCCGACCCGCGGCCAGTAAAAAGCATGGCACAGAAATGGGATCAATTGATGAAGTCATATGAATGATCGTTACTCAGATTTGGGCTGGCGCGTCGACTCAAGAATGCGCGCTAATGGCTTTAACTCAATGTAGCGATTGGCCGTAGCAATGGCGTATTCCAGTACTAAAGGGATGTCCTTGAGGTATCCATCCTTGCCGTCACGATGGAACAATCTTGCAAAAATACCAAGAACCTTGAGGTGACGTTGGAGACCCATCCATTCAAAGTCACGATAAAACTGACCAAAATCATCTGGCATTGCTAGCCCGGCTTTGCGACCAGCTTCCCAAAACTTAATAACCCAATCAATCACACGTTCTTCAGGCCATGCAATATAGGCATCGCGCCATAAAGAAGATGCATCATAAGTAATGGGGCCATACACTGCATCTTGAAAATCTATGACGCCTGGATTATTCAGTGTTGTTACCATGAGGTTGCGTGAATGAAAATCGCGGTGCACATACGCTTTTGCTTGAGCTAAATTATTTTCAATAATGAGTGTAAAAGCTTGTTTGATTTGTGAGTCCTGCATCTCGGTCAATGTCATTTGCAGGTGCTTCTTGAGATACCACTCGGGAAATAAATCCAATTCACGCTGAAGCAGGGTTTCATCGTAGTTTGGCAGCACATTTGGTTTGCTTGCTAATTGCATCTGCACCAGGGCATGTGTTGCATCTTTATATAGTGAATCTGCGCTTGCTTCATTAAGCTCCGCAAGATAGGTTTTAGTTCCTAAATCATTTAGCAGCAAGAATCCCTCGGCAATATTTTTTTCAAGGATCTTGGGAACGTTCAAACCCGCATTTTCGAGCAATAAATCAACCTTTAAAAATGCATCTAAAGGTTCGTGTTGGGGTGGAGCATCCATCACGATTAGGGTCTTGAAATTGGGGTTTTTTGACTCAATTCGGAAATACCGCCTAAAGCTGGCATCTGCAGATGCCGGGCTTAGGGAGGGGAGATCTAATTGCCAGCTAGGTTCAAGGCCTTTTAGCCAGTTGCGGAGGGTATTTAAGCGAGAGTCAGTCATGGTCGATTCGTATAATAAGGCTGGTCAGGATCCATGAGTCATTATCGCCGTTGCGCCGGCCTTTGCGCCCCTCTTTTTTTCACTGCCGCCCTGCGCATAATGATGGGGCTTGCATTGCTGCAATTTACTTTTTCAAGTCATGCGCAAGCTCCGGCACCCCTACCGCCTTCTTCTCAATCTTTAGCCAATTCGGCAAATTCTGTTTTGATCCCCGATCGAGGTGAAGTAACCATCTTAAAATTGGATGATCAACTGCGTGTTGGAAAAGCGATTGATGATGGGAAAGCCCTGACATTTACTTCTAGTGACTCTATTGATGGGGTAGTAGATCGTGAAATGCGTTTAAAAGGGCGCGCACAAATTCGTCGCAATGGGGCAGTTATCAAAGCAGACGAAATTCAATACGACCCAGATTCTGATATAGCTAACTTAACGGGTAACACAGAATTTTCCAAAGGTAATGTTACGTTCAAGGGACCAAAGGCGCGCCTTCGAGTCGATGCGCGTGAGGGCGAAATGGAATCACCCAATTATGAGCTACGTGATAATCGCGCAAGTGGTAATGCTAATAAATTAACGATTGAAACATCGGATATTTTTGTATTTGATAAGATCACTTACACCACTTGTACGCCTGAAAATTTAGATTGGTACTTCACTGCGAGTACCTTGGAAATTGATAACGAACAGAAGGAGATGGTTGGTACGCATGCTGTGATGCGCTTCTTCGATGTACCAATTGCCTACACTCCCTATTTCACTGCGCCAACTTCTAATCAGCGTCGTTCAGGCATTTTGGCACCAGTCGCTGGTTACAGCTCGAATAACGGTATTGATGTGACGCAGCCTTATTACGTCAATATCGCCCCTAATCGGGATTTACTATTATTGCCGCGAGTAATGGGGCAGCGTGGCGTCCAGTTGGGCGCCAAGTATCAGTTTTTAGATAAGCAATATGCAGGTAGTTTAGGCGGTGACTATCTTCCTTATGATCGAAAAACCGGAACCGATCGCTGGCGCTATGACTGGCAGCAGAGACAAAACTTTAGTGGCGACCTATTGGGAATGGGTGGAATCCCTATTGCTGGTGCTTGGACGGGGTATGCCAATATGGCTCGAGTTTCAGATAATTTATATCCCACTGACTTTTCTCAGAGTATTGCGGGTGCCGTGACTAGCCAATTTCGGCAAGAGGTTGGGACTACAAAGAATCTCACTGGGGGGTTAAGTAATTGGACTGTTTCTGCTAGAGCGATGACCTTCCAGACTTTGCAACCTGATCCCACCTCGATTGTGCAGTCCCCATACAATATTTTGCCGAACATTACTGCTACATATAACAATCGCTTAAGTCCAGCGGTTGCTGATGCAAGCGGCAAGTACATTAACTTGCCATCAGGTCCAGCAACGACTTTTTCGACAGACTACACTCGTTTCGCATACAACATTGGCGCCAACCTGGCGGCAACTGCGCCAGGTATTTATAGTCAGGCCGATCGAACTGTAATCAAGGGGGCTATAGCACTTCCCCAGGTAACGCCGGGTTACTACGTTACCCCTAAAGTGAGTTTTCAGTCTAATACCTATAACGCCACCCCATACAACCCAGTTGGCGCGCCAAACGCGCAGGGTTTTACTGTTCCAACATTTAGCTTGGATTCAGGCCTAGCCTTTGAAAGAGAGGCTACTGAATTAAAAGGTTTTTTTGGGCGGGATATGTTGCTCACTATGGAGCCAAGGGCTTTTTATGTTTATACCCCCTACCAAAATCAAGCCCTAACCCCTTTATTTGATACCGCTGATGCGGGTTTTGGCGTCACCCAAATTTTTAGTGAAAATACATTTATCGGTAATGACCGCGTCGCTGATAGCAATAAATTAACTGGTGGTTTAACGAGTCGAATGATTGAGGCAAATACTGGTGCTGAGCGTGCCAATGTGACTCTTGCTCAGCGGCAAGCCTTTACTGGCCAAAGAGTAGGTCTTAATGGCAATATTGCCAATCCGACAACTTACTCAGACACATTGGGTTCGGCTTCAGTACGATTACTTGGAAACTTTAGCGCTGACATGTTTGGTCAGTACAACACTCAGCTCAACAAATTTGTACAAACAACAGTTGGGGGTAGTTGGCGCCCTACCCCTGGTAGAAGTTTGAATTTTGGATACCGCAACGTCTGGACCCCGCCAACACAAGCTTCAGTACAAAACAATACCGCAGGTACTTTGGCGCAAACCACTACAGATCAATACAATATTTCAGGTCAATGGCCTCTTACTCGAGAGGTCTCTGTATTAGGGCGCTGGGGGTACGATGCTTTGAGTACTAAAACATTAAATACCTTGGTTGCTTTAGAGTGGATGAGGGATTGTTGGACTTTGCGTGGGGCCTACTCCCAAATGGTCAACACCTCACAAATCACCACTACCCAAGTTTTATTCCAAATAGAGTTTAGGGGTTTTGGTAGCGCTGGAAGCAATCCAGTTGATATCATGAGGCTTAATGTGCCTGGATATATGCCTACTTCTAAGCCTATTCCACCCTCAATATATGAGAACTATCAATGATGCGTAGGAATTTATTCAAACAAGCCCTACTAGCTACTACGTTGGCTGGGCTGACTTTGCTGTCACAATTTGCTCATGCACAAGGCAATACAAAGACGTCTCCAAGTACGGATAGCAAAATTCGTAATATCGATGGCGTTGCTGCAGTAGTAAATACAGGATTTGTTACTCGCAAGGAGATCGATGATCGTATTGCCGCCCTTCAGAAGCAGGGGACCAAATTACCTGATGCGACAACCTTGAGAAAAACAGTTTTAGAAAGACTCATTATTGAAAAGATTCAGATACAAAATGCTGAACTCGAGGGTATTACCGTCACCAATAAAGAGTTAGATCAAATTGTTGCAGACATAGCGGCAAAAAATAAATTAACGCTTGCGGAGTTGAAAGTCAAAATCGCGGCTACTGGAAGTAGCTATGAGCGTTATCGTCAAATGCTGCGCGATGATGTCATGATGAGTCGCTATAGGGAGCGCGAAGTTGAGGCTAAGATAAAAATTTCCGATGCAGAAGTTGATAACTTCATCGCTGATCGCAATCGAGCTGCGGCTGGCGGTGGTGTTACGCGTTCGACGCCTGCTGCGAAGGGGGCGCCAGAAGAAATTGATGTGGCGCAAATATTTATACCGGCGGATGCTAGTGCGGGCGCTGGTGCGCAGGCTGAGGCAAAGAAAAAGGCGGAGTCGTTATTGCGAGAGGCAAAAGGCGACGTTGACTTTTTACAATTGGGCGCCATGGCGGCCAAAGATAATCCCAAGATTAAATTTCAGGACTTGGGCTATCGAACTCCTGATCGTTTGCCTCAATTATTTTATGAGGCCATTAGAAATACTGGTGGCGGACAAGTCGCTGGCGCAGTTGTAAAAAGCCCTGCTGGTTATCATGTATTGAAGGTTTTGGATCGTAGGGCTGTAGTTGCCGGTGCGCCAGAGGTACAGCAGCAGCCTGCACAAGACAATACCCCAACAACCCCACAAAATATTATGGTGACTCAGACTTTGGCGCGTCACATTTTGCTGCGGAGTCGTGCGGGTCTATCAGATCAAGATGCTGAAAGGCGTTTAGCGGGTTACCGCGATCAGGTGCGCGCCAAGACGGCAGATTTTGGTGAGCTAGCCAAAAAATACTCTGAGGATGGATCTGCTGCCAATGGTGGAAATTTAGGATGGATGGGCCCTGGTGATTTGGTTCCTGAGTTTGATCAAGCAATGAATCGTTTGCAAATCGGTGAAGTAAGCAACCCAGTGAAAACTGAATTTGGTTGGCATTTAATCCAGGTATTGGAGCGAAGAGAAGCGCAGTTGACCGTAGAAAAGCAACGTCAATTTGCTCGTGCGGCAATTCGTGAGCGTAAGTTTGAGCAAGCCTATCAAGATTGGCTGCGTGAGTTGCGCGATACCGCTACGGTGAAGATTATTAACGCCGATGATCCAGCAGTTAGCCCCCGTTAAGTTAGTCATTAGCTCCGGTGAGCCAGCGGGTATTGGTCCGGAGGTTTCATTCTCGGCTGCACTCGCTTTCTTGAGGGAGCAAGCCGGCGCTCACATTACTTTATTGGGCGATCTTAGTATGTTTCAGGCGTCTAAGATCCCGGCTGAATTGGCTAATAGGCTTACGCTAGAGTCAGTCGCTTTATCGGCGCCAGTTTTAGCTGGTCAATTGAATCCTGCTAATGCGCAATATGTCATCAACATCTTAAATATTGCTACTGAGGGCTGTCTTGAAGGGCGTTTTGATGCCATGATAACTGCGCCACTTCAGAAAAGTGTAATCAATGCTGGAAAGATTGCATCGACACTTTTTACTGGCCATACAGAATATCTAGCACAGCTCTGTAATAAGGACCATGTGGTCATGATGCTATGCGCTTCATTGCCGGTGGGATTTTTAAAGCTTCAACAATCTAATGCGCTTAGAGTGGCTTTGGTAACAACGCATTTGCCTTTAAAGGATGTGCCAGCCGCACTCAAGCAGGAACAGATATTAGAAACAATTCAAATTGTGCACCATGATTTGCAAAAGAAATTTGGTATTGCTAGGCCGGTGATTAGGGTTGCTGGAGTGAATCCCCATGCTGGTGAGTCTGGATATTTGGGGCGCGAAGAAATTGAAGTCATTGCGCCTGCAATTGAAGCGGCTAAAGACTTGGGTATATTGGTGAGCGGTCCTTATCCTGGCGACACCATGTTTGATGCCAATACATTGAATCGAGTTGATGCTTTTATTGCGATGTATCACGATCAAGGTTTAGCCCCTTTTAAGTTTGTCAGTTTTGGGGGTGGCGTTAACGTAACTTTGGGTTTGCCCATTATTCGTACTTCGGTGGATCATGGCACTGCCTTAGAGATAGCTGGCAAAGGAGTTGCTGACTCTAGCAGCATGCTAGAGGCATTGAGATTGGCCTATCAACTGGTAGTGAATTCAAGGAATGTAAATACATGATGCACCGTGCGCGCAAGCGTTTTGGCCAAAACTTTTTACAAGACTCTGGGGTGATTTATTCAATCGTTGCCGCGATTAATCCAAATCCCGAAATGCATGTGATTGAAATTGGACCAGGTCTAGGAGCGCTCACTAGACCTTTATTGAGTGGTCTCAAGCAACTTGATCTTTTGGAGATTGATCGGGATTTGGTGGCTTACTGGAATCATGAGAACCTTCAGGGGCTCAATGTGATCGAAGGTGACGCGCTGCAGTTTGATTTTTTGGAATGGGCAAAATCTAAGCCTTCTACTGGCAGCTTATGTAAAGTAGTTGGTAACTTGCCTTACAACATTTCATCGCCATTATTGTTCCACTTAGTGTCTGCTGCTGATGCCATTGATGAGCAGGTATTTATGTTGCAGGCAGAAGTGGTGGAGCGCATGGTGTCTCAGGCTGGGGGATCAGAATTTAGTAGGCTTTCAGTAATGCTGCAGGCCCGTTATGACATGGAATTGATTTTAGAGGTACCGCCAGAGGCATTTGATCCGCAGCCTAAGGTTAACTCCGCCGTTGTGCGTATGATTCCTCGGAAAGATTTCAGCCTGAATGAATCGCAATGGCGTGCCTTGGAGAGGGTGGTCGCAGCTGCTTTTTCCCAGCGTAGAAAAATGTTGCGCACAAATTTGGCGGCTTATGCTGATCGACTGTTCTTAACGGAGTCTGAGCTCAAAGCCCGCGCCCAGGATATTTCTGTAGAGCGTTATATCGAATGGGCTAAAACTCTGGTGGAATAAGCACTAGAAAATCCAAGGCTTATTGATAAGCGCTTGGGTCAATTACCCGCATTTCGGCTTCAATCCATTTCTCTACTTCTTGATGGAGTTGGCCGCCAGTTTTTCCGGCTGAGGGAATGGCTGGTCCGATTGAGAAAATCACTGTTCCTGGATGTTTCATAAAACTATTCTTTGGCCAGCAACGTCCAGCGTTATGCGCAATCGGTATTACCAGGGCCTCAGTGGCGCTCGCAAGTCTTGCACCACCCTTGCTATAGGGCTTATGAGAGCCAGTAGGGGTTCTTGTGCCCTCTGGAAATAGCAATATCCATTTACCTTCAGCCAATCGCTTACGACCTTGACCCACTACTGATAGTGCAGCAGTTTCCTTGCTATTGCGATTGATGTGAATCATTTTTAGCAGGGCCAATGCCCAACCAAAGAAAGGGATCCAGAGTAATTCTCGTTTGAAGACAAAACAAAGTTGTTTTGGTAGAAGAGCAATATAGGCAATCGTTTCGTAAGCAGATTGATGTTTGCTGAGCACAACAACTGGTTGATCAAGCACCGCCATCATATTTTCCATTCCGCGGATTTCATAGTGAATTCCACACAGTGGCTGCAATATCCAAATGACCACTTTATTCCACAGGCCAATAAAGCGATAACGATTTTCGGGGTTCAAAAATGGGAAAACCAAGATACACAGTACCGACCAAATCGGTGTAAAGATGAGCAGAAATAGGGCAAAAAGAGTCGAGCGCACAAAAGTCATGTGGTCTTAAACCTTATCTTGAAGTAGCGCATTAGCAAATGCCATGAGATCAGCATGAATTTGTGTGCCTTCTGGTAGTTTGCCTTTTTCTAGGGTCTTACTGCCTTTCCCAGTTAATACTAAATGAGGGCTTGCCCCCAGTGCAACTCCAGCTTCGAGATCACGTAAAGAATCGCCCACAATAGGAACACCTGCTAAGGGCGTGGCGCTATGATTTTTTTTGTAGCGCAGGGCGATCTCCTTCATCATTCCTGGCAACGGCTTACGACAGTCACAAGCGTGAGCATCAGTATGGGGGCAAAAGAAAATACTATCGATATGGCCTCCCAAGGGCTTGAGTAATTTTTCCATTTTGCTGTGCATTTCATGCAACGCATTGATATCGAAATAGCCTCGAGCTAAGCCGGATTGGTTTGTAGCAACAGCGATTTGATAGCCCGCTTGATTTAGTAGTGCGATAGCCTCTAGGCTCCCTGGCAAGGGAATCCACTCTTGGCTCGACTTCACATAATCATCTCGATCCTCGTTGATCACGCCATCGCGATCAAGAATAATCAGCTTAGAAGAGCCGGTGCTCATGCTAACTTGCCGAGATCGGCAATCAGATTCATTTTCTGGTGAAGTTGTTGCAGGAGAGCTAGGCGGTTGTCGCGCAACTCTGGATTGGGATCCATCACCATCACATCAGCAAAGAATTGGTCGATAGGCCCACTTAAAGCCACTAGGGCTTTTAAAAATTCGACATACTGACGTTTTTCGAAGGCAGCGGTTAAGCTAGGTGAAATGCTTTCAAGCGCTTGATATAGGGTAGCTTCGGCTGGAGCTTGTAATAGCTTGCTAGCGCAAGATGTTGGAATTGGTGTTGTAGTCTTTTTTAGAATGTTGCTAATGCGCTTATTGGCGGCTGCAAGTTGAGCGGCCTCTGTTAAGGCATTAAATTCTCGTAAGGCTGTGAGGCGATCGAGTAAATCATTAATGTGGCTTGGTGACTGACTTAATACGGCGTCAATTTCTTCGGTTGTAAATGGTTTTCCAGCAACAGATTGATCGCGTAAATAGGCGCGCAAGCGATCAATAATAAAGGCGTAGATATCTTCAGCCTTTGCCTTTTCTTGAACCTCTTTTTGTGGAAATTGTTTACGAGCAAGGTCAATTAAATCGGGAAGACTTAAGGCGAGATTTTTTTCTAGCAAGAGTCGGCATATACCAAGAGCATGACGACGTAAGGCGTACGGATCTTTATCGCCGGTAGGTGCAAGACCAACGCCCCAGATGCCAACTAGAGTTTCTAATTTGTCTGCAATTGCTAGGATGGTGCCGGTTTGGGTCTGCGGTAGCTCATCGCCAGCAAAGCGTGGCATGTAATGTTCACCGCAGGCTGCGGCAACCTCTACATGTTCGCCATCATGGGTTGCATAGTAGCGGCCCATGATGCCTTGAAGTTCAGGAAATTCACCAACCATGTCAGTTAACAAGTCGGTCTTGGCAATTTCTGCGGCACGACCAGCCAAGGCCTCATTTGCCGAGAGGGCTTTTGCCACTCCAATCGCAATACCTTGAACGCGCTTTGTGCGATCCAGTTGATTGCCGAGTTGATTGTGATAAACAACTTTTCCAAGATCGGCCACGCGAGAGGCTAAGGGGCGTTTTTGATCTTGCTGAAAGAAGAAGCGTGCATCTGAAAGACGCGGACGGACTACACGTTCATTGCCGGAAATAATAGCTTCAGGTTTATTGGTTTCAATATTAGATACGATTAAAAAACGATTGCGTAGCTTACCTTGCTGATCTGTCAGGGCAAAATATTTTTGATTGGTTTGCATCGTCAGAATCAAGCATTCTTGTGGAACTTCTAGGAACTCTTGATCAAAGTGACACTCATAAATTGCTGGCCACTCTACTAAGGCAGTAACTTCATCTAAGAGGCTATCTGGCATGAGTACCAGATCGCTACCAGCAGCTTTTAAAAGGGCAGCTTCGATATATTCACGACGTTTATTAAAGCTAGGTAATACCTTTGCTTTATTAGTGAGATCGGACTCATATTGGTCTGCGGTGGTAATGCTAATAACGCCAGGAGCTAGAAAGCGATGCCCCTCGGTTTGATTATTTGCTTCAATACCAAGAGCATTGATATTGAGGGTATTTTTACCATGTAGTGCTAGGATGCGATGCGCTGGTCTTGCAAATTCAACATCAGCTAATCCACCATTTTTTTGTAGCACTTGATAGTGCATCATTTTAGCGATGGGCAGTTTGCTTAGTGTGTGCTCAAGAGCCTGCTGAGCCGTTTGTTCTAGTGCGGCACCTTTAGCAATGACGTTGAGATAGAGCGCTTCGTTCTTTCCTTCACCTGATTTTTCTAAAGCAGCGATATCAATATCGGCATAACCAAGAGATCCCAGTTTCTTTAGTAGCGGTGGAGTAGGTTGGCCATTGGCATCAAATGCAATGCTCACCGGTAGTAACTTTTCACGCACCGGATGATCTGGAGCCTGGCTAAGTACATTGGTAATTTGAACGGCAAGACGTCGTGGCGTGGCGTAGCCAATCGCTACGGAATTTTCCCCAGCGAGCCCTGCTGTTTTAAGGGCGGTAAAGATGCCATCTTTAAAGGCATCGCCAAGGCGACGCAGAGATTTGGGTGGGAGTTCTTCGGTAAATACTTCAATCAGCAAATCATCTGATTGGAAAAGGGAATTCTGTGTACTCATAGTTAGATTGCGCTGCTTATGCTTTAGCTTGACGTTGGCACATTGGGAATCCCAGTTTTTCTCGGGACTCAAAGTAAGCCTGCGCTACTGCGCGAGACAGATTGCGGATGCGCCCAATGTAGGCTGCACGTTCAGTAACAGAGATTGCCCCGCGGGCATCAAGTAAGTTAAATGTATGCGCAGCTTTTAAAACCATTTCATAGGCTGGCAAGGCCAAAGGCACTTCCATTAAGCGTTTTGCTTCACTTTCGTAGTTAGTGAAGTTAGCAAAAAGCAGATCGGTGTTGGAGTGCTCAAAGTTATAGCAAGACTGCTCCACTTCATTTTGGTGATACACATCACCATAAGAAATCCCATCAGCCCAAACTAGGTCATAAACATTGGAGCAATTCTGGATATACATTGCCAAGCGCTCAATGCCGTAAGTGATCTCACCTAAAACAGGCTTGCAATCAAGCCCGCCCACTTGTTGGAAGTAGGTGAACTGAGTTACTTCCATTCCATTGAGCCAAACTTCCCATCCCAGGCCCCAGGCACCTAAGGTTGGATTTTCCCAGTCGTCTTCTACGAAACGGACATCGTTCTGCTGTAAATCGAGGCCTAATGCAGCAAGTGAGCCAAGGTAAAGCTCAAGAATATTTTCGGGAGCCGGCTTGAGCACTACTTGGTATTGGTAATAGTGCTGGAGACGATTGGGATTCTCTCCATAGCGACCATCTTTTGGTCTGCGAGAGGGTTGAACGTAAGCTGCTTTCCATGGTTCGGGGCCAATGGCCCGCAAGAAAGTGGCTGTGTGAGATGTACCGGCACCGACCTCGAGGTCAATAGGTTGCAGTAGGGCGCAACCTTGTTGGTCCCAGTAATCTTGGAGTTTGAGAATGATTTGCTGAAAAGTAAGCATGATTAACCTGGCTAAGCCTTTGATTTTACATGGCTAAGCTCGCAAACCAGGAAATAACGATTAAATTCGTTTTTGGCGCAGAATGCCCAGTATTAACAAGAGGCAAGAAAGACCCAAAATTGGAGCATTTCCCCAAATGACATAAGGGGTTAGGCCGGTATAGGCTTGTATTTTGGAGTTCAAAATACCTTGGGTAAATTTGGGAAGCATTGCCAAGACTTTGCCGTCATGCCCTAAGACTGCGGTAATGCCGGTATTTGTGGCGCGCAGGGCAGGTAGCCCAGTTTCAAGAGAGCGTAATTGCGAAAGTCGCAATTGTTGCTCAGGTGCTTGTGAGTCTCCAAACCATGCCAGGTTAGTCATGTTCACCAAGAGATTAACTGGTTGACTACTAGTGCGAATGCGAGATGCTAATTCGCCACCAAAGACATCTTCATAGCAAATGGTAATCGCGGCGTTAATGGATTTTTGTTGTACGCGTTCAATGCTAAATGGTGGCTGATCACTCCTACCACGCGCAAAGTCGCTCATCGGGACGTGAAAGGCATTCACGAACCAGTGAAAGCCAGGTGGAATAAATTCTCCAAAAGGTACCAAATGAGATTTGTCGTATTGGTAAAGACTTGTTTGTGGAGAAAGGCCGAGTGCGCGATTGGAATACTGAATGCCGTTGGAATTGACTACTTCACCGATAATTCCAAGCAAGATATTGCTAGAGCTACTATCAGCAAAGTCTCGTAAGGATTGAATCAGACCAAGCGGAAGGTTGTTTTGTGGCCAGGGATAGGCTGTCTCGGGAGTAATAATGAGATCAGCTGGCTGTTTTTTGATGGCATCTGTATAAAAAACGAATTGATTTTCAATTGCCTTGGGATTGAACTTCAGGCTTTGTTCAAAATTACCCTGAATTAAACGAACGCTGAGTGGCTCGCCAATAGGGTTTGTAAAACTCCAAATACTTGCTAGTTGCGTAACAGCGATCGTCGCAATAATGTACGCGCCGCTAATAGAGATATTTTTTTTGAGTTGCGTTATTTCCCAAGAAATCCAAACCACTAAAAAAGTGCATGCAAGCCCGCCAAAGAATGGCGCAATTGACGAGAATGGGCCGTTCACTTGAGCTTCAGCAAAACCCATCCACGGAAATCCAGTGAGAAAAACACTGCGCAGGTATTCAATGATCACCCAGGTGCCTGCAAGTATTAGGCCTGTTAAGTGTGTATGTTTTTGCAGGTAGAGTGGTAAGCACGCAAACGAAAAAAATATTGCCATGCCTGCTGCCAGTAAAAATACTGCTAGGGAAGAAAAGATGGGGTTAATACCGCCAACATCGTGAAGGCTAATGTAGATCCACCAAAGAGCAACGACAAAATAGCCCAGCCCAAACGATAGACCTAACGAAAAATTCTTCTTGATGATGGTGGATCGGTTAGCAGTGATTACCCACCAAATCAAACTTAAGATAGGTAACTGAACCCAGCCACCATAAGGGAGTTCAGCGGCACCCGCCATGACCGCCCCAAGCACGAAAAGCATAAGTAGGCCAATACCACTTGAAAATCTGAGTGCCGACTGATGAATCAAGGTGACCTCAGTTAGACTTCTTAGGAAGTTGTCGCGCTAGCAGGATATGAATTTGCCTTGGATCGGCGCGTAGAACTTCAAATTGAATACCTTCAATCTCAATCAGTTCACCAATTTTAGGTACTCGACCTAGATGCTGGATTACTAGGCCTGCAACCGTTTCAATATCTTCAGCATTAAATTGCGTGCCGAGGGTCTCGTTAAATTGTTCCAGCTCAGTAATACCCTTAACGCGAATATCACCATTGTCTAGGGAGATCAGATTATCTGCTTCTTCATCGACATCGTGCTCATCTTCAATATCACCAACAATTTGTTCGAGCACATCTTCAATCGTAATAATCCCGGCAACACCACTGTACTCATCGACAACGATCGCCAAGTGATTGCGGTTATCTTTAAAGTCACGCAGCAAAACGCTTAAACGCTTCGATTCAGGAATGAATACGGCAGGACGCAACCAGTCTCGTACTTGAAAATCTTTTTCGCTTGAGTGACGTAGTAAATCTTTTGCTAGCAATGTGCCAATTACGTTATCGCGACTTCCCTCAAATACTGGGAAGCGAGAATGGGCTGCTGTAATTACGCTTTTGATAATTTCAGAGAGCGGCCGATTAATATCAATCCAATCGATTTGTGCTCTAGGAACCAGAATATCGCGGGCACATAGTTGCCCCACTTGGAAAACACCCTCAATCATCGATAGGGCATCAGCATCAATTAGGCCTTCAGCTTGAGCTTCTCTGAGAGTTTCAATTAGCTCTTGGCGACGTTCAGTGGGGCTAATGGGTTGCGGCGTTAGAAAATCGGCTAAGCGCTCTAAAAGGGATCGATTGGGGTCAGGCATATCGCAAGAATATCTCAGAAATCAGTAATTGCAATGAAGGGGGGTCTCAAAACACTTTAAATAGAGGCGTAGGGATTAGCAAAACCTAAAGACTTTAAGAGTTTAATTTCTTGAGACTCCATTTTTTTTGCATCTTTTTCCACTTCGTGGTCAAGACCTTGTGCATGCAAGCACCCATGAATAATGAGATGGGCTAAGTGCGCCCGAATTGCTTTATTTTGTTCAATAGCTTCTTTTTGAATTACTGGCAGGCAAAAAATAACATCTGCCGCTAAGGTTTTCTTGGTGAGATCGTAGGGAAAAGTCAGTACATTAGTAGGTTTAGATTTATTGCGAAAAGCTGCATTTAGGGCTTTTCCCTCTGCTTGATTTACAAAGCGCAAGGTTAGTTGGCCACTATGCGGAGTTGCTTCCTTAACCCATTTTTTGATTAATGTGGGGGAGGCAATCGAAGCAAGCTTTTTTTCGATCGCCGGACTTGCGTATTGAATATCAATTTCTAATTTAGGCATAGGCCTTCACCAAATCCCCTCTCAGGGTGTAGTTGAGTACTTCGGTGATGTTGATATCCACCATTTGTCCAATTAGAGATTCGATATCGCTTTCTGGTGCGGTAAAGTGAATTACTCGATTATTGGCTGCACGTCCTTGTAGGTTGATGCCATCCTTTGCAAGGCCCTCAACCAAAACGCGTTCAGTGTTTCCTAACATCTTTTGACTAATTTGATTTGCTTGAGACTCAACCAGTGCAAGTAAAGTCTGTAATCGTTTTAGCTTAACTTCGTATGGTGTCTCATCGCTTAGGTTGGCGGCGGGTGTTCCAGGTCTTGCGCTAAAGATAAAGCAAAAGCTATTGTCAAAATTGAGTTCTTCTACCATTTTCAATAACTTGGCGAAGTCCTCATCAGTCTCGCCCGGGAAGCCCACAATAAAATCACTTGAAAGGGTGAGATCGGGTCTGACCGCTCGCATCTTGCGAATAATGCTTTTGTACTCAAGGGCTGTGTATCCCCGCTTCATGGCCGAGAGTACTGAATCAGATGCATGTTGCACAGGAAGATGCAAGTGACTTACGAGTTTGGGAACTCTCGCATATACATCGATAAGGCGTTGTGTAAATTCTTTTGGGTGGCTCGTTGTAAAGCGAATGCGCTCTATCCCTGGAATCTCAGCAACATACTCAATCAGTAATGCAAAGTCGGCAATTTCTTCCGTATTGCCCATTTTTCCAAGATAGGCATTGACATTCTGGCCCAATAAGACAATTTCTTTCACTCCCTGAGCAGCAAGTCCCGCAACTTCAGTGAGAACATCATCGAATGGGCGCGATACCTCTTCGCCACGCGTGTAAGGCACTACACAATAGCTGCAGTATTTTGAACAGCCCTCCATAATCGAAACATACGCAGAGCCACGGGTTTGGCGTGATGAAGGCAGGTGATCAAATTTTTCAATTTCAGGAAAAGAAATATCCACTTGAGATCTGCCAGTTTCACGACGCTGCGTAAGAAGATCAGAGAGGCGATGTAATGTCTGAGGACCAAATACAACATCAACATAAGGCGCTCTGCTGATGATTTGTTGACCTTCTTGGCTAGCTACACAACCACCAACACCGATTAATAGATTGGGTTTAGTTTTTTTGAGTTCACGTAGACGCCCAAGATCCGAGAAAACTTTATCTTCTGCTTTTTCTCGAATGGAGCAGGTGTTCAGTAGAACGACATCTGCATCTTCAGGCGTGTCGGTCATGACCATGCCTTCATCGGCATGTAAGAGGTCGGCCATCTTGCCCGAGTCATACTCGTTCATTTGACAACCAAAGGTTTTGATATAGAGCTTTTTCATATGCCGTTCTCAGGTTTATAGCTGGGGGCGAAGCTCAGATTTTACGGGATAACGCTTTTATAGCAGTCGCAGGGCAATAATCGCCACAATAGTTGGTGGAATGGCTGCTACAAAGAGCAATCCCGCTGAAACAGCTGCATTGGGAAAGTAGCTGCGCAAAATAGCAAGACCAGCAGGATTGGGTGCGTTAGCAATTACAGTTAAACCTCCTCCAGCAACGGCTCCACCAACTAAGGCCAACTTAAATTCAGGGGATGTTCCTTGAACAAGGGATCCTAAGTAGGTTAAGGCAGCATTGTCTGTAATGGCAGTGAGGGCCAGGCTGCCATAAAAGACCGCTGTGGGGCTCATATTTTCTAGAATTGGTTGTAGCCACCAGCCTTGAAGTGCCCCAAGCACAACTAGGCCCCCTAAGAAAAATCCCACCAATAAAGCCTCACGCAATATGAGTGGGTTCTGATGTTTTGGATAAGCCGTTGTGTACCCGATAAAAAATAGCAAGAGCCACATGAAGATTACTGGATCGTGTGCAAAACCGACAATGCCAGCTAAAAACAATAAATGGATTGCGGTAGTGGCAAGCGGTATGCGAGTTGAATTGGACTTGCTTTCTGGTTCAATCAGTTGCCGATGGAATATGAGGGTTGCTATTAAAGCGTTGATAAAGATTGCAATGGCTGCCTCAAGTCCAAAGTTGGCGAACATGAAGGATGTGCTCCAGTTCCATGTTGATGCAACCATGAGTACTGGAGGTGCGGCAAAATTAGTGAGTGTGCCACCAAGAGAGATATTGACAAATAAGACGCCTAAAGTGCCAAAGAGTAAGGCTTTAGAGCATTGGTGACGATAGACAAGGTCACGCAATAGAAAAGCCGCCAAAGTCATTGCCGCGGGCTCGGTGATCAGGGAGCCTAACAGTGGCGTAACGGATAAAGTTAAAAAGTAGAGAGTGGGAGCCTGTTTGGTGCGCAATACTAAGCGTAAAACTTTACCAAGTTGCTGCAAAATTTGAGTGGCAAAATGCAAAATAGGTTTGCTGCCGGCTACCACCATGATGGCAAAAACAAATAGCGGCTCTGTAAAGTTGCGTTTATTGGCGTAATCCTTTGCTGTGGCGAGGTCATTTGCAAGCCACATAAAGACAATCAAAATTGCCGCCCAAAAGCCAAAGACAATTTCTACTTCGCCGAGTAAATGCCATAAGCCTGCATGCCGTGGTGATTTTTTGGCAAGGGATTCAAAATAAGATGTACAAAAAGTATGCACAACTGCGATTGCAAAAATAATGCTGGCGCCAAGTTCTGTAGGGGTAAAGTTCATAGGCGGATAGTATCAGTAAGCAATAGCAACCATAAACCCTAAGAATTGCTATATTAAAAGTACCAGCACTTTAGGAGATTTCGATGAAACTTAAGTTAGGCTATCAGGATTTAATTGCACGAGCCATGGCGGAGATTGAAACGGTTCCCGTAATTGAAGCTCAGAAATTGTTGGACGATCAGGACACGGTTTTTGTGGATATCCGAGATATTAGGGAGCTTGAGCGCGAGGGAATGATTCCGAGTGCGTTGCATGCCCCTCGTGGAATGTTGGAATTTTGGGTTGATCCAGAGAGTCCTTATTACAAGCCAATCTTTGGGGAGGGAAAGCGTCTAGTGCTCTATTGCGCCTCCGCCTGGCGCTCTGCATTGGCTACTAAAGCTTTGCAAGATATGGGGGTGCCGCGCATTTGTCATTTGGAGGGCGGGTTTAGCGCCTGGAAAAAGGCGGAGATGCCCGTGGCAGAGAAACATTCAAAACCCCACTCCGGGTAATTCCTCTTTGAAATAGCCCTTGAAATTGTATAAATAGTCCCCATGTAGAGGGGGTTAAATACTTTTAAGAGGGTGTCTTCACATGACTGTAGCTAGCAAAGAAACTTTAGGCTTTCAGGCTGAGGTAAAGCAACTTTTACAACTCATGATTCATTCCTTGTATTCGAACAAGGAAATTTTCCTGCGCGAATTAATCTCAAATGCTTCAGATGCATCAGACAAGTTGCGTTTTGAGGGTATCGAGCATCCCGATTGGTATGGTGATGACTCTGAGTTAAAAATTAAAGTCAGCTTTGATAAGGCTGCTAGAACCGTAACCATTTCAGATAATGGTATTGGCATGAGTCGCGATGAGGTAATCGCCAACCTGGGAACGATTGCGCGCTCTGGCACAAAAGAATTTTTCTCAAAACTCTCTGGGGATCAACAAAAAGACGCCGCCTTAATTGGTCAGTTTGGCGTAGGTTTCTATTCCGCTTTTATTGTGGCTGATCGTATTACCGTTGAAACGCGCCGTGCAGGTTTGCCAGCTTCAGATGGTGTCCGCTGGGAGTCGGATGGTTCTGGGGAATTTACAGTAGAGAATATTGATCGCCCTCAGCGTGGCACATCAATTACCATGCACTTGCGCGAAGGTGAGGATGACTTCCTCTCTACCCATAAGCTCAAATCGATTATTCGCAAGTATTCCGATCATATTTCCCTTCCTATTCAGATGAACAAAGAAGAATGGGATGCAGATAAAAAAGAGCATGTCATCAAGGACGAGCTAGAAAGCATTAATCAATCTAGCGCATTATGGGCGCGCACAAAATCAGAGATTACCGAAGAGCAGTACAACGAGTTTTATAAACACCTTTCGCATGATTATGAGAACCCTTTGTGCTACTCATTAAATCGCGTGGAAGGTCGCAGTGAGTTTACTCAACTTTTATTCGTGCCAGCTCGTGCCCCATTTGATTTATGGGATCGCAATAAGCGTGGCGGAATTAAGTTGTACGTCAAGCGAGTTTTTATCATGGATGATGCAGAGCAATTAATGCCCATGTACCTCCGTTTTGTAACTGGCGTCATTGATTCAACAGACTTGCCTTTAAATGTCTCGCGTGAGATTTTGCAAGAATCCCGCGACGTTAAAGTAATTCGTGAGAGTTCTACCAAGCGTGTGCTGAGTATGCTTGAGGATTTGGCAAATAGTGATGATGAAACTAAAAAAGAAAAGTACCGTAATTTTTGGACTCAATTTGGTCAGGTATTAAAAGAGGGCGTTGGCGAAGATCAGCCAAATCAAGAGCGTATTTTGAAGCTCTTACGCTTTGCAAGTACCCATACTGATTCTGCTGAACAAACTGTATCTTTAGCTGAATATATTGCTCGCATGAAAGAGGGTCAGGATAAGATTTATTACGTTACTGGTGATACTTTTAACGCTGCTAAGAATAGCCCACATCTAGAGATTTTCCGTAAAAAAGGTGTTGAAGTTCTTTTGTTATTTGATCGAGTGGATGAGTGGATGCTCTCCTTCTTTGCAGAGTTTGATGGCAAGCAAATGACTTCAGTAGCCAAGGGTGGTTTAGATCTTGGCAGTCTAAGTGATGAAAAGGAAAAGAAAGAGCATGAAGAGACTGAAAAGAGTTTTAAAGATTTGCTCGAGCGTATGAAGGCGGCATTAGGTGACAAGGTTAAGGATGTGCGTGTCACCTTCCGTTTGACTGATTCACCTGCTTGCTTGGTTTCAGATGAAAATGAGCTTTCTGGAAATTTATTGCGAATGCTTAAAGCGGCTGGCCAACAAGCACCAGATATGAAACCGATTTTGGAAATTAACCCAGAGCATCCTTTGTTGGTGAAATTAAAATCAGATGACAAACAATTTGATGAATGGACTCAGGTACTATTTGATCAGGCGATGTTAGCTGAGGGCGGTCAATTGAATGATCCAGCTGCTTATGTAAAACGCATTAATCAGTTGTTATTGAATTGATCTAACTACAACGTTGAAAGAAAAACCCGACTTGTATCGAACAAGTCGGGTTTTTTATTGCAACTTTTTAAACTACAACCATGCCATTAATGGCAGGCAATAACTAGTTTGGCGCTTTTGCAGGCTGATTATTTTTGCCTGCGTTGTAGCCCGAGTTGTATTCAGAAGCCTGCTCTTTTTTGTAGGCGTCATAGACATAACCAGAAGCTGCGCCAACAGCCGCGCCGCCTACTGCACCCCAAATTGGATTGCCGTGGAAGATTGCTGTGCCGATGGCACCAGCAGCTGCGCCAATGCTAGCGCCAGATAATGTACGTTGTTCTGTGTTGCTCATATTAGAGCAGCCCGCAATTGCTAAGGTAGCAGCGGTAATGGCGATAATTTTTTTCATATCAACTGAATCCTTAAGTCTGAGTGGGTTGAGTTAGTTAAATTGCGTGAATTATTTTCGAGCACAAGGAAAGCGTGAAGCCATGAAACCAAGAAAAACTCCTGCTGCAGGCTTATCCAAAGTCTGTTGGTTTGCTTGACTAAATTTCACAAATTCACTAATAACCTCATCGCGTGTTGGAGCTGGTTGTTTTACACAAATATAGGGTTTTGCGCGCTGAGGATGACGCGTAGCTAAATAGGTGTCATAAATTGCTGTTGTATAGCCTATGCAAAAACTGCGAGATTCTGGGCTTGAAGGAAATTTACAAACATTAACGAGTTCCTGCGTGCTAAGTACTTGTACTTTTTCTTGAGCTTGTGCAAGGCCAGTAAATGCGCACAAAGTAGCTAAAACGGCTAAAACTTTTTTCATGGGTTCCCCTTTGTATCAGTGTGATTTGATAATAAACCAAAGTATGGGGGTAATTTGCACTAAATAGGTGCGCAGTTTGAAAAATTGACCCTCCGAATTCCCCATAATGTGCCAAAAATATTAAGGGGTGAAGTCAATGGACGTGTTGAAATCAGGTAGCGATGTCCTGTTTATATTACTTGGTGCCATTATGGTCTTGGCAATGCATGCGGGATTTGCTTTCCTAGAGCTAGGTACTGTTCGCAAAAAGAACCAGGTCAATGCTTTAGTCAAAATTCTGGTTGATTTTGCTGTCTCTACAATCGCTTATTTTTTCATTGGCTATAGCATTGCGTACGGGGTAAATTTTTTCTCAGGCGCTGAATTGTTGGCTCAGAAAAATGGCTATGAACTAGTGAAATTTTTCTTTTTATTGACATTTGCCGCTGCAATTCCCGCAATTATTTCTGGTGGAATCGCAGAGCGGGCAAAGTTCAATCCCCAGTTGATTGCAACCTTTATCTTGGTTGGCTTTATTTATCCTTTCTTTGAGGGCATTGCCTGGAATCAGCATTATGGTATTCAGGCCTGGATCAAAGGGCTTACTGGCGAAGAGTTTCATGATTTTGCTGGATCAGTAGTGGTCCACGCTGTTGGCGGTTGGATTGCATTGCCCGCAGTGATTCTGCTGGGCGCCAGAAGGGGTCGATACACCAAGGAGGGGCACGTTGCAGCACATCCTCCTTCTAGCATTCCATTTCTAGCTTTGGGTGCCTGGATCTTAGCGGTAGGTTGGTTTGGATTTAACGTGATGAGTGCGCAAACGATTGATAAGGTCAGCGGTCTCGTAGCAATCAATTCCTTGATGGCGATGGTTGGCGGCACTTTAGCTGCCTGGATTGTTGGCCGTAATGATCCTGGTTTTACGTATAACGGCCCATTGGCTGGTTTGGTGGCTGTTTGTGCTGGCTCGGATTTGATGCATCCCATGGGTGCATTGCTTGTAGGACTCATTGCTGGTGCTCTATTTGTATATATGTTTACCTTGGTGCAAAACCGCTGGAAGCTTGACGATGTTTTAGGTGTTTGGCCTTTGCACGGCTTATGCGGTTTATGGGGTGGGTTGGCTGCAGGCATCTTTGGGACAAAAGCGCTGGGCGGTATCGGTGGGGTCACGTTTACGGGCCAATTGATAGGTAGCGCCTTAGGTGTTTTGATTGCATTGGTGGGTGGTTTTGTAGTTTATGGCCTTCTAAAGCTGATTTTCGGAATTCGGATGTCTCACGAAGAGGAATACGACGGTGCAGACCTCAGTATTCACCGGATTTCCTCTACTCCAGATCGAGAGCCTAACTGGTAAGCCTTCCTGATATGGCTATTACTTATAATGGGTTATGGCTATATTTGAACTTGACGGAAACGCCCCCCAATTAGCGGAGGGGGCTTGGGTTGCCGAGAGCGCGGAAGTAATCGGTAGAGTAGAACTTCATCGGAACGCGAGCGTTTGGCCCCAGGTGGTTATTCGGGGTGATAACGACCTCATTCAGATTGGTGAAGGTAGTAATGTGCAGGATGCATCCATATTGCACACTGATCCTGGTTACCCTCTCGTATTGGGCAAGAATGTTACTGTCGGTCATCAAGTGATGTTGCATGGTTGTAATGTAGGCGATGGCAGTTTAGTTGGCATTGGCGCGGTTATCCTAAACGGCGCAAAAATTGGCAAAAATTGTTTGGTCGGTGCTGGTGCATTAGTGACTGAAGGAAAAGAGTTTCCCGACGGCTCCATGATTCTGGGTTCGCCTGCCAAAGTTGTGAAGTCGCTCACTCCGGAGCAGATGGCTGGTATTGAGGATATCGCAGGTCGTTACGTCAAAAATGCACAGCGCTATCAAAAGACATTAAAAAAGATCGCCTAAAAGGCGGCCATAAAATTGCTCTACGTATTTAATGTTGTCTTCCCCGTATTCGCGCTCATTCTAATTGGTTACATTTGCGGTAGAACGGGTAAGTTGGGCGAGAGCGCCTCTGTTGAACTAAATCGATTTGTTGTCTGGCTTGCATTGCCAGCACAATTATTTAGCTTTGCATCAAGTAGTAGTTGGCAGACGCTTTGGCAGCCAGGATTTATTACGGCATTTTTTCTCAGCTGCCTAGCAATATTTATTCTCATCTTTATGTTTAGCTGGTTTCGTAATCGCGATCTGGCAGTTGCTAGCTTTGCTGGCTTAAGCGCTTCTTATTCAAACACCGGTTATATGGGCATTCCTTTGTGTGTTCTCGCCCTTGGAGAAGACGGTTTAGCGCCAGCAATCATTTCAACTTTTATTGTTATGACCATGTTTGCTTTTTCCACTGTATTAATAGAAATTAGTATGCTTTCTAGAAAGAGGCCCCATGAAATTTGTTGGAGCGTAGGCAAGTCTCTTTGCTCAAACCCATTATTACTTGCGCCTGTAGTTGGGTTGCTATGGTCCTCAACGGGTCTGGTTTTATATGAGCCACTAATGCAAGTAATTTTATTTCTGGCGGCAGCGGCGACGCCGTGTGCCCTGGTGTCGATCGGTTTATTTTTAATGAAAAAAGAAGATTCCGCTCCTCAGCAAGCGTGGGCGATTAGTTTTGCAAAACTGATATTACAGCCCTTGTTGGCCTGGTCGATTGCTGGCCCCATCTTGGATTTACCTTCACTGTGGGTGGGGGCGGTAGTGATTCTATCGGCGCTTCCTACTGGGACTGGACCATTTATGTTGGCTCAATATTTCAAGGCAGATGGTCGGGTCATTTCTAGGGTGGTCTTAATTACCACGGTAGGATCTTTGTTAACGCTCTCACTATTTTTGTGGTGGAGTGGTAGTGGGATTTGATCCCTCTGCGTCTATTTGATTTTCCCAAGAGGCGTCAATAAATGCTGGTAGCGTCATGCACTCATTAAATATCTTTATGAGCGTTGGATAAGTATTTATATCTAGCTTTGCGCTAAGCGCATTAAAGATTTGCGGAACTAAGCAAATATCAATCAAGCCAGGCTCATCGCCATAAGCAAAGCGACCCACCCTTGAATCTGTACTCAATTGTTTTTCTAGGCTCGCTAAACCCAAATTCATCCAATGTTGATTCCAGGTATCTTTTGCCTCCGCACTGATACCCAAGGTTTTGATGAGATAGCGCAATACTCTTAAATTATTTATCGGGTGAATTTCAATCGCAATATCCATGGCGACAGCGCGCACCCATGCACGGTCGATTGCAGTTTTTGGTAGCAGGGCTGGAGTTGCTTGAATCTCTTCGAGGTACTCAATAATCGCAAGAGATTGATGAATGGTATGACTACCATCGGTATAAAGGGGCACTAAGCGATTGGGATTTTTGTTGGTATAACTTGAGGAGGATTGTTCGCCGCCCTCCTTGAGAAGGTGAACTGGAATTACTTCGTAATCCATTCCTTTTAGGTTCAAAGCAATGCGCACCCGAAAGGCTGCAGAGCTTCGCCAAAAACTATAAAGCTGAGGTTTCATAAAAGATTCCTGATGTCATATCCCTCAGTATATTGGGGCTTCATTGAGTCTATATCTGCGGTGATTTAGACTAGATGCTATGGATCAAATTAATTTCTGGATTGGCATCATCGCGACAATTGCTTTTGCGGTTACTGGAGTATTGGCTATCGCCGATCGTGGCGTAGACCTTTTTGGGGTGCTAGTTCTAGGTGTGATCACTGCAATTGGCGGCGGAACCCTACGTGACATCATCCTGGAGGTGCCTGCATTTTGGTCAATCGCGCAGATTTATATTTGGGTAGCTTTGGGCGCATGTGTCGTCACTTTCGTGGCCGAGTCTTTTTTTACTCAACCGCAGATTTATCGTTGGATGCTATATATCGATGGATTGGGCGCAGCTTTGTTTGGAATTCAAGGTGCGGATAAGGCTTGGAATTTAGGTTTTGGGTTGCCAGTTGCTCCAGTCATTTTGGGTGTGGTTACTGCAATTGGCGGCGGCCTCTTGCGCGATATTTTGGCAGGTAGAAAAACACTGCTGATGTCGCATGAACTATATGCCATTCCAGTAACGCTAGGATGTTTTTTATACATCCTGATTTTGAATTTCTTCCCCGAGTTCACGCTTGAGGGCTCAGTGATTTGTATGTTGGCTATCTTTAGTTTGCGGGCAGCTGCTATCTACTGGGATCTAACCGTACCCAAATTATTCATTACTAAAACGCGCTAACTGCCCCGTCACTACGAGGATCCCAGCCGCCGTGCAATGTGCCTGATGGGTCACGAATAATGCAGCCAGCATGGCCCATGTTTTCATCAAAGGCATCGAGTATTTCAATCTCGTGACCTAAAGAGTGCAGCTCTTTGGCAACCCACGGACTAAAGCGTGACTCTAACTTTAAGCTGTCGCTAGTTTGTCCCCAGGTTCTGCCAAGTAGCCAGCGTGGGCGGCTGATCGCATCTTGCGGATCAAGTCCATATATTGCTGTACGAGTAAAGACGGCGCACTGTGTTTGGGGTTGACCATCGCCCCCCATCGTGCCGTACACCATAGACCGACCATCCTTAAATAAAGCCATCGCTGGATTCAATGTGTGGAATGGTTTGCGATAAGGTTCAAGATGATTGAGGGTTTTTGGATCAAGCGAGAAACTACATCCTCTGTTTTGCCAATTGATGCCTGACTTTGGCAAAACAATTCCAGCCCCAAACTCGTGATAAATGCTTTGAATAAAGGAAACACAATTTCCATTGCCATCAACCACACCCATCCAAATCGTATCGGCCGGTCCTTTGCCTTGGCCCCAGGGCAACGCTTTTTCAGCATCAATATTTTTTGCTAACTTCTTTAAGAAAGCAGGGGCTAGGAAAGACTGCGCATTTTTTTTCATGTACGCTGGGTCGGTGACAAATTGATCGCGCACCTTAAATGCTTGTTTAGTAGCCTCAACACAGTGATGAATGTACTCAGCGCTGTCGACCTTGAAGCGCTTGAGATTAAGTTGATCCAGTATGCCAATGATCATCAGAGACACAACGCCCTGGGTTGGTGGCGTCATGTTGTAGACATTCCCCATGCTGTGCTTGAGTTCAAGTGGGTCAATGAGTTTTGCTTGATGGCGATGAAGATCCGATAGCCTTAGAGGGCTGCCGATATCTGTGAGCTCCTTGGCAACTAATTCAGCTAAATCGCCACGGTAGTAATCTTCTGTTCCTTTGCGAGAAATTTGACGCAACGTTTTTGCAAGACGCTCTTGTTTGAAGATGCTGCCTACCTTGGGCGCCTTGCCATCAACTAAAAATGTCTCTGCAAATCCAGGGATAGGGCTTAACTCTGATTTCTTCTTTTCCGTCAAACTGGATTGACTGCGTGTGACTGGCACTCCAGCTTCGGCGTAGTGAATCGCATCAGCCAGTAAGCGAGAGAGTGGAAGCTTGCCACCAAGACCTTGTTGCGAAAGTTTCTGAGCAGCACCCCAGCCAGAAATGGTGCCTGCAACAGTATTGGCTGCAATAGCTCCCCTAAACGGAATGGCAGAAGTAATGCCACGCTCCGCATACCACTGCTTGGTTGCTAGGCCAGCGGTTGCACCGCAGGCATCAATTCCGCCGATTGCCTTACCAGGTGAATGAATCACCCAGAAAGAATCACCACCGATAGAGTTCATATGGGGATAGACGACCGCGATGGTGGCGGCTGCGGCAATCATCGCCTCAAGGGCGTTACCGCCTTCACGGAGCACAGCAAGCGCCGATTCAGATGCCAGCGAGTGGGGCGCCGCTGCCATTCCCCTAATTCCCCATTTTTGTTGCATGGTTATTTTGTCCCCAATAAATATATTGCCGATTCCTTATTAGACGCTAGGAGAATACTTGTTGCTTCATTGCATCTACTTTGACGATTTTTCGGGAAAACCCCGATCTAATTTGATGGGGAATTACCCTAAGTAGTGGATTTCTTTGATTTTTTTCAAGCCATAATCGACCCGTTGTTATTTATTCAATAAAAATAGTTAGGAGCTACTGATGTCAACATCAACTAAAGCAGCCCCAATGACCGCTGAAGAGCGCAAAGTTATTTTTGCTTCCTCTTTGGGTACGGTTTTTGAGTGGTACGACTTTTATCTTTACGGTTCATTGGCTGCCGTTATCGCCAAGCAATTCTTCTCAGGCCTAGATGCAGGTTCAGCCTTCATTTTCGCGTTGCTAGCGTTTGCTGCCGGTTTTATCGTTCGCCCATTTGGCGCTTTAGTATTCGGTCGCTTAGGTGATTTGATTGGTCGTAAATACACCTTCTTGGTGACGATCTTGTTGATGGGTGGTGCCACTTTCATCGTGGGTATTCTGCCTAACTATGCAACTATCGGCGTTGCTGCCCCAGTAATCTTGATCGCATTACGTATGCTTCAAGGTTTGGCTTTGGGTGGTGAGTACGGTGGTGCTGCAACTTACGTTGCTGAGCACGCTCCTCATGGTAAGCGTGGCGCATATACAGCTTGGATTCAAACAACAGCTACTCTTGGCTTGTTCTTGTCCTTGCTTGTGATTTTGTTCACACGTGAATTTACTGGTCCAGACTTTGAAGTTTGGGGCTGGCGTGTTCCATTCATCGTTTCTATCGCTTTGTTGGCTATTTCTGTTTGGATCCGTTTGTCTATGAACGAATCCCCAGCTTTCAAGAAGATGAAAGATGAAGGCAAATTATCTAAGGCGCCTTTGACAGAGTCATTCGGTCAATGGAAGAACTTGAAGATTGTTATCTTGGCATTGTTTGGTCTGGTTGCAGGTCAAGCGGTGGTTTGGTACACAGGCCAGTTCTATGCTTTGTTCTACCTCACACAAGTGTTGAAGGTAGACGCTAAGACAGCGAACTTATTGATTGCTGCTTCATTGGTAATCGGCACGCCGTTCTTCGTAGTATTCGGTAGCTTGTCAGACAAGATTGGCCGTAAGGTCATCATCATGGGTGGCTTGTTATTGGCTGTAATTACTTACATTCCAAATACACCAGTTTCTGTATTTAATGCCTTGACTCACTTTGCTAACCCAGCATTAGAAAAAGCAATGGCAACATCACCAGCAACTATTACTGCTGATGTAAACGAATGTACATTCCAGTTCAACCCAACAGGTACTGCTAAGTTCACTAGCTCTTGCGATATCGCAAAGCAAGTGATGGCTTCCAACTCTGCTAGCTACAGCACTGTTGCTGGTCCTGCAGGCTCTACAGCAGTTGTGAAGATTGGTGATACAGAAATCACTGGCTACTCAGCAAAAGGCTTGGCTCCAGCTGATGCGAAAGCAAAAGATGCTGAGTTCAAGAAAGCGATTCGTGAGGCATTGAATGCCGCTGGTTACCCAGCTAAAGCAAACCCAGCTGACGTGAACTATGTTGCTGTATTGCTCTTGTTGGTGTACTTGGTGATTTTGGTGACCATGGTTTATGGCCCAATCGCGGCGATGTTGGTTGAGATGTTCCCAACCCGCATTCGTTACACCTCTATGTCTTTGCCATACCATATTGGTAACGGTTGGTTCGGTGGCTTGTTGCCAACGATCTCCTTCGCCTTGGTAGCGCAAAACGGTAACATTTACTACGGTCTCTGGTACCCAATCATCATCGCTGCGATGACATTGGTAATCGGTGTACTGTTTGTACGTGAAACAAAAGACGTAGATATCTACGCAAAAGACTAAGTCGTTTTAGTCTGCATCAAATAAAAACCCGATCAGAAATGGTCGGGTTTTTTTATTCCTCAAATTAATCCCAAAGATTTTTCTGATTGCTGCGATTAAAAAGCGCTTGATTCTGATTGGCTATAGAAGTCATTCTTAGACCTGGCACCACTTTAATCTCAGCGCCCGCTGTGAGTATGCCGGTTTGATTTACGCGTAAGTACCACCCACTAAATCCTGATTGCAGCATCGCTTTTGCCGCACCTTTGTACCCCATCTTGGCATTGAACTTAAAGCAGGGTTCGCGCAATTTGACTACGGTAAATTCCAAATCGCCAATGTGAAGTCTGTCGCCAATAAATACTTCAGTCTCAAGTAGGCCCTCAATCGTGAAGTTCTCACCTAAAGCGCCCAGCGGAAGACTAACTAACTTTTTTGTTTCTCGTGTGAGTAGTTCATTCCAAAAACCGTAATGCTCTATTGGGTAAGCATAGATTGCTTTCTCGATCCCCCCATGTACCGATGGGTCGGCCTGCTCGTCACCCGAGACGCCTAGACGAGTAATTTCAATTGGAAGTGGGTGATCTAAATTGCTGATAGATTCTTTATTAATGGCCGATGCTACCCGTTGATAGTTTGGATGATGTGAGCCAAAGAGCGGCACAACTTTACCGGTAGAAATAGATATTAAGCGCATAGACTCAGATGACTGATAAGATGAATTGATCAAATTGAGAAAGTAAATGATGCATCTTTTTAGGCTAGTTGTGACAATTGTTCTTTGCGGACTTGCTGTTCAATCAGCCTATGCGAAGTGGGATGAGGAGCGCGATATTACGACCAACGGCAAGGATGAGTTGGTTTATTACTATAAGACCAATGATCAGGGTCAGAAGTTGGTCTTGGATAAATACGTCAAGCGTCTGATTTTTATTCGGCCTGATCGCCTCCATAAGCGCACCATTCGCCTGATCAAGGTAGATGGTCAGGCGATTGAGGTGATTAGCGACCCTTTTTCTCATTACCCCGAGCAAACGGCCATTGTTTTTGAAAATAAGGACGAGGTCCTGAAAAAGCTCTTTTTAGCCAAAAAAATCGAGGTTTTCGTGCGCTATAACCGAGATGAAGCAATGAGTAGCTTCCAAATAAGGTAAGTCTTAGGGCCGCAGTCTGCGCCTTCCCCTGACTGATTTAGACAGAAGGCTTTTCATCATTTACAATAGTGAGTTCGGCGAATTAGCTCAGCTGGTTAGAGCGACGGAATCATAATCCGCAGGTCCGGGGTTCAAATCCCTGATTCGCCACCAAACTTAGGGCTAGAGAAGATATTCTCTAGCCCTTTTTCTTTTATGTTGCGGGATTAGTCTGCCCGAATGTTTGCCTTGAGGACAACATTCTTCCAGACTCGTTGTTGTTGGGCAATGAGGGCTGCAAATTCAGCGGGAGATCCACCGCCAATAACGGCATCTTCACTTGCAAATCGTTCTGCAACGGCTGGTGTTCTAAGGGCTTTATAAGACTCTTCTTGAATACGCTTAATCACGCTCTCAGGTGTATTTGCAGGCACCAGAATTCCATACCATTGGACGGATTCAAAGCCCTTGTAACCCGATTCAGCTACTGTTGGAAGATTTGGTAGAGAGGAAATTCTCTGCGGAGTTCCGGTAGCAATCGCCCTTAACTTTCCCGAGCGAATATATTGAAGTAGAGCTGGAGTACCTGCGGAGAATACTTGGATTCTGCCTGCCAATAGATCGGTTAACGCGGGGCCGGTTCCTTTGTAAGGGATGTGTGTGATTTCCATTCCCGTAGTGAGTTTGAGATACTCCATTGCGAGATGGCCAGCGCTGGCATTACCGGCAGAACCGTAATTTAATTTACCTGGATTATTTTTAGCATAGGCCACTAATTCTTTGAGATTCTCTACCGGTAAGTCTGGGTGCACTACGAAGAGGCTTGGTACTTTGGCTAAAAGCGTGACGGGTGCAAAGTCTTTATTCACGTCATACCCAGTATTGGTGAAGATGTAGGGATTGACTGCCATTGATCCAACGTGCCCAAGAATCATGGTGTAACCATCCGCCGGCGCTTTTGAAACCTCTAACATTGCGGGAACGCCGCCTCCCCCTGCTTTGTTTTCAAGGATGACTGGAAACGGCAATTGCTTCGATAGTTCTTGGCTAACTGTTCGAGCCACAATGTCAGATGTTCCTCCGGGAACAAACGGCACAATAAATCGCATTGGCTTTTGCGGCCAATTCGATTGCGAAAGGCTGGTGTTCAAGTAACTTGCTAGACCCATTGCTAAGCAGCCTTGCAATATTGAGCGACGCTGTTTGTTAGCAGTATTGTTTTCCATGCTTTGTCTCTGATTTTTTAACTTTGTTTTTTTGACGAATTCATGCTGATTTCAAATGATATTTGATTGGAACGCTTATGGTTTCTTTGTAGGTATATTGAGGGTTTGGTAGTTTATGGTTGGCTACATGGAATCAATGTATGACTAAATTTTGGAACTTTTTGTTCTTTCAGCTAGGCTGGTTTGCGTGTGTCATGGGCGCTGCTAACCACCATGTTTTTTGGCCAGCAATCGGCACCTTCTTTTATGTTGCCTTCTATATTTGGCGTTCGAATCAGTCACTATTGGAACTGAGGCTTGTGATTAAGACCGTTATATTAGGAGTGAGTGCTGACACACTTTTATCCCATTTGGGGTACTTAAGCTTTGAGAATGCGTGGCCAAGCTCCTACCTATCTCCGTTTTGGATGTGGGCGCTGTGGGCGCTGGTAGCCAGCACCATCAATTCTTCTCTATCTTGGCTTCAAAATAGACCAATATTGGGCGCGATGCTGGGTGGGGTGGCTGGGCCCATGTCTTATGAGGCGGGAATCAGAATGGGCGCTGGAGCTTGGGGTACAGGAGGTCAAGTTTGGGGATTGGTGTTTATTGGAGTGACCTGGGCACTGGCGATCCCGCTCTTATTGCATTGGGCTCGACCGACTGTAGGAAGTGGAATTGTCAAAAATCAGACATAAGCCTTGAAAAGTATCTTGCAAATAGTACTGTTTTTATATACAGTAAACTCTAAGTTGTTAAAAAGTACAGAAACTACGGGAAAAAGCCCAATACATAGCGAAAAGGAATTAAAAAATGGCCTTGGATGATAAGAAAAAATCAGCCTCATCAGAGTTTGATGGCATGAGCGGAGACAAACAAAAGGCACTGACTGCGGCCTTAGCGCAAATTGAGAAGCAATTTGGTAAAGGCTCAATCATGAGATTGGGCGATGCAGAGATTCATCAAGATATTCAAGTGGTTTCAAGCGGATCTTTGGGTTTAGATATTGCTTTGGGAGTTGGCGGTTTGGCACGTGGGCGCGTAATCGAGATTTATGGCCCAGAGTCTTCAGGAAAAACAACCTTAACTTTGCATGCAATTGCAGAGATGCAAAAGATTGGCGGCACTTGCGCCTTTATTGATGCTGAGCATGCTTTAGATGTTCAGTACGCCTCACGTCTGGGTGTGGATGTAAATAATTTATTGATCTCGCAGCCTGATACGGGTGAGCAGGCATTGGAAATTGCTGATGCCTTAGTACGCTCTGGTTCCATTGATTTAATTGTCATCGACTCTGTAGCGGCTTTGGTTCCAAGAGCGGAGATCGAGGGCGATATGGGCGATTCATTGCCAGGCCTTCAGGCCCGCTTGATGAGTCAAGCCTTACGTAAGTTGACTGGTGCAATTAAACGTACGAATACGACAGTTATTTTTATTAACCAGATTCGTATGAAGATTGGTGTGATGTTTGGATCTCCTGAAACTACCACTGGTGGTAATGCGCTGAAGTTCTATGCATCAATGCGTTTAGACATTCGTCGTATTGGTAGCATTAAGAAGGGCGATGAGGTTGTTGGTAATGAGACCCGTGTCAAAGTAGTGAAGAACAAAGTATCTCCTCCGTTCCGTGAAGCGATCTTTGACATCATGTACGGCGCTGGAATTTCTAGAGAAGGTGAGATTATCGATATGGGCGTCGAGGCTGATATCGTCGAGAAATCAGGCTCTTGGTACAGCTATAACGGTGACCGTATTGGCCAAGGAAAAGACAATGTGCGTGAGTTCTTGAAGGAGAACCCAGCAATTGCTCAAGATATTGAGGCCAAAATTCGCGAGAAACTCGGAGTTAAGGCTGGAACAGCCGTAGTTAGCGACGTTGTCAGCGAAGAAGAGGAAGTGTAATAGTTCGATGTCAGAACTAGGTAGCGAAGTAAAAAAAGGTAAGAAACAAAGCCCGAGTCTCAAAGCTCGGGCTTTGCGCCTTCTATCAATGCGTGAATATAGCCGCAAAGGTTTAGCCGCCAAGCTTGAAGAAGCTTCGGCCCGGATGCTCAAGTTCAACTTGCCAGAGGCAGAGCCTGAGGCACCCCCTCCTGGAAAGTCTCTTGCCGTTCAGATTGAAGAGGTTTTGGATGATTTTGAGGCTAGGGGTTGGCTTTCTGATGAGCGCTTTGCTGAAGCTTTAGTTCGACGACGCAGCGAGCGTTTTGGAGTGCGGAAAATAGCAGATGAGCTCCAGCAGGCTGGGGTAGATAGCGAGAAAGCTGCAAATCTCATTAAAAGCCTAAAAGAGACTGAATATCAGCGTGCGCAAGAGCTTTGGATGCGTAAATTTGGGGTAGTAGCCACCGAACAGAAGGAGCGTGCTCGCCAGTATCGGTTTTTGGCATCTAAGGGTTTTAGTGCGGCAGTCGTATCTAAGGTGGTTGCTGGGCGCCCTGACTAGGGCAATTACGGAGCAAATATACCCGGTTGACGCATTGCAGCATGATAGACTTATGGAGTCGGTCAAGCCGTTCACATTTATTCAAATTCGCTGAGATTTAGCAAATCATTGGGTAAGTATGACATTACGGTGAAATCGGTTTGACTAATCCTCATCGCTTGCTAAAAAAGATACCGTTTCGGGAGTAATAATGAAAATTCACGAGTACCAAGGCAAAGAATTACTACGCCAATTTAATGTGCCAGTTCCAAATGGCATTCCTGCATTTAGTGTTGATGAGGCAATTAAAGCTGCCGAAAAATTGGGTGGTCCAGTTTGGGTCGTCAAGGCGCAAATTCATGCGGGTGGTCGCGGCAAAGGCGGCGGTGTGAAACTGGCGAAGAGTATGGATGAAGTCAAGAAATACGCTTCTGAAATTCTGGGTATGCAATTAAAAACCCATCAAACAGGACCAGAAGGTCAAAAAGTTAATCGTCTTCTCATTGAAGATGGCGCCGATATTAAGAAAGAGTACTACTTCAGTATCGTTACCGATCGTGGTACGCAGAAAAATGTGATCATGGCGTCCAGCGAAGGCGGCATGGATATTGAGGAAGTAGCCGAATCACATCCTGAAAAAATTATTAAAGTATTTGTTGATCCATTAATTGGGTTAACAGATGCCGATTGCGACATTATTGCTAAAGGCATTGGTGTTCCAGATGCCTCTATCCCAATGGCGCGTGACGTATTTAAGAATTTGTATAAGACTTATTGGGAGACTGATGCCTCATTGGTCGAAATCAATCCATTGATTCTTGAAGGTAATGGCAAGATCAAAGCGCTTGATGCCAAATTCAATTTTGATCCAAATGCTCTATTCCGTCATCCAGAGATCGTTGCTTATCGCGATATTGATGAAGAAGATGCTGCTGAGATCGAAGCGTCTAAATTTGATTTAGCCTACATTTCACTTGACGGCAATATTGGTTGTTTGGTCAATGGCGCGGGATTGGCAATGGCAACGATGGATACGATCAAGTTGTTTGGTGGCGAGCCAGCGAACTTCTTAGACGTTGGCGGTGGTGCTACTGCAGAGAAAGTAACCGAAGCATTCAAGATCATGCTCAAGAACAAGAGTGTTCAAGCAATTTTGGTCAATATCTTCGGCGGCATCATGCGTTGTGACGTGATCGCTGATGGCGTAGTGACGGCATGTAAAGCGGTGAACTTGACTGTACCTTTGGTAGTGCGCATGAAGGGTACCAATGAGGAGTTGGGCAAGAAGATTCTTGCGGATTCCGGTTTGCCAATCATTAGTGCCGATTCAATGGCTGAAGCTGCTACTAAGGTAGTTGCTGCTGTTGCAAAAAACAAATAATCAAGGAACTTCAATATGTCTATTTTGGTAAATAAAAATACTAAAGTAATTACTCAAGGTATTACTGGTAAGACCGGCCAATTCCACACTGAGAAATGTCAAGAATACGCAAACGGCAAAAACTGTTTTGTAGCTGGTGTAAATCCTAAAAAAGCGGGCGAGTCTATCTTCAATATTCCAATTTATGGAACTGTTAAAGAGGCTGCTCAGCAAACTGGCGCTACCACTTCAGTGATTTATGTTCCGCCTCCTGGCGCTGCCGCGGCAATTTGGGAGGCTGTTGAAGCAGATCTAGATTTTGTGATCTGTATTACCGAGGGCATTCCAGTCAAAGATATGTTGGAAGTGCGCAATAAGATGCATGCAAAAGAGGCTGCTGGAGGCAAGAAGACTTTGTTGCTTGGCCCTAACTGTCCAGGCATTATTACTCCAGACGAAATCAAGATTGGTATCATGCCTGGTCATATTCATAAGAAGGGCCGCATTGGTGTTGTTAGCCGTTCTGGTACTTTGACTTATGAAGCAGTTGGCCAATTGACAGCAATCGGTTTAGGTCAGTCCACGGCGGTTGGTATTGGTGGTGACCCAATTAATGGTTTGAAGCACATTGACGTTATGCGTATGTTCAATGAAGATCCAGAAACTGATGCGGTCATCATGATTGGTGAAATCGGCGGCCCAGATGAAGCTGAGGCAGCTCGCTGGTGCAAAGACAATATGAAAAAGCCTGTAGTTGGCTTTATTGCTGGTGTGACTGCGCCTCCTGGAAAGCGTATGGGCCATGCAGGCGCATTGATTTCTGGTGGGGCGGATACTGCTGACGCTAAGCTTGCTGTCATGGAAGAATGTGGATTTAAAGTGACAAGAAATCCATCTGAAATGGCGGCTTTGCTTAAAGCTATGTTGTAATCAAAAAAGCATGCTGATTCGTCAGCATGCTTTTGTATTACCTTGTTGTTAAAATTAAAATATAAAAAAGTACGGAGACATTATGGATTTTTCAGCATTTTCTGACGCAACATTTTGGGCTGCATTGCTCTCAATCATTGTTGCAAACATCTTGTTATCTGGTGATAACGCTGTTGTGATTGCGTTGGCATCCCGCAATTTGCCGCCTGCCCAACAAAAGAAAGCCATTTTCTGGGGTAGTGCTGCTGCAATTATTTTGCGAGTTGTACTGACAATTACCGCAGTTGCATTGCTGACCCTGCCGTATTTGAAAATTGTTGGCGGCTTACTTTTGCTTTATATCGGCATTCAGCTATTGTCTGATAGCGGCGGTGAAGAGCATATGGAAGCCAAGACCAGTATTTGGGCTGCAATTCGCACGATCTTGATTGCTGACTTGGTAATGAGTTTAGATAACGTTTTAGCTGTTGCGGCTGCCGCTCAAAAAGGGCCTGAAGAAACCCGTCTCTTGCTACTCATTATTGGTTTAGGTATGTCTATTCCATTGATTATTTTTGGTAGCGCGATGCTTTTAAAGGTTATGGAGCGCTTCCCAATCATCATTACCTTGGGTGCCGGCTTGCTGGGTTTATTGGCAGGGGGAATGTTGGTTGATGACCCTGCAATTAAGGACAGTATCCAAGCTGCATTAGGTGATGCTAAGTTAGCCTTTGAAATTATCGGCGTGGCCATCGTGATTCTTGTTGGAACCTACTTGAAGAAAAAGAATTCTTCCAAAGAAGCGCATTAATTTTCTTTTGCATGATTCGGAAAAAGCCGGCCTTTAAAGCCGGCTTTTCTTACTTATAGGCATCTTGAATGTATTGGGTATAGACTGGATGATGAGGGATTCAACCTCAGGAGCCAACAGAATGAGAATGCGCATGAATGATTCACAAATTACCCAAGTTGATCAGCAGCATGAGTCTGGATTTACTTTAATAGAGGTGATGGTAGTTGTTGCCATCATTGGGATTCTGGTTGCTGTCGCAGTGCCTCAGTATCAAGACTATATCGCTCGAAGTCGTATCGTGGAGGGGATGAACCTTTCTTCAAGTGCAAAGTTGGCTGTAACTGAGGCATTTGCAAGTAAGGGTACGGTGGCGATGGATGAAGCCACGCAGGGATCATTTACTTTTGTACCAACTAGAAGCGTGAAACTAATTGAAATCACACCCTCCGGAACAATCGTGATTGATTTTCAGAATAATGTCGCGCCTGATAATAAAAACACATTACATCTGATCCCAACCAATAATCCCGATGCAAACATTCCAAAGCCGATTGATCTATCTAAGCCAGAGGGATCGACCTGGGCGGGTGGATGGTCTTGTCGTTCAGCTGAAACGAATTTGCTTCCTCAGTTATTACCTTCGGAATGTCGTATCAGTAAATAGTATTCATGTGGAAGCCGCCTAATGGCGGCTTCAAGCAAAAAAAAGACTGCTGATTATGCAGACTTCCATTCCCCGCTTTTGCCGCCACTTTTCTCTAGTAGTTGAATGTCGCTCATGACCATGCCGCGGTCTACTGCTTTGACCATATCGTAGATTGTGAGAAGGGCAACTTGGACGGCAGTCAAGGCTTCCATTTCAACGCCGGTAGGACCGGTAGTTTCGGCTTGTACTTGGCAAGTAATGCTATTTTTAGAGGTATCTAGCTTAAATTCTAGGCTGACGTGAGTCAGCGCCAATGGGTGACACAGGGGGATCAGATCCGAAGTTTTTTTGGATGCCTGAATACCTGCAATCCTGGCGATGCCCAGAACGTCTCCTTTTTTATGGGAGCCCGCTTCAATCATCCTAAAAGTCTCGGGAAGCATCGTAATTTTGCCCGAGGCAATGGCAATGCGGTGTGTATTGGGCTTATCGCCCACATTCACCATATGGGCTTGGCCGCTAGCATCAAAATGAGTTAGTTTGTTCATGGGATAAGTTTTACCATAGAGGGATGGAAGTCATAAAGACATTAAAGAAACCTGCTGTTTATAGGCGCATTTTGACCGCCCAGTTAATTTTGGCCTTAGCCTGGCCAACCCCCAGATTTGCCTACGCTGCAGGAAACAGCGCTTCGCCTGCTGGCGATGTTTCTGTGCAGGGAGATGCTGCAGCAGTCCAAAATTTGGGGAGAGCTATTCAATCCCCAGATGCCCGTTCATCTAATTTACCAACTCGCAATTCAATTTCTAGTCAGCCCACTTTCATTCTTCCTGATATGGGTGACCCTGGGGGAGACACATTAAGTCGGATGGATGAGAAAAAGTATGGCGAGATGATCATGCGCCAAATTCGTCCAGACCCAGATTATTCAAATGATTTACCAATTTATGATTTTCTAAATCAAATGGAACGTCGCTTGCTTCAGGCGGCAAAGCGCTTGCAATTAGGTGGCGCAAATGAGCAGGGTAGTGGAGCTTATAACTTTGAAGTATTTGCGGTCAAAGATAGCAGTATTAATGCGTTTGCTTTGCCTGGTGGGTTTATTGGTTTTCATACAGGACTACTCACTAGCGCCGAATCAGAATCTGAAGTAGCTTCTGTGATGGGGCATGAGACGGGACACGTTCTTCAGCGCCACTTGGCTCGTCAGATGGATAAGCAAACGACCAATACCATGATTGCGCTTGCAGGCATCATATTAGGAGCACTAGCAGCCTCTCGCAACCCAGGCGCAGCTTCTGGGCTAATGCAGGGTGGCCAGGCCGTTGCAGTAAATAATCAACTGTCTTATTCGAGGGATGCTGAGCGTGAAGCGGATCGAATTGGGTTTCAGATTTTGTCTGCGAGTGGATACGATGTAAATGGTGCGCCAGGTTTTTTCCAGCGCTTACAAAAAGCCACTGGAATTATGGATAACGGGATTCCTGCCTATGTCCGTACTCATCCATTAACAACCGATCGTATAGCGGATATGCAAGATCGCGCTCGCAATATCTCGACTCGCAATGTTTCTTCGGGGGTGGAGTTTTATTTCATTAAGGCGCGTGCTCGTATGGAGCAATCAGGAAGCGCAAGCGGGATGTATGACTTAAAAAATGCTTTCGAGGGTTTAAGTAAGCAAACTAATCCAGGCAAGCAAATGGAAGGTTTTTATGGCCTTGCATTGATTGCGCAAAAACAAGGCAAAGTAGACCAAGCAAGTACTTATTTGCAACAAGCTCGTAACCTCGCGAATAGCGCTAGCGCACCTGGATCACCCATTCAAAGGCAAAGCCTCTCACTCGACATTACTTCCTCAGAGTTGGCTTTAGCGAAAGGGAAGAATGATGAGGCACTTCAAATTGCCCAATCAACTTTGAAGGCTTATCCACAATCCTATGCCGCTGGCGTGGCATTGATGAATGCTTACCTCAAATTGGGGCGCACCAATGATGCTATTGCATGGCTAAAGGCTCGAACTAGGGCTCAGCCAAATGAAGTTGTTTGGTGGGGGATGCTGTCAAACGCTTATGACCAGGCAAAAAATATTCCGATGCGACATTACGCACTGGGCGAGAAGTATGCCCTTGATGGTGCTTGGCCTTCAGCAATTGAGCAATTGAAGATAGCAAGAGCATCCGGTGGTGCAGATTTTTATCAGGGCTCTAGCATTGACGCGAGACTTCGTGAAATGCAAAAACAATATCAAGAAGAGCTAAAGGAAAAGGGAAAGAATTTCCCTGGCTAAGTAGTGGCTTGTGGTTTCTTAGTGAAATGAAAGCGTTCGCTTAATTCTGCTGAGTAAATGGGGTCAATGGGGAGTTCTTCACCATTCCACATCCACGATCCTTTGTAGCTGCAAGCATCCTCCAGAATCTTAGATTGATCTGAAAATAAATGAAGGTCATGATCGTGTAATAGGGCAATCGAAATGGATTTTTCCTTAGTAAATAGCTTTTCTTCAGATCTGGTGCAGCTCAATTGATTGATTGCTCCAACAATATAAATATTTCCAGATTCATCACTCAAAGCACCTTGGGGATCAATTGATGTACCGCAATGCGTTAGAAGCTTGAATGGATTTGTGCCGTGATCGCTAGGAATGAATCGTGCAATCCAGGGGGTTGCATCTAGCGTGATAAATACTCTTTGCGGACCATTTTGAAAAAAATACCTCCCTAAGTCATCATGGGCATAGTTTCTAGAAATGGATTCATTAAGAGCGGCATGTTTTATGACTGTTCCTGATAAAGAGTGATTTTGCGCATATTCATCTCGCATGCGCCATTGACCGCGACGATCAAGTGCTAGCCAGCCATAACAATCCGGAACATTAGGCCACTTGACGAGCGATCGGAGTACTTGCTCATCCATGGTTCATGATTTCTGGTAGTGAATTAATGTAGTCCATGAGCGGTTGTGGGCGCATCAAAGGTATCTTCTGTTGAGTGGCTGGCATGTAGATGCGCAATTCTCCAGCCTTGGCTATCTTGAAGCAGTACTAGGGTAATGTTGATAAAAAATGCCGCCTCGATCTGATCTGCTCTAAGGTGAACAGCCTCTGTGGTGTCGTATACCGCGGCACCTAAGACGGAGTGACTAATGCAAGCAATTGGCTCTAAAAACAGCGCCTGCTTAGCTAACAACCTTTCCAATCCAGCGCGTATCTCTGCGTGACCGCTTAAGCGCTGCCCTTCTGGTAGTACGCAAGTGATTGAGTCATCATCTAACCAGATAGCTAAAGCTCCCTGTACATCACGATGCTTTAATGCCTCTCGCCATGCATCAACCACTTCATCAGCATTCTGGAAAAGTCTGGCTAGTTTAGGCATGGCTTACTTTCTTCAGGTTAATAGAGTGTCTGTGTGGCTTGAAATACATCTTCAGGCAAGATATCTTTTAGGCACTTGAGATGTCCAAGTGGGCATTCTCTTTTGTGACAGGGACTGCATGGAAGATTCAACCAAAGTACTTTTGCTTTGTTGGATAAAGGGGGCGTATGGCGCGGATCACTTGAGCCAAAAATGGCTACTTGCGGAACTTTTAATGCTGCGCCAATATGCATCAAGCCAGAGTCGTTAGTAATGAGAGTCTTGCTCATGCCAATCAGTGCAATCGCTTCATCTAATGAGGTTTCTCCGCACCAATTGTGTAAATGCGTAGATTGACCCGCTTGAGTTTGAATGCTTTTTGCCAGATTATGGTCACCCTTGCCGCCCAAGAGGATGATATGAGCCAAGGAATTGGTTGCTATTAAGCGGTTTATAAGATCGGCGAAGTGCTCTGGAGGCCAGCGTTTGGTTACGCCATATTCTGCACCTGGGCAAAGGACATAAATTGATTCCTCGGGGATGGATGCGTGACGCAGTTTGGTCCGAATCGTTTCTTGCGCTATTGCCGACACATTGAGTTTTGGGTCTGCTGGTTCCAAGTTGCCCGATCCCTTGCTTTCAGATAAGACCTGAGCTAGAGCCAGGTAATGATCTGCCATTGGTGGGCGATTAATTTTCTTTGGGTTATCTAGGGAAAAATTAATGAGCCCAAATCTCATTTCTCCGCGATAACCAACTCTGAAAGGAATATTGGCAAGCCAAGGAATTAGCGCTGACTTAAAACTATTGGGCAATACAAAGCATGCTTCGTATTGCCGTGTTTTCAGTTGCGCCGCGATTTTCTTTCTAAGGCCCCATTGCAATTGTTTATGAGCTAGACCGGCCTCTATGATTTCATTGACTTCAGCGCAGGAGCGGTAAATAGATGCGACCCAAGGGCTTGCTAGTACATCAATAGAGGAGTGTGGGTAAATTTCTTTGAGGCTAGCCAATAGCGGCTGGGACATGACTGCATCACCAATCCAATTGGGTGCGATGATCAGAATACGGTTCATATGAGGTATCCCGATACAGCGCCCCATGGCGGGGCGCTGATAGGTTTAATGCCCGTGCGGCTCGGTGCCTGGAATGAGTTTGTACTCAGTGCCACAGTAAGGACACTTTGCTTCGCCAGTTTTTGCGACATCCAAAAAAACTCGTGGATGCGAATTCCAGCTAGGCGTTTTATTAGTTGGGCAATGTAAAGGCAAATCCTTATTGCCATCAATCATCACAACTTGAGATTCACTCATTCTTTAATTTCCTATTACTTAACGTAAGTCAGCCAAGACTTGTACTTATCGCTTCTACCGTAAACGGCATCAAAGTAGGTCTTTTGAATCTTTTCTGTAATGGGACCGCGCTTACCATCGCCAATAGTACGGTCATCGAGCTCGCGAATGGGCGTTACTTCAGCTGCTGTTCCGGTGAAGAAGGCTTCATCCGCAGAGTAGATCTCATCACGAGTGATGCGTTTCTCACGCAACTCAAGACCAAGATCTTTTACGATTTCAATAATGGAATCTCTAGTGATGCCATCCAGGCAGGAAGCCAAATCCGGGGTGTAGACAATACCCTCGCTCACCATGAAGATATTTTCGCCTGATCCTTCGGAAACATAGCCTTCGGTATCCAGCAGCAATGCCTCATCGTATCCGTTGGCCGTTACCTCCTGATTGGCCAAAATGGAGTTGATGTAGTAACCAGAGGCCTTAGCGCGTACTAAGGATGAGTTTACAAAGTGACGAGTAAACGATGAAGTTTTGACCCGAATTCCTTTGTTTAGCCCATCCTCACCTAAGTAGGCGCCCCATTCCCACGCTGCAATAGCGGTATGGATGCTGTTTCCTTTTGGTGAAATGCCCAATTTTTGGGAGCCAATGAAAATAATGGGGCGAATGTAGCAAGACTCTAGCTTGTTGCTGTTAACCACCTCAATAATTCCGTTGGTAATCTGCTCAGGGCTATACGGCATGTTCATTTGAAAAATCTTCGTGCCATTGAATAGACGCTTAACGTGCTCAGGCAGGCGGAAAATCGCAGTTCCTTGGGGGGTTTTGTAGGCTCGTATACCCTCAAACACGCCCATTCCATAGTGGAGGCTGTGGGTTAGTACGTGAATATTAGCTTCACGCCAAGGAATTAGCTTCCCATCGGACCAAATAAAGCCATCGCGGTCGGACATCGACATTTTCTCTACCTTTTGTGTCTGATAAATCGGTTAATCGGGGCACTAAGCCAGTGGAATTTCTGGTCCCTGGGCCTAGAATACGTCCAAGCCTTTATTGTAGAGCAGGCAGGCTAATTTGACCTTCCCATTCCTTGGGGGTAGCTCCCCCAGACGATTTAGAATGGAGCAATCCTCATAAACCACCAAATCTACCTATTCTCATGCCGGAATCGCTATTTAAAGTTAAACGCCTTAGTGAATTAGCCTCATCAGGCCTTTTAAAGGGAAAACGCGTTCTGATACGTGCCGACCTTAATGTTCCCCAGGATGATCTGGGTAATATTACTGAGGACACACGAATTCGGGCTTCGATGCCTGCGGTCCAGATGTGTTTGGATGCTGGTGCAGCCGTAATGGTGACATCCCATTTGGGACGTCCTACTGAAGGTGAATTTAAGCCAGAGGATAGCTTGGCCCCTGTTGCAGACCGAATTGCCACACTCTTAAACCGCAAGGTTCCTCTGATTAGTAATTGGGTAAATGGTGGGTTTGACGTGAACCCTGGCGAATTGGTGTTGCTCGAAAACTGCCGTCTCAATATTGGCGAGAAAAAGAACAATGATGAGCTGGCCAAGAAAATAGCTGCCCTTTGCGATGTGTATGTTAATGATGCTTTTGGTACTGCACATCGTGCAGAAGCTACAACAAATGGTGTTGCAAAGTTTGCTCCGATTGCCTGCGCAGGTCCTTTAATGGCTGCTGAGTTAGACGCATTGAGTCGCGCACTTGCTAGCCCAAAACGTCCTTTGGTAGCGATTGTTGCGGGTTCTAAAGTTTCTTCTAAGTTAACGATTCTGAAGGCACTTGCCGATAAGGTCGATGAGCTCATCGTTGGTGGTGGAATTGCGAATACTTTTATGTTGGCAAAAGGATTGCCTATTGGTAAATCTTTGGCTGAGCCAGATTTAGTGAATGAAGCCAAAGAAATTATGGAGATCATGGAAAAGCGTGGTGCTCATGTTCCAATTCCAGAAGATGTGGTGGTTGCGAATGAGCTTTCGCCACTAGCGCGAGCCAACCGCGTGCCTGCTGACCAAGTAGCAGAAGACGACATGATTTTAGATATTGGACCTAAAACTGCTGCACGTTTATCGATCATGTTGGCGCATGCCGGAACCATTGTGTGGAATGGTCCTCTCGGTGTGTTTGAGATCGATCAGTTTGGCGGTGGAACCAAAATGTTGGCTGCGGCGATAGCTCATTCACCTGCGTTTTCAATTGCTGGTGGCGGTGATACCTTGGCAGCAATTGCGAAGTACGGTATTGAAAATCAAGTGGATTACATCTCTACTGGTGGTGGTGCCTTCTTGGAATTTTTGGAAGGCAAGACCTTACCAGCCTTTGCAGTATTAGCTGAAAGAGCGAAAGACTAAATATGTTGAGAGCAACAAAGATCATCGCCACACTAGGGCCTGCGTCGGAAAAGCCCGAAGTATTGCGCGAGATGATTCGCGCGGGTGTAGATGTGGTGAGAATGAATTTTTCTCATGGCACTGTTGCAGACCACAAAGCGCGTCATGATTTAGTGCGCAGCATTTCAGCGGAAGTAGGTAAAGAAGTTGGCATCATGGCTGACTTACAGGGTCCAAAAATTCGGGTTGGTAAATTTGCTGATAGCAAAATCCTTCTGAAAGAAGGCGAGCAATTTATTCTGGATGTAGCCTGCCAACTTGGTAATCAAGAGCGCGTTGGCTTGGATTACAAGGAGTTACCACAAGACGTAAAACCTGGTGACCGCCTATTGCTAAATGATGGCTTGGTAGTACTTCGTGTTGAAAGCGTTAAGGGTGGGGAGATTTTTACTCTTGTTGAGCAAGGCGGCCCACTTTCAAATAACAAAGGCATCAACCGTGCTGGTGGTGGATTAACTGCGCCGGCTTTAACGGAAAAAGATATTGCAGACTTAGATGCGGCAATTGCAATGGGCGTTGATTTTTTAGCAATTAGCTTTCCAAAAGATGGTGCAGATATGGCTTATGCACGTAAGTTGGCGGATGCCGCAAGTGCAAAGTATGGCGTTGGTAAGGTGCGCACAATTGCCAAGGTAGAGCGTGCTGAGGCGATTGAAACTGAGGCATTAATTAGCATCATCCAAGAGAGTGACGGCATTATGGTTGCTCGTGGCGACTTAGCAATTGAGGTCGGCAACCCCGCGGTTCCTGCTTTGCAAAAGCGCATGATTAAGTTAGCACTAGAGGCTGATAAGTTCACGATTACTGCAACGCAAATGATGGAGTCAATGATTAATGCTCCTGTGCCAACGCGCGCTGAGGTAAGTGACGTTGCCAATGCTGTATTGGATGGTACAGATGCAGTAATGCTTTCAGCTGAGTCGGCTGCAGGAATGTATCCCGTTCAAACTATCAAAGCTATGGCTGAGATTTGTGTTGAGGCTGAGAAGTCTGATCGCGTAAAACTAGATACTGATTTTTTAGATCAAACGTTCTCTCGCATTGATCAAACTATTGCTCTGGGTGCTTTATTTACCGCTCACCATCTCAATGCGAGTGCCATAGCAGCCTTAACGGAGTCAGGCTCGACCGCAGTTTGGATGAGTCGTCACAATATTCATCTTCCTATTTTTGCCTTAACTTCTAAAATTTCAACGCAACGGGCTTTAAGTACATATCGCAATGTTTTCCCGATTGGTCTGAACTACACCAAAGAGCGGGATGCCGCTTTACAGGAAGTGCAAGATTGCTTAAAGCAATTGGGCGCGGTGAAGACGGGTGATGTGGTGGTCTTGACCTCAGGTGAGCCTATGGGCGAGCCGGGTGGCACGAACTCACTCAAGATTATTCAAGTGAAGTAATTCACATTTATTTTTTTAATTTATTTATTACTCATAATTTAATAAAGAGATCATCATGGCTTTAGTATCTTTACGACAACTCTTAGATCACGCTGCGGAACATGGTTATGGTTTACCAGCTTTTAATGTTAATAATTTAGAGCAGGTTACAGCTATTATGGAAGCGGCTAATGAGGCCGATTCTCCAGTTATCATGCAGGCTTCTGCAGGCGCACGTAAATATGCTGGCGAAGCATTTTTGCGTCACTTAATTTCTGCTGCAGTGGAAGCTTACCCTCACATTCCTGTTGTCATGCATCAAGACCATGGCCAAAGCTCAGCGGTTTGTATGGCGGCAATTAAGAGTGGCTTTACCAGTGTGATGATGGATGGCTCTTTGGAAGCTGATGGAAAGACGGTTGCTAGTTATGAGTACAACGTTGATGTCTCCAGAGAGGTAGTGAAGTTCTCTCACTCCATTGGGGTCACCGTTGAGGCCGAGTTGGGTGTTTTAGGCTCCTTGGAAACCATGCAGGGTGATAAGGAGGATGGTCATGGCGCCGATGGCAAGATGACGCGTGAGCAGTTATTAACTGATGTTGAGCAGGCCGCAGACTTTGTGAAGTTGACTCAATGTGATGCATTAGCAATTGCGATTGGTACCAGTCATGGTGCTTACAAGTTCACGAAGAAGCCTACTGGTGATATCTTGGCCATTGATCGTATTAAAGAAATTCATGCGCGCATTCCGAATACACATTTAGTGATGCACGGATCCTCAAGCGTTCCCCAGGAATTACTTGCGGAGATCCGTGAGTTTGGTGGCGACATGAAAGAAACTTATGGTGTGCCCGTTGAAGAAATTCAAGAGGGTATTAAGCATGGGGTACGCAAGATTAATATTGATACCGATATTCGCTTGGCAATGACGGGGGCTATTCGTCGATATTTTGTTGAGAATCCAAGCAAATTTGATCCTCGTGATTATTTAAAGCCAGCGCGCGAAGCAGCAAAAAAGGTCTGTATCGCTCGCTTTAATGCATTTGGCAGTTCGGGCCAAGCATCTAAAATTAAACCAATTCCACTAGAGAAGATGGCGGAGTTATACAAGAGCGGTAAATTAGCGCAGATTGTGAAGTGAGATAAATATGCCAGCCTTGTATGCCACCTCTATTAAGTCATTGCCTTTGCTATCCAAGGGTAAGGTGCGTGATGTTTATGCCCTTGGTGATGACAAGCTATTAATGATTACAACCGATCGTTTATCCGCCTTTGATGTAGTGATGGGTCAACCGATTCCTGAGAAAGGAATTGTGCTCAATCAAATGGCGAATTTTTGGTTTGATAAGTTAGCCAATGTGATTCCCAATCATTTAACCGGTATTGATCCTGAGAGCGTAGTTTCTGCTGATGAAGTTGATCAGGTTAAAGGTCGTGCAGTGGTGGCTAAGCGTTTAAAGCCAATCTTAGTCGAGGCGGTGGTTCGTGGTTATCTTGCAGGTAGTGGCTGGAAAGATTACAAGGAAACTGGCAAGGTATGTGGAATCGCATTGCCAGCAGGTTTAGAGAATGCCCAAAAATTACCTGAGCCCATCTTCACCCCAGCAGCAAAGGCTGAGGTAGGTGAACATGACGAAAACATTTCTTTTGAAAAAGTGATTGAGATGATTGGCGAGAAGTTAGCTAATCAGATTCGTGAAGTCAGCATTCGTTTGTATAAAGAGGCTTCTGAATATGCTGCGACTCGTGGAATCATCATTGCAGATACCAAGTTTGAGTTTGGTTTAGATGACGCCGGTCAGTTGGTGTTGATGGATGAGATTTTGACTGCCGACTCATCGCGATTCTGGCCTGCCGAAACCTATTATGTCGGCGCAAATCCACCCTCATACGACAAGCAGTTTGTGCGTGACTGGCTTGAAACCGCTATGGTTGATGGCAAGCTTTGGCCTAAAACAGCGCCTGCACCTGCATTACCGGCTGATGTGATCGATAAAACTGCAGAAAAGTATCGCGAGGCCCTTGCTCGCTTAACTAAGGCTTAATTTCCTAAACCTCTAAAAAGGCTGGGATAATAAGCGCTTAAATAGAGGCACGTTGTGAAATTAGGGTATTTGGAGAGGTAAATGAGTAAGAAGCCAATTGTCGGAATAGTGATGGGATCCAATTCAGATTGGGATACCATGCAACACGCTGCTCAAATGTTGGAGCAATTTGGCATCGCTCATGAGGCTAAAGTAGTCTCTGCTCATCGGATGCCTGATGATATGTTTCAGTATGCGCAGAATGCTCACGCCAATGGCTTAAAAGCGATTATTGCCGGCGCTGGTGGTGCTGCTCATTTGCCTGGTATGTTGGCATCTAAAACAATTATTCCTATTTATGGCGTACCTGTTCCTAGTAAGTACCTTCGCGGCGAGGATTCGCTGTATTCAATCGTACAGATGCCAAAAGGTATTCCGGTAGCAACATTTGCTATTGGTGAGGCTGGTGCTGCTAATGCAGCTTTGCATGTGATTGCAAACTTGGCGGTAAATGATCCTGCCTTAGCCAAGCAGTTAGAAGAGTTTCGCGCAAAACAGTCTGATACCGCGCGCTCCATGAATTTGCCGGGATATTAATTACATGGCAGATCGTATGGAACCCATTTTGCCGGGTTCGTATTTAGGAATTTTAGGTGGTGGTCAATTGGGGAGGATGTTTACTCAGGCCGCTCAATCAATGGGATATAAAGTTTGCGTCTTAGATCCTGGCGCAGATAGCCCTGCTGGCTCCATTGCTGAAAAATTTATCCAGGCTGATTACACCGACTCTTCCGCTTTAAAGGAAATGGCGAATTTATGCCAATCAGTTAGTACTGAGTTTGAGAATGTTCCAGCTCAAGCACTTGATGAGCTTGAGGCTCTCGGCGTATTCGTGGCACCACGTAGTAGCTGCGTTTCTTTGGCGCAAAATCGAGTTGCAGAGAAAAAATTTTTAGCAACTTGGCGAGCTGAAACCAATATTGGCCCAGCGCCTTATTGTGTGATTGAGCATGATGCTGATATTGAGCATGCAGCGCCCGATCTTTTTCCTGGGATCTTGAAAACTGCACGCATGGGATACGATGGTAAGGGTCAGATTACCGTTTATGAGCCCGCAAGCTTGGCGGCTGCCTGGGCTGAGTTAGGTAAAGTTCCTTGTGTATTAGAAAAGCGGATGGACTTAGACTTTGAGGTGTCTGCGCTTGTAGTGCGTGGATACGATGATGCGGTTGTAGCTTATCCCGTTTCTCAGAATATTCACCGGGATGGTATTTTGCATACCTCTACTGTGCCAGCACCAGCTCTGAAACCTGCGCAAGAAAAGAAAATTATTGAGGCTGCCAAAGCGCTGATTCGTAAGATCGATTATGTCGGTGTTTTGTGCGTTGAATTTTTTGTGCTCAAGAGTGGCGATATCGTCGCTAACGAGATTGCCCCACGTCCGCATAATTCTGGTCACTACACTATGGATGCTTGCGTGAGCAGTCAGTTTGAGCAGCAGGTTAGGGCAATGGCTCGTCTACCGCTGGGCGACACTCGTTTATTAGCCCCAGTCTCGATGCTCAATTTACTCGGCGATCTTTGGTTTGAGGGAAGTGAAGATCGGGCGAGAGAGCCGGCATGGAATCAAGTACTTTCTCATCCTGATGCCAAGCTGCATTTATACGGAAAATCGGATCCGAGGATGGGTCGAAAGATGGGGCATATTAACTGCCTAGGCGAGTCCATTAATCAAGCTCGTCAAAACTGTGCAGCAGTCGCTGTTGAATTAGGGATCGAGCCCTAGAAATGTCCAGCGATAGTAGCTCTTTGCAATCTACAGCAGTAATCAATGAAGCAGTGCAGTCTTTGCGTGAGGGGCGCCTTGTGGCGTTCCCAACAGAAACGGTTTACGGACTAGGCGCAGACGCAAAAAATCCCGAGGCTATCAAAAAGGTCTTCCTCGCAAAAGGCCGGCCTGCTGATCATCCACTCATTATTCATGTGGCGGCTCCTGATAAATTTGATCAGGCTCAGGTGGGTTGGGTACCCGTTCTTTCTCCCTGGGTGAGGGATATCTCTGAAGATGCGCTCAAGCTAATGAATGCATTTTGGCCTGGCCCTCTCACCTTAGTTTTTAGAAAAGATAAAAGTGTTCCGCTTGAGGCAACTGGCGGTCAGGAGACGGTGGCAATTCGTGCGCCGGCTCACCCACTCACTCAAGAGCTCCTGCGTAAATTCAAAGGGGGCATTGTAGGTCCTTCAGCTAATCGGTTTGGTAAAGTGTCGCCTACTAGCGCAGCTGATGTCCGTAGTGAATTTGAGGGGATGTTAGATCTCATGGTTTTGGATGGAGGCGATTGCCAGGTTGGCATTGAATCGACCATCGTTGATTTGTCTTCTAGTGATCACCCAACTTTATTAAGACCGGGAATCATTACTCCAGGAGAGATTCTAGAAAAGACTGGCATCAAAATATTTCTTCCAGGAGAAATCATTCCGGCTGAAGGTGGTGTAGATATTCCAAGGGTCTCGGGTAGTCTGCGTGCTCATTACGCTCCAACTACGCCATTACGTTTGTATGCGCCGGGAAGAGTCTTAGATGCGCTCAGCGAATTTCCAGATATCAAGTCACGCGTTGCTGTTGCCGTATGGGATTCAGATTCCGCATTAGGTGAGGATGGCCATCCTTCGGTACATTTTGAGGAAGTTCTGGTGCCAAGTGATAGCGTGGGCTTTGCAGGTAAGTTATACCGTACTCTTCGTGATCTAGATCAGCAGGGATGGGATTTAATTTTGCTGCCCGAGCCGCCGCCTGGCGAAGAGTGGGATGGTGTAAGGGATAGACTTCAGCGTGCGTGTTTTGGTTCTGGGCCATCATCTAGCAACCACGCCAATAGCTGATCATGCGCCTCTAAACCTCTCCAAGCATTAGGGTGGTTAATGAAGGATGTCACGGCATACATTTTTCCAGATTTACTGATGACATAGCCTGATATTGCTCTCACATCGGCAAGTGATCCAGTTTTGATTCGAGCTTCTGGTTTTTTCTTCAGATGTAGAAATTTCCGTAAATGGGTCATAAGACGATTTCTCATGGTTCCATCGGATCCAGCAATGGGAAGGCTGTTATAAAAAATCTCTCCTACCGGTAGATTTCGGGCGGCTACCAATATTTGATTCAAATTTTTGGCGGAGATTGTTTCATTTCGCGAAAGCCCGGAACCATTTTCGATTACGAGCTCTGGAAATTGCAGTCCTAAACCCTTAAGCCAACCTCGAATAACTAATTCACCATTCTCAATAGTTGCGGGCTTCCCCATTTTTTCCAAAGCCAAGGTAAGAAGGAGTTGGCGTGCCATGACATTGTTTGAGTATTTATTAATGTCTTGTACATCATCGGCCAGATTGATTCCTTCAAACTGAAGTAGCGGTCTTGCGTTAATGGGAACCGCACCATCTCTTCCAGCTGGAGCTTGTGCCCAGGTTCCTCCGGCCAGCTCCCATGCGGCCGCAAAACCTTGAGTTAAGAATGTATTAGCGTCGATTGCAACTACGTTATAGCTCACCCCTTTACAGGTATTTGGGAAGCTTCCCGAGAATTGGGCGGTAAGAGCTTGCTCGGTATTGGCATTTGTACCCTCAGGCTCTAGATTAAAGCGAATGTTGCTTTTCCAGCTATCGCATGCCTTATCTACTAACTGCATTTGATTACTTACTTTCAGGCGCGAAAGAGGAGGGGTGTAGCTAATATCAATGAAGTCAGCAGTGCGAGATTTTCCTATTTGAAAGGATAGGGTTCGAAAAGCATATAACAGAGGATCAGGAGGTACGTTATAGGCGCGTAAAGATTCGCCATCAATCGTATTATGTTCCATGACCCCAGGGGCATATGCGCTTCTATCAAACACAAGATTACCATCAAGCTTCTGGATGCCAAGGTTTTGTAAGGCCCTCATCATTTTGGCCAATTCTTCAGGAACCAGTTTTGGGTCCCCTGTGCCCTGAAGGTAAATATTGCCCTTGAGGGTTCCCTGTTGAATGAGGCCATCCGTGTAGAGATTAGTGCGCCAACGATATCGAGGTCCCAAAATATCCAGACCAGTGAGCGTAGTGAGAAGCTTCATGGTTGAAGCGGGATTCATTGCTTGAGTAGAGCGCCAATCTAACTCTGTTTTTGCTGTGACTTTTCCAGGACGTCCTGGCGTAATTTCAACAACCGAGATGCTAATAGCATCTTTAGGAATTTGATTTTTATCAAGACTTGATGCTACGTCCCTAGGGATATATTGCAAGGCGGTTTCTTGGGATACTAAGTCGGCAGACCATGCTGAATTGGAAATGATGAAGCCCATGGTTAAAACCTGGGCTAATTTATATGCTGTGTATGGGAAATTCCAAGCGCTCATTCCCTAAAGGATAAACTGATATGTGACTATCTGGATAGATTTCCGCGTTATTGACGATAGCGCCTCTGATAAGACTCGATCTTTTTATTTTCTTCATTGAGTAGCTTAATAAATAGCTCAATTCGCTGATGGAGTGGGCCGTCAGCTTCTAGTTCTTGGCATGCCTCAATAAACCCAGACGCTTGCAATAGTTGCGCGCCTCCTTTGACCTTATGTACGAGACTATTGAATTGAGATTCATTAATTGCAGTCCCAGTGAGGCTGAAATTTAATTGCTGTAAAGCATCATCATGGACGCGACGGATTTCTTCCAATATGACAATGATTTGCTTTGGATCATCATGAATGAGGTTACTAAATGCTGCAAAAGAATATTCACTTGATTCGGCGCTGGACGAATCAAAATATCGCAGCAACTCATTTTCTAGGGCACTCAAGCTTAGGGGTTTGATGAGGACACTATTCATGCCAGAGGATAAAAATTGATGGCGAGAGTCTAGGGCGTAAATATCTGCGGTGACGGCAATAATAATGAGATCTCCATTTCCGCTTGACCTAACCTGTTTTGCTAGCTCCGATCCCTGCATGCCAGGCATAGATTGGTCTGTAATAAGGAGGTCGAAGCGACATTCACTCATGAGCTTAGTTGCTTCATGAGCATTTTCACAAACGACCGTATTAACTCCTAGGGCCTCTAACTGGAGTGAGAGGATTTGTCTGCTGGCCGGATGATCTTCAACAACTAGCGCGCGGATCTGGTGGACCCTTCCCTTGACTTTTTTATGGATTAATTTTTTGGTTGATTTCCCCAAAGAGTCGAAGAAAGAAATTTTTGAGGCGGCCATACTAGTTCTTGGTAGTGCTAGTGAAAAATGCACATTGCTCCCAAAGCCGGGGGCGCTCTCAAAATAGAGGTGGCTATTCATAGAGTTCACCAAATGGTTGGTAATAGTGAGACCCAAACCCGTCCCTTGTATTTGTTCGGAGCAATGGGAGTCTTGAGTTGAGATCACTTGCTCAAAAGCCTGTAAGGCTAATTCAATTTGCTCTGGCCCCATACCAACGCCAGTATCAATCACTCTAAACTCAATGAGTTGACCAGCGTGGTCATCAGCTATAACAGTAATTGAGAAGTAGATCTCACCTTGGTTTGTGAATTTAATCGCATTGCTCAGCAAGTTCTGCAATACCTGCCTAAGACGCAGAGAGTCAATCATCAATGCTTCAGCAATTCTAGGATCTATCGAAAGATGCAAAAGTAGATTGTGCTTTTCGGCAACCGTAGAAAATGCCGCATAAATATCCATGGTTAATTGATGAAGATTGCAGGGCTCTAGGTTAAGCGTAAGCTTTCCAGCTTCAATCTTTGAAATATCCAGAACTTGGTTCAACATTCCTAAGAGAGATTCAGCCGATGCTTGCGCACTTTTTAATAAGGTTTTATCTTTTTTAGGAAATTGCGCGCTTCCCAAAAGGAGTTCTTGTACACCAAGTATTGCGTTCATTGATGTTCGGATCTCATGACTCATCGTCGCTAGAAAAGCTGATTTAGCAGCATTCGCTTTTTCAGCTAATTCTTTTGTGCGCAATAGTTCTTGCGATGTTCTCTTCTGGTGAGAATATTTTCTTTGTAGGTAGAGGGATAATGAACTTCCAAAGATGAGTAGTAGTCCAGAGATGATCCATGAGAAATGGCTTGTTGTCGGTCTATTTATCGTGCTTTCGTTACTATAAGTAAAAAGATTCCGAGATTCGATTGGATCTAAATCTGCAAGAAAATGTGCTAATACATTCTGCAGGGGTTCGTCTTGATGAGAGATGAGCCAACGATAGGCAAATGGTTCTCTGTTATAGAGCCCATCCACTTTTAAATCCTCATTTTTGAATGACTGCACCAATTGATGTGCAAGTCGTATTGGCATAACTAATGCCTCAACATCATTTTTGAGGAGTGCCTTAAGTAAATTGCTCGCTGAATCAGTTTGAATATTCTCAGTCGATTCTCCTATTGGGGGGTTCTCAAACCCTCGATCAAAGTGCGCAATTCTTGATTCATTAGCGTTGAAGTTTGAGCTTGTAGTAGTTTTGGTGATGACCGCATCCTGCCCCCAAAATATCGATTCAGAGAGGGTGCCAAACTTCAATACTTCATTAGTAATTCGTGGGGGATCGATGATAAATTTCACTTCACCATCGGCTAGTTGTCTTAATCCATCCTGATCTGATTTTCTCCAAACCGGAACAAATTGCTGTCGAGTGCACCCTTCGAGTTTTGATAAAAGTCCTTTGAAGACGCCGGCCTTACCTAAATTACCAGACTCGCTTAGGTAGGGCGCATACTTTTCATGAATGCTAAATCGTACGATAGGGTTGGCATCGATCCATAATTTTTCTGTGGCATTAAAAGGTTCAGCATGGGAGACCTCCCCGCAATTCCAGCAGATTAAAAGAATACTTTTTAATATGAATCGATGCATTCCTAGAGTTAGCTTTCGATAATGTGATTAATACGGCAGAACAAAATCAAATCAGCAATATTGTTAATGCCCAACTTGTCAAAGACTCTTGTTTTGTAAGTTGCAACGGTTTTATTGCTGATATGTAATAAGTCTGATATCTGCTGGTTAGTATTTCCTTTGCCAAGATATTTCATTACTTGAAGCTCTCTATCGGATATGAGTGCTAATTTGTCACTATCACTCAAGGAGGTATTGCCATTTTTCCCATGGGTAAAGAAGGTATATCCCTGCGATATGGCAACACACGCTGCCAGAATGACATCTGCACCGGCAGTTTTATTAACAAAGCCATGTGCGCCCAGGGATCTCACTCTGCCACCATAAACAGCTTCATCTAGGCTGGATAAAACGAGAATGCGAGTATCGGGATGCATTAGGCTTATTCTCCGGATCACGTCAAACCCATCTGTTTTGGGCATATCAAGATCTAAGATGATCATATTGGGATTCGCCTCCTTCATTGAGCGTAAGCATTCCTCCCCATTCATTGCCTGTCCAACGATTTCAAAAAGCAACTGATCCTGAAGCATGCTTTTTAATGCCATCAACATAGCTGGATGATCATCTACCAACATCACACGTTTTCTCATTTTTTGTCTCCATTTTGGTTTTTATGAGGGTGCAGCGAAAAAATGGCTTTAGCGATACGGCTATCGCTGATATGTAAAGTTTGATGACGGCTCAATGGCGGCATCATGAGTCCTCCGTAGCAGTGATCGGCACTTATGGTTTGAGCATTTTCAAGATCTTTCACTAAAGTGATATTGCTGGCATACAACTGGCTTTGCTGCTTTTTTGCCTGCGATATGCACGCGATTGGCAGGCTGTTATCTCGAAGTAGGCTCATGTCGATGTGCATTCCCTCAGGACGCATCTCTTCTATCAAATTCATTTGGACTTGTGTTCCCGTGAAATTCATTAAGTGAAGCGAAACACCAAGTCGGCGCATACGCAACAAACCTTCTTTGCAGGGGTCTGTGAAGTCAGAGTCTTTTGCTAGTTGCACTCCAAGGCTAACGAGACCAACAGGCAAGCGACAATTTAAAATAAGGTCACTCAAGGCATCCACGCATTCAGCGATGCTTATCAGTGGAGCTGGGGCTGGCAATATGCCTGGAATGAAGCGGCCACTGCGATACCAATACGCAATTGCATCAAGACCCTCCATGAATAATCTGAGGAATTGCGTATCAGTAGCATTGAGTAATGGCCTATATAAAGAGTTCGTTAGTCTTGATCCTTGTGCGTTAAAGATGGGTTCGAAACTAATCGCTTGTCGCTTGGACCAGGATTGGTGTTCTTCTAGCGCTACGCTACTTAGGCCAAGCCAAGGCTCGCCACATGCATCGCGCACTTCTTGGAAGGGTTTATCCTTCCAAGCCTTTACAAGCGTGTACAGCCGGGATTTCGGGCTCATCAGCAATCTCCAATCAGTGACTGTCCAGTCTAGGCAGGACGGAATGGAGTAGTAAGGGCTTAAGACTTATTTATTTGTAGGAATTTGCCTACTAGTTTCCATTATAGAAAATGGGGTTCTACAGAATTTAAAACTTTCCACTCTTGAAATTCCTAGAATCAGGCATATATAATCAGCACTCCCTACACTTGAGTGCTAAAACAGCTTTTTTAGGCTTCAAAATCAGAGCCTCAGGTGAAATGAGAATGCAACATATTGATTTTTATTGGTTTTTTAATTAGTTAACACTTACTAACATAGGAGAAGGAATGAATCTGCGTCCTTTACACGATCGCGTAATCATCAAACGTTTGGATCAAGAATCAAAAACTGCCTCTGGAATCATCATTCCCGATGCTGCCGCTGAAAAGCCTGATCAAGGTGAAGTGCTGGCAGTTGGACCAGGTAAGCGTGATGACAGCGGTAAGTTGAATGCACCTGATGTCAAAGTTGGCGATCGCGTGCTGTTCGGCAAATATGCAGGTCAAACAGTTAAGGTTGGCAGCGATGAGCTTCTCGTAATGCGCGAAGAAGACATCATGGCTGTTGTACAGAAGTAATCGGTACCTAAGAAAGGAATTCAATCATGGCAGCAAAAGACGTTGTATTTGGAGATAACGCCCGCACCAAAATGGTGGAGGGTGTAAATATTCTTGCGAACGCTGTAAAAACAACTTTGGGACCAAAAGGTCGCAATGTAGTTATCGAGCGTTCATTTGGTGGCCCAACCATCACTAAGGATGGTGTGTCTGTAGCAAAAGAAATTGAACTCAAAGACAAGCTCCAGAACATGGGTGCTCAGATGGTGAAAGAAGTTGCTTCTAAAACCAATGACATCGCTGGTGACGGTACAACAACCGCTACTGTATTGGCTCAGTCCATCGTTCGTGAAGGCATGAAGTATGTAGTTTCAGGTCACAACCCAATGGACTTGAAGCGTGGTATTGATAAGGCTGTTACAGCTGCAATCGAAGAGTTGAAGAAAATCAGTAAGCCATGTACCACTACTAAAGAGATCGCTCAAGTGGGCTCTATTTCAGCAAACAGCGACCAAAGCATTGGTCAGCGTATTGCTGAAGCGATGGAAAAAGTGGGCAAAGAAGGTGTGATCACTGTTGAAGATGGCAAGTCATTAGAAGATGAGCTCGAAGTAGTTGAGGGTATGCAGTTTGACCGCGGTTACCTCTCTCCTTACTTCATCAATCAGCCTGAGAAGCAAGTTGCCGTATTGGAAAGCCCATACGTTCTCTTGTTTGATAAGAAAGTTAGCAATATCCGTGATTTACTCCCAGTACTTGAGCAAGTGGCAAAGTCTGGCCGCCCATTATTGATTATTGCTGAAGATGTTGAAGGCGAAGCCTTGGCAACTTTAGTTGTAAATAACATCCGCGGCATTATCAAGACTTGTGCTGTTAAAGCTCCGGGCTTTGGTGATCGTCGTAAGGCGATGTTGGAGGATATCGCGATTTTGACTGGTGGTACTGTGATCGCTGAAGAAATCGGCCTCACACTCGAGAAGACAACTCTTGAGCACTTAGGTCAGGCTAAGCGTATCGAAGTAGGTAAAGAAAACACCATCATCATTGACGGTAGTGGCGATGCTAAAGCAATCGAAGCGCGCGTGAAAAACATTCGCGTTCAGATCGAAGAAGCGACTAGCGACTATGACAAAGAGAAATTGCAAGAGCGTGTTGCCAAGTTGGCAGGCGGTGTTGCGGTGATTCGTGTTGGCGCAGCTACTGAAGTCGAAATGAAGGAAAAGAAAGACCGTGTTGATGACGCATTGCATGCAACTCGTGCAGCGGTTGAAGAGGGTATTGTTCCTGGCGGTGGAGTTGCTTTGTTACGTGCAATGCAGGGCATCAAAGGCTTGAAAGGCGACAACGCCGATCAAGATGCTGGTATTAATATCGTATTACGCGCAATGGAAGAGCCAATTCGCATCATCGTTTCTAATGCTGGCGATGAAGCTAGCGTAGTTGTCAATGCAGTATTGGCTAGCAAGGGCAATAACGGCTACAACGCAGCTACTGGTGAGTATGGCGACCTCGTAGCTCAGGGTGTAATCGATCCAACTAAGGTAACAAAAACTGCATTGGTTAATGCAGCCTCTGTTGCAGCCCTGTTGTTGACAACGGATTGCGCAATCTGCGAAGCCCCTAAGGATGAGTCTGCTGGTGGCGGCATGCCTGATATGGGTGGTATGGGCGGTATGGGTGGTATGGGCGGCATGATGTAATAGCCGTACATTTCCTCAGCCATTCTGCTGTAGAAACTAAAACGCCTGGTTCAAAAGACCAGGCGTTTTTTATTAGGGCGTCGACAGTTAATCTGGCTGGATGTCACCATCTTTAGTGACTGTCTTTATCTAGTGCTTGTTTCTGTAGCCAACCCAATAAAAAACCGCCCGAAGGCGGTTGATTAATCTGAGTCACATAGAGTTTAAGAAACAGCTTTGACCATATCCTCAACAACCTTCTTCGCATCACCGAAGACCATCATCGTTTTATCCATGTAGAACAGTTCGTTATCAAGGCCGGCATAGCCTGCAGCCATGGAACGCTTGTTCACAATAATGGTTTTAGCCTTAAACGCTTCCAAAATTGGCATTCCAAAAATTGGGCTACCTGGTGTGCGGGCTGCAGGATTAACTACGTCGTTGGCACCAAGTACAAGAACAACGTCAGCTTGACCAAAGTCGCTATTGATGTCTTCCATCTCAAACACTTGATCATATGGCACTTCAGCTTCAGCTAAAAGCACGTTCATGTGGCCAGGCATACGACCTGCAACTGGGTGAATCGCATACTTCACAGTCACGCCATGATGAGTTAGTTTTTCGGTTAACTCTTTTAGAGCGTGTTGAGCGCGCGCTACTGCTAAGCCGTAGCCAGGAACGATCACAACAGTATCTGCATTTTCCATGAGGAAAGCTGCATCTTCTGGGGAGCCAGTTTTGTAATTCTTTGGACCGCCATCATCACCACCGCCTGCAGCAGCTTCGGCACCAAAACCACCAAGAAGCACCGCAAGGATGGAGCGGTTCATTGCCTTACACATAATGTAAGACAGGATCGCACCAGATGAGCCTACGCAAGCGCCAGCAATAATCAATACGGGATTGTTAAGTGTGAAGCCAATACCAGCAGCAGCCCAACCAGAATAACTGTTCAGCATGGATACCACTACTGGCATATCTGCACCACCGATTGGGATGATCAAGGTTACGCCTAACACCAAAGCAATCGCACACATGACGAGGAATGCTTCATGACTGCCTGTCATGAAGTAAATGACACCACCAGAAACCATGCCAATAGCAAGAATAAGGTTGAGTAAATGCTGACCAGCAAACGTCACTGGCTTACCGCTAACCTTGCCTGATAATTTTCCAAAAGCAATGACGGAGGCGGTAAAAGTAATTGCACCAATAAACGCGCCAATAAAGAGTTCAATCTTTTGTGCGCCTGTATGGTCATGAGCTGGGTTGTATACCGCTGCAATGGCGATCAACACTGCTGACAAACCAACAAAGGAGTGCATCAGTGCTACAAGCTCTGGCATCTTGGTCATCTGAACGCGCTTAGCTGCCAGTGTTCCAATGATCGCGCCACCAACGATAGCGCCAATAATCAATGAGAATGCTGGCTTAAAGTCGGGAATCATGAAAGTAGTAATGACAGCCAGCAACATGCCGATCATGCCAAAGGTATTGCCTTGGCGGGATGTGGTTGGTGACGACAGTCCGCGCAGAGCGAGGATGAACAATACCGATGAAATGAGATAAGAAATTGCTGTGATGTTTGACATTATTGTGGTCTCTATATAGATCTTGTTCTAGTTTTTATTTAGTCCCAGCCGCATCAGCCTTGGGGGCTTTTTTCTTGAACATTTCAAGCATACGGCGAGTAACCATAAAGCCACCAAAAATATTGATTGAGGCTAAGAAGACCGCAACTGCACCAATGATGCTGGTGAGGGTGATTTCATCGCCGCCAATAACTTCAGTTTGCAAGAGGGCACCCACAATAATAATTCCGGAGATGGCGTTGGTAACGGCCATCAGCGGGGTATGAAGAGCGGGGGTGACATTCCAAACCACGTGGTAACCGACAAAAATAGCCAGAACAAACACGGTGATGTTTTGGACTGTAAGGATGCTTTGAAAAGCAGCGAGATCCATGATGTTTCCTTCGAAAAGATTTCTATTAGTTTTTACGGACGGCTTGGCCATCGCGACACATTAAACAGGCGGTAACGATATCGTCATCACTAGGGATCACTAATTTCGCTTCTTTATCTACGATGAGCTTCATGAAGTCGAGTAAGTTGCGCGCATATAAAGCGGAGGCATCTGCAGCAACCATGCTCGCCAAGTTGGTGTAGCCAATAATCTTCACACCATTTACCTCAACGATTTTGTCCGCTTGAGTCAGGGGGCAGTTACCTGAGCCGTTATCTCCTCGACCTGCTGCCAAGTCGATCACGATTGAGCCGGGCTTCATATTGGCTACAGTATCGCTGTGCAACAAGACTGGCGGTTTGCGTCCAGGGATGAGGGCGGTGGTAATCACGATGTCTGCTTGCTGAGCGCGTTCTGCAACGAGTGCGGCTTGACGCTTCATCCATGCTTCAGGCATTGGACGGGCATATCCACCTACGCCTTGAGCGATTTCACGCTCTTCATCAGTTTCATAAGGGACATCAACAAACTTAGCGCCAAGGGATTCAATTTGCTCTTTGGCGGCAGGGCGTACATCAGAGGCCTCAATCACAGCGCCCAAACGCTTGGCAGTTGCGATGGCTTGTAAGCCTGCAACACCCGCACCCAAAATTAATACGCGAGCCGCTTTAACCGTTCCCGCAGCAGTCATCAGCATTGGCATGAAACGTTGATATTCGTTGGCTGCAACCATCACTGCTTTGTAGCCTGCGATATTTGCTTGTGATGACAAGACGTCCATACTTTGCGCACGTGTAGTGCGTGGCGCTGCTTCTAGAGAGAATGCGGTCACACCTTGACTAGCCATGGCAGCAATATTGTCACTATCAAATGGATCGAGCATGCCAATGAGTACGCTGCCAGATTTAATTTGCTTAAGCTGCGCTGGTTCTGGTGCACGTACTGTGAGAATGATCTCTGCGCCAAAAGCATCAGCTGGGCTACCAATGGTTGCGCCAACCGCTTCATAGGCTGAATCGGGTTGGCTAGCGCGTACGCCAGCATCCTTTTGAATAACGACTGTGTGACCTTGGCCAATCAGTTTCTTGACGGTTTCTGGGGTGGCGGCAACGCGGGTTTCCCCAGGCCTGATTTCCAGCGGTACTCCTATGCGCATGGCATGTCTCCAAATGCAAATTTTTCGAAAAATCTATTTTAGTGAGATAGGTAAAAAACTGCCTATCTATTTACCATTAACGCCATTTATTAGGTTTTGCTCTAAATCTCGTAAATTTGGAGCAAGACTTCTACAATGGGGTTTTCAGCTTATATTGAATTCTCGCATTTTTTGATGATCCCGCTCAATTCTTCAGCAATACCTGCCTCAAAGCCATCTAAAGTCGTCATTGGGATGTCTGGAGGGGTGGATTCATCCGTGGCTGCTTGGATGCTCAAGCAGCAAGGTTATGAGGTTATTGGCCTTTTTATGAAAAATTGGGAGGATGACGATAACGACGAGTATTGCTCCGCACGTCAAGACTGGCTTGATGTGGTTTCAGTCGCGGATTTAATTGGTATTGATGTAGAGGCGGTTAACTTTGCCGCCGAGTACTGGGAGCGTGTTTTTGCTGAATTTCTACGTGAGTATGCTGCTGGTAGAACGCCAAACCCTGATGTATTGTGCAATGCGGAAATTAAGTTCAAGGCCTTTTTGGATCACGCCATGAGTTTGGGTGCCGATGCGATCGCAACCGGCCACTATGCTCGGGTTCGTCATGGGGGCAGTAGGGTGCAGCTGTTAAAAGCCCTCGACGCCAGCAAAGACCAAAGCTACTTCTTGCATCGCCTTACTCAGAGTCAGTTAGCGAACGTTCTCTTTCCTTTGGGGGAAATTCCTAAAACGGAAGTTCGCAAGATTGCCGAGCAAATTGGTCTGCATAATGCCCGCAAAAAAGACTCTACCGGGATTTGTTTTATTGGCGAGCGCCCCTTCCGTGAATTCTTAAATCGCTACTTGCCCCGTACTCCAGGGCCCATCAAAACTCCGGAAGGTAAAACCGTTGGGGAGCATATGGGGCTTGCGTTCTTTACACTGGGTCAGCGCAAGGGGATTGGATTGGGTGGTAGCCAAGACGGTAATGGTGATGCTTGGTATGTGGCTCGCAAAGATGTTGCCAATAACACTTTATATGTTGCGCAAGGCCATGAGCACCCATGGCTGTTGGCTAATCAACTGTCCGCAATTGATGCTAGTTGGATTGATGGTGCGGCGCCTAAGCCAGGTCAGTACTCTGCAAAAACGCGCTATCGACAAACGGATGCGCCATGCACGTTTAGCGCCGGAACCCAGGGAATTGTCAGTTTTGAATTAACCTTTCCAGAGGCTCAGTGGGCAGTGACCCCAGGCCAATCTGCCGTTTTATATGATGGTGATATTTGCTTAGGCGGTGGGATTATTTCCGCCTAAGATTTCATTATCTAGTTGCTTGTTTACGCTACTGGTGGCGCGGTCTCAATGAATGAAGTCCTTTGCATTAATTTTTGATACAGGGTATCTAAGTTAGAGTACTTAGTCTGCCACTGAATGCTTGGAAAACGAAATAGGAGATATCCGAGCGCGCAACCCACAGCGATATCAGCCAAAGTCATTTGATTGCCGTGACACCAAGCGTTTTGCCCCAATTGAGATGCCATTTGAGCGAGGGCAGCGTCGATCTTTCCCATTTGACGATCAACCCACATTGGACTTTGTTGCTCAGTGGGTCTTAGGGTGGCCTCAAGGCGCGCCAAAATTCCAGCATCCAAAATCCCGTCTGCCAGCGTTTCCCAGGTTTTTACCGAAGCCCGTTCGCGACTGTTGGTTGGAATGAGCTTGCCTAAGGGGCTCAGCGTATCCACATACTCGGCAATCACGCGAGAGTCATAGATTGCCTCACCATCCTCTAAAAGCAGGCAGGGAACCTTGCCTAATGGGTTGTTAAGAGCGATTTTTGTGTCTGCAGCCCAGACATTTTCGAGTTCTAGGTCAACATCTACCTTTTTCTCCAGGAAAACGATGCGTACCTTGCGTACATATGGGCTAGTGAGGGATCCGATGAGTTTCATGGAGTTAAGTATAGCCATGCCTGCCTAAAAAGGCTTGACACTGAAGAACGATTAAAATCAGTCTTTATTGACATATTCCATATAAAGGCAATACTCGTGAGTCAGCCGCTTTCCACTCTTAACGCACTTTCCCCCTTAGACGGCCGTTACGCCGGAAAATTAGATGCTCTTAGACCTTGGCTTTCAGAAGCTGCATTTATGCGTCAGCGGGTATTTGTGGAAATTCATTGGCTTTTAGCTTTAGCTGCCGCAGGTTTGCCTGATGTACCAAAAATTAGCCCAGCGGATGAAGCATTTTTACTAGCGTTGCCAGAAAACTTTTCCGATGCTGATGCGCAACGCATTAAAGACATCGAAGCAGTAACCAATCATGACGTCAAGGCGGTTGAATACTTCCTAAAGGAGAAAGTATCTGGTCGCCCTGATTTATTAAAAGCCAGTGAGTTTATTCACTTCGCCTGTACCTCAGAAGATATCAACAATACCTCCCATGGCTTGATGTTGCGTGGTGCGCGCGATGAAGTGCTCTTGCCGCAGCTCAGAAAAGTACTTTCTGTATTAACGCAGATGGCAATTGACAATGCCAAGGTGCCTTTGCTATCGCGCACTCATGGGCAGCCGGCCTCACCTAGTACTTTAGGTAAGGAGTTAGCTAATATCGCTAAACGCTTGGAGCGTGCGATCGCAGCGATCGCAGCTGTTCCTTTGTTGGGCAAGATGAACGGTGCGGTTGGTAATTACAACGCCCACCTCTCTGCCTACCCTCATTTTGATTGGGAAAATTTTTCCAAAAATGTAGTGGAGAAGCGTTTGGGTCTGACTTTTAATCCCTACACTATTCAAATTGAGCCGCATGATGGGATGGCGGAGTTGTTTGATGCCATTGCCCGCGCCAATACGATTCTCTTAGATATGGATCGTGACTTCTGGGCTTACATTTCGATTGGTTACTTTAAGCAACGCACGAAGGCTGGTGAAATCGGCTCCTCGACCATGCCACATAAGGTGAATCCAATCGATTTTGAAAACTCGGAAGGTAATCTGGGTGTGGCGAATGCTTTGTTGCGCCATTTAGCTGAAAAATTGCCAATCTCTCGTTGGCAACGCGATCTCACTGATTCCACGGTACTGCGCAATCTAGGCCCAGCTTTTGGACATAGCGTATTGGCGTATGACAGTGCCTTGCGTGGGCTAGGTAAGCTAGAGGTGAATCATGCCGCGATTGCTGCTGATTTGGATGAATGTTGGGAAGTGCTGGCTGAACCAGTGCAAACCGTTATGCGTCGCTATGGCATTGAGAATCCCTATGAGCAACTTAAAGAGTTGACTCGTGGCAAGGGTATCAATAAAGAAGATCTTCAAGTTTTTATTCGAGGATTAAAAATTCCAGATGATGCAAAAACATTATTGCTCGAGATGACTCCTTCTTCGTATTTAGGTAAGGCGGTCGAATTGACCGAACGTCTCAAAAAGTGAGTTTGATTCCAAACCTCGGGCGCGCACCGCAAGATTCTCAATATGGTGTTCGCCCCAAGTTCTGGTTTGCTATATATCAACTGCTTTGGCATTTCCTTTTGCCTTTTGCATTTATTCGTCTTGCTTGGCGTACTCGCCACTCTAGCCAATACCTCCACCATTTTTCTGAACGCCTTGGTTTTTCCTATGGAAGTTCTGTACAGCAGAATGCCATTTGGGTTCATGCTGTATCCGTAGGCGAGACAAGGGCTGCTCAGCCCCTCATCGAGGCTTATTTGGAGCGTGGCGAGAAAGTATTACTCACGCATATGACTCTGAATGGTCGCTTGACTGGCGCCACCCTATTTGCCGAAGGAATCGCTTCAGGCCAATTGCGCCAAGCTTATTTACCCTACGACCTGTGCTGGTCTGTTGCCAATTTCATGCGTACTTTCAAGCCTAAGTTAGGCTTATTTATGGAAACCGAGGCATGGCCTACCGTAGTGTTTTATTGTGCGGAAATTGGTTTGCCATTGTTTTTGGTAAATGCTCGCTTATCTGAGCGAAGTGCTCGTCGGGTCAATCTATTTGGGAGTGCAGGACGATCCCTATTTCAGGCTTTTGCTGGCATTTTGGCGCAAACTGAACTTGATGCGCAGCGTTATCGTAGCTTAGGTGTGAAGCAAGTTGAGGTTGTTGGTAATCTGAAGTTTGATGTTCCCTTGAATGCGACTTTAGTTCAAGACGGGAAATTGTGGAGGCAAGAGCTCCATGCAACTGGGCGCTTTATGGTTTGCGCTGCAAGCACGCGTGATGGTGAAGAAGAATTAATTTTGAGTGCCTGGAAAGACTTATTGCGGAGTAATGCTTTTGCAAGCGCGCCATTGCTTTGTATGGTGCCGCGTCATCCAGAGCGCTTCTCTGAGGTGGCGAGCCATATTCTCAGTTCGGGTTTAAAGTTTAGGCGCCGTTCTGAGTGGAATAAAGTCCCCAAGGTAGATATGGATCTTGAGGTCATTCTCGGCGATTCTATGGGTGAGATGGCCATGTATTACAGCGCTGCCGATTTAGTAATTATGGGAGGTAGCCTTTTACCATTTGGTGGTCAGAATTTGATTGAGGCGTGCGCTGCTGGCTGTCCGGTGTTGTTGGGCGAACACACCTATAACTTTCAGCAGGCCGCTCTTGATGCTATTGCAATGGGTGCGGCTAAGCGTATTCAAGGTGAGCTGTTGCTCAGCGAGCCAATTGCTTTGATGGAATCCTTAAAACTAATTTTGTCCAACCCTACCGAGCTGGCAAAGATGGCGGATGCTGCAAAAATTTACGCTACTACTCATCAAGGTGCGACCAAAAAAATATTGGCCGCCCTTGAGCATCAGAATTTCACGTTAAATTAACTGCTAAGTGAAAACTTAGACTTGCGCCCCAAAGTTGGGGTCATCATTGCGCGCCTGATCATCTGGTTTGCGCTCACCCTTCACTAAGTCTTCACGTGTGACACCAAGCCACATGGCTAGGGCTGCCGCTACGAATACGGAAGAGTAGATACCAAACAAAATACCGATGGTTAAGGCTAGGGCGAAGTAAAACAGAGTCGGCCCACCAAAAATGAGCATAGCCAAGACCATCATTTCGGTGCTGCCGTGAGTAATGACGGTGCGGCTAATAGTGCTAGTAATCGCGTTATCAATAATTTCACGCGTATTCATTTTGCGGTATTTGCGGAAGTTCTCGCGAATGCGGTCAAAGATCACCACAGACTCGTTTACCGAGTAACCCAGAACAGCCAGTACTGCAGCCAATACAGAGAGTGAAAACTCCCATTGGAAGAATGCAAAGAAGCCCAAGATGATGACAATGTCATGCAAGTTCGCGATGATGCCGGCAAGTGCAAATTTCCACTCAAAGCGGAATGAGAGATACACCACAATGCCGATAATCACAAATATCAACGCTTTTAAGCCATCCAGGGCCAATTCTTGACCTACCTGCGGGCCCACAAACTCAACGCGCTGAAGTTTGACCCCTGAGGTCTGAGGATCTAAAGCCTTCATCACTGCTGCACTTTGATCAGCAGAGGAAATCATCTTTCCTTCAGCATCTTTTTGCAGTGGCAAGCGAATCATAACGTCGCGAGAACTGCCAAAGTTTTGAATTTGTGTGTCGGAGTATCCGAGTTTTTCCACGTTGGCGCGAATCGAATCGAGCGGTGCTGTTTGTGGATAGGTGACTTCCATCACCGTGCCACCAGTAAATTCAATAGAAAGATGAAGGCCGTTATGCCACAGGAAGAAAACGGCGGCCAAGAAAGTAATTAAAGACACTGCATTGAGCGCCAAAGCATGGCGCATGAAAGGAATGTCTTTTTTGATTCGGAAAAATTCCATGGCTTATTTCTCCTGTGGGCGCCAAACTTGGCCAATAGCGAGTTTTTGAACTTTCTTACCTCTGCCGTACCAGAGGTTCACTAGGCCGCGCGAGAAGAAGACTGCTGAGAACATCGAAGTCAGAATGCCAAGACAGTGAACTACCGCAAACCCTTTGATGGGGCCAGAACCGAATGCAAGTAATGCCAGACCGGCAATCAAGGTGGTGACGTTCGAATCTAAAATGGTTGCCCATGCCTTATCAAAACCTACTGCAATTGCGGTTTGAGGGGATGCTCCATTGCGTAATTCTTCACGAATACGCTCATTGATCAAGACGTTGGAGTCAATCGCCATGCCAAGTGCCAGTGCCATCGCTGCGATGCCGGGTAAGGTGAGGGTGGCTTGTAGCATCGATAGAACAGAAATCAAGAGCAATAAGTTCACTGCTAAAGCGACTACAGAGAAAGTGCCAAAGAGCATGTAGTAGGCCATCATAAATACCGCAATGGCTGCAAAACCAATGATGAGGGATTTAAAACCCTTTTCAATATTCTCGGCGCCCAGGCTAGGACCAATAGTGCGCTCCTCAATAATTTCCATTGGTGCTGCTAGGGATCCTGCGCGCAACAAGAGCGCTAAGTCATTTGCGCTTTCAGTAGTAGGTTGGCCAGTGATTTGAAACTTAGAGCCAAATTCACTTTGAATGGTGGCAATGGTTAAGACTTCACCTTTGCCTTTTTCAAACAAGATCATCCCCATTGGCTTGCCAATATTTTCACGAGTGACTTCTTGCATTACGCGACCACCCGCAGCATCTAATGAAATGTTCACGGCAGGGCGTTGATTTTGATCAAAGCCAGCGCTTGCATCGGTAATGCGATCGCCGCTGAAAATTACAGACTTTTTAAATACGCCCTGGCGGGTCTCTCCAAAGCGGAAAACATCCATGCCGGGAGGCGGTGTTTCACCAATCGCAATGGTTGAAACGATGGGGTCAGCCAATCTTGACTCGAGAGTTGCGGTGCGGCCAATGATGTCCTTGGCGCGAGCAGTATCTTGCACGCCTGGTAATTGAACAACGATACGCTCTGCACCTTGTTGTTGGATAACAGGCTCTTTCACTGCCAATTCATTCACGCGCTTATTTAGAGTGATGATGTTTTGCTTGACGGCGTTATCCTGAATTTCTTTGAGGGCTACAGGTTTAAATTCCCCAACCAGTTTTGGTGAAAGACCGGTTGGTTTAATTTGCCAGGTCAACTCCGGTTGACTGCTCGTCAAGACTGAGCGTGCCTTTTCTGCTTCTTCCGTACTACCAAAGCTGATAGTTACAGTATCTTGTCCGCGTTCAATCCCTTGGTGACGAATAGATTTATCACGCAACTGAACACGAACGTCAGTTGCCAGCGAGGTCACTTTCTTTTGTACGGCACCTTTCATATCTACTTGCAATAGGAAGTAGACCCCGCCACGTAAGTCAAGGCCAAGTGGCATGGGTAGGGCATTGATGGCATTGAGCCATCCAGGGGTATTGGAAAGAAGGTTAAGTGCAACGGTGAAATTAGGATCATTTTGATCAGCATTCAATTTTTGTTGCAATAGGTCGCGCGCGCGCAATTGAATATCAGTGTTGTTGAATCGAATTTTGATTGAACCTACATTACCTGCAGACTCAAAGAAGATGCCGGTGTTGCTGATACTCTCATCAGCCAGAATCTTTTCGACTCGAGACTGTGTCGCCAAATCAACCTTGATGGTTGGTTTGGCGGACGAGACTTGAACCGCTGGGGCCTCTCCGTAGAAATTGGGCAATGAATATAGTCCCCCGATCAATAAAGCAAACAGGATGACTATGTATTTCCAGGCAGGGTAGCGATTCATATTGAGATACTTTTAAACAAGCGTATTAAGCAGACTTCAGTGAGCCCTTTGGCAATACTGTTGTGATGGCACCTTTTTGCATTTGCACTTCAGTACCAGCAGAAATTTCAACAGTAACAACTTGATCTTTGAGTGCGGTTACTTTGCCAATGATGCCGCCAACAGTAACCACTTCATCACCAACTGCCAAAGCCTCAAGCATGGCTTTAGTTTCTTTTTGACGCTTCATTTGTGGGCGAATCATGATGAAGTACAACACTGCAAACATCAAAATCAGGGGAAGGAAGCTCATTAAGCCGCCAGAATCTGCACCCGCGGCTGGAGCCTGGGCAAATGCGTTACTAATCCACATACAAAACCTCCATTAATTACCAATTGGAAACTGCTTCAGTTTTAGGCTTTTTAAGTAAAGCCGTAAACCCGCAATTCTAAACCGTATGGGGCTTGGAGGGCTGATTTGCCGCTGTAGGGCTATTAATCCTGTCCAGGCTCTACACCGCGTTGGCGATTCCGATGAAATTCCTCGCGATATGCGCTAAAACGATCCTTTGACAGGGCCTCTCGCACTTCTTCCATGAGTTGAAGGTAATAGGACAGGTTATGGATGGTATTGAGCTGCGATCCGAGAATCTCATTCGCCTTTTGAAGGTGGTTTAGATAGGATCTGGTGAAGTTTTGGCAGGTGTAGCAGGCGCAAGTGGGGTCAAGGGGGCGGTCGTCATCCTTGTAGCCAGAATTGCGTAATTTGAGGTCACCAAAGCGGGTAAATAGCCAGCCATTCCGTGCATTCCGAGTTGGCATGACGCAGTCGAACATATCAATGCCTAGGCTGACACCTAACATGAGGTCTTCCGGAGTTCCAACGCCCATTAAGTAATGGGGCATATGTTCAGGAAGTTTGGGGGCAGTAAAGTTCAGGATGCGCTCAAACTCTGGCTTGGGTTCTCCAACCGATAAGCCACCGATGGCGATGCCATCAAAGCCTTGTTGACTGACTGCGTCCAGTGAAAATTCACGCAGGCTCTCAAACATGCCACCTTGGACGATGCCAAAAAGGCCGTTGCCAGTCTCTAATTCTCGAAAGCGCTTTAAGGAGCGGTCACCCCAGCGCAAGGACATTTCCAGTGAAGCGCGCGCTGTCTTTTCGGTGGTGGGTTGCCCTTTGATTTCATAGGGAGTGCACTCATCAAACTGCATAGCGATATCGCTATTGAGAACCGCCTGAATTTCCATGGATACTTCTGGCGACATGAATAACTTATCGCCATTAATAGGGGAGGCGAAGGTTACGCCTTCCTCGGAGATTTTTCGAAGGGCGCCTAGGCTAAATACCTGAAAACCCCCAGAGTCAGTCAAGATTGGCTTATTCCAGCCCATGAAGCGATGCAGGCCGCCATGTTTTTTGATGACATCTAAGCCTGGCCGGAGCCATAAGTGAAAAGTATTGCCCAGGATGATTTGTGCTTTGGCCTCGTTCAAATCTCGTGGGGTCATGGCTTTTACTGTGCCGTAGGTCCCGACGGGCATGAAGATTGGGGTTTGCACGCTACCATGCGGCAGGTCAAGTTGACCAAGGCGTGCAGGGGTTTGGGAATCCCGAGCCAGGATATTGAAATGAACGGGTTTAGTCATGAGTTTGGATGGTGAAGGCGACTTAAGAACATCGCATCGCCGTAGCTGAAAAAACGATATTCATTTTGAATGGCATGTTGATAGGCGTTGCGAATATTGCCAACGCCAGCAAACGCACTGACCAACATGAGTAGGGTGGATTTGGGTAGATGAAAATTGGTGAGCAAGCAATCGACTATTTTAAATACATAGCCAGGGGTAATAAACAAATTGGTTTCACCGCTTTTCTGGTGGGTTGACGCGTAACTCTCGAGTGCCCGCAAACTGGTTGTACCTACAGCAATGACTCTACCGCCTTTGCGATGGGTCTCTTCAATGGCTTCTAGAGTTTCCTCTGGAATAGAAAACCATTCATAGTGCATTTGATGTTTACTAAGGTCTTCCTCACGAACTGGGGTGAAGGTCCCAGCGCCCACGTGAAGGGTAACGCTAGTCTGTTTGGCTCCAAGCTCGCGAATTTGATTGAGAATGGCCTCATCAAAGTGTAGGCCTGCTGTAGGCGCAGCGACAGCGCCAGGATTTTTAGCAAGCACTGTTTGATAGCGATTGGCATCTTGCGCATCTGGTTGATGCTCAATATAAGGGGGTAGTGGGAGTTCACCAAAGCGCTCAAGCAGGGAAAACACGCTCTCGGGAAATCTCACTTCATAGAATCTCCCGTCGTAGCCGATCATTTCAACCGGGAAGGTTTCGCCTGCTTTATTGTGGATATGAACGGTGGTTCCGGTCTTGGGCACCTTGGAGGCTCTAATTTGGACCCATGCCTGTTTATCGCCGCTTATGCGCTCGATGAGCATCTCAATATTGCCGCCAGTCTCTTTTTTCCCGTGAAGACGCGCTGGGATTACTTTTGTGTCATTAAAGACCAGTAAATCCCCTGGTTTGATAAGGCTAAGAATGTCTCGGAACTGGCGATCTATGAATTGGGCGTCACTATCCCCATCAGCCTTGACCTCTAGGAGGCGGCTATCGGCTCTATTTGCCAGGGGGTGCTGGGCAATTAGGCGGGAAGGAAGGTTGTAATTGAAGTCGGAGAGTTGCATAGCATTACCATCAGGTATTGGATTTTAACGATGATGACCAAGCGACCACCAACTGCACTCGAAAAGATGGGTTTAAACAGCCCAATGGCACTTGCTTTGCATCTGCCATCTCGTTATGAGGATGAAACGGAGCTTTTCACTATAGAAGAGGCTTTAGGGCTTGGTAGATTTCAATCAATCCAGACGCAGGGTGTCGTCATTCGAAATCAGGTAATGTTCCGGCCTAGAAGGCAGCTGCTAGTCACTATTGAAGATGACACCGCAACGTTACAGTTGCGCTTCCTTAATTTCTACCCTAGTCAGCAAAAGCAGATGGCCATTGGTAACCATGTGCGTGTGCGTGGTGAGGTGCGCGATGGCTATCTTGGGGCTGAGATGGTGCACCCCATAGTGCGGGCTGTTACTCCAGATGCGCCATTACCAGCAAGTTTGACTCCGGTATATCCTGCTAGCGCTGGAATCTCACAAGCCATTATTCGTAAGGCGGTCATTCAGGCTTTACGAGATGCAAGTCTTAAAGAGAGTTTGGCCGAGTTCTTGCCAACTCAGCTGATGGATCAAATTTTGCCCAGCAATGACTGGCCGCCCCTACAAGAAGCTATCTCGTATTTACATCAGCCACCTGCTGATGCCAATACTCAGTCACTTTTAGAACGCACCCATCCCGCTTGGCGTCGAGTGCAGTTTGAAGAATTATTGGCCCAGCAAATTTCTTTGAAGCGGGCACATGCTATTCGTAGGCAGAGACGTGCGCCCAGTTTTAAAAAGAGTTCATCCACCAATAAATCATCACCAAGTATTGAAGAGGGTTTACTCAACGTCCTACCATTTCAATTAACTGGTGCGCAAGCGCGCGTTTGGCTAGAGATATGTGGCGATTTGGAAAACACCTTTCCAATGAATCGCCTACTGCAAGGCGATGTGGGGAGTGGAAAGACGGTGATTGCCGCGCTAGCGGCTGCACGCGCCATGGATTATGGCTATCAGGCAGCCATCATGGCGCCTACAGAAATTTTGGCAGAGCAACACTATCTCAAAATGCAGGAGTGGTTCGAGCCATTAGGTGTGAGGATTGCATGGCTCTCCGGTAGCTTAAAAGCCAAAGAAAAAAGACTTGCGCAAGAAATGATTGAGAGTGGTGAGGCCCAATTAATTCTAGGAACACATGCCCTGATTCAGGATAAGGTCAGCTTTTCTAAACTTGGCTTAGCAGTGATTGATGAGCAGCATCGCTTTGGTGTGAGGCAGCGCTTAGAGATTCAACAGCGTGTCGGCTCTGAATTATTTTATTGCCATCAGTTAATGATGTCTGCTACTCCCATTCCTCGGACGCTGGCAATGACCTACTATGCTGACTTGGATGTGTCAGTCATCGACGAGCTACCGCCAGGGCGAAAGCCAATTACCACTAAGGTGGTTAAAGCCACTCGAAGAGATGAGGTCATTGCTGGTTTGCAAGCGTGGTTAGCTAAAGGCCTGCAGGCTTATTGGGTTTGCCCTTTGATTGAAGAGTCGGAGGCCCTACAGCTGCAAACCGCTGTTGAAAGTTTTGAGCAACTCACGCAAGCATTGCCAGAATTCAAGGTAGGGTTAGTTCATGGTCGTCTAAAGAGCGATGAAAAAGCGGCCGTGATGGCAGCATTCAAAGCGAATGAAATCCAGTTGCTTGTAGCAACAACAGTGATCGAGGTGGGTGTCGATGTTCCCAATGCAGCGCTCATGGTCATTGAGCATGCGGAGCGTTTTGGTTATGCTCAAATCCATCAATTACGTGGACGTGTTGGTCGTGGTTCAGCAGATTCAGTCTGCATCTTGATGTATGCAGAGCCCTTGTCTCTGGCGGCAAAAGAGCGCTTGCAAACCTTACGAGAAACCTCGGACGGTTTCGTGATCGCTGAGCGAGATTTGTCACTTCGTGGCCCTGGCGAACTTCTGGGCGCAAAACAATCTGGGGATGCGATGTTGCGATTTGTGGATCTCCAAAGAGATGCATGGCTCATTGAGTTGGCCCAAGTGGCGGCGGAGCGTTTATTAGCTGAGCATGCAGATTTGGTTGAGAGACATTTAGAACGCTGGCTAGGCTCTCGCACTGAATTTCTAAAGGCTTGATAATCACACCATGACTATTCATTCTTCATCTCATTAATGCGCGATCGTTTTATTGCTTATGCCCATCTCATCCGGCTTGATAAGCCTATTGGGACTTTGCTGTTGTTATGGCCAACGCTATGGGCGCTTTGGTTGGCCAGTGGCGGCTTTCCAGGATGGCATCTTTTGCTGATTTTTTCTGTCGGAACATTTTTAATGCGTAGTGCAGGCTGCGCTATGAATGACTATGCAGATCGTGACTTTGACCGCCATGTATTACGGACCAAGAATCGTCCAATTACCAGTGGCCAGATTTCTGGAAAAGAAGCCTTAGTCGTTGCTGCGAGTTTGGCATTGGTAGCTTTTTTGTTGATTCAGCCTTTAAATACATTAACTAAAGAACTCTCTGTATTTGCTTTGGCGGTTGCTATTATTTATCCCTTTACCAAGCGCTTCCTCGCTATTCCTCAAGCAGTATTGGGGGTGGCATTTGGTTTTGGTATTCCGATGGCCTATGCAGCAGTTGTGGACTTTATTCCAATAGAGGCTTGGATTTTATTCATTGGCAATATCTTCTGGGCGATTGCCTATGACACGGCTTATGCTATGGTTGATCGCGACGATGATCTTCGCTTGGGTTTGCGTACCTCGGCCATTACTTTTGGTCGATTTGATGTGTTAGCGATAGCTATCAGTTATGGCATTTTATTCATCAGTCAAATTATCGTTGCGCAGCTTGCTAATCTCAGCGACTACTTTTGGTTTGGTTGGTTTTTGGCGCTATTGTGCGCCCTGTACCATTTGAAATTGGTTTCCACGCGCAAGCGTGAGGAGTGCTTTAAAGCATTCCGTCACAACAACTGGTTAGGTGGCTTTCTATTCCTCGGAATACTGCTGGGGCTACTTCCGCATTAATTCAGAGTCAATTTTTGCCCAGCTCATCGCCCATTGCTTTGCCACGCTGACTAGCTGCATCAATTGCCTTTTCAAGGGCGCCATGCCAATCGAGTTGTTTGAGTATATCGAGCGCAGCAGCTGTAGTGCCACCCTTTGAAGTGACTCTTTCACGCAATACTCCTGCATGTTCATCTGAATTGTGGGCTAGTTGAGTGGCACCCTCTAGAGTGGCATACGCGAGTTTGCGGGCAGTTACTGAATCTAAACCCAGTTTTTCTCCGCTCGATTGCATTGCTTCTAAAAAGGCAAATACATAAGCGGGGCCGCTTCCGGATACAGCAGTAACGGCATCCATAAGTTTTTCTTCGTTTACCCAAACTGCTTGGCCTACCGCATTGCAAATGGTTTCAGCTAGGGCGCGGTCAGATGCATTAACTTGAGCATCCGCAAATAAGCCTGTGATGCCTTTGCCAATTAAGGCAGGAGTGTTTGGCATTGCGCGAACGCAGCGCGCATGATCGAGCCAACGACTCATATCTTTGAGGCGTATACCAGCAGCAATGCTGAGAATTAGTGGGCCAGGTGCAGTCGCATGCTTAAGTTTTGTACTTAAAGTTTTTGCCACCACATTGAAGTCTTGTGGCTTGATCGCCATTACAACAACATTGTTTTTAGAGAAGTCGAAAGCGATTTGATCTAAGGCGCCAATGACTTGAACGCCAAAATCTTGGTGTAATTGCAGGCCAGTGCTGGCGTTGGCCTCAACTACTGAGAGTTGATTTGCCTCAAACCCATTGGCCAATAAGCCGCTGATAAGCGCGCGCCCCATATTGCCGCCACCAATAAAGGTAATGTGGGCATTTTGTTTCATTTGTTGAGAGTTCATGTGTTTATCTTATCTCGCTTACCAAAAATTGCGCTACCTATTCTTACCATTGTGCTGCCTTCAGCAATTGCAGCTTCCATATCATCAGACATACCCATTGAGAGGGTGTCAAAAAAATCAAATCGCACATCATTGGAATGTTTCACTTTAATGCTGGTAAAGCATTCTCTAACAGCTGCAAATGCTTGTCGTTGCTGATGAACATTGGTAGTGGGTGCAGGAATCGCCATTAAACCCCTAAGCACTAGATTGGGTAGTTTGCTCACGGCATCACATAGCGTCTCCACCTCTGTCAGAGAGATACCGCTTTTACTGTGCTCATCGCTGACATTGATCTGAACGCAAACCTGTAGTTCACTCAGATTTGGGAACTCAGCGCGTTGAGTAGACAGTCGTTCAGCAATTTTAAGTCGATCAACGCTGTGAACCCAATCGAAGTGCTCGGCTACGTCTCTAGTCTTGTTGCTTTGGAGTGGGCCTATGAAGTGCCACTCCAACCAGGGTCGTAACTTGACTAGTTGCTGAATTTTTTCAACGCCCTCTTGAACATAATTTTCACCAAAGGCAGTTTGTCCAGCATGCATTGCCTCTTCAATGACTCTTGCTGGAAAAGTTTTGCTGACTGCGAGTAATTGGATGTCTTCCGGCTCTCGCTTTGCCGCTAAGGCAGCCAGCTCAAGTCTTTGTCTAACCAACATCAGGTTTGTGATGATTTGACTCATTATTGAGTGCTACGTGCTTGTGAAATGAGTTGATCAACTAGCTCAATCCAATGAAGTACTGGAGTGTCATCTTGCTGGAGGTGGGTGATGCAGCCAATATTTCCAGAGACAATCACTTGAGCGCCAGATTCTTCGCAAGCAGTTTGTAGGTGACCTAATTTGTTTTTTCTTAACTGCTCAGATAATTCTGGCTGTGTAACGGAATAGGTGCCGGCAGAGCCACAGCAGAGGTGGCTATCTGCGCATAAGCGTACCCCGATACCAATGCTGGATAAAAAGCCTTCGACTTTTCCTCGAATTTGCTGACCATGTTGCAAGGTGCAGGGTGGGTGATAGACAACTCCCGGTTTGGGATCTGAGCCGACTAACGCTATGAGTTCATTTTGAAGGGCTGGCATGATTTCTGAGATGTCTTTAGTGAGCCCAGAAATCTTTTTTGCTTTAGCGGCGTATTGCAGATCATTGATAAATAGATGGCCGTAGTCTTTAACCATTACGCCGCAACCAGAAGCTGTCATCACAATCGCTTCTACACCTTGCTCGACAAGTGGCCACCATGCATCTATGTTTTGCTTGGCATTATGAAGACCACCTGCCTGATCATTGAGGTGGTAGCGTAATGCGCCACAACAAGTTGCGTTGGAAGCGCTAATCAATTGAATCTTTAAAGCATCCAAAACACGCGCTGTGGCGGAATTGATATTGGGGAGCATGCCAGGTTGAACGCATCCCTCAAGTAGTAGCATTTTGCGTGAGCGTGCTGTTTTTGGGCGCGCATGGGGATCAATGCTCTTATCGAGAGCCCGACTTTTTGTTTCTGGAATCTTGCGCTTGATACCGCTGGGCATTAGCGGGCGAACAAGGCGCCCTAGTGCCATTGCGGAATTAAACAGCTTGGGACTAGTGAGGCCTTCTTTAAGTGCCCACCGAGTAAGGCGCTGCGCAAGTGGGCGTTCTGGCGTATTTTCTTCGGCCCATTTGCGACCAATATCAACGAGATTTCCGTATTGCACACCACTTGGACAAGTGCTTTCACAATTGCGGCAAGTGAGGCAGCGATCTAAATGAAGTCGGGTTTTCTCGGTTGGTGCCTGGCCCTCAGCAATTTGTTTAATAAGGTAGATGCGGCCACGTGGCCCATCTAGTTCATCACCAAGGATTTGATAGGTAGGGCAGGTGGCTGTGCAGAAGCCACAGTGAACACATTTACCAAGAATTTTGGCTGCTTCAATACCTTCGGGAGTATTGGCGAATTGCGGAGCGAGTTGAGTTTGCATATGACGGCTTAAGGAAGGCGGTGTGTGGCAAATACGCCCGCGGGGTCAAAGGAGGCTCTGAGGCGATCTTGCACAGCTTGTAGTGCTACTGAGTGTGTTTGCTCGCTTAATAGGGTGAAGCGTTGACTGCTTGGATCCACATGAGCGCCTTGTTTGAAACGCGTTGCATGTCCGCCATTGGCATTCGCAAGTGCTTTCATAGCGGCAAATGTTGCATCATCTCCGGGCGCCTTGAACCAGCGTTGTTGCCCATGCCACTCCAAAACAATATCGTCGCTCATGTTGGCGATGGCGATTGGGCCACATATTGCGGGTAGCGCCAATCGATAAAGAGTGTCATCACTCTTGAGATTAAGGAACACGGGAAGTTGTTGCTCGCGCAAGTTACTCCAGAATGCTTGCGCTGTGGCTGGATCGAGTTCAGTCAGATTGACGGCCGCGCCCATCAATGGGATTGCTGCTTTTACAGCAGCAGACGCGCCTGCCAAGCGAATGGTCAGCTCGCCATCCTGATCAGATTTAGCGGAACCAATCCAGCAGCTCGTAGAGAGGGGTAGCGGTTGCCCTGCCCATTGATTTACCAGTTGCAAAGCGCGCGTTTGTGAAATCTGGCAGCGCAGAGTAGTCGTTGCCGCAGGTCGTGGTAAGACCTTCACAGAAGCTTCGAGCAATAGCGACAAAGTCCCTAGCGAGCCTGGAATTAAGCGTGAGACGTCATAGCCCGCAACGTTTTTCATCACCTTTCCGCCAAAGGATAAATCTTGTCCTTTGCCATCCATAATGCGAGCCCCTAAGACAAAGTCTCGGAGGTTTCCAGCACTGATTCGTCCTGGTCCCGCAAGGCCAGCCGCGATGACTCCCCCAAAGGTTGCCGCTTCGCCAAAATGGGGAGGCTCAAAAGCGAGCATTTGATTTTTTTCGGCGAGGGCTATTTCAATTTCCTCAAGAGGAGTGCCAGCGCAAGCTGTAATGACTAGTTCCTCAGGTTGATACTCCAAGATCCCAGAGTAAGGTCGTGTATCTAGCTTGGCAAAGCTATTGGCGTTACCGTACCAGGATTTGGTGCCACCGCCTTGAATGGAGAGTGGCGTTTTATTTTTCGCCGCAGCCAGAATTTGTTCGCGAAATGAATGGATTTGCATAGTATTTTTTGTATCTGAGTGAGGCATTAGAAGCGCTCCAACTCTGGATGAGGTAGCTTGCCACCACTAATGCGCATGCGGCCATACTCTGCACAGCGATTTAAAGTGGGAATGGCTTTATCGGGGTTTAATAATTTCTCTGGATCAAAAGCGCTTTTAACTCCCCAGAAGGATTCCCGCTCGGCTTCACCAAACTGGACGCACATAGAATTAATTTTTTCTATGCCTACACCATGTTCGCCGGTAATGGTGCCGTCAAGTTCAACGCATGCTTCTAAAATTTCTGTACCAAATTCTTCAGCACGGTGCCATTCTTCTTGATCTGCTCCGTTAAATAGAATCAAGGGATGCATATTCCCATCGCCCGCATGAAATACATTCAAGCAGGCGAGACCATATTTCTTTTCCATGCCCTGGATACGTTTCAATAGGGTGCCAATATTTCTTCGAGGAATTGTTCCATCCATGCAGTAATAGTCAGGTGCTAAACGACCTGCCGCAGGAAAGGCATTTTTACGGCCACTCCAAAATTTGAGGCGCTCTGATTCATCCTGAGAGATTTGAATGCCGCTGGCGCCAGCCTTTTCTAGTACTTTGGTCATACGCTCAATTTCTTCGGCCACTTCTTCTGGGGTGCCATCAGATTCGCAAAGCAAAATAGTTTCGGCTTCTAGGTCGTAGCCTGCATGCACAAATTCTTCAACGGCACGAGTGGTAGCTTTGTCCATCATCTCGAGTCCCGCGGGAATGATGCCTGCAGCAATAATGGCAGCAACGGCATCAGCCCCCTTCTCAATGTCATCGAAGCTGGCCATGATCACGCGAGCCAATTTAGGCTTGGCGACTAATTTAACGGTTACTTCAGTAATCACGGCGAGCATACCTTCGCTGCCCATCACAATCGCAAGTAAATCTAAGCCTGGGGAGTCTGGAGCCAGGCTGCCAAACTCAACAATCTCACCATTCATGAGGACGCCACGGACGCGTAAAACATTGTGTAATGTCAGCCCATATTTGAGGCAGTGCACTCCACCAGAGTTCTCATTGACATTGCCGCCAATTGAGCAAGCAATTTGTGAAGAGGGGTCTGGGGCGTAATACAAGCCTAGATGAGCAACTGCCTCTGAAATCGCCAAATTGCGCACGCCCGGTTGAACTACTGCAGTGCGAGTAAAAGGGTCGATGCTGACGATCTTTTTGAGTTTGGCTAATGAGAGTACCAATCCCTGTGAAATCGGCATTGCACCTCCAGAAAGGCCGGTTCCAGATCCACGAGGCACAACTGGGATTTCTAAAGCAAAGCAAATTTTTAGAATTTGAGCGACCTGCCCCTCGGTTTCTGGGAGTGCAACGGCCAAAGGCATGCGCCGATAGGCTGCAAGACCATCACATTCATAGGGAATCGTGTCTTCAGGCTCCCAAAGCAGTGCATATTCTGGCAGGATGGGGCGTAGAGCCGATACCAGTTTAGATTGAAGGGCGGCAATTGCCGCGATATCGGGGGGTGGGTTCACCATATTCATAGGAATCATTTTAGCCATTTACCTATAATTCGTTGTATGGGAAATCGACTTTCAAAAATAGCCACTAGAACTGGCGATGCGGGTATGACGGGACTCGGCGATGGTAGTCGAGTCGAAAAGGATCATCTGCGCATCTGCGCCATGGGCGACGTTGACGAGTTGAACTCTGAAATCGGGGTTTTGATGACAGAAACCATCCCTGAGGCGATTGCGGATGAGTTAAAGGCTTTATTTTTGCAAGTGCAGCATGATTTATTCGATTTGGGTGGTGAGCTTTGTATTCCAAATTACACGCTACTGAAACCGGAGCATGTGGCCCAGCTGGATGTTTGGCTTGAAAAATACAACGCTACCTTGCCGCCATTGACTGAATTTATTCTGCCGGGCGGCACACGTGCAGCTGCGCAAGCACATGTATGCCGAACAGTTTGTAGACGTGCCGAGCGCTCTATCGTTCGCTTAGGTTGGGAAGAGCCTTTGTATGATGCCCCTCGTCAGTATGTCAATCGCTTGTCTGACCTCTTATTTGTATTGGCGCGAGTGCTAAATCGTGCAGCTGGTGGCCATGATGTTTTATGGAAGCATGAAAAAAAAGAGACTAAATAAATTAGTCTCTTTTAATTAAGTCAAAGCCAGTTTATTTTTTTACTTTTCTGCGGTTCTTCACTGCCAATGCAAGTCGTTGCAGTACGTTCACTGAATCTTCCCAATTGATGCAAGCATCAGTAATGCTTTTTCCGTATTCCAATTTATTGGGATCATCTTTACCGGGTGAGAATTTTTGGGCGCCATCATTGAGGTGGCTTTCAACCATCACTCCAAAGATTTGATGCGAGCCTGATTCAATCTGCTCCGCAATATTCTCTGCCACAACAATTTGACGCTCGTGCTTCTTACTAGAGTTAGCATGTGATAGATCAACCATCAAGCTGCCTGGAAGCTTTGCTGCCTCAAGCTCAGAGCAGGCGGCTTGCACGTATTGCGCTTCGTAGTTCGGCTCTTTACCGCCACGCAAAATTACATGACAGTCTTTATTGCCTTTGGTTTCAACAATCGAGACTTGACCATTCTTATGTACTGATAAGAAGTGGTGTGGTCTTCCTGCTGCTTGAATAGCATCGGTGGCAATTTTGATATTGCCGTCGGTACCATTCTTAAAGCCAATCGGCGCTGACAAACCTGAAGCAAGTTCTCGGTGAACCTGACTTTCAGTTGTGCGTGCACCAATAGCACCCCAAGAAATGAGGTCGGCAATATATTGCGGAGAAATCACATCCAGGAATTCGCTTCCAGCAGGCATACCTAAGCGATTAATTTCCATGAGGACTTGGCGTGCAATACGCAGACCCTCCTCAATGCGATAGCTTTCATCAAGATAGGGGTCGTTGATGAGACCTTTCCAGCCAACAGTAGTGCGTGGCTTTTCAAAGTACACGCGCATCACAATTTCCAATTCACCAGCAAAGCGATTGCGTTCGGCAAGCAAGCGTTGGCAGTATTCCACTGCAGCACGAGGATCATGAATCGAGCATGGCCCAATAATTACTAAGAGTCGATCATCTTTTCCGTGAATAATGTCGCGAATTTTTTTGCGGGTTTTGCTAATTAACGCTTCTGTAGGGGTCCCTGAAATTGGGAAAAAGCGAATCAAATGTTCTGGCGGTGGCAGAACGGTGATGTTGTGAATACGTTGATCATCGGTATCCGATGTTTTATCAACAGCGGCATACCAGTTAGCGGGGTTGGTGTTTTGTTGGCTCATACGGCTATTTTAAGCCGTATTAAGCCGTTCCTCCGACAGTGAGGCTGTCAATCCGTAAAGTAGGCTGTCCCACCCCTACAGGAACACTTTGCCCTTCCTTGCCGCAAACCCCAACCCCCCCGTCTAATTTCAAGTCATTTCCGATCATGGAGACCTGTTTTAGGGATTCTGGGCCGCTACCAATAATGGTGGCACCCTTGACCGGATATTGAATTTTGCCGTTTTCTACCCAGTACGCTTCCGAAGCTGAAAATACGAATTTTCCGCTAGTAATATCAACTTGGCCCCCACCAAAGTTGACCGCATAGAGACCACGCTTGATGCTAGAGATGATTTCTTGGGGATCATCCTTTCCGGCCAACATGTAGGTATTGGTCATGCGGGGCATTGGTAGGGAGGCAAAACTTTCGCGACGCCCATTGCCGGTAAGCGGCATATTCATGAGTCGGGCATTTAGACTGTCCTGAATATAGCCCTTCAAAATACCGTCCTCGATGAGGGTGGTGCACTGAGTTGGCGTGCCTTCATCATCGATATTGAGTGAACCGCGGCGCCCAGATAATGTGCCATCGTCGACAACCGTCACCCCTTTAGCAGCTACGCGCTGACCAATCCGACCCGCAAATGCAGATGAGCCTTTGCGATTAAAGTCGCCCTCAAGACCATGGCCAACTGCTTCATGTAGTAGAACTCCCGGCCATCCTGGACCCATGACTACAGTCATTGGTCCAGCGGGTGCTGGGCGTGAGTCTAGGTTCACGAGCGCTCCATCGACCGCTTCATCAACATATTGATTAATGAGTTCAGTGCTGAAGTAGTGATAGTCATGGCGTGCGCCACCACCAGAAGAGCCGGATTCACGACGACCATTTTGCTCCGCAATGACATGGACAGATACGCGCACCAATGGGCGTATATCTGCGGCCAGTAAGCCATCAGCTCGCACCACCAATACAACATCAAACTCTCCTGCTAGGCTTGCCATGACTTGAATAACTCGAGGGTCGCGCGCCTTTGCGCGACGTTCAATTCCTTCAAGCAATGCAATTTTTTCTTGTGGTGCTAAAGAGTTCAATGGGTTTAAGTCGGAATAGAGTTGATTTGATGCTGGGTGAAAGTTACTGCTAGCAATTGCTTGTGTGCCACCTTTGGGGCCAATAACGCGAGTGGACTGAGCAGCTTTATTAAGAGCCTCGAGATTAATTTCATCAGAATAGGCAAAGGCAGTTTTGTCGCCATAAATTGCACGCACCCCAACACCTTGATCGATATTGAAGCTTCCAGATTTCACAATCCCTTCTTCAAGGCTCCAGCTTTCACTGCGAGTATGCTGAAAGTACAAATCTGCGTCATCTAACTGATGGGTAAACATATTGCCAAAGGTGCGGTGTAGATCTTGCTCAGAAAGACCTGTTGGCTCAAGCAAGATACTCTTCGCCAGTTTGAGAAGATCCTGCTGCTTTTTAAACTTTGTCCAGTCGTTTGGAAATAGCGCTTCTAGTGCTCTCATTGTGATTGGATTGAACTTTCTTAATTAAAGCTTGCGATGTTTTAAGGCGGGTAACTTAGAGCGTACCTCTTTTAATTTATCTTTGCTCAAAATGCCGGTAATGAATCCTTCGCCGTTGGGGAGATTTGTCAATATCTCACCCCAGGGGTCGATGAGCATGCTATTTCCCCAGGTTCGCCGTTGATTGATATGGGTACCCCCCTGAGCAGATGACAATACATAGCATTGATTTTCAATCGCACGAGCTCTGAGCAGCACCTCCCAATGATCTTTTCCAGTGGTGTACGTAAATGCTGCAGGGATGATATGGCAGTCCACTTCACCCAACGCTCTGTATAGCTCTGGAAAGCGTAAGTCATAACAAATGCTCAAGCCCAGGCGCCATTCAACCTGATTGATATTGAGGAGCAGGTGGCTTGGGATGTTTCCAGCTTCAATTGTCGCTGATTCTTCGTAACGCTCCTTTTCGGTTTGAAAACCAAATAAATGAATTTTGTCGTAGCGAGCTACTTGTTCACCTTTTGGATTAAAGACAATAGTGGTGTTGAGCACTTTGTTGAATTCTTTTGCTTCAAGTGGAATGGTGCCTGCAACTAGATATAAATTATTCTCTTTCGCGATAGCTGCCAACTGATCTTGAATGGGACCAGCGCCAGGCACTTCCCGAACCTGAACTTTGTCCGTATCTTTCAATCCCATTAAGCAGAAGTATTCAGGCAGAACTGCAAGCTGAGCCCCATTATTTGATGCCGCCTTTATTAAACGACTGGCAACCTCAAGATTTTCTTTAAGGTCTGGCGTTGATACCATTTGTATCGAGGCAATTTTCAAATCCGAAGGTTTGCTTGAGTGATCCATGGTTGTTTAGTTGATTGATTGGGTGGATGTACCAGGGCTATTCGGAGCATTTGTTTTGGGCGCATTTGGTATGCTTGGCTTGCTTTGCTCTTTCAGTAAATTTTTTGTACGAATCGTATCTAGAGTTTTAGCATCAAGCGGCTGACCTTTTTGGTCGAGCGGAATGACTTCTGGATTCTTCCATGATCCCTGTACTAAGTAGTCAGTTTGCATAGTGCGATTGATTTGATTGGTGATTAAAAACTGGCCTAAGACTGCTCCTAGACCAATGATGGGATTAATTGCAAAGGCCGCTAGAGAGCCAGCGGTCGCATCAATAGTTGGGAAGATGGTGATGCGTAAATCTTGCGTTTCCTGTGGGATGTTGATTTGCCCAGTCATAGCAACGCGAGCTTGATCCAGAATCATGGTGAACTGCTTTGTTTGTGCAATCCCCTGCGCGATTTCAAAGTTACTGTTAATCGAGTTAAACGGAGTTCCTTTGGTCGCCAAGTTTCCTAGACTGCCTTGTAAATCAAGTGTTGCGAATCTAAATAAACTTTGTAGGCTAAGTACATCAAGTAACTTTGCTCCATCGGTATTCACTTCTAGCAGTCGCCCCTTGGTCAGATCAAGGTCAACACTACCTGAAAGCGAGTCGTAGGCTGGAGAAAATATCGAGCCAGTCCAATTTAGCTTCGCGGTTAACTTCCCCTGCCCGCCCTCAACCGATTTTGGATTGCTCCAGCGGGAAATAATCTCGCCAGCATCTTTGATATTCATATCTGCAGTGATAGAGCTTTGCTCATTTGCCAGGGGTGTTTTGCCAAGCCACTGGCCGGTAATGGTGGAGATACCTTGTGGATTATTGACCTGAACGGATTCAATCTTCAGCGTATCTTGTGAAGTTTTCGTTTTGATCTTCACTGTTCCCAGTTGTGCCTTTGTCCAACCTAAATCATCAATCATTAAATCCAGACTGGGAATTGACTGCGGACTGAGCGGTGCCCTAGTTGGAGTTGGTTTATTTCTAGCCTGCGCATTTTTTGAAGTCGTATCTTGAGATATAAGTTCATTAGATGCCATTTGGGGTGGAAGTTTGAGGCGTGTTAAGCGACCATTGATCAATCCACTAGATTGCTCAGCACTTGCTGGATGCCACTGAATTTGACCGGCAATTTGTGGGGAATTTAAACGGATCTGCCAAAGCCTATTTTTTTCAAACGCATTGAGATTGAAATCATTCCATTCCCGATCAAATGCGGTCAACTTTTTAAGTTGAACTGAAATCTGTACATCGCTATCAACTACATCAGATGCTTTATCTTCCCCAGCTTTCTTGGAGACCTTGCCCGCCCCTAGGAAATCAAGCCATTTATCAAGATTGAGTTCATTACTTGCTAAATGCAATGCAAGACCTTGCTGCGGAACATTCATTGGCGCGCCAATGCCTAATGAATTTCTGAAGACATTATCCGCACCTACATTTCCTTGTATGAAATACTGATCCCCAAATTTCCCCGACCAATCTGCACGAACTAAATTGGATTTTTTATCTGAATAAGTCCGTAGGCTAATTTGGCCTAGCATCGGAGAACCCGCTAATTTTTTAGCAGGTTCAGGGGCGGCGCTTGCCCAGTTTCGTAAATCAAACTTTAGGTTAGTTTGGCTTCCGGATTTATTAAAGTTAATGAGCCCATCGTATTTGGTCGAACCGCTCATGGCAGTAAGTAGGGCTGGATGTATTTGAGATTTTGTATTTGCTAAGAAGTAATCTTTAATGAAGCTAGCGTTAATGTCGCCACTGATGGTAAAGCTGGTGTTATTAGCTGCGGAAGGGGCGCTAGCAATCTTGAGCGCTCCCCCCAAAAAGTTCGCAGAGACATCCTCAAACTCAGGATTATTTTCGGTAATGCGGATTCTTCCCTTCAGATTTTCTAGGGGGGGAATGCCCTCCCATTGCACCTTATTTCCAGGAAGCATTAGCTTGGCATCAAAGTTGGCATCATCACTTCCTGATAGTGGGATTTTTATGCCAAGGTCAAGATTGACTGGGCCTGTCAGAGATAGATTCTTGGCGAGGTGAGGCTGTTGAATACCTACGGGTGATGCAAACAAGTAATCAAGCATGTCAGAGCCGTCGCCATTGGCCACCCCATTAATCAATAGAGTCATTTGTTTAGCGCTGACATTGGGAATTTGCGCGCGAACATTTGCAAGCGCTACTTTTTTGTAAGCAGCTTTATCAATGTCAACGGTCAATGTGGACTGTTTCATGTCGATGTTGCCGCTAACATTGGTAAATGCGGACCAAATTCCTTGGTTTGTTGGGAGTAAGGGCGATGGCTTATAAATCGCTTTAGAGATGGGTAGGTGCAGTGTTAGTTCACCAGCTTGTCCAGTCGGGAAAGGGATTTGATCTGGATCACCCTTGATATGTAGAGTTCCACTTTGAATTTCTCCGGATTCAAAAGCTTTACTCAGGTATTGTCTTGAGTCCTTGTCCATAGTGACTGGAAGATAGCGATGTGCGCTTGCCAACTTCGCTTTCACAAACTCCATGTCGAGTGTCATTTGATCAGCTTGTTTAGGGGCGCCAATGAGGTAGCTAAGATCAAAGTTGGTAGTGATTTCAGAATTACTTAATTGCATCTGCTTAGCATTAATAAGCCAACCGTTTTTTTGTTTTGACCAACTAATCTCACCTTTTGCGCGATCGAGTTGAATTTCAGAGGCGGATAAAAAATCGCTCATTTCCAACTCAAGATTTTTGGAATTTAAAGTGAAACTTCCTTCTTTTTGATTGCTACTCAAATTGCCTGACAGATGAGAAACTGAGGGCATGGATTTATTGATGCCGGTAAAGCTGATGTCGTTGAGTTTTGCGCTGACTGTAAAGTCTAGTTTGTTAGAGGCAAACCATTTTCCTGGAATTGGTAGGGCCGATAGGGCTGATTTATTTTCGGCCCAACTAATTTCCAAATTCTCAAGTTCGCCATCAGCTTCTGAGGATTTGAGCCACTGGTGAATCTTTTTTGGTAGAGGAAGATTCAATGCAAATAACGCAATATCTTCCATTTCAATTTTGGGTGAGGCAAAGCCAAATTCTTTAATTTCACCGCCATCATTTGGTGTGCGCCAGCGGAAAGTGATTGGGCTTAAATCATCAAGGGGGGCGGTGCTGGGGCTATCCATGTGACGCCATGCCAAGGTTTTGGTGGTCACTGAGTTTAAGCCGCCCTCAGTCTCCTGAGTAAGATTGGTTTCTAGCCTGCCAAACTCAATAGGCTCTTCATCTTTTTTGAGTTGTACTTTGAGGCGATCGGCGGCTAAATACATTTGGCCGCCATTCGCTTTTCCGCTATCGAGTTTTAAGCTGCCTTCTGAGGTAAGCGTTCCTCTTAACTCATATAGTGGTAAAGAGATATCTTTAGAGATTTGACTAAGATTAAATTCGGAGATTTTCCAGGAGAAGCTTCCGATCCAGTCTCGCCAGTTACCTGCTTGCCCGCCTAAGTGGTGGACAAAGTCCGCTTTAACCGCAATGGGATTTGGACTCCAAGGTGTCGTTGCGCTGAGTTGGCCTTGGTGTCTACGAACTCCGTTAGTGAAATGAAAATTTTGAATTGCTATTGAAGTCTTCAGTTTGCGATCATTTTGATCTTCCCAGAAGATTTTGGCATTATTGATTTGGATTTCAGTTTGATCCAATATCCAATCTTCAGTGGCGAAATCATTTTCTTTATTGTGTATGGGAATTCCGGCTACCGAGATGACACCCTTTGAGTCTCTTTGAATGCGAAGCTCGACGTTATCTACAGTGATTTCATGAAAGTAGGGCGCTAGGTGATAGAGGGAGAGCCAGCTTAATTCGCCACTGATGTGCTTTATCAACAATGGTGGTGTCGATGAAGTGGTTTCGTTATTGAAGCGCAATCCCTCGATGGCAAAATTAGGGCGGATGCCAGTCCAAGATACCTGCACATCATCCATGGTGACATTGGTACCCAGGCGCGCACTAATTAAGCGTTCAATAGTGGGTTTTGACTTCTCAATTTGAGGCCATAAGACAAAGCGCACTCCAAGATGCCCGAATACAAAAAATGCCGCCGTAATACCGGCCAGAATAAGTGCGCGTTTACGCCAGCGGCTCTTGGAGCCTGAGGGCGATTTTTGAGGCGTACCCAGCAGTCGGGTCTGGATAAAGTTTCGAAGCATGACCGCTATTATCCGTCAGCTATCGAGTGATCGCCAAGCTTCTCCCAATTCACTCGTGACTCGGATTAAGATGGTGAAATGACAGATTTTTCTCGCCAAATTGAATTTTTAAAGCAGCACTCAACTTATGCGCAGCGTTGGTTAAATGCGCGTCCTGAGTGGATTGATTGGTTGGAAGTTCAGGGTGCGCAGAAAATTGATGTTCACGGTATTCAAGAGCTCTTAACTCCATGTCAAGAGGCTTTGGCGTTTGAGGATCAAAACGAAGCGCAGTTTATGGCCGATTTAAGGCTAGCAAGGCAGCGCTTGATGCTTTGGGTTGCTTTTCGGGATCTCAATGGCATGGCGGATTTGGATGAAGTAACTCATGCTTTAAGCCATTTTGCCGAGCAAGTGGTTTCTCTATCCATTGCTTATATTCGCGAAGACTTAAAGCGACGCTTTGGGCTGCCATGGAGTTCGGTCACCAACTCGGAAATGCCCTTAATGGTCGTTGGAATGGGTAAGCTTGGAGGGTTAGAGCTTAATCTTTCTTCGGATATCGATTTAATTTTTCTTTATGAGCATGAAGGGGAGACCCAAGATGCGCCTAAAAGCTTGTCCTACCATGAGTGGTTTACACGGATGGGAAAGCGCTTAATCAAACTTCTGGCTGAACATGATGCCAATGGTTTTGTATTTCGGGTAGACATGCGTTTGCGACCAAACGGCGATTCAGGCCCCTTGGTCTGTAGTCTTGATATGCTAGAGGAATACCTCTTGGTGCAGGGCAGGGAGTGGGAGCGCTATGCCTGGATCAAGGGAAGAATGATCGCACCTCTTCCAGATTCGCCTGCATTCGCGCATTGCGAAAAAGAGTTGGATCAATTAATTCGCCCCTTTGTTTACAGGCGTCATCTGGACTACGGAGTCATTGCCTCTATTCGTGAGTTGCATGCCCAGATTCAGCATGAGGCGGAAAAGCGTTCCTCAAATCATCATGGCCGCTCAAAAGATATTAAGTTGGGCCGTGGTGGCATTCGGGAAATTGAATTTTTGGCGCAAATGTTTCAGTTGATGCGTGGTGGCACAGATCCGAGATTTCGCATTCGCCCAACTTTAAGAGTATTGGATTTAGTGAAGCAGCAAGGTATCTTGCCCGTTTCAGAGGTGGAGACATTGCAAGCGGCATATGTTTTCTTGCGTCGTCTGGAGCATCGAATTCAAGTATGGGAAGATCAGCAGACGCATTATTTGCCCGAGGATGATTTGGCGCGTACGCGCCTGGCATCCAGCATGATTGGTCCAGATCAGATTCAGGAGCAATCTGAATTTTTAGATGGGCTAGATAAGCATCAGCTCGCCGTAGCCCAATTATTTGAAAAGGCATTTGTTCTAGATGACAGTGCCCGTTTAGATAGCGCTTCTTTGCCTGTTGGTTGGGAGCCTGATGGCATATTCTTTCCAGAATCTTTGGCTCGATGGTTGGCATGGGTTGATAGTTCTAAGCAGAACCAGTTACCCGAGAAAAGTCGATTAATTTTTAATAATTTGATTCGCAAGGCTGCAGATAGTTTGCATGCTGATGGAATAGATTCTGCTGCTGCAGATCTTACTTTGCTGCGCTTTTTTGATTTGCTTGAGGCAATTGCGAGACGTAGTGCTTATTTATCGATTCTCTCTGAATATCCAAGAGCGTTATCTAATGTATTGGCGCTGTTGAGGGCTTCTCAATGGGGCGCGGAGTATTTAACTAGGCATCCACATTTACTCGATTATCTATTGAACTCGCGTACTGAAAAGTCGTTGATTGAGCAGCCCGAGCAATACTGGCGCGAAGTAAAGGCTACCTTAGACATGCGTCTTGATGACGTCATGGCAGAGGGTGATGGATCAGAGCAGGCAATGGATATTTTGCGTATTACCCACCATACGGAAACTTTTATTACCCTGCTCGCGGATTTAGGTATTGGTGTTGACCAAGCTTTATCTGTGGAGAAGGTGAGCGACCATCTATCTGCCCTAGCGGATTTAATTGTGCAGACAACCTTTGAGCGAGTATGGCCAAGTGTTGCCAAGAAGTTTGAATTGTCGGCAGAGTTAGAGCCGCCATTCGCGGTAATTTCCTACGGCAAGCTTGGCGGCAAGGAGCTTGGTTATGCCTCAGACTTAGATTTAGTGTTTTTATATCAAGCTGAGGAGTCTGATTATGCAGCGCAAGAAATTTATGCCCTTTTAGCTAAGAGAATGATTAATTGGCTAACAACCTATACGTCTGCCGGCAGCTTATTTGAGATCGATACCCGTTTACGCCCTAATGGCTCTGCTGGATTCTTGGTAACCAATGCCCATGCATTTAGGAAGTACCAATTACGCGAAGGTGATAATGCCGCTTGGGTTTGGGAGCATCAGGCTCTAACGAGGGCTAGATATTCTGCGGGCAGTCAAAGCGTCGGGTTATTTTTCGATGAGGTGCGCTCTGAGGTCTTGAGTCAAAAGCGAGATATTAATCAGTTGCGTAGCGAGATCTCGGAAATGCGTCGCAAGGTTCATGCGGGTCACCCCAATCCTAGTTCGGATTTCGATTTAAAGCATGATTCAGGTGGTATGGTCGATATTGAATTTATTGTCCAATTTTTAGTTTTGGCCTATTCCAACGCTTTTCCTCAGTTGTTAAGTAATTTGGGAAATATTGCGCTACTGCGTATCGCCGGAGAGGTTGAATTGATTCCGACGCAGTTAGCTCAGAAGGTTGCCGATGCTTATCGCTTCTTTAGAGCAAGGCAGCACCGTTTGCGTTTGGATGGGGCTGATAAGACCCGAGTCGATTTAGCTTTAGAGTTGCCATTAGTGGAGGCAAGAGAGGCGGTGCTCAGTTTGTGGCAAGAAATCTTTCAAGTTCCCTCTAGCACCTAAATTCAGTGCTCGGTAGCGATGCTAGCTTTGCTCTAAAAGCTCTCTTGCATGACGACGGGTTGTATCTGTAATGGTAGCGCCCCCGAGCATCCGTGCTACCTCCTCAACTCGCTCTGCCCTGCCAAGTTGGCTCACCTGGGATAGAGTTTTATCCTCAGACTGTGATTTGCTTACCTTCAAATGGTGGTTACCTTGGGCTGCTACCTGTGGCAAGTGAGTGACGCAGAGTATTTGATGGGATTCTCCGAGCTGACGTAGCAATCTTCCAACTGTTTCTGCAACTGCGCCACCAATGCCCGCATCCACTTCATCAAATATCAGTGTTGGCGTAAAGGAGGCTTTGCTAGTAATCACGCTGATAGCTAGGCTAATACGAGCTAACTCTCCACCAGAGGCTACTTTAGCCAGAGAGCGAGGCGTGCTGCCAGCATGTCCGGCCACCAGGAATTCAATTTGCTCTAGGCCATGAGCGCCACCATCAGCTAAGGGGATTGAGGCAATTTCCAAACGTCCGCCAACCATCGATAATTCTTGCATAGCTGCAGTGACCTGTTTGCTCAAATCCAATGCAGCTTTGGCGCGTTTTTGCGAGAGTTGTTTTGCAAGTTTGAGGTACGCAATTTCCTCTGCCTTCACTTTTTCACGCAGAGCCTCAATATTTTGAGATGCAGTCAGAGCGTCTAAGCGTTCTGCCGTTTCATTAAGTAAATTTGGAAGTGCATCCGCTTCAGTCCGATACTTTCGCGCTGCGCTATGTAGCGCTTGCATGCGCTCTTCTACTTCACTCAAGCGCGCAGGATCTAAATCAAGTTTTTGTAAATATCGATTCAGGCTGTGAGCTGCCTCATCAATCTGGATTTGGGCTGACTCAAGCGCTTGGCTGATATCGCTCAGCGCGGGATCATGCTCTGCCAAAGCGGTCATATTCGCGCTGACTTTGGAGAGGGTCGATTCAACCGAGTTATCTGCTTCACTTAATACATCAATGACTTCTTGGCAACCACTGAGAATTTTTGCCCCATTAGCAAGGCGTGCGTGCTCACTTTGAATCGCAACCCATTCTCCTTCTTGCGGTGAGAGTTCGCTTAGTTCTTCAAGCTGCCATTCCAAACGCTCACGCTCTCGTTCAATGTCTTGACCAGCATTTTCGGCTTGCTCTAGACGACGACGAGAGTCATGCAGGGTTTTGAATAGTCGCGCAACTTCGCCCACAAGCTCCATAAGATTGGCATGGCGATCTAAAAGTTCGCGTTGCGCACCACTTTTAAGGAGAAGTTGGTGAGCGTGTTGACCATGGATATCCACCAATTGGTCTCCAGCTTCTCGGAGCTGGCTAAGAGTTGCAACACTGCCGTTAATAAATGCACGGCTGCGACCATTGCTTTCGACAATTCTTTTGAGAAGGAGGTTTTTTCCTTCATCTTCAATCGGAAAGCCTTGCTTATCAAGCCAATGTTTCAGGCTTTCAGTCTGAGTTGACTCAATGCGAAAGAGGGCGCTGATCTCAGCGCGAGTACAGCCTTCACGAATTTGACTGCTATCCGCACGCTCCCCTAAAGCAAGGCCCAAGGCATCCAGGAGAATTGATTTTCCGGCGCCTGTTTCGCCAGTAAGAACGGTAAAACCTGAGGAAAAATCAAGCTCTAGTTGATTGACAATAACGAAATCACGAAGGGCGAGGGTTTGAAGCATGCCTTAGCGTACCAAAAAATTCGACATCAAAATGTCGAAGGATACTCATTCCAATGCAGCTTCTCGCGCAATGTTTTGTAGTCGCTATGACTTCGAGGATGCAAGAAGGTAATTGTTTTATTAGATTGGCGAACTTCAATCTTGTCACCACTTTGTAAATTTGTTTGGGACTGCATATCAAAATTCACAATCACTTCGCGACCATCTACTACTTCAATGACTGTCACGCTATCCTCGGGTAAGACGATGGGGCGATTTGAGAGGGAGTGCGGCGCAATTGGTGCCAATAGGATGCCAGCAACGCGAGGATGGAGAATGGGGCCGCCTGCTGATAAGGCATAGGCTGTTGAGCCAGTCGGAGTGGACACAATCAAGCCGTCAGAACGCTGGTTGTACATAAAGGAGCCATTGACATGTACTGCTAACTCCACCATGCCCGAGATGCCTGAGCGATTCACAACAACATCATTGAGGGCTAGGGCGTGATTAATTTCCTTACCGGCGCGTAGCACAACAGCGTCGAGTAATGTCCTGGTATCTGCTTCATATTCACCAGCGATGATTTTGGGTAAAGTCATTTGAACTGATTGAATAGGGATGTCAGTCATATAGCCAAGACGCCCCATATTGATTCCAACCAGCGGCACATTGCTACCAGCCAACTGACGCCCAATACCGAGCATCGTGCCATCTCCGCCCAGAACCACCACCAAATCAATTGCGCCTTCAAAGGCATCGGTTGTCTTGGTGGGATAGTCTAAGAGGCCCAAATGGCTTGCTGTTGCCGCCTCTATAAAGACTTCACAGCCTAAACTGGAGACGATTTTTGCCAGATCTCTGAGGTGATCTTCGATTCCATCCGCCTGAAATTTGCCAACGAGGGCAACTCGGCTAAATGCTTTCTTGGCGGAATTTGGGGATGGGCTTAACATATAACGATTAAACCATACGCATAAAATCTCTTCCACCATGGATGATCGTTCCCGCGCCTTACTAAAAACCCTCATCGAGCGCTATATCGAGGAGGGCCAGCCTATTGGCTCACGCACTTTATCGAGATTTTCCGGTTTAGACCTGTCCGCAGCGACGATTCGCAATGTAATGGCAGACCTCGAGGATATGGGTTTGGTCACCAGCCCTCATACCTCTGCTGGCCGAATACCGACCCCCAGGGGTTATCGTTTGTTCGTTGATACGATGGTGACGGTGCGTCCCCTTGAAGAAATAGCTGCTCGGGAGGTAGAAAAAGGCCTGTTGCCAGACTCCCCTCAGCGGGTGCTCAATTCTGCCGCGCAAATATTGTCCAATTTGACTCACTTTGCTGGCGTGGTCATGACGCCTAAGCGCGCCCAGGTGTTTAAACACATTGAATTTTTACGTTTGGGTGAGGGTAAGATTTTGCTCATCATGGTCACTCCTGAGGGGGATGTGCAAAACCGCATTCTTCCAACAACCCAGGACTATACGCCAAGCCAATTAATTGAGGCGGGCAACTACATCAATACTCAATTTGCTGGAAAAAGCTTTGCCGAGGTGAGGACGCACTTAGCTTCTGATTTGGATAATCTCCGAAGTGATATTTCCGGATTAATGGCATTGGCGTTGCAGAGCGGTGTGAGTGACTATGGCATGGGTCAAGGGGATATGCTGTTATCAGGCGAGCGTCGTTTATTGAATGTGGGCGATCTCAGTACCAACTTGGATAAGTTGCGCAAGATGTTCGATATGTTGGAGCAGAAATCAGTACTCATGCAGTTATTGGATGTTTCTAGTCATGCTGACGGTATTCAGATTTTTATTGGCGGTGAGAGTGATTTGCTTCCATACGAGGATTTGGCTGTAATTAGCGCTCCATATAGTGTTGATGGCCAGATTGTCGGAACTCTGGGAGTCATCGGGCCAACTCGTATGGCTTACGATCGCGTTATTCCAATTGTTGATATCACCTCTAAATTACTATCGGGCGCTTTGAGCTCCTGAGTTTTTACCTAGTTCATATTTTTTAAGACGGATACCCATTGAATCAAAATCCTCACCTACGCCCCACTAAGACGGCTATCTTGCTGTTGAATTTGGGCACGCCTTCAGCGCCAACTCCCAAAGCAGTTCGGGCCTATCTCAAGGAGTTTTTGTCTGATCCTCGTGTAGTGGAAATTCCTCGAGTGATTTGGTGGTTTATTTTGAATGGGATTATTTTGCCTATTCGTAGTAGTGCTTCCGCAAAGAAATATGCATCCATTTGGTTGCCAAAATTAGGATCACCTTTAATGCATTACTCACGCCTCCAGGCGAAAGAATTGGGTGAAAAATTTACCAATCAACATCAGACGGTGTTGGTCGATTTGGCGATGCGCTATGGCCAGCCATCTACAAAGCAGGCTCTTGAAGCTCTGCAGTCACAAGGGATGGAGCGTCTGTTGTTACTGCCTCTGTATCCTCAGTATTCAGCAACAACTACAGCCTCAAGCTTTGATGAGGTATTCCGAGTGTTGGCTACGTGGCGCAATCAACCGGAGTTGCGTTTGGTGAAGCACTATCACGATAACTCTGCTTATATTGCCGCATTGCGTGATCAAGTTCTTGGCGCCTGGGATAAGGAGGGCCGTCCAGATTTTTCCGCCGGTGATCGACTGGTAATGTCTTTTCATGGCCTGCCTAAGCGCAATTTAATGAAGGGTGACCCCTATCATTGTGAGTGCTTAAAAACAGGTCGCTTACTTGGTGAGTCTTTAGGTCTAGAGCCTGGGCAATACCTTGTTACTTTCCAATCGCGCTTTGGTAAGGCTGAATGGCTCAAGCCGTACACTGCGCCGACAATTGAAAAACTCGGCAAAGAGGGCTGCAAGCGAATTGATATTTTTTGCCCAGGGTTTCCAGCCGATTGTTTGGAGACTTTAGAAGAAATTGCAATGGAAGCGCGCGAAATTTTCTTGGAGCACGGCGGGAAAGATTATCGCTACATACCCTGCTTAAATAGCAATCCTAAATGGATTGAGGCCATGTATGAGATTGCGCAAGAGCATTTATCAGGCTGGGCCCTTGGCTCGGAGTCCGAGGCCGATCTAGCGGAGCGCGATCGACGTGCCGAGTTAGCTAAAGCTAGAATTGCATAAACTCGAGCTAACTTGAAATCGCATGGATTGACCCCATATTGTTCAGAAGTAGTCATTCTTATAGAAAAGAGAATTTGTAGCCATGACCCAAGAAAATCACAATCCGACTCCTGAGCAGGAAAATTCCGCAGAGTCTCCGGTAGATGCTGGAGTAGATCAAGCTACCGCTGAAGTAAAAACTCCAGAGCAGGAAATTGCAGAGCTCAATCAAAAACTCACCGAAATGCAGGATAACTTTCTGCGCGCCAAGGCTGAGGGTGAAAATATTCGCCGCCGTGCCGCAGAGGATGTTTCTAAGGCGCATAAGTTTGCAATTGAGAGTTTTGCCGAGCACCTCGTGCCAGTAACGGATAGCTTGTATGCCGCCTTAAATGCAGAGGCTGTAGACGCTAAAGCCTTTAAAGAAGGGCTTGAGATTACCCTCAAGCAACTCCTTTCCGCTTTTGAGAAGGGCCGTATGACTGAAATTAACCCTGCCGTTGGTGACAAGTTTGATCCTCACCATCATCAGGCAATTGCTTCTGTCCCTTCAGATCAAGAGGCAAATACCGTGGTCTCAGTGCTGCAAAGGGGGTATTCAATTGCTGATCGCATTCTGAGACCTGCATTGGTGACGGTGAGCGCTCCAAAGTAGGCTTAAATGAGGTGCTAAAACCCCATTTTCAGAGGTTTTCTAGGGGTTTTTAGTCCAAAAGTGGCATAAAAAAGGCAGATTTCTGCCTTTTTTGCTTTGTAGCTCTTGAAATACTACTTTTGAACCCCATTTATCCAATATCGATTTATTTACTGTTTTACGAAATTACACAAAACTTAATTTTTGGAGCCATTATGGGAAAGATTATCGGAATTGATTTGGGAACCACGAACTCGTGCGTTTCAGTTGTTGAAAACAATGCGCCTAAGGTCGTAGAGAACGCAGAAGGTGCTCGTACTACTCCATCCATTATTGCTTACGTTGAGGACGGTGAAGTATTGGTTGGCGCGCCTGCAAAACGTCAGTCAGTAACCAATCCTAAAAATACAATCTACGCAGTGAAGCGTTTGATGGGCCGCAAATTTACTGACCCAGAAGTGCAAAAAGATATCAGCTTGATGCCTTACAAAATTGTGCAAGCGGATAATGGCGATGCATGGGTTGAGGCACGCGATAAAAAAATGGCGCCTCAACAGGTATCCGCAGAAATCTTGCGCAAAATGAAAAAGACTGCCGAGGATTACCTCGGTGAAGAAGTGACTGAGGCCGTGATTACTGTGCCTGCTTACTTTAACGATAGTCAGCGTCAAGCCACTAAAGATGCCGGTCGTATTGCTGGCTTGGATGTAAAGCGCATTATTAATGAGCCAACTGCTGCCGCATTGGCGTTTGGTTTGGACAAGCAAGATAAGGTTGATCGCAAGATCGCCGTATATGACTTGGGTGGAGGTACATTCGACGTATCGATTATTGAGATCGCAAACGTTGATGGTGAAAAACAGTTCGAAGTACTTTCCACGAATGGCGATACATTCTTGGGGGGTGAGGACTTTGACCAACGTATCATTGATTGGATCATTGCCGAGTTCAAGAAAGAGCAGGGCGTTGATTTGAGCAAGGACGTATTGGCATTGCAACGTTTGAAAGATGCTGCAGAAAAAGCCAAAATCGAATTGTCATCTGCGCAACAAACTGAAATCAACTTGCCATATGTCACTGCTGATGCAGGTGGCCCCAAGCACTTGAACTTGAAATTGACTCGTGCCAAGTTGGAGTCTTTGGTAGAGGAGTTGATCAACCGCACAGCAGGTCCTTGCTTAACTGCAATTAAGGATGCCGGCGTCAGCGTAAGTGATATCGACGATGTGATTTTGGTCGGTGGTCAGACTCGCATGCCGGCTGTTCAAGATAAGGTTAAAGAGATTTTCGGCAAAGATCCACGCAAAGACGTGAATCCAGATGAGGCAGTTGCTGTTGGTGCTGCGATTCAGGGCTCCGTATTGTCTGGTGATCGCAAGGACGTATTACTCTTGGATGTGACCCCATTGTCATTAGGTATCGAGACCTTGGGTGGTGTGATGACCAAGATGATTCCTAAGAACACAACGATTCCTACCAAGCATTCGCAGGTTTACTCCACAGCGGAAGATAACCAGCCTGCGGTAACAATTAAATGCTACCAAGGTGAGCGTGAGATGGCTGCTGCCAACAAATTGCTCGGTGAGTTTAATTTGGAAGGTATTGCTCCAGCACAACGCGGTATGCCACAAATTGAGGTGACCTTTGATATTGATGCCAACGGTATTTTGCATGTCACTGCAAAAGACAAAACTACTGGCAAAGAGAATAAGATCACCATTAAGGCTAACTCTGGTTTGACTGAAGAAGAAATCCAGCGCATGGTGAAGGATGCTGAAGCAAATGCCGATGAAGATAAAAAAGCATTGGAATTGGTGACAGCTCGCAATACTGCTGATGCATTGGCTCACTCAACTAAGAAAGCCTTGGAAGAGCATGGCGCCACTTTGGACGCTTCTGAGAAAGAAGCAATTGAGGCTGCTTTGAAAGAGTTAGATGAAGCAATCAAGGGTAGCGATAAAGCTGCAATTGAAGCGAAAACTGAAGCGCTGGGTAAAGCAAGTCAGAAGTTGGGCGAAAAAGCCATGGCTGCTGAGCAGGCTAAAGCTGGTGGTGGTGCCGCTCCTGGCGCAGCTCCCGGTGGCTCACAAGGCGCCGCTCCAGATGCAGATGTGGTTGATGCTGACTTTAAAGAGGTTGATGATAAGAAGTAATTCCATCAATTGAGATTAATTAACGCAGTTTAGAAGTAATTCAATAACAAGTCGGCCTCGTGCCGACTTGTGCCATTCAGGTTGTTGAGAGGAATTTTGTGCCTAAAAGTAAACGCGATTATTACGAAGTACTGGGTGTAGCAAAAGGCGCTAGCGATGAAGAGCTTAAGAAAGCTTATCGTAAGCTGGCGATGAAGCATCACCCAGATCGCAATCCAGACAGCAAAACAGCAGAGGCCCAATTTAAGGAAGTGAAAGAGGCTTACGAAACGCTCACTGATCCTAATAAGCGTGCTGCTTATGATCAGTATGGCCATGCTGGAGTGGACCCCTCGATGGGTGGATTTGGTGGCGGCGGCTTCGGCGGTGGCGGGTTTGCCGATGCGTTTGGGGATATCTTTGGCGATATCTTCGGACAAGGTGGCGGACGTCACTCTGGCCCTCAGGTTTATAAGGGTGCTGATTTACGCTATAACATGGAGATCACTCTTGAGCAGGCTGCGGAGGGTTACACCACTCAAATTCGCGTACCAAGCTGGAGTAATTGCAAGCCTTGTCATGGAACTGGTGCTGAGCCTGGAAGCAAGCCGGAAAAATGTACTACGTGTGATGGTCATGGCCAGGTTCGCGTACAGCAGGGCTTTTTCTCAATGCAGCAAACTTGCCCTAAGTGCCGCGGCACAGGTGAGTACATTCCTAAGCCATGCAAAACATGCCATGGGAGCGGTAAGCACAAAGAGCAAAAAACCCTTGAGATCAAAATTCCTGCGGGTATCGATGATGGTATGCGGGTTCGCTCAGTAGGTAACGGCGAGCCGGGTATTAATGGCGGGCCATCGGGCGATCTGTATGTTGAAGTTAGGGTGAAGCCTCACAAGGTATTTGAGCGAGACGGAAGTGATTTACACGTACAAATGCCCATTTCATTCGCAACCGCGACGATCGGCGGCGATATCGAGGTGCCAACACTTTCAGGTCGTGTAGAGTTTCCGATACCTGAAGGTACTCAGACAGGAAAAACTTTCCGTTTGCGTAATAAGGGTATTAAGGGTCTGCGCTCAACAATAGTTGGCGATCTTTTTGTTCACGTTGTAGTTGAAACGCCGGTGAAGCTGACTGATGAGCAGAAAAAGATGCTCCAGAAGTTTGATGAGAGTTTAAGGTCTGGTGGCGACAAACATAACCCACATCAAAAGGGTTGGTTTGATGGCGTAAAGAGTTTCTTTAGTTAAGTCGGAAAGCGCTACTTATCCAGCAAAGCCGTGTTCGGGTCCCGGAAATTTTCTAGATTTCACTTCTCGAACATAGGCTTTGACTGCGGCCTCAATGGAGGTGTGACCATCCATAAAGTTTTTGACAAACTTCGGTGGTTTACCAGGGCTAATGCCCAACATGTCTTGCAGCACTAAAACTTGACCGGAGCAGTCCGGACCAGCCCCGATTCCAATAGTTGGGATCGAGAGGGCCTCGGTAATATGTTTTCCAAGTGATGATGGAATGGCCTCAAGCACAATCATTTGCGCGCCTGCTTGCTCACATGCAATGGCTTGCTCGATCATGAGGCTGGCAGCATCTTTGGATTTTCCTTGGACCTTATAGCCGCCCAAGATATGAACCGATTGCGGTAGTAATCCTAGATGAGCGCAAACAGGAACGCTGCGCTCAACCAAGTGCCGAATAATATCGATTTGCCAATCGCCGCCCTCGAGTTTGACCATGTCTGCTCCAGCGCGCATGAGCATTGCTGCCGACTCTAACGCTTTTGCCGAATCGCCATAGCTGGCAAATGGAAGATCGGCAATAACAAAGGCGTGTGTGTTGGCGCGAGCGACGCATTCAGTGTGATACGCCATTTGTTCGATGGTGACTGGAGTGGTACTGCTGTGACCTTGAATCACGTTACCTAGCGAATCGCCAATCAGAATCGTTTCTACTCCGCAGCGATTCAATAAAGCCGACATCGTTGAGTCGTATGCGGTGAGCATGGAAATTTTTTCCCCTTCGGCGCGCATCGAGAGGAGTTTAGAAATTGTGATTGGCTTTTCGCCTTGTAAGTAACCCATGCCGTGAGTTTAATGAATTAATGGGCTGATTGGCTAGAAACTGCTTTTTCACCACAGCTGCAGTTGCGGCAAGCCAGTTTCTCGATACGCTGATCAGCCACTTGGGGGAGGTAGGCTTTTAATTCGCCTAGTTTTGGTAAGAAAAAATCCGGTGCAATTTCTAGTAAAGGCAATAGAACGAAAGAGCGTTCAATAATTCTAGGGTGAGGGAGGGTGAGTTTGGTATCTTCTTGTGAGATGCCCTCAAAAGACAAAATATCTAGATCTATCGTCCGTGGGGCGTTGGCATAAGGGCGCTCACGCCCAAATTCTTGCTCAACCGCTTGGCAGACGTGTAGGAGGCCATAAGGACTTAACTCGGTTTCGATCTCGATGACCGCGTTGATATAGTCCCCTCCAGTTGCTTGCAATGGCGCGCTTTGATAAAAACAGCTTTTAGCGAGAATTTGCAACTCACGGCGTTGGGCAAGACAAATGATTGCATCAGTGATGATCTGACGCGTGTCGCCGATATTGCCACCAAAACCGATAAAAGCTCGAGCCATGCCCATTCCAAACAAGTAATAAAACGATTCGTCACTACCGAATCTACTTTACTGAATTTTTCCCAAGCTTGCTTAGCTTGATGCACCTTCGGGGGGCGCTGCCGCTTTGGGTTTTCTCCGACGTCGACGTTTGGCAGGTGAAATGCTGGATCCTTGATTGCCGCCCTCGGTCTTGGCGCTAGCCATTAAGGCTTCCTGGCCTGCCGGATCAGATGCGATAAAGCTTGTCCACCACTCTCCGATTGCGGGATTTTGTTCGCCAGTAGCACAACGCAACAACATAAAGTCATAGCCCGCCCTAAAACGTGGAGATTCAATTAGGCGATAGGGATATCTACCAACTCGCTTTTCAAAGCGGGGTTGCATCGACCAAATTTCGCGCATATCACTTTCAAAACGTCGCTGGATTACCATGCCATTGCTTTGGCTGGCAATTGTTTCATCCATCGCATCATGAAGCGCAGGAATATTAGATATTCCTTTGGCAAGATTCTTTTTCCAATTACGTAATAAGTCAGGCCACAGTAAGGTGGCAAACAAGAATCCTGCGGAAACACTCTTACCAGATTGAATGCGTTGATCCGTATTCGCTAAAGCAATACGTACAAAATCATGGGCTTCTTTTGAAGTTTCTTTACTGTCTAGAATTTGATCGAGTAGTGGCAAGACTCCGTGGTGCAATCCAGCATCCTTTAGGCCTTGAATGGCCGCCCAGGAATATCCAGACATCAGGAGTTTTAGAATTTCATCGAATAACCTAGCAGCGGGAACGTCATGAATTAGTTTGCCCAATTTAGCAATCGGAGCACTAGTTGCGACATCTAATTTAAATCCTGTCTTAGCTGCAAAGCGAATGGCACGCAACATCCGAATTGGGTCTTCGCGGTATCGCTTAGCTGGATCACCAATCATTCTCAATACTTGCTTTTGCATGTCTGCCATACCGCCGTGATAGTCAAGGACTGTCTCGGTTGCGGGATCGTAGTACATCGCGTTGATACTGAAATCACGGCGTGCAGCATCTTCATGCTGGCTACCCCATACGTTATCGCGGAGGATGCGACCATTTTCAGCAACATGCTCCCCAGCATTTTCTAATAAGGCCCTAAAGGTAGAGACTTCAATAATCTCCGGCTGGCCCTTGCCAAAAAAAGTCACATGTACGATCTGAAAGCGTCTCCCAATGAGTCTGGCTTTACGAAATAACTTTTGTACCTGTTCCGGGGTTGCATTGGTTGCGACATCGAAATCTTTTGGGCTGATGCCAAGTGCTAAATCGCGTACCGCTCCACCAACAATAAAAGCTTCATAACCCGCTTTCTGAAGTGTTTGGGTGACTTTCACGGCATTTTTTGAAAGCAGGTGTGGATCAATGCGATGTGATTTTTTGGGAATCCGTTTTGGCGCGCCAGAGGTGTGGGCTGCTGTGTGTCGGACCATCGGGTCACGACGCAAAATGCGTTTAATAAATTTAGTAATCATGCAAACAGTTCAAGTATGGGCCAGTTGCGCTTTTTGGCTTCTTCGCGCAGGCGAGCATCTGGATTGGTGGCGACAGGGTTGCTCACTTTTTCAAGAAGCGGTAAATCATTCATGGAGTCCGAGTAGAAATAGCTATAAGGCAAATGACTCAATTCTAATTTTTGACTAGCTAGCCAATCGTCTACTCGTTGAATCTTCCCTTCCCGAAAGCTTGGGATACCTTTTACTTCCCCTGTGAAATTTGCTAAAGGATGGTCGCCTTCTGTAGCTGGTTCAGTTGCGACCAAATGTTCAATCCCAAAACTCTCAACGATCGGTCGCGTTACAAAGCTGTTAGTGGCTGTAACAACGCAACATAAATCACCTGCATCTTGATGTCGCTTGACTAGATCAATCGCCTGTTGGCGAAGTTGTCCTGTAATCACTTCCTTCATAAAAGCATCGTGCCATTCTTTGAGTTGGGCTCGGGAATGTTCTGAGAGAGGCTTTAAGGCAAAGCGTAAGAATTCCTGAATATTGAGCTTGCCATCTTTGTAATCTTGATAGAAGCGTTCATTTTGCTGTGCATAGTATTTGCTATCTACCACGCCAATGCGAGCTAAGAATTGCCCCCATTCATAGTCGCTATCGCAGGGGAGAAGAGTGTGATCTAGGTCGAAAAGGGCTAATTGGGTCACGAATTGAATATGAATTAATTTATTTTGGCTGTAGCAGCTCTCTAACCAGAGGTAGTGTGACAGCACGTTTTGTTTCTAGTGAATAAGCATCCAAAGCATCAATCAAGGCCATGAGATTGGGCATATCGCGATAAAAGCGATTTAATAGCCAAGGCAACACATCTGGCGATAAAACCAAGCCGCGCGCTTGCGCTGCTTGTTGTAAGGCTTCTATTTTCTCATCATCTCCCAAAAGATGAGTTTGAAAGATCAAACCCCACCCTAAACGGGTGCGCAGGTCTTCTCTGAGGCTTAAAGCGCCAGGGGCGGCATTGCCTGCCATAAAAATATGAACTGCTTTACTGCCCTGAATAGCGTTCAGAATGCGAAATAAAGCAGCCACCAGGCGCTCATCGAGTCGATCCACATCATCAACGGTAATAACTGAGGGCGTATCGCTCGCACAGAGGGTGGTTATTTTTTCTTCCAGGCGTACCCAAGAGATTGGCTCATTAGGGGTGAGCGGGAAGTGCTCCAAGCCCAATTCTTGAGCGGCATCGCCAATGGCGCTAAGCAAATGCGTGCGACCAGAGCCTTCTGGTCCCCACCAATAGATCCAGCGTTGGTTCAAGACATTTTCGTTGGCCTCTCTTGGGATATTCAACTCCCAAGATTTGACTAAGGCTAGCAACGCAGAGTGCAGCGCTAGATTTTCTCCAGCTAAAAAATTATTTAAGCTGGGTTTGGGTGTGTGACCGATGTCGAGCGCAAACTGTTTTGGTAGTGAAGGCTTATTCATTGCTACGGAAATTTACTTTTGATACCAAGAGCTTTGGGTATAGCGTGACCAGCCATACTGCAGAAGTACTAAGCTGACTGCGCTAGTTGGTAAAGCAAGCAGCACCCCAAAAAAGCCAAATAATTTCCCAAAGAGTAGCAATGCAAATAGAACTGCAACTGGATGTAAGCCAATACGTTCGCCCACCAAGCGAGGGGTTAAGAAAAAGCCCTCTATGAATTGCCCAAGGCCGTATATCACCAACACCCCAATGAGAGCGCTACCTGGCCCGAATTGTAAGAGGGCCGCAAGGATTGCTAGCGTAAATCCTAAGGTAATGCCGATATATGGGATGACGATCATGAGTGCGGTAAATACGCCCAGGGCTACAGCACCCTTAATGCCAATCAAGCTAAGTCCGACACTGTAAAAAATGGACATGATTGAGATGACGATGAGCATGCCTCTGAGGTATTGCGAGAGCAGGCCGTCCGCATGCATGACTAAATGATGGACCGTATTTTGTGCGCGAAGCGGAACAATCGATTTAACGAGTTTGAAAAAGTGATCCCAGTCAATCAAAAGGTAGAACATGACGAACAAGATCAAAACTGCATTGACAAATCCTGCGATAACCGAGCTCCCCGATACTAGAACTGTCTCTAGGGTAGATGACATTAAGGCATCAGAATTGTCATTAAGATGCTCGGTAATTTTTTGAGTAGCATTTGCCTTGAGTGTGTTCCAGTCAACATTGATGTGAAATTCATTGAGTTTGGGGCCGAGCCAAGATTGGGTGTTTTGGATCCAATCGGGCAATTGGGCCTTAATCAGAGGGATTTCAGTTTTCAGGAGGGCAATGAAGAGGATCAGAATCGAAAATACGATGCCTAGACCCATAATCATGGCAACGCCAGCAGCGGCTGCGCGGGGTAAATGTCGTCCTTCAAGCCATAGGCAAAGGGGGCGTAGGGCATAGGCCAGTATGAATGCGGTCAGAAAAGGGGTAAAAATCTCAGCCATCTTGTTCGAATCCTCTAGAATTCAATGATTCTACCGATCAAGTAACGTTTTCACTAATCTTCTATCTCTGCCATGACCTCATCTACCAATTCCTCCTCAAAAGGCCTTTCCTACCGTGACGCAGGTGTCGATATTGATGCCGGAGACGATTTAGTAGATCGGATTAAGCCTTTAGCTAAGAAAACCATGCGCGAGGGCGTATTGGCGGGAATTGGCGGTTTTGGCGCGCTCTTTGAGGTTCCCAAGCGTTATAAAGAACCCGTTTTAGTATCGGGTACCGATGGCGTTGGAACCAAACTCAGGCTAGCCTTTGAGTGGAACCGTCACGATACGATTGGTCAGGATTTGGTTGCCATGAGCGTGAATGATATTTTGGTCCAAGGTGCTGAACCCCTCTTTTTCTTGGATTACTTTGCTTGTGGAAAATTATCCGTAGACACCGCTGCTACTGTGGTGGCTGGAATTGCCAAGGGGTGTGAATTGTCTGGCTGCGCCCTCATTGGTGGTGAAACTGCCGAGATGCCTGGGATGTATCCTCCTGGTGAATATGATTTGGCTGGTTTTGCCGTAGGCGCTGTTGAAAAATCCAAGATCATCACTGGCGCAACAATTGCTCCTGGTGATGTTGTTTTGGCGATTGGTTCGAGTGGCGCACATTCCAATGGCTACTCTCTCGTACGCAAAATTATTGAACGTGCTGGTGCTAAGCCAACGGATGATTTAGGCGGTCGCTCTCTAGGCGATGTGGTGATGGCCCCTACAGAAATTTATGTAAAACCGCTTCTCAAATTGATCTCTGAGATCAATGTGAAAGGTATGGCCCATATTACTGGTGGTGGTTTGGTGGACAACGTTCCCCGCGTACTTCCAGAAAATACTCAGGCTGTTTTGCATCGCGATAGTTGGCAAATGCCGGAGCTCTTCCGTTGGTTGCAGATGAAAGGCGGTGTTGCTGATGCGGAGATGGTGCGCGTCTTTAACTGCGGCATTGGCATGGTGGTGATTGTGGCTGCCGATCAAGCGGAGACTGCAATCAAATCTCTGAAGGCTGAGGGCTTAAATGCCTGGACTGTGGGTGAGGTTGTGGAGCGTCCCGCTGGCGCACCTCAAACTATTGTCATTTAAGGCCGAAATCGCCCCCAGGCTTTTTCCAAACTGTTTTTGCAATATTCCATGGCCCCCTTTAGTTCTTCTGGGTTAAAGGGGTCAAAGGTTTTTCTTCCTGAAATCGCCCGCAACCAAGTGAGTTGTCGTTTACCAAGTTGCCTAGTGGCAGCTAATGCCTTGTAGCGCATTTCTTCGAAATTGGTTTGCCCATCTAAGTATTCCCAAGCCTGTCGATAGCCAACAGATCGGATTGCTGGCAAGTCTGCGTGAAGCTGAGGATTTTTTCTCAAAGCCTGAACCTCTTCAATGAAACCACTGACAAGCATTTCATCAAATCGTTTTTCAAGGTTTTGATGTAGGCGTGAGCGATCACTGGGTTCTAGCGAAACAAGATTGATCCATTCGGGAATAGATGACCCCTCTCTACCATCTTCGCTTGGTGAGTCTGCTAGCAATGCAGACATTGGCTTGCCAGTAATTTCATAAACCTCAAGGGCGCGTTGAACGCGTTGCGAGTCATTGGGTTGAAGTCGTGCGGCTGCCTCTGGATCGACCTTGGTTAATTGCGCATGCATTGCAGGCCAACCAATAGCTTTGCCTTGCTCTTCTAGACGAGAGCGAATTTCTGGATTGGCAGGCGGGAGTGAGGATAGGCCATGAGCCCATGCTCTCCAGTACAGCATCGTGCCACCCACTACTATTGGAATATTTCCACGCGCCAAGATTTCTTGGCATAAGCGTTTGGCATCATTTGCAAAACGTGCTGCTGAGTATGATTCAGTCGGCTCCAAAATATCAATCAAATGATGGTGAACGAGGGCTTGTTCTGCTTTGGTGGGTTTGGCGCTACCAATATCTAATCCGCGATATACCAAGGCAGAGTCCATGCTGATGAGTTCAAGGGTTGCGCCAAGAGACTTTGCGTATTCCGCCAAAGACATGGTGAGGTGCGTTTTGCCTGAGCCTGTAGGACCAACAATGCAGAGAATGGGTTCGTGGTCTAAGGCATGCTGAGGCTGAATGTAGGGTTCAGTTTGCATAGCTCATTATAAGAATGAAATCTCCTGGTAACTAGTGCTGAGCCTGTTAATATCCTCTCAACTCATAAATGGAGCGCAAGTTGATCGATACCTTATTGCAGTTGGGAGATTTGTTGTTGCACATTGATCGCCATCTCGATGTGGTGATTCAGCAATATGGAAATTGGGCTTATGGCCTGCTATTCGCTATCGTTTTTGCGGAAACTGGCCTAGTGGTAGCCCCCTTCCTGCCAGGTGACTCTTTGCTATTTATCGCAGGGGCTTACTGCGCTACAGAGCATTTTAATTTATGGACTTTGTGTATCGGTTTACTCATCGCTGCAATCGCTGGCAATACCGTGAATTATTTCATCGGTCGATGGATCGGTCATCGTATTTTTGCGAGTGAATCACGCTGGATTGATCAGGCTGCTTTACGCAAGACCCATTCTTTTTATGAAAAGCATGGCGGCAAAACAATTATCGTCGCTCGTTTTCTGCCGATCATTCGCACCTTTGCACCATTCGTTGCCGGTATATCGGAAATGAATTTTTCTCGCTTTCAGCTATTCAATGTCACTGGTGCAGTGTTGTGGGTATTTGGATTGGTGGTTGCAGGTTATTTCTTTGGCAATATTCCGATCATTCGCCAAAACCTGAATGTCATTGTATTAATTGGAATTGGCGCTGCAGCCATTCCGATTGTTCTTGCAGCGTTATATAAGATTTTTAAGCGTAAGACAAAGTAAGCGATTGCAACTCCTTCGGAAAGGAGTTGCTCGTAGTCATCACTTAGTGCAACTTGGTTTGACTCTCGAGTGTGGCGATATGTTCGCGAATATCTGCAGCATCATCTGCCCCGGGCATTTCAGTGAGATAGCGATGCATATCCGCGAGTGCGGGACGCACATACTCTAGTTGGGCGAAGATAAGTCCACGGTCACGAATTTCTTCCATCGAGTCGGGCAACAAAATGACGAGACGTTCTTGTATCCCGAGTAAACGTTCCCAGCGCTCATGCTCGGAATAAATCATTTTGAGATTTCTTAAAAAGCGAGAGAGGATTTCTCTGGCGCTTGAGGCGCGCAAGAAAAGATTGAGAGGTAAGCTTAGTTCACCGCGATAGCCCTTGGCATCCAGGTAGGGATCAAGCATCTCTTGTAATTGGTTCTTTGAGAGGGATTCGCCTGTCAGTGGATCCATGATGATTTCTCCTTGTTGCAGGGAGATGCGCATCATAAAGTGATTGGGGAAAGAAACCCCACGAATATTTAAGCCAATCTGTTGGCCTAATTCCATCATCAGAATTGCTAAGGAGATTGGAATGCCACGACGATTTTCAATGATCTGATGGAGATAAGAATTCTCGGGCGCGTAAAAGTCATTTGGATTTGGCCCAAAGCCGAGCTCAGTGTAAAAGAAATGCTTTAGCAACTGCAGGCGCTGAATTGGTGGTGTATCTGGTGTAATGCGTTGCTTGAGTTTGTTGCCCCACTGATCAATTTGATCAAGTACACCCTGCACATCCAAATCGGGATAGGCATGTTGCGCTATCGCGACCGCAGCCTCGGTGAGGGGGAGATGCTCATCTTCCGCAACTAGGGAAGTAAAGTAGTCAAGTTGTTGTGTTGGCATAAGAGCTATTTTGCATGACGCAGGAATTTTTGCCAGCGAATTCCTACCAAAGCTAATGCCGCAAAGTAAACAACTGCCGCCCCGGTCAACCAGGCGCCGACCAATCCAATTCTGAGCCAGGGGCTTGATTGAAGGGCAATCCAATCATGGGAGCTTGCAGCGAAATACAAGAGTAGCGAAAAGGGAGCCAAAGCAAGCAAAAGCTGACCTAAATACTTGGGCCATGCAGAGTTGGGTAGGGCGCCGCGCCTATGGAGCCCTACCCATAAGAGTGTTGCATTTAAACAAGCGCCAGTGCCAACGGATAGGGCTAAGCCGGCATGGCCCAGCCAAGGAACAAAGGCTAGGTTGGCTAATTGCGTCGCCACCAACACAAGCAAACCAATTTTTACTGGGGTGCGAATATCTTGGCGTGAGTAAAAGCCGGGTGCCAATATTTTTACCAAGATAAGGCCAATCAGGCCAACTCCATAAGCTGCTAATGCTCGCTGTGTCATCAGAACATCAAGGGCATTAAATTTTCCGTAGTGATATAAAACTGCCGCGAGTGGCTCGCCAAAAATGAAGAGGGCAATAGCGCAGGGGGCTGCGAGTAAGAATGTGAGTTGTAGACCCCAAACTAGTAGTTCGCCAGCATGAACCAAATCATTTTTTGCATTCGCTTTACTGAGGCTTGGAAGTAGAACGGTTCCTAATGCGACCCCTAAAAGCGCTGTTGGAAATTCCATCAATCTATCTGCATAAGATAGCCACGAGACGCTACCTGCTTGTAAGCGGGAAGCAATATTGGTATTGATGATCAGGGAAATTTGAGCAACCGATACGGCAAATACTGCGGGCCCCATTAATTTAAGTACGCGCCTAGCATCTGGATTTTGAATGGCCGCCCAGATCGCTCCGGACATCAGTCCTATTCTTGGCAACAAGCCCAAACGTGATAGCGCCGGAATTTGAATGGCCAACTGCAAGACCCCTCCCAGGAGAACGCCAATACTTAAAGCGTAAATCGGTTGCTCGAGATGGGGTGCCAAAAAGATGGCGCTACCGATAAGGGCTAGATTTAGTAAAACGGGGGTAAATGCCGGAATCGCAAAGCGACCAAAGGTATTGAGGATTCCTGCTGAAAGGGAAACCATTGATATCAGGCCAATATAAGGGAACATGATGCGGGTCATTAAAACGCTAGCCTCGTAGGCAGGGCCACCTTTAAATCCCGTGGCAATGGCCAAAATGAGCAGTGGCGCCCCGATAACGCCGAGTAGTACCGTGAGGAGTAGCGCCCAAAATAAGAGGGTTGCAACCGCATTTACGAGGATTTGGGCCTGTTTTACGTCCCCTTTACTGGAAATTTCCCCCAAAATTGGCACAAATGCCTGGGAAAATGCCCCTTCCGCAAAGAGGCGGCGAAGCAAATTTGGCAGTCTAAAAGCCACGTTGAAGGCGTCAGTCCACTCTGAAGCCCCAAAACTACGGGCAATGAGCGTTTCCCGAAGCAGTCCCGTAATTCGGGACAGCATCGTCAGGGAGCTGACCTTGGCAGCAGCAGAAAGCAGATTCATGGGTCAATTTTCCCCTATTTATCAAGCGACTGGGCTTTTTTAGTCCTTTAATGTAAAATCTTGGGTTTTGGTGAGTCAGCTTACAAATTTGGCGAACCCACACAGAATTTCAGTTAACCGTATTTTGTAATTTTTATATAGCAAGGTTTAAAGATGGCCAATACCGCACAAGCGCGTAAACGCGCACGGCAGGCAGTAAAACAAAACGAACACAACTCAAGCTTGCGTTCAAAGCTACGTACTTCCATTAAGGCAGTTCGTAAAGCAATCGAAACTGGTGATAAAGCTGCAGCGGCTAAAGTTTTTGCAGCAACTCAATCAACAATCGATAAGATTGCTGACAAGAAGATTGCTCACAAAAATACTGCAGCACGTCAGAAGTCACGTTTGTCTGCAGCTATCAAGGCGATGGCAGCGTAAGACGTTTTTAGTTTTAGGCAGGTCTGAGATGCTCAGGCCTAAGCCCGCTCCTGATCAGAGCGGGTTTTTGTTTTTAGGACTGGGTTTGTGGCTGAGGTTCAAACTCGCATGCTTCTTCAATTGGCAGGCTATTGTCTTTAGCAAAGTTCATGACAAAGTCGAGCGCCCTTGGATCAAGCTCTCCCAGTCTGGTATCAATAACAACGCATTTCACTGTTGCAATCACCACTGGCCTGACATAGGGTGAGTAAGTGAAGCGGGGGTCGCCGGCATCGCCTGGTGGGCGAAAAGTGGCCATTACTCCGCAAAGACGTTCGGCCCAGTCGCTGGGACGAAAAGGTTTGCCCGAAGTGGTAATGCCTTGAATGAAAAGCTTTTTGTGGTTCAAGTTGGCGTAGAAATCGTTGTAAGGAGTAAGTGTTGCTTAGCCCTCTAGCTTAACAGTCTGAGAAGGCCTTAAGATGACTTTAGGAACTATTTTCGTGCAGTTCGAAGCCCAAACAAAAAATGCAAGCTAAAACTCTAGTAGAAAGCTCAACAATGACATCTTTGGCAAAGCCCCAAGTGCCTGGCCAGGTTCGGCATTACTTGCAGTTTGCCGACCTGACTCGCGAAGAGTATGGATATCTCCTGAAGCGCTCCGCTTGGCTTAAAACTAAATTTAAGAGCTACGAGACATGGCACCCTTTGCATGATCGCACCTTGGCGATGATTTTTGAGAAGCATTCCACGCGTACTCGTCTTTCCTTCGAGGCGGGCATCCACCAGCTTGGTGGTCATGCGGTCTACCTGAATACCCGAGATACCCAATTAGGTCGTGGCGAGCCTGTAGAAGACGCTGCGCAGGTGATTTCTAGGATGACTGACATCATCATGATTCGCACCTTTGGCCAGGAGATTATTGAGCGCTTTGCTGCTAATTCTCGTGTGCCAGTGATTAATGGCTTAACGAATGAGTATCACCCTTGCCAGGTCTTAGCTGATATCTTTACTTTTGTAGAGGCGCGGGGTCCAATTCAAGGTAAAACAGTTGCTTGGGTCGGTGACGCTAACAATATGGCTTATACCTGGATTCAGGCGGCCGAATGCTTAGATTTCCAAATTCGTTTCTCTGCGCCGGCTGGCTATCAATTGGACGCCTCTAGATTAACGGCTACCGCACTCAAACACCTGACTGTTTGCGCCGACCCTAAAGATGCGTGCAAAGGTGCGGATTTAGTAACTACCGATGTATGGACCAGCATGGGCTACGAAGATGAAAATACTTCTCGGATGGCGGCCTTTAAAGATTGGATGGTCGATGAAGAGTTGATGTCTTTAGCAAAGCCAGATGCCTTGTTTATGCACTGCTTGCCAGCGCATCGCGGCGAAGAAGTATCTGCTGAAGTAATTGATGGCCCTCAAAGCATTGTTTGGGAAGAAGCGGAAAATCGCCTGCATGTGCAAAAAGCCTTAATGGAGTATTTGCTTTGTGGGCGCCTGGATTAAATTTTTATGTAATTTGTTTTAGTTCATTGTTAATTGAAAAGAAATCATGTCTGATATTAAAAAAGTAGTACTTGCTTATTCTGGCGGCCTGGATACCAGTGTGATCTTGAAGTGGCTTCAAGATACCTATCAATGTGAAATCGTTACATTCACTGCCGACTTAGGTCAAGGTGAGGAGCTCGAGCCAGCGCGTGCCAAAGCATTGCAGTTCGGCATCAAGCCGGAAAATATTTTTATTGACGATCTGCGTGAAGAGTTTGTGCGTGATTTTGTATTCCCTATGTTTCGTGCCAACACGATTTATGAAGGAGAGTATTTACTTGGTACGTCGATTGCGCGTCCATTAATTGCCAAGCGCCAAATTGATATTGCTCGTTTGACAGGCGCGGATTCTGTATCGCATGGTGCAACTGGTAAAGGTAACGATCAGGTGCGTTTTGAGTTGGGCTATTACGCTTTGGAACCCGGAATTAAGGTGATTGCGCCATGGCGTGAATGGGATTTGCTCTCGCGTGAAAAATTAATGGCTTATGCAGAAAAGCATGGCATTCCAGTCGAGATGAAGCATAAGCAGGGTGGTTCACCATATTCAATGGATGCCAATCTCTTACATATCAGCTACGAAGGTCGTCATCTCGAGAACCCTAATGCTGAAGCTGAAGAGTCTATGTGGCGTTGGACTGTTTCTCCTGAAAAGGCTCCAGATACTCCAGAAATTATTGAAATTGAGTTCCGCTCGGGCGATCCAGTGGCCATTAATGGACAGACTTATAAGCCACATGAGTTATTGGCTGAGCTCAATCGCCTTGGCGGTAAGCATGGTATTGGTCGCTTGGATTTAGTCGAGAATCGTTTTGTGGGCATGAAGAGCCGCGGTTGCTATGAAACCCCTGGTGGCACTATCTTGTTGAAGGCTCACCGTGGCATTGAGAGCATTACTCTGGACCGTGAAGTGGCACACTTGAAAGATGATTTGATGCCACGTTATGCAAGTTTGATCTATAACGGTTTATGGTGGGCGCCAGAGCGCATCGCTTTACAAACTCTGATTGATCATACGCAGCAAATGGTTAATGGTGTAGTGCGCTTGAAACTCTATAAGGGTTCCGTATCGGTCATCTCCCGTGATTCTGCAAATACACTATTTGATCAAACGATTGCAACTTTTGATGATGATGGCGGCGCTTATAACCAGGCAGACGCTGGTGGCTTTATAAAGCTCAATGCATTGCGCATGCGTATCGCTGAAACGGCGAAGCGTAAGCGCGCGAAATAAGTTATCCCAATAGTTATTTAGATAGAGGAAATTAAGATGCAATTTGATCAAGTTTCAGTAGGTAAGAAGGCCAATGTATTTTTCGATGGCAAGTGCGTATCTCATACCGTGACTATGCCTAATGGCGTTCGAAAGTCAGTTGGGGTGGTGCTACCTAGCACCTTGCGCTTTGACCTCAGCACTAAAGAAGTAATGGAGGTGGTTGATGGAAGCGCCTTCGTTAGTATTAATGGCGCTCCTGAGGTGGAATTTAAAGCTGGACAAAGCTGGGAAGTGGAGAAGGGTGGTTACTTCATTATTCGTGCCGAGGCACCGGTGCACTATGTCTGCCACTTTGAATAAAGGTTGGCAGTACCTTTAGGTTATTTAGCTTTTGGGGAGCTAGCTGCCAATAGCAGTTCCCCCAGCATTGCAAAATATTTATCCGATTTTGGCGTTAGTTTTAAATATTTTTTTCTTCCATCTTGATCTTCTGCATACTGAATGAGTTTTTTGTTGTGCAGGTTAGATAGTCGACGGCTCAGTGTGGCGGGAGAGCCAATTTCATTATTGAAAATAATATCTCCGACCAATGGAGACTTCTTTTCCCTAATGCTTAAGGCGATGAAATGAAGCAACTTCCTTTCTAGGTCGTCTAATTTTGGAAAGCCGGGAGCTTTCTCTACTGTATCCAATAGTCTAGCGAACCGAAAGTACGCATCTTGTAAGGATGAGGATTTCATAGTCTTTAAATGGACATTATTTTTTTCAAGTATTGATCTTAGCATTTTCCCCTAGACCTGGTAGGCGAGACTGTAAAAATAAGTCTGTATTATTAATAAAAATTATTAATAGTTTTATAACTATCCAGATGAATCCAATCCAAAATGCCGCTACTGTATTTGTTATAGCCATTTTTTGGGTGCTGTTGGATTATTTAAATAAGCGCTATTTCTCATTTTTGCAGGTGAGTGACTTTGTGTACTCCATCTATTGGCTCTCTGGAATTAGGTTGATCGCGGTCATTTTATTTGGCTGGTTAGGGGTTTTGGGTATTGGAATTGGTTACGTTGTAGGGGGTATCAGTATTAGGGGTTTTACACCTCAGGACGCTTTGGCGCTAGGAATCCTCTCAGCTTTGGCTCCATTAATTGCATATCGCGTTTGGCAGCACTGGACCGGAATAACTAACGACTTTAAGGATGTGGGGATTAAGCAGCTGTTTGCCCTCGTTCTCCTGCATTCGGTCTTAACGGCGATATTTAGGAACGCCTACTTCTTCTCCGCTGGTAAGCCCAATGGCCTAAATCAAATTTTGACGCTATTTAGTGCCAATATAGTTGGGACTTTCTTGTTGCTGTACCTATTCCGGTATCTCAGACATTTCTATAAATTGATTAAGGGTTGACGCCTAAGTCTGGCAATATTTACATCAAAAGTATTTATAATTGTGATGTAAATATTGCAAAGGTGTTCGCTTGATTAATTCAATCATTCTCTTGAATAATGGTTTGTATGTGCCTCACATCGAAGGCGAGCTCAAGGCGATCAACCCCAGTTTGCATTTGACGGTGCTCAACGATTTGGCTGACTTGATAGCAATACCCCATTCCGTATTGCAGGCATCAAGACTTATCTCTTTTCTGAGCGAGGTCATTATTCCCATATCAGTGATTGATAACTTGGGATATGGGGCTTATAACTTTCATCCTGGCCCGCCAATGAGGCCAGGATGGTCGCCGATGGAGATGGCAATTTATGAGGGCGATGATGTCTTTGGCACTACATTGCATGAAGTTCATCAACTAGTGGATGCTGGCGCTATCAATGGCATCAATTTATTTGCCTTACCTATCGATGTGAATGCTATTGCCCTTGATCAGTTGATTACTCAGAGTCTAGTGACGCTATTTAGGCAAAAGAAAGCAGAGTTGCTCGCAGATAAACCCTTAATGACTTTGCCTATTCCCTGGGGATATAAGCGATCTACCAGGGCTTCTAACTTGGCCTATCTCACTATTGCAAGTGATATTACGGAGGAGGAGCTGCTACTTCGAATTCGGGCATTTGGATATGATGAAAAGCACAAAATAAAATTTTCCGAAAATAAGCAAATATTTGAAATTGAGAATCCTAGCTCAAGCAATGGGACGGTTGATTTAGAAGACTATCGTCTGCTTCATGGAAAAAAGTTTTATAGAAGGCTTGGATAGGAAATTCGCTTCCCTAGAGGTGGATTATTGGTATCTAGCTTTTTCATTTCGGTGGTGTTAAAACAGTTCGATGAAGCTACTCCAGACTGTATTTTTTCTCAGCGCACTTACGCCATCCCTGGTGGCCGCACAAGTTTTGGATGTCCCATTTCAGGATGATGTGCCTACAAGAACATTGCTTATTCCAGCTTCAAAAGCGAGGGCGGTCGTTCTCTTGTTCCCGGGCGGCGGCGGTTTTTTGAGGCTCAAGGATGACGGATCTACTAATAATTTCCATACATTTGTTAGGTCAAAGGATTTATGGGCGCCATATGGAATTGATGCAGTCCTTGTGGATACTCCCTATGATTTGGGTGCGGGATCGAGAAATCTTCGATCAATCAGAAATCATCAGCAAAGGCTCTCAAGCGTGGTTCGCTATTATCAAGAAAAACTCAAGCTGCCCATATGGATTTTTGGGCACAGCATGGGAACAGTCAGCGTTACTGAATTTGTAAATGGTGGCAAGGATCAAGCGGGCATGGTTGCTGGTGTGATCGTAGCCGGTACCTATCGAACAGCCTCAATCGACTCCGATGTGCAGGCACCCGTTCTGGCAATTCATCATCTGCAGGATGGGTGTGCTAATACACCCCTTTCCACCTCGGAGGGCATTATTAAAAGTAGACCTGGCACATCTGTCGCTCAATTTATCTCAATGGATGGTGGGATCAGTGAGGGTGATGTATGCGGCTCCAAGGCGTACCACGGTTTTAATGAAAAAGAGCCGGAGTTTGTAAAAACTGCGGCCCAATTTATATTGAAAAATTAATTTTCTCTATCTTTTCGGCAGTCCTTGAATGACTGTGCCTGGTGTAATCACTCTTTCCGAAAACCATTGCTGATTCATTTCTAGCGCATAGCGTACAGCCGCTTTAGGGCAGTGATTATTAGTTGTGTTCGCTTGCATCTCTTCAATGTTTACAATTTTTCCATCATCGGCAATAAATGCAATTGCTAGAGGGATCTTAGTGTTGTTCATCCAAAAGCAGTGGCCAGCCTTTTGCTCAAAGACAAATAGCATGCCCGAGTTGGCTGGCATGCTGGTGCGATTCATTAGGCCCACTTCGCGCGCTTTTGGTGTATCTGCCAACTCTGCTTGAATTCGGTAAATGCCCGTCTTGAGTTCGATGATGGGTAGACCAATATTCTGTTGTGCGAGCGCAATAGTTGAGAAGGCGCTGGCGAGGGCGAAAAGCCCAAGAATGAATTGTTTTAGCTTGAGTTGAACCATGATCTTTTGGATATTGAGGAATGTGGTAATTTTAAGTTACTAGAAAATGCCTCAGCGAAAGCTGGACGAAAAAAAACCCAGGAACAAGTCCTGGGTTTTTAATAATGATCTAGCAGATTAAGCTGCTTGGATATTAGTAGCTTGTTTGCCTTTAGGGCCTTGGGTAATATCAAACGTTACCTTTTGGTTTTCCTTGAGGGTTTTGAACCCAGGCATTGTGATCGCGCTGAAATGCGCGAACAACTCTTCTTCACCATCATCAGGTTTGATAAAGCCAAAACCTTTTGCATCATTGAACCACTTAACAATTCCGGTCGCCATGCGAACTCCATTACATAAACTTAAAACAACCGTGATGAGGGTGAATACTTTTTAATCAGTCTCGCTCTACAACACGCCTAAATAGGACTTTAAATAAAGCCTACACCCTGATTGTTTGCCCTTTATGGTGGGGTGTCAAGGGGTAGGGGGCAGATAGTTGTCAGTAAAGCCCCCTTTTTTTATCGAAAAATGCCCCAATATGGGGTAAATAGGGCTTTATTGATGGTTTTTTGCAACAAGACCCTCAAAATCCAAGTTTATATATCTGTGTTTAGAATGTTTCTCATGAGTCGTACAACGAAAAATCCAACGGTTGGTAACCCAAATAACCCCCATATTGAGGACACCATTCTTCTCGAGAAGCAGGCCGAGAAATTAAAGGCTCCCTCGATGTATAAAGTTTTACTATTGAACGATGATTACACGCCCATGGAATTTGTGGTGATGGTCATTCAGGAGTATTTTAATAAGGATCATGAGACCGCTACACGGATCATGTTGCAGGTTCATTTAGTTGGTAAAGGCATCTGCGGAGTATTTACTAGAGATGTTGCGGCAACAAAGGTGCATCAAGTTATCGAGCTCTCCCGCGAGGCGGGTCACCCACTACAGTGCACTATGGAGGAAGCATGATTGCTCAAGAATTAGAAGTGAGTTTGCACATGGCGTTTGTCGATGCCAGAGCTTCAAGACATGAGTTCATTACAGTTGAACATTTGCTTGCCGCTTTGTTAGATAACGCAACTGCAGTAGAGGTCTTAAAGGCTTGCGCCGTGAATATCGGCGAGCTGCGTACGCAATTAAAAAACTTTATTAATGACAATACGCCAGTTGTTCCTGGTAACGATGAGGTTGATACTCAACCTACGCTAGGATTTCAGCGGGTGATTCAGCGCGCAATTATGCATGTGCAGTCCACTTCTAATGGCAAAAAGGAAGTGACTGGTGCTAATGTGCTGGTAGCAATCTTTGGTGAAAAAGATTCTCATGCGGTTTATTTCTTGCAACAGCAGGGCGTAACTCGCTTAGATGTAGTGAACTTTATTAGCCATGGGGTGCGTAAGGATCAAGCGGAACAAGTAAAGCCAGTCGAATCTACTCAGGAGGCTGAAGATGCTGGGTCGAGTGGTAAAGAGAGTCCGCTGGAGCAATACACTCAAAATCTGAATGTGATGGCCAAGCAAGGAAAGATCGACCCTCTGATTGGGCGTGAGAGTGAGGTGGAGCGCGTTATTCAAGTTCTATGCCGTCGTCGCAAAAACAATCCTTTGTTAGTTGGTGAGGCTGGTGTTGGAAAAACCGCAATCGCTGAAGGTCTTGCCTGGCGCATTGTGAAGGGTGACGTTCCAGAGATTTTGGCGAATGCCACAGTTTATTCATTAGACATGGGCGCTTTGCTTGCGGGCACAAAATACCGCGGTGATTTTGAGCAGCGCCTTAAGAGCGTTCTGAAGTCCCTTAAAGATAGCCCGCACGGCGTGTTGTTCATTGACGAGATTCATACCTTAATTGGTGCAGGCGCTGCCTCTGGTGGCACGCTTGATGCAAGTAACCTTCTGAAGCCGGCCTTATCAAATGGTCAGCTGAAATGCATTGGTGCGACCACCTTTACTGAGTACCGTGGCATCTTCGAAAAAGACGCTGCGCTCTCACGTCGCTTCCAAAAGGTGGATGTAGTTGAGCCAACCGTTGATCAAACTGTGCAAATTTTACGCGGCCTCAAATCTCGCTTCGAAGAGCATCACGGGGTTAAATATGCCTCAGCTGCTTTAGTAGCGGCCGCTGAATTATCTTCACGCTATATCAATGATCGTCATCTGCCTGATAAAGCAATTGATGTGATTGATGAGGCCGGTGCAGCACAACGCATATTGCCGAAGTCTAAGCAGAAGAAAACCATTGGCCGCCCAGAGATTGAGGAAATCGTAGCGAAGATCGCTCGTATACCGCCACAGTCTGTCACCGTGGATGACCGTAGCAAACTACAAACGCTTGATCGCGATATCAAGAGTGTGGTGTTTGGTCAAGATCCCGCCATTGAGGCTTTGGCTAGCGCTATCAAAATGACTCGTGCTGGTCTTGGCAAGATTGATAGACCGATTGGCTCCTTTTTATTTTCCGGACCTACGGGTGTTGGTAAGACAGAAGTTGCTAAGCAGTTAGCTTATATCTTGGGTATCGAGCTCTTGCGTTTCGATATGTCGGAGTACATGGAGCGTCATGCAGTTAGTCGTTTGATTGGTGCCCCTCCCGGGTACGTTGGTTTTGATCAAGGCGGTTTGCTCACTGAGGCTGTAAACAAGAAGCCACACTGCGTCCTCTTGCTCGACGAAATTGAAAAGGCGCATCCCGATATTTTTAATATCCTCTTGCAGGTGATGGACCACGGCACCTTGACCGATAACAATGGCCGTAAGACCGATTTTCGTAATGTCATCATTATCATGACCACCAATGCTGGTGCCGAGGCGATGCAAAAGTCGACCATCGGCTTTACCAATGCGCGTGAGTCTGGTGATGAGATGGCTGATATTAAGAAGTTCTTCACGCCAGAGTTCCGTAATCGTTTAGATGCTATCGTTTCGTTTAAGGCACTCGATGAGACCATCATCATGCGTGTCGTCGATAAGTTCTTAATGCAATTGGAAGAGCAGCTGCATGAGAAGAAAGTTGATGCCACATTTAGTCCGGCATTGCGTGCGCATTTGGCTAAGCATGGCTTTGATCCACTCATGGGTGCAAGACCAATGCAGCGGATTATTCAGGATACTGTTCGTAAAGCCTTGGCTGATGAGTTGTTATTCGGCCGGTTGGCGCAAGGTGGTCATGTTGCGGTTGATATTGATGCTGATGGTAAGGTGCAGTTAGAGTTTGATGCACCTGTCTTGAGAGGTAAAACTCCCAAAGCAGATGTGGCACCTGTTGAGGAGATTTAACTTCTAACCTGAATGTTGGGTCACTAAAAAGCCACCTTCGGGTGGTTTTTTAGTTCTGCAGCGATATGTGGGGATTAAAATTGCCACATAAAATTTTTTGCCAATGAAGACTAGATCTGTATGACATCTAAAAAATTAACGCACTTTATTCTTGCTGCAATGATCTTGGGGATTATTGCGGGATATCTTGTCTATCAGTTTGGTGCAGAGTCAGGTTTAGCTAATCAGTATGTGAGTTATGTATCTGTATTGACAGATATTTTCTTGCGACTAATTAAGATGATTATTGCGCCACTAGTATTCACAACATTGGTGGTTGGAATTGCTCGAATGGGTGATGCGTCTACTATTGGACGTGTTGGATTGAAAACCTTCAGTTGGTTTATTGCCATGTCTAGCGTATCTCTGATTTTAGGTCTTTTAATGGTGAATCTGCTTGATCCCGGTGTTGGCGTAAATTTGCCAATACCTGAGCTAGATGCTAGTACGGGACTTAGCAAGGGTGGATTTAATCTTGCCCAGTTTATTCAACATATTTTTCCAACTAGCATTGTTGAGGCGATGGCAAAAAATGAGATTTTGCAGATTGTCGTTTTCGCTTTATTTTTTGGTGTTGCAGCCGGTGGTATGGGGCCACGGGCAGAGGAATTAATCCGGAATTTAGACATGCTGTCACACATCATGTTGAGAATCACTGCTGCAGTTATGAAGTTTGCTCCAGTGGCGGTATTTGCCGCAGTCTCGACCGTGATTGCCGAAAATGGTGTTGGAATATTAATGACCTACGGTAAGTTCATGTTGAGCTTTTATTGCTCTATTTTGTTATTGTGGTTAGTCATTATTTTGATCAGTGCATTGGTCTTAAAAGGCCGTACTTTTCAATTGGTATCTATGCTTCGCCAGCCCGTTCTATTGGCATTTTCTACTGCAAGCTCAGAAGCTGCCTACCCTATGACTCTTGAGCAGGTTGAGCGATTTGGTTGTAAAAATAAGATTGCTTCTTTTGTCTTACCTGTGGGTTATTCATTTAACTTAGATGGTTCAATGATGTATTGCTCATTTGCGGCCATCTTTATTGCTCAGGTTTACTCCATACAAATGGAGTTTACTCAGCAATTAATGATGTTGCTTGTCTTGATGATTACGTCCAAAGGAATTGCTGGAGTTCCTCGCGCATCTTTGGTGGTGATTGCTGCAACCTTAGCGCAATTTAATCTACCTGAGGCGGGGGTTTTGTTAATTCTAGGGGTTGATCATTTCTTGGACATGGCGCGCTCTGCAACCAATGTGTTGGGTAATGGGTTGGCTACTGCGGTAATCTCTAAATGGGAGGGCGAATTAGATCCCCACCAAACCAACCCATAAAATACGTATTTAACCTCTTCCAGTACTTCCAAATCCACCCGCACCGCGACTGCTTTCGGTGAATTCCTCAACCACTTTAAGTTCTACTTGCTGCACTGGCATGACCACCAATTGAGCCAAGCGCTCCATGGGCTCAAGTTTGAATGGGGTTGATCCACGGTTCCAGGTGCTCACCATTAACTGCCCTTGGTAGTCAGAGTCAATCAATCCCACGAGATTTCCCAGCACGATGCCATGCTTGTGGCCAAGACCCGAGCGCGGCAGGATAAAGGCTGCATAGCGAGGATCTTCTACATAAATTGCCAGGCCAGTTGGTATAAGTACTGTTTGTCCTGGGGCAATCTCAATGGTCTCATCAATGCAGGCACGCAAATCTAAACCAGCGCTACCAGGTGTTCCATAAGTAGGTAATTGATTGCGCATACGTTCATCGAGAATTTTGACTTGAAGTTGTTGCATGAAATTTCCTAAAGCGGGATAAAAGAATTGAAAGACAGAATGAGATTAGATTTTTTTGGCAACCAACTGAATGAGCTGGCGTGCAAGTTGTAGCTTTTCAGCCTGACCAGTTTTTTTGCTGCTGCTGGGATCAATGATGAGTAGCTGATTGAGGTCGCTTCCAAAAGTATCTGGACCAATGTTGCCAACAATCATTGGAATACCTTTGCGCTTTAGCTTTTCTTGGGCATGTTTAGCCAAGTCATGAGATTCAGCCGCAAAACCAACGCAGTAAGGATGTGGCTTACCGCCCTTAGTTTTAGCGGACTTCGCAACCTCAGCGAGGATATCGGGATTGGCGATAAATTCGAGCTTGGGTGCTTCTTTACCTTGGCGCTTGATCTTTTCCTTTGCGGGCTTTGCAATACTCCAGTCAGCTACTGCGGCTACCGCAAAAAAGATGTCGCAATCTGTCGACTGCATTGTGGCGGCGTACATTTCACCTGCGCTGATCACATTGGTGCGGGTAATTTTTCCTGTCGACTCTAAGGGAGTAGGGAGATCACATGGGCCAGCTATGAGATGAACTTGCGCGCCAGCCTCGGCGGCTGCTCGGGCAATGGCAAAGCCCATTTTTCCAGAGCTACGGTTTGTGATGCCGCGCACTGGATCAATAGCCTCAAAGGTTGGCCCAGCTGTAATCAGCACGCGCTTTCCAGCAAGCAACTTTTTCTGAAAGAAGGCAATGAGTTGCTCAGTAATTTCTACGGGCTCAAGCATGCGACCAAGACCGACTTCTCCGCATGCCTGAAATCCATTAGCCGGGCCGAGCAGGGTAACCTTATCCTCAATGAGTCGTTGAGCGCTTCTTTGTGTTGCTGGATGCTCCCACATTTGTTTATTCATGGCGGGAGCCAGCAAGAGTGGGCAGTCCCTCGCAAGGCAGAGCGTTGTTAATAAGTCATCAGCCAGACCCAAAGACAGTTTGGCCATGAGATCGGCGCTAGCCGGCGTCACCAAAATAGCGTCCGCAGCCCTCGAGAGCTCAATATGCGCCATATTATTGGCTATGCTGCTATCCCACTGGCTGGTGTAAACCGGATTGCCTGTGAGGGCTTGCATCGTCACTGGGGTGACAAATTGCTGAGCAGCATCAGTCATGACCACCTGAACGCTTGCGCCCTCTTGTATCAACAGGCGGGCTAACTCAGGGGATTTGTAGGCCGCTATTCCACCAGAGATACCCAGTACGATTTTCTTATTCAATAGTGATTGCATGGCGCCAGCTTAAAGGGATTGAGATGATTTGCCAAATGACTTGCGAAGCTCACCCCAAATAATCAGTCCAGCGCCAATACAAATAGCGCTATCAGCAATATTGAAGGCCGGCCAATGCCAGTCGGCGTAATGAAGGTCAATAAAGTCAACTACCGCACCATACATCAAGCGATCGAGGACATTACCTACTGCGCCACCTAGAATCAGGCTGAGTGCCCAGCAGAGCATCTTGTCTCCTAGACTTCTGCGAAGTAGCCACAAAATATAGGCTGAAGCGACTAAGCCAAGAATTGTGAAAAACCACCGCTGCCATCCGGAGCTTTGCGCCAAAAAGGAGAATGCTGCCCCTGGATTAAATATCAGTAACCAGTTCAGAAAAGGGAGAACCTCTTCTGGTGCCCCGATTTGCAGATTACTTAAGGCCGCCCATTTGCTCAGTTGATCTAGCAATAGCGTCATCACCGCAATCGCTAAATAGCGGAGAAAGGGAAGATTTGTGGCCATATCTACAAAGGCTTACGCAAACAAGCGCGCTTCGCCATCTCCGAAAAGATTACTAAAGCATCGACTACATAAATCAGGGTGTTCAGCATTAGCGCCAACATCAGCGGTGTGATGCCAACAACGTCCGCACTTCTTGTATTGACTACTGCGCACCAATACCTCGAGACCTGCATTGCTGAGTTCTAAATTGGCGCTTGAGGTAATCGTCACAAAACGCAAGTCATCGGCTAAAGAGTGCAGGATGGCAAAGTCAACGTCACCTAGCTTGATTGTTAATTCGGCCTGGAGAGATGAGCCAACATTACCGGCTTCACGTTCAATTTCAATTGCCTTGGTGACTTCAGAACGAATTTCTCGAACACGATTCCACTTAGCAAGTAGTTCGGCTGCTTGTGCGATTTTGGGGAACTCGCCAAACTCTTCCATAAAGATGGATTCTTTGGCTTTGTTATTCGCGCCATGTTGGAATGACTGCCAAGCTTCTTCTGCTGTGAAGGAGAGGAAGGGCGCAAGCCACTTCAAGAGATTGCGGGTGATATGGAATAAGGCATTTTGTGCTGCACGACGTTCCTTAGAGTCAGGGGCGCTGGTATACAAGCGATCTTTGAGAATATCCAAATAAAAGCCGCCCAAATCTTCCGAGCAGAAGGTCAGCATACGAGCAACTGCAGGCTGAAACTCGTATGCTTTGTAATGCGCTTGAACTTCATTCTGCAATTCATTTGCAAGAGCTACAGCATAGCGATCAATCTCCAACCATTCATTTGCTGGCATGCTGTGCTTGCTAGGATCAAAGTCTGATAGATTGGCCAGTAAGAATCGCAATGTATTGCGAATGCGGCGATAGCTTTCCACTACCCGTTTAAGAATTTCATCGGAGATCGTCATCTCACCTGAATAATCAGTAGATGCCACCCAAAGACGAATAATCTCCGCACCTAACTTGTCAGCCACTTGTTGAGGGGCAATCACATTACCTACAGATTTACTCATCTTGCGGCCTTGGCCATCCACAGTAAACCCGTGAGTGAGAAGGGCTTTGTATGGCGGCTTGCCATCGAGCATGGCGCCAGTTAATAAAGAGGAGTGGAACCAGCCACGATGCTGGTCCGAACCCTCTAGATAAAGATCGGCTAAACGACCGTCAGATTTTTCTGCATCTGGACGATAGAGTTCATCGCGATGGGAGCCGCGAATGACATGCCAGTGAGTCGTGCCAGAATCAAACCAGACGTCGAGGGTATCGCGATTCTTTTCGTAATGCGCCGCCTCTTCACCAAGTAGTTCAGCAACTTCGAGTTTTTGCCAAGCTTCTATACCTTCTTTTTCAACGCGTTGAGCGATTTCTTCAAGAAGTTCGACTGTGCGAGGATGCGGTTCGCCACTTTCTTTATGAACAAAGAAGGCCATGGGAACGCCCCATTGGCGCTGACGAGATAGAGTCCAGTCAGGGCGATTCGCAATCATGCTATTTAAGCGTTGCTTGCCCCACGCTGGGAAGAATTCAGTGCTCTCGATGCCTGCCAATGCAGCTTCGCGCAAGCTCACTTTGCCATCCGATGGCTTCTGATCCATGCTCGCAAACCATTGCGAGGTCGCGCGGTAAATAATCGGTGACTTATGACGCCAGCAGTGCATATAGGAGTGCGTGTATGTTTTATCTCTGAGCAGGCTGCCTGCCTCACGCATTGCTTCTACGATCTTTGGGTTGGCTTTCCAAATGTATTCATTGGCAAAGAGTGGCAACCAGGATGCGTACACGCCATTGCCCATCACAGGATTCAGGATATCCTTATCAGCTAGTTTATTAGCCTTGCAAGATTTAAAGTCTTCCTCGCCATAGGCGGGCGCCGAGTGCACCACACCTGTACCCGTATCTAGAGTGACGTACTCAGCCGTATAAATTGGTGAGAGACGTTTATATCCTTCATGTAATGGCGCCAGAGGATGCCAGAAGGAAATATTGGCTAATTGACTGCCTAAACAGGTGCCAATAATTTTCCCCTCTAGGCCATAGTCCTGAAGACAGGTTTCAACTCTATCTTTGGCAAGAATCAAGAGCTTATCGCCAACATCCACCAAAGCATAATCGAGTTCTGGATGCACATTCATTGCCTGGTTAGCGGGAATGGTCCAAGGTGTGGTTGTCCAAATCACAATCATTCCAGGTTTTGCTGGAATGTCATTTAGACCAAATGCTTTTGCTAGTTGCGGGCGCTGAGCGTCATCAAAAGCAAAGCCTACGTCTACTGTGGGATCCGTTTTATCTTGGTACTCAACTTCAGCTTCTGCAAGAGCTGAGCCGCAATCAAAACACCAGTTCACCGGCTTTAAGCCGCGAAAGACATAACCCTTCTCCCAAATCTTTCCAAGCGCACGAATTTCATCGGCCTCATTGCGAAAGTTCATGGTGAGATAGGGGTTATTCCAGTCACCTAAGACGCCTAAGCGCTCAAAGTCTTTCTTTTGTTTATCTACTTGAACCTTGGCATAGGCGCGCGCTTTTGATTGCACTTCGGCCGTAGGGAGATTTTTGCCAAATTCTTTTTCAATCTGAATTTCAATTGGCATGCCGTGGCAATCCCAGCCGGGAATATAGACTGAGTCAAAGCCCATGAGCCAGCGGGATTTCACAATCATGTCTTTGAGAATCTTATTTACCGCATGACCAATATGAATATCGCCATTCGCATAAGGAGGGCCATCATGCAAAATGAACTTAGGCTGATTTGCATGGGCCGCACGAATCTTTTCGTAGAGTTTATTTTTTTGCCATTGCGCAACCCATTGCGGTTCACGTTTTGGTAAATCGCCTCTCATTGGAAACGAGGTCTCCAGTAGATTGACGGAGTAAGTATTTTCTTTTTCAGACATAATTTTTTTTCTGGAAATAATTTCTGGCATGCGCTGCATCAGATGCAATCGCTTGAGTTAGTGCGTCAAGGTTTGAATACTTTTCCTCATCACGAATTTTTTCTAGAAGCTCGACGGTAATGATTTTTCCGTATACCTCTTTATTAAAGTCAAAGATGTGCGTTTCGAGCAATACGCGGCCCTGATCTTCGACTGTTGGCCTCACGCCGAGACTTGCCACAGCGGGAAGTGGTTTATCGCTCAAGCCTAGTACTTGGGCTGTGAAGATTCCTGTGCAAGCTGGCTTTCGGTGATGCAGGTGATTTGCAACGGCTAAGTTTAAAGTTGGAAAACCTAGAGTTCGGCCGAGTTTTTGGCCGTGAATAATATGACCCGAAATTCCATAAGGGCGACCAAGTAATTTGGTGGCTTGTTCCATGTCGCCATTCGCTAACGCACCACGTAGTGCTGAACTAGAAATACGCTCTCCGTTTTCAACAACGGTATGAATGCTAGAGACCTCAAAGCCATATTTTTCACCAGCAGCTTTGAGGCTTGCGAAATTACCAGCGCGTTTCGCGCCGTAGCAAAAGTCATCGCCAATGAGGATCCATTTAGCATGCAGTTGCTTGACGATAATTTCAGAAACAAATTCATCTGGAGTGAGACGGGCAAATGCATTATTGAAATGCTCTACAACTACTCGATCGATGCCGATATTGGCAAAAGCGGCAAGCTTGTCACGTAAATTCAAAATACGGGGTGGGGCTTGTTCAGGGGAAAAGAATTCTTTGGGGTGCGGCTCGAAAGTCATCACGCAACTCGCCAAGCCTCGCTCATGCGCGCCATCCTTGAGTTGTTTCAATAGGGCGCGATGACCCCTGTGCACGCCATCGAAATTGCCGATGGTTAAGGCACAAGCTGGTCCTGCAGAAAACTGGGTCGGTCCACGGAATACGTTCACTAAATCGCTTTCAGGGTCGCTTTCGGGGTAACCATCAATTATATTGTGGGCATGCTATCAATCGTCACCTTAATCTCAGGCCGCGGATCAAATTTCGAGGCAATCTTTAAAACTGCTCAAAAAGAGCATTGGCCGGTCAAGTTTGCCGGGGTGATCGCTAATCACTCTGCGGCTAAGGGGCTTGATTTTGCTCGCTCCCAAGGGATTCCAGCCTTTGCTATTGAGCATCGGGAGCACTCCACGCGCGAATCCTTTGATGCTGCCCTTATCGAGAAAATCGATGAATTGGGCGCTAATTTAGTGGTTTTAGCGGGCTTTATGCGCATTCTGACCCCTGAATTTATTCGCCATTTTGAAGGACGCCTGATTAATATCCATCCTGCCTTACTCCCAGCCTTTCCGGGATTACATACTCACGAGCGTGCTTTAGAGGCTGGAGTTGCTGAGCATGGGGCTACTGTCCATTTCGTAACTGAGGGGGTTGATGAGGGGCCCATCATTTGCCAAGCCTCAGTTCCAGTGCTTCCAGGTGATGATGCCGATAGTTTGGCTGCACGGGTTTTGGCCGCTGAGCATCAGATTTATCCGCGGGCCGTAAAATGGTTCCTTGATGGACGATTGCGAATAGAAGGTAATCAAGTTCAGGTTCAACCCCCGGAGTCGCAATTAATAAAATTATGAGTAAAGAACGTTCATCCCGCGGTGCTAGCGCTGGCAGTAAATCTGGATCCAGATCTGGTTCACGCCTAGCCCCACAAAAGAGTTATGCCGCTAAATCCAAGGATCCATTGCGTCGTCCCGAGCGCCGTAATGCTAGCGGCAACATCATTGCGCCCGAAGGTCAAAAGAATTTTTCTAATGCAAAGGCATTGCCACAGCATGCTATTCACTTAGAGCGTTTGCTTCCTGAGCTGCTGAGTTTTGAGCAGCCTGCCGATCGCGTGGTTAGTCGCTATTTCCGCTCTGAGCCACAGCTTGGCAATCGTGATCGCGCTTTGATTGCTGAGAGTGCTTTTGCCATTTTGCGGCGTAAAAATGAGTTCTCTCAATTCGCCTCCAGTGGCGAGGGATCTCAGGCTAGACGCTTAGCCCTATTGGGTTTGCTGTCTGCTCTATCTGAGGGCGGTCTTGGTTCTGCCAACCGTGCAGAGAGCGCTATTGCAGACCTGGCTCACGTGCTAAAGACGGGTGAGTATGAATGGTTACAACGTTTTGCAACGGTCGATCCATCAGCCCTCAATCCCTTGGTTCGGAATAATTTACCCGAGTGGCTTTGGGATGCTTTTGGAAAATATCCTGGCGAAGAGTCACGTGAAGCATTGGCCAAATCATTAATGCATCCAGCCCTTTTGGATTTGCGCGCCAACACAATGAAGACTACTCGTGAGCAATTACTTGCGCAAATGAATGCCTTGGGCGGAAGGTATCAAGCGATCCCGACGCCTTATGCTCCTGATGGAGTTCGTATCATGGGTAAGCCAGCCTTGCAAAATACGGCGGGCTTTAAGGCGGGGATGTTTGAAGTGCAGGATGAAGGTAGCCAACTTTTGGCTTATCTGCTTGCCCCTAAACGTGGTGAGATGGTGGTAGATTTTTGCGCCGGCGCCGGCGGTAAAACTTTAGCGATTGGTGCCTTAATGCGCTCTACAGGGCGCTTGTACGCGCTGGATACATCTGAGCGTCGCTTGGCCAACTTAAAGCCACGACAAGCACGTAGCGGGCTATCAAACGTACATCCCGTATGGATTGATACTGAGAATGACACGAAGATTAAGCGTTTGGCTGGCAAAATTGACCGAGTTCTAGTTGATGCCCCTTGTAGTGGCATGGGTACTTTGCGTCGCAATCCCGATCTCAAGTGGCGTCAAACGCCGGCCGGAGTATTGGAGTTGAATCAAAAGCAGATGAGTATTTTGTCTTCCGCAAGCCGCCTGCTAAAGCCAGGGGGGCGCCTGGTCTACGCTACCTGCAGCCTATTGCCACAAGAAAACCAGCAAATTGCCGAGGATTTTTTGGCAAAACACCCTAATTTTGAAGTGGTACCTGCTGCCGAAGTTCTTAAGCCCTTGTTTCCTAAGGATAAAATTCCATTGGGATGTAGTCCAGATAATCCTTGGTGGCAGTTATGGCCCCATATTCATGGGACTGATGGCTTCTTTGGGGCAGTTTTCCAGAAAAAAGCTGCTGCTCCTGCAATAAGCCCTGAAAAAGACGGGGAAAAAGAGATCAAGGTCAAAACCAAGAAAGTTGTCAAAGAACTAAAATAGAAGCTTAGACATCTTCTCTTTAGGGACACCTTTTGAACACAGCTTCAAGTTTTGATTTATTCCTCAACTGGCTTTCCAGTGGCTATTTGAATTGGGCATGGTGGCAGATTTTGCTATTTACCCTGGCCGTTACCCACATCACGATTGCTGGGGTCACCATTTTTTTGCACCGCTGCCAGGCGCATCGCGCTTTAGAGCTTCATCCTATCATGTCGCATTTCTTCCGCTTTTGGCTTTGGCTAACAACGGGTATGGTGACCAAGGAGTGGGCTGCAGTTCATCGTAAACATCATGCCAAGTGCGAGACAGTGGATGATCCGCATAGCCCACAGGTATTGGGAATTGATACAGTTTTATCTCGTGGGGCCGAGCTTTATAAGATGGAAGCGGCCAATCAAGAAACTTTAGAGAAGTTTGGTCACGGCACTCCAGATGATTGGATCGAGCGCAACATTTATTCCAAGTTTTCTTGGCAAGGTGTTGCACTCATGCTCATCCTTGATGTGTTCTTATTCGGTGCGATTGGTTTGACAGTGTGGGCTGTGCAGATGTTGTGGATTCCGATTACGGCCGCTGGAATTATTAATGGTATTGGGCACTATTGGGGTTATCGCAACTTTGACTGCGAAGATGCTTCAACTAATATTTTCCCTTGGGGCATTTTGATTGGCGGTGAAGAGTTGCACAACAATCACCACACGTTTGCCACGAGCGCGAAACTTTCCAACAAATGGTACGAGTTTGATATTGGTTGGCTTTACATTCAAATGATGAGTGCGGTTGGTTTGGCGAAGGTAAAGAAGACTTCGCCCAAGCCAATGTTGAGCGACTTACGTCCCGCAGATCAAGGTACCTTAGAGGCCATCATCGCTAATCGCTATGAAATCATGGCTCGTTATAGCAAGACCCTGCGCAGCTTCTTTAATAACGAAGTTCAGCATATGCAGGTCTTGGCGGCCCACCTCAAGGACGCGCGAGTTTGGCTAGGCAAAGATGAATCGCGTTTATCTGCAGAAGAAAAAGCGAAGCTCGAGGAACTCATGGCAACGAATGCGCAGTTACGCAAGATGATTGAAATGCGTCGTGACTTACAGGCTATCTGGAGCCGCTCAAATGCAACAGGTGATCAGCTGGTATCTCAGTTGCACTCGTGGTGTCAACGCGCCGAAGAGAGCGGTCTGTCGAGCTTGCGTGACTTCTCTTTAAGGCTGCGCCGCTACGCTTAAAGATGCAAATAATGTGCTCAGGTAAATTACTGGGCAATAAAAAACCCGCTGATGTAGCGGGTTTTTTATTTGCTGCAATTCATAATTAAAAAATCATGAATTACTTCAGCTTTGTTTCTTTGTAAGCAACGTGCTTGCGAATAGTCGGATCAAACTTCATGATCTCCATTTTCTCAGGCTTTGTACGCTTGTTTTTTGAAGTTGTATAGAAGTGACCAGTACCAGCTGATGACTCTAATTTGATTTTTTCTCTGCCGCCTTTAGCCATTTATGCGCTCCTTAAATTTCGCCACGTGCACGGAGATCTGACAAAACAGCATCGATGCCATTCTTGTCGATAACGCGCAAACCAGCATTGGTTAAGCGCAAGCTAATCCAACGGTTTTCAGATTCCACCCAGAAACGACGGTTTTGCAAATTCGGCAAAAAGCGACGCTTCGTTTTGTTGTTTGCATGGGAAACATTATTGCCAACCATCGGCTTTTTCCCAGTGACTTGGCAAACTTTTGCCATGACATGACTCCATTAATTGCGAAAAAAGAAGATTGTATCAGTCTTGACCCTCTTTGAGCTAGCCTTAATTTGCTTTAGCTGAGGGGGTTTGGGCGTTTAAGGTGGGTAAGCGCTTGAAATTAATGAAAAAGTTAGTATTCACTCTTTATTTAAGCCATTTCTCATAAGGCCTGCATCAGAAAATGAGAAAAAACCGCTGCCACTGACAATGCAGTGATCTAAAAGTGGAATATCCACTAATTGGAGGGCTTCTGAAAGAGTCTTAGTCAGCGCTTGATCAGCGGAGCTGGGTAATGGATTGCCGCTAGGGTGATTGTGGGCCACGATAAGGGCGCTCGCGTTGCGAGAGAGAGCTTCCTTGAGGATTTCCCTGGGGTAGACGGCGGTATGGCTCAGGGAGCCTCTAAACAGCTCTTGGCACTCTATGAGATGCAGTCGAGAGTCCAAATACAGGCAAAGAAAGACTTCGTGTGGAAGGCGTCCAAACTTGGCCTGCAAGAATTCTCGGACATAGCTCGGTGAGGAAAAGATAGATTCTTGAGAGAGTTTCTCTTCCAGGCTGCGCTTCACCAACTCATACGCTGCTTGAATTTGTGCCCATTTAGATATTCCCATGCCATGAATGCGGGTTAATTCCTCTGGGGCACACGATAGTAGTCGAGGTAAGTTGCCGAAATGGTCCAAAAGATCTTGGGCGAGGGCGACAGCACTTTTCCCTTTGACCCCTACCCGCAGGAATATGGCAAGTAATTCCGCGTCACTTAGGGCACTTGCCCCGAGCATCCTCAATTTTTCACGGGGTCGCTCTAATTTTGGCCATTCCGATATGGGTGAGTGTGTCTTTTGATCTGGTCTAGATACAATTACCGTATGACTAAGCTTACGGTTTTGCCCAACTCCTTTTTGACCCTCAACTATCGACTTACTTTGCCCAGTGGTGAGGACTACATCAATACTTTTATTGATAGGCCTGCGACGGTTTTGATGGGTTCTGGACAATTTGCACCTTGTTTTGAAAAAGTGTTGATGGGGTTGGCGGTTGGCGAAAAGAAAAGTGCTTTACTGGCCCCTGGGGAAAGTTTTGGTGAGCGCAAAGAGGATCTGATTCAGTGGGTTTCCTTGGGCGCGCTTAAGGAGGGCCGCGACGATGATGTGGAATTTAATCCTGGAGATGTAATTGAGTTCAATGCACCTGGAGGTGCGCAATATGCTGGAGTATTGCAATCGATCAATGAAGAGGGTGCTTGGTTTGATTTCAACCACCCGCTTGCTGGCAGGTCTGTGACCTTTGAAGCTGAAATCATCGCCATTCTCTAACAGATGAAGACACAATCTATCGCCCAAGATTCCGCAGAAATTTTGATGGCCCAGCCACGCGGATTTTGCGCGGGAGTAGATAGGGCTATCAATATTGTGAATGAAGCGCTGGCTCGCTTTGGTGCGCCGATTTATGTTCGCCACGAAATTGTTCATAACGCCTATGTAGTTAATGGCCTGCGTGAAAAAGGCGCAGTATTTGTTGATGAATTGCACGAAGTGCCCAAAGGTGGAATTGTTGTCTTCAGTGCTCATGGTGTTTCTCAAGAGGTGCGAAGAGATGCCGAAGCGCGTGGGCTGCAGGTTTATGACGCAACTTGTCCATTGGTAACCAAGGTTCATCTGGAAGTTGCCAAGATGTGTAAAGAAGGTTTCACGGTGTTGATGATTGGCCATGCAGGACATCCTGAGGTAGAGGGTACGATGGGGCAGGTTAAGGAGGGTGTACATCTCGTCGAGAAGGTTTCTGATGTCGCCAATCTGCCTTTCTCTGAGAGCGAAAAAATTGCTTTTGTTACTCAAACCACACTCTCCGTTGACGAGACCAAAGAAATCGTTGATGCCTTAACTAAAAAATTTCCGAACATTGTGCAGCCACGCAAACAAGATATTTGTTACGCCACGCAGAACCGACAAGATGCTGTGAAATTTATGGCGCCTCAAGTTGAGTTAGTGATTGTCGTGGGCAGCAAGGCAAGCTCAAACTCGAATCGCTTGCGTGAATTGGCTGAAAAATTAGGTGTTCCTGCCTACATGGTGGATGCGCCCGAACAACTTGAGGCCGAATGGTTTGCGGGTAAGAAGAGGGTGGGTCTCACAGCGGGAGCATCTGCACCAGAAAGTCTGGCTCTATCAATCGTTGCAAAGATTCAAGAATTTGGTCCCCGCAGCATTCGCAACTTAGAGGGTGTGGTGGAGGATGTCACATTCTCGCTACCTAAAAACTTAGTCGATTAATTTAGTTGATTAACAACTACCTCAAAAAATAAAGCGGCTTAAAGCCCCTTTATTGATTTGAATGCGTTAATTATCAAACCACTTGCTTTAATAGCTCGCGCAAAATATTGCACATCTGATGAATTTCATCATTAGAAACATTGAGTGCTGGCATAAATCGCAAGAGATTAGGTCTTGGAGAGTTAATTAACAAGCCCTCCGGATTGCGATCGCGTGCAAGCTCAACCAACTTTCCACCAATATCGCTGCTGAGCATGAGGGCGCGTAATAAACCTTCGCCACGCTCACCATCGAGATTGAATTCTTGTGAGATGGAGATGAGTTCTTTGCTCAGCAATGCCCCTTTAATGCGAACGGACTCTAAAAATCCTGGTGCTAGGAGTTGCTCAATGACGCTAATACCCACTGCAGTCATGAGGGGATTGCCATTGTAGGTTCCCCCCTGATCGCCTGGTACGAAGCACGCTACGGCATCAGTTGCCATTAGCGCTGCCAAAGGCACGCCACCACCTATGCCTTTACCTAAAGTCATGATGTCTGGCTCGATTCCGAAATGCTGGTAGGCAAATAGTGTGCCGGTACGACCACACCCTGCCTGAACTTCATCCACAATCAACAGGATATTATTTTCTTTGGTGAATTTACGCAGACTTTGCATAAATTCTTTACTCGCTGGGATCACTCCACCCTCGCCTTGGACAGGCTCTAACATTACCGCAACAGTTTTGTCAGTAACGAGTTTTTTAACGGACTCCATATCGTTTAGATCTGCCTTTGGAAATCCTGGAACTTGTGGTGCAAACATCGTATCCCAGCCCGGCTTTCCGGAAGCACTCATCGTCGCTAGTGTGCGACCATGAAAACTATGATCAAAGGTAATGATTTCAAAGGCGCCAGGCTTATTGAGTTGCCCCCACTTACGTGCCAGCTTAATCGCACCTTCATTAGCTTCCGCGCCACTATTAGCAAAGAACACTTTATTGAAGCAGCTGTTATCTGTAAGTAGGTTGGATAAACGAATCATGGGTTCGTTATAGAAAGCAGGACTCGGGTTGATCAGCCTCTTAGCTTGCGAATTAAGCGCCTCAATCATGCCTGGGTTGCCATGGCCAAGACAATTTACTGCCCAGCCTTGCAAGAAGTCTAAGTAGCGCTTGCCGTTGTTATCGGTCAGCCACGAGCCTTGACCTTCGACCATGATGAGCTCTGGTCGTTGGGTAATAAACATCACTGAGTGTGCGTCTACGGATTGGGCTGGCTTGGTCATGTTCTTTAATGGCTTTGATCAAATAAGGTTTCTATTATCCTGCCAAGTCTGCTGCACTGGTAAATGAGTCGGCGAAGAATTCTTCCTCAGGCAGGTGGCACTGAGATACAAAGTCTTGCCGGGCCGCATTTACCATGACTGGCGCTCCACAGGCATAGACCTGAAAGCCTGCCATATCGGGGTGATCAGCAATGACGGCTTGATGTACGAATCCCGTTCTGCCAGTCCAATGGTCTTGGGGGAGAGCATCCGAAATGACTGGGATGTATTTAAAGTCAGGAATTTCTTTTGCCCAAGACTGGCAAAGGGTATCGAGGTAGATATCACTAGGACGACGTCCACCCCAATATAGGTGAATAGGGCGTTGAATTTTCTTGAACTGCATTTGCTCAACGATAGATTTAATTGGTGCAAAGCCCGTGCCCGCCGCAACAAAAATAATGGGCTTCTTAGAGTCTTCTCTTAAAAAGAAGCTTCCCAATGGACCCTCAAAACGCAGGATATCCTTCTCCTTGAGGGCGGGATCTTTTGCGCCAAAGACAAAATCAGTAAAGAGGCCTCCTGGCAAATGGCGAATATGCAACTCAAGAGGCCCCTCTTGTTCCGGTGCATTTGCAATTGAATAGGCTCGACGTTGACCATCTTTCAGAAGAAATTCTAAGTACTGCCCTGCCAAAAATTGAAAGCGTTCGGTTGCCGGTAGTTGTAGCTTGAGAATAGCTACATCTGTGCTGGGCTTGCTAATGGAGTTGACTCGGCATGGAACCTTACGGATCGCGATATCTCCAGCGCCTTGAACTTCACGGGCCTCAATGACGAGGTCTGATTTGGGGTATGCGCAACAAAATAAAGTGGCTCCCGCGGTTTCATCGGCCTTGCTAAGGGCGGCATCACTATGTTGACCATGCTCTACATTGCCTTCAACAATCTTGCCTTTGCAGGATCCGCAGGCACCATTCTTACAGCCATATGGCAAGGTAATGCCTTGCTGTAGAGCAGCCTCTAGCAACGTTTCATCTTTGCCGACAGTAAATTGTTTGCCGCTCGCTTTGAGCGTGACTTGATAAGACACTCTCATTCCTTTCAATAAATCGTTACGATGTTACTTATGCAATCTTTTGGTAAACCTCGAATCCTGATTATTGGCTGCGGCGACATTGGCCTGCGTGTAGCCAAACAGCTTTCGAAAAGTTGCCGCATTTACGCCTTAACTTCCCAGAAGAACCGTTTTCAGGAGTTGAGGGCGGTTGGCGCGATTCCAATTTTAGGGGATTTGGATAAGCCTGATAGCTTGTGGCGCTTGAGCGGACTGGCTCAAACAGTCATTCACTTGGCGCCGCCCCAAAATGTAGGTCATCGCGACTGCCGTACTCGCAATCTCATTCGAATTTTAGCCCAAGGCTCCTCTATCGTCAGGCGACTGATTTACATCAGCACTACTGGAGTTTACGGAGATCATGGGGGTGCTAGGGTGAGCGAGCTGACCCCTCCGAATCCTCAGAGTGAGCGTGCCAAGCGGCGAGTAGATGCTGAAAACTGTTTGCGTCTATGGGCGCCTTCACAGGGTGTGGCATTGACAATATTGAGGGTGCCCGGAATCTATGCTGAAGATCGCTTGCCGGTAGATCGTATTAAATCTAGAACGCCCGCTCTAAATCCTGCCGAGGATGCTTACTCAAATCACATTCAAAGTGATGATTTGGCAAGGTTAATTTGCGCTGCTGTTTATTACGGTAAGCCGCAAAGAGTAATTAATGCCTGTGATGGTGGCGAAACAAAAATGGGTGATTACTTTGATGAGGTGGCAGATGCATTTGGCCTAGAGCGCCCGCCCAGGTTGCCCGCGGCCGTGCTTGAGAAAATAGTCTCGCCTATGCTCTGGTCATTTATGCGAGAGTCGCGACGCGTCAGTAATGCGCGATTGAAAGAATTAAAAACCCCGCTTCGCTATCCCAGCGTAGCGGAATTTTTAAAGACTATTTCCAAGAATCCTTAAGGCCAACGGTTCGGTTAAATACCGGTTGGCCCGGTTTTGAATCTGCTTGGTCTGCAACAAAGTAGCCGTGACGCTCAAACTGAAAACGCGCTTCTGGCTTGACATCTTTCATGCAAGGCTCCAAATACGCAGTAATGGTTTGTTTTGAGTTTGGATTGATTGCGTCCAAGAAATTTTTATCACCGCTATCTGGGTGAGGATCATTAAATAAATAGTCATATAGGCGAACTTGAGCAGGCACGGCTTCTGCAGCACTTACCCAATGAATGTTACCTTTGACCTTGTAGTTATTCGAGCCAGGTGTGCCGCTTTTGCTATCAGGGAAATGGGTGGCGTTCACTTGAATGACATCGCCATTGGAATCTACTTCAAAGCCGGTGCACTCAATCACAAAACCATGACGCAGGCGAACCCGTCCACCAGGCTGATCGCCAGTGGGTGGATGCAGCCTGAAGAATCCTTTGACAGGCTCTTTCATAAAGTCATCCGCCTCAATCCATAATTCACGGGTGAAATTGAACTGGCGATTACCCCACTCTGGATGCTGTGGATGAAATGGCGCAGAGCAAGGTTCGCTAGCGGATATGTCGAAGTTTTGAATCACTAGTTTGAGTGGCTTTAGCACAGCAGTTGCACGTGGCGCCTTGGCCTCAAGATCATCGCGTAAGGCTTGATCTAAGGTGCTCATATCAATCCAACTATCCGCTTTAGAGACGCCAATGCGTTCGCAAAACAAGCGAATGCTCTCTGGGGTGTAGCCTCGTCGACGGATGCCCACGATCGTTGGCATGCGAGGATCATCCCAGCCATCCACATGTTTTTCTTCCACGAGCTGTAAGAGCTTACGTTTACTGGTAATGGTGTAAGTCAAATTCAGGCGTGCGAATTCGTATTGATGTGGAACTGGATTTTTGAAAATACCTAGCTCTTGCAATGAGCCCACGATCCAGTCGTATAGCGGTCGATTGTTTTCAAACTCTAAGGTGCAAATAGAGTGAGACACATTTTCAAGGGCATCTGAGATGCAGTGGGTGAAGTCATATAAAGGATAGATGCACCACTTATTGCCAGTACGGTGATGATCAGTGTGGCGAATACGGTAAACCACGGGATCACGCATCACGATATTCGGATGGGCCATATCAATCTTTAGGCGTAGAACATGCTCGCCATCTTGATATTTACCCTCACGCATTTCGCGAAAGAGCTGAAGGTTTTCTTCTGGAGTGCGGTCTCGATAAGGACTATTTTTTCCAGCTTGCCCGAAGTTGCCACGATTCGTATGAATATCTTCAGCACTTTGACTGTCAACATACGCTTTGCCATTCTGAATGAGGATTTCCGCAAACTCATAGAGGTGATCAAAGTAATCGCTCGCATGGTAAAGATGGGTGCCCCAATCAAAGCCCAGCCATTTCACCGCATCCAAAATGCTATCTGCATACTCAACATCTTCCTTGACGGGGTTGGTATCGTCCAGGCGCATATTGCAACGTGCACCACCCGCTTGTTGGTTGTAATCAGCGGCTAAGCCAAAGTTTAAGCAGATGCTTTTCGCATGCCCAATGTGCAAGTAGCCATTGGGCTCGGGCGGAAAGCGAGTAATGATGGAGGGAATAGGCTGACCATCTTGATTGGTTCTATTTTGGTAGGCGCCACTTGCCAGGTCATGGTCAATGATTTGACGCAAGAAATTAGAGGGCTCAGCAACTGTGCCGGCGGAAGATTTGGATGGTTTGCTATCTTGAGACATAACCTCATTGTAGAGAAAAGCCCCGCCCCTAAAGAAAAAGCCCGCAAACTGCTGCGGGCTTCTTTTCTTTGAGGGGTTTAATGAATATCAATCCTCCACGAACACCTCTTCGCGGCTCTTCTTCACAGAAGGGAGGGCTACAACAATCACCATTAACGCTGCCGCAATTAGGAGGCCTAATGATAATGGGCGTGTAATGAAGGTTGTAAAGTCACCACGGGAAAGGAGTAATGCGCGGCGGAAATTTTCTTCCATCATCGGTCCCAATACGAAGCCTAGGAGCAATGGAGGTGGTTCGCAACCGAGCTTGAAGAAGATGTAACCGATTACACCAAAGGCTGCAGTTACATAAACATCAAATACAGTGTTGTTTACGGTATAGACACCGATACAGCAGAACACCAAAATCGCTGGATAAAGGAGGCGGTAAGGGATCTTCAAGAGCTTTACCCAGATACCAATGAGGGGCAAGTTCAAGAGAATCAACATCACGTTACCAATCCACATGGAGGCGATCAGACCCCAGAACAATGCTGGGTTGCTGGTCATTACCTGTGGACCTGGTTGGATGTTATGAATGGTCATTGCACCAACCATCAAAGCCATTACTGCGTTTGGAGGAATACCCAAAGTAAGCAAAGGAATGAAAGATGTTTGGGCTGCAGCATTATTCGCTGCCTCAGGGCCTGCAACACCCTCAATAGCACCTTTGCCGAATTCAGCACTGTGCTTGGAGGACTTCTTCTCTACAGAGTAGGCGCCGAAAGCAGCCAATGCGGCACCGCCGCCTGGCAAGATTCCCAAAATAGATCCGATAGTAGTGCCGCGGAGAATGGATGGAACCATGCGCTTGATGTCACTCATGCTTGGGATCATGCTGGTGACTTTGTTGAGGAAGCCCTCATCATCACCTTTCTTCTCCAGGTTACCCATGATTTCAGCGAAGCCGAATACGCCCATAGCAACGCTGACGAAGCCGATACCGTCGCTAAGCTCAGGAATATCGAATGCGTAGCGAGACACGCCAGAGTTCACGTCAGTACCAATCAGACCCATAAGCAAGCCCAGAATGATCATACCGATCGCTTTAATAAGCGAGCCAGAGGCTAAAACTACCGCGCCAATTAAGCCTAGAACCATCAGCGAGAAATATTCGGCAGGGCCGAATTTAAACGCCAATTGAGACAATGGAGCAGCAAAAGCAGCCAAGATTAGGGTTGCAACACAGCCTGCGAAGAATGAGCCCATACCAGCAGTAAACAAGGCTACGCCGCCTCGACCATTTTTGGCCATTTGATAGCCATCAATCGCCGTCACCACCGAGGACGTTTCCCCCGGAATATTGAGCAAAATAGCGGTTGTTGAGCCGCCGTACTGAGAACCGTAGTAAATACCGGCCAGCATAATTAAAGCGGCAATTGGAGGAAGCGCATAGGTTGCTGGCAAGAGCATTGCAATAGTTGCTACAGGTCCCAAGCCTGGCAATACGCCGATTAAGGTACCTAAAACACAGCCAATAAAGCAATAAAGTAAATTTTGAAGCGTAAACGCCGTCTCAAAGCCGAGGGATAAATTAGCAAATAATTCCATTTTTCAGTGTCCCGGTTTTATTGTTGTAGGAAGAATGGCAGGAGGGGGAACTGAAGTTTCAGACCCAGCACAAATACAGAGTAGGTAAAGGCGATCAATACAGCAGAGTTAAGTAAAGCCACCTTCCAGTTGAATTCACGGCTGGCGCTTGATGCAACCATCACGAGAACCAATACTGCAACTAAAAACCCCATTTTTGGTAGGAGTATTCCGTACAGGCAGATCGAGCCGGTAATTAAGGCAATGATTTTCCAGTTGAATTTAGGAATTGCCTCGATTGCAGCTTTAGCACCCATTGATTTGACTAAAACTAGCAGGCCCAGTGCAGCCATTAAGAGTCCCAGCCAAAATGGGAAATAACCCGGCCCCATCTTAGCTGCCGTGCCATATTGGTACTGTCTAGCCACAATGGCAAAGAACAGGCCAATCAAGATGTACATGACACCTGCACCAAAATCTCGTTGATTACGAATTTTCAAGTTGCGCTCCTTATTTATCGACTTAATTGCCGATCTATTTATTGATGTTGTGAGATTGTATGTCAGGTTTGGGTTGATTTGCCAAGGGTTTGCCCTGAGGCAGTGCCAATGCGATAATTATTTGCATGAAAGTCACCCAAATTCGCCAGGCGTACCTGGATTATTTCGCCCAAAAAGGTCACCAAATTGTCCCCTCAAGCCCCGTCGTACCAGGGGACGACCCAACCTTGTTGTTTACCAACGCAGGGATGAACCAATTTAAGGACGTTTTTTTGGGTTTTGACAAGCGCCCATATACCCGCGCGACGACTGCTCAAAAATGTATTCGAGCTGGTGGCAAACACAACGATTTGGATAATGTCGGCTATACGGCCCGCCACCATACATTCTTTGAGATGTTGGGCAATTTCTCATTTGGGGATTATTTCAAGAAAGATGCCATCCAATTTGCCTGGGAATTGCTAACAGACGTTTTCAAGCTACCCGAAGAAAAGCTCCTTGTTACTGTCTATGCTGAAGACGATGAGGCTTATGAGATTTGGAATAAGCAGATCGGTGTGCCAGCGGAACGCATCATTCGCATTGGCGACAACAAGGGTGCTCGTTACGCCTCAGATAATTTCTGGATGATGGGTGACACTGGGCCATGTGGTCCGTGCACCGAGATTTTTTATGACCATGGGCCGCATATTGCAGGTGGGCCTCCAGGTAGCCCGGATGAAGATGGCGATCGCTATATCGAAGTCTGGAATAACGTATTCATGCAATTTAATCGCGACGAAGCAGGCAATATGCATCCTCTGCCAAAGCCTAGCGTTGATACAGGTATGGGTCTTGAGCGTATTGCTGCCGTATTGCAGCATGTCCACTCTAATTATGAGATTGATCTCTTTGTCAATTTACTCAAGGCGGCTAAGGAAGCGGTTGATGCTGCTGGCGCTGAGAACTGCGATGCTCAGAGTCCTTCGCTTAAGGTGATTGCCGATCATATTCGCGCCTGCAGTTTTATTGTTGTTGATGGCGTCATTCCCGGCAATGCTGGGCGCGGTTATGTATTACGTCGTATTGCTCGCCGAGCGATACGACATGGGTACAAGTTGGGTGCGCGTAAGCCATTCTTCTACCAACTCGTTCCAGCCTTGGTTAAAGAGATGGGCTTAGCTTACCCAGAGTTACAAGCATCAAAAGATAAAGTAAGCGAAGTTATTAAGCAGGAAGAAGAACGTTTTTTCCAGACCATTGCTAATGGCATGGAAATTTTGGAGAGTGCGTTAGCCGGTGGAGCTAAAACGGTAGATGGTGAAACAGCCTTTCGTTTGCACGATACCTTTGGGTTCCCATTAGATTTGACTGCCGACGTTTGTCGTGAGCGTGGTGTAACGGTTGATGCTGAAGGTTTTGAGTTGGCAATGCAAAAGCAGCGCGACCAAGCAAGAGCAGCAGGTAAGTTCAAGGTTGCACAAGGTTTGGAATACTCTGGCAAGCCAACCCAGTTTCATGGCTATGACACCCTAAAGCATGAGGGTGCCAAGGTCACGGCCCTTTATATTGATGGCTCCTCTGTTCAATCTATCAAAGCTGGCGATGCCGCTGTGATTGTTTTAGACCACACTCCCTTTTATGCGGAGTCCGGTGGACAAGTTGGTGATAAAGGTGAGTTGCGTAATGAGGCTATGCGCTTCAGTGTGGACGATACTTTCAAGATTCAGGCAGATGTATTTGGCCACCAAGGCGAAGTCCTTGAGGGTGAACTAAAAGTGGGTGATGCGCTTAATGCCTTGGTAGATGTACAGCAAAGAACTGAGACGATGCGCAATCATAGTGCTACGCATATCTTGCATAAAGCATTGCGTGAGGTCTTGGGAGATCATGTTCAGCAAAAGGGTTCTTTGGTTGATGCAAGTAAAACCCGTTTCGACTTTACTCATAATGCTCCAATTACTGCCGCAGAGATTCGTCGGGTTGAGGATATTGTGAATGCGGAGATCTTAGCCAATACAGCGACCTCTGGGAAAGTCATGTCTTTAGATGATGCGCAAAAAACGGGTGCCATGATGCTCTTTGGTGAAAAGTATGGCGATGAAGTGCGCGTCTTAGAAATCGGTAGCTCTAAGGAATTATGCGGTGGTACTCACGTTGCTCGTACCGGCGACATTGGTAGCTTGAAGATTGTTTCCGAGGCTGGCGTAGCTGCAGGTATTCGTCGTGTTGAGGCCGTCACCGGTAAGAATGCACTTCATTTCTTGCAAAGCCTGGAAGACAAGATTCATGAAGCTGCCGGTATTCTGAAAACCCATCCTGGCGACTTAGTCAATCGCGTTGCTCAGTTACAAGAAAGTTTACGTAACGCCGAGCGTGAGTTGGATAAGGTGAACTCTAAGCTCGCCGCAAGCCAAGGCGATGAATTGGCAACTCAAGCAATTGATATCAATGGCATGAAAGTCCTAGCTGCTCGCTTGGATGGTGCTGATGCCCAAGTACTGCGTGAGACCATGGATGCCTTGAAGGCAAAGCTAAAAACTGCCGCGATTGTTTTGGCTTCAGTGCAGGGTGATAAGGTGAGTTTGATTGCTGGCGTGACCGCAGATTCTGTTGCGAAAGTAAAGGCAGGCGATTTGGTGAACTTCGTTGCCCAGCAAGTTGGCGGTAAGGGTGGCGGCAAGCCAGAGATGGCGATGGCTGGCGGAACGGATCCTAGTAAATTAGGTGCTGCATTGGCAGGTGTCAAAGATTGGGTGGCTACTAAATGAGTGAAGCCATTCAATTTAATCTCGAGGTAGATGCAGTCGGAATGAATTGCCCATTACCTATTTTGCGCACCAAGAAAGCTTTAGCAACCATGCAATCGGGTGAAATTCTGAAGGTAAGGGCAACGGATGCTGGTGCTGCCCATGACTTCCCGGCATTTGCCAAGCAGACTGGAAATGAATTACTTTCGAGCACTACCGAGGGTGATGTTTTAGTCTTTTTCCTTAAGAGAAGGTAAAGCGAGAAGATAAAGCGCGTCTCAGGATTAGAGAACCCTGGTAGGAAATCAAAAAGGCAGAAAGTAATTTCTGCCTTTTTGTCATCAATCCCCAGAGAGAATGGTGCGGCGGTGCCTAGGTCAAAGAGCGACTCTTGAGATAGGCCGCAAATTCAGTACTGACTTCAGGGTGACGCAGGGCAAATTCCACAGATGCTTTGAGGTAACCCAGTTTGCTGCCGCAGTCATAGCGCACCCCTTCGTATTCATAGGCGAATACTGACTCTTCTTTTAGCAATGAGGCAATCGCATCGGTGAGCTGAATTTCACCACCAGCACCAGGCTTTAGGTTACGGATATGCTTGAAGATATCCGATGAGAGCACATAACGACCGACAACTGCTAAGTTGGATGGCGCATCCTTGGGTTGCGGTTTTTCCACAATTCCATTGAGGCGGTAAACCCCTTTGCTCACTTCAACACCATCCACAATGCCGTATGAACTACTTTTGGCGGGATCAATTTTTTCTACTGCCAATACTGAACCATTTTGTTCATTAAAGACTTTGAGCATTTGACTTAAAACTGGTGGCTGACCATCGAGCAAGTCATCAGCTAGGATGATGGCAAAGGGTTCATCCCGTACTAATTTCTCCGCACATAAAACGGCATGCCCTAAACCCAGTGCTTCTGGCTGGCGTACATAAACACAATCAACATGGCTGGGCTTTACGCTACGCACAATCTCTAGAAGGGATTGCTTATTTTTTGCCTCGAGTTCGGCTTCCAGCTCATAAGACTTATCAAAGTGGTCTTCAATCGCGCGCTTGCTGCGGCCAGTGACGAAAATCATCTCCGTGATGCCGGCGGCAATCGCTTCCTCAACCGCATACTGAATGAGTGGCTTATCCACCACATTGAGCATCTCTTTAGGGCTAGCCTTGGTTGCCGGTAGGAAACGTGTTCCTAGGCCTGCAACAGGGAAGACTGCTTTGGTAACGGCTTTAGTGCTTAATGGCATGTCATTTCCGATCGCTAGTATTTGAGGGCTTTATTTCAGTCGCTCTAATTGTGCAACAAGCTTCTCATGATTTTGCTCAAATCCCGCAAGCCGCTGTTTTTCTTGACTTACGACTTCTGCAGGCGCACGGGCTACAAAGCTCTCATTACTCAATTTGTTGCGCGCTTTGGTGATTTCATTCGCAAGCCGCTCAATCTCTTTGCTTAGACGAATTCTCTCTGCTGCCGCATCCACCTCAATTTTGAGTAGCAACTTGGAGTTACCGACCAGAGCCATTGGGGCGCCTGGAGCATCTTTCTCAAGCGCGGATTCATCATCGTAGACTTTGACCTCAGAGAGTTTTGCTAATGCAGTCAGATAAGGACTTGCCTTTTTCAAGAAATCTTGCGGACCGCTAATCCATAAAGGCACCTTGAGAGCGGGTGAGACTTGCATCTCGCCACGTAAGTTGCGGCAGGCGTCCACAATTGCTTTGATTTGCGCAACCCATGCTTCGCTCTGTTCATCAATCTTATCAAGTTGAGCAACGGGGTAGGGTTGCAGGGCAATCGTTTGTTTTTCTTGCTTAGCCAACTCTTTACCCACTTTAGGTCCAACAGTTTGCCAAAGCGTTTCAGTAATAAATGGAATGAGCGGATGAGCCATGCGCAAGATGGTCTCTAAAACACGCAAGAGAGTGCGACGCGTGGCGCGTTGTTGTGCTGGCGTGCCGGTTTGTAGTTGAACCTTGGCTAGCTCAAGATACCAGTCGCAATATTCGTCCCAAACAAATTGGTAAATGCTACTGGCGATATTATCAAAGCGATAATTCTGAAAGCCTTTGGCAACATCTGCCTCAGTTCTTTGCAATAGGGAGACGATCCATTTATCTGCAGGTGAAAAGTCTAGATAGCCTTCAGGTCCGCATTGGTTATCGCATGGAGCAAAACCATTGTCCTCATCATTCCCAGGGCAGTTCATGAGAACAAAACGAGTGGCATTCCATAGCTTATTGCAGAAATTACGATAGCCTTCACAACGTTTTTGATCAAAGTTGATATTACGTCCAAGTGACGCTAGTGATGCAAAGGTAAAGCGCAGTGCATCTGTGCCGAATGCCGGAATACCATCCGGGAATTCTTTTTTGGTTTTTTTGCTAATACTTTCAGCTTGCTTGGGATTCATTAAGCCAGTAGTTCGCTTAGCGACTAAGTCTTCAATCTTGATGCCATCAATTAAATCGATTGGATCCAAAGTGTTACCTTTGGACTTACTCATTTTTTGCCCTTCGGCATCTCGCACTAAACCATGCACATAGACAGTATTGAATGGCACTTTCCCGGTAAAGTGACAGGTCATCATGACCATGCGGGCAACCCAGAAGAAGATAATGTCAAAACCCGTTACCAATACCGATGATGGCAAGAAATGTTTTAGTGCGGGCGTTTCATCTGGCCAACCTAAGGAGCTAAACGGCACGAGTGCGGAGCTGAACCAGGTGTCGAGGACGTCCGGATCACGATTGAGTTTCCCGGTGTAACCTGCCGCCGCTGCTTTGGTTTTCGCTTCCTCTTCAGAGCGCGCAACAAAAATTTGTCCGTCATCGCCATACCATGCTGGGATTTGATGGCCCCACCAAAGTTGGCGAGAGATACACCAGTCTTGAATATTTTCCAGCCACTGGCTGTAGGTACTCATCCAGTTTTCTGGAACCAGTTTGATATCACCTTTGGTTACAGCATCTAAAGCTGCGCCAGCAATGGATGAGCCTGGTTGATATTTGTTGTCAGGACTAGGTTTGGATACCGCAACAAACCATTGATCTGTGAGCATTGGCTCGATAATGGTTTGGGTGCGATCGCCACGAGGCACCATCAACTTATGGGGCTGTACTTTTTCGAGTAATCCTGCAGCCTCCAGGTCGGCGACAACTTGTTTGCGAGCTGCAAACCGCTCCAAGCCTTGGTAGGCAGCTGGCGCATTCTCATTAATCTTGGCGTCAAGGGTGAGGATGTTGATAAGCGGTAGTTGGTGGCGTTGTCCAACGGCGTAGTCGTTAAAGTCATGCGCAGGTGTTACTTTGACTACACCGGTACCAAAAGCCAAGTCAACATAGTCATCGGCAATGATTGGGATTTCACGATTACAAAGCGGCAAAGTCACAGATTTACCAATCAAATGTTTGTAGCGCTCATCTTCTGGGTTGACCATAACCGCGACGTCACCGAGTAATGTTTCAGGACGAGTGGTGGCAACAGTCAGGTGTCCGGAGCCATCCGCCAATGGGTAGCGGATGTGCCACATCGAGCCATCTTCTTCTTCGCTAACCACTTCTAGATCAGAAACAGCAGTTCCCAAAACGGGATCCCAGTTCACCAGGCGCTTGCCGCGATAAATCAGACCTTGCTCATGCAGGCGAACAAATACTTCCACTACAGCTTTAGACATCTTGCTGTCCATCGTGAAATATTCTTTACCCCAATCAATCGAGGCGCCTAAGCGACGAATTTGTCGTGTGATGGTGTTGCCGGAAGTTTCTTTCCATTCCCAAACTTTTTCTAGGAACTTTTCGCGGCCCAGATCGTGGCGTGAAACTTTTTGCGCATCGAGTTGACGCTCGACAACGATTTGAGTGGCGATACCTGCATGGTCAGTGCCTGGCACCCACAAGGTATTTTTTCCAGACATCCGAGCATGACGAACCAAGCCATCCATGATGGTTTGGTTAAAGGCGTGCCCCATATGCAGGGTGCCGGTCACATTGGGTGGTGGCAATTGAATGGAGAAATCCTCTTTGCCATCGTCTAGGCTGGCTTCGGCAATGCCTCTGCGTTCCCATTCTGGGCCCCAATACGCTTCAATCGGGGCGGGTTCATAGGATTTGGCTAGTTCATCAAGTGAGCTGGCCGCTGGGGAATTGGGGGTATTCGAAGCATTTGGCATAAGAGGCAAATTATAATTGGGGCGATGTACTCAGACTTGCTCGCAAACCTTAATCCAGAACAACGCGAGGCAGTGACCCTCCCGCCGGTAAATGAAAATGGCCAGGCCCAGTCAGCCCTGATTTTGGCTGGTGCCGGGAGTGGCAAAACCCGCGTCCTCACCACCCGTATAGCTTGGTTGATCCAGACGGGTCAGGTTTCGCCTATTGGTGTCTTGGCCGTTACCTTTACCAATAAGGCTGCTAAGGAGATGATGGTACGCCTGGGGGCGATGTTACCCATTAATACCCGGGGGATGTGGATTGGCACCTTTCACGGTCTTTGTAACCGTCTATTGCGTGCCCATCACAAAGAGGCTGGCTTGCCATCCACTTTTCAGATCTTGGATACCCAGGATCAGTTATCTGCGATTAAGCGCCTTTTAAAGGGTTTAAAGGTGGATGATGAGAAATATCCCGCAAAACAGCTCCAATACTTCATTGCTCATGCCAAAGAGCGTGGTCAGCGCGCCAGAGAGTTATCGGCTGGGGATGATTTTCAGGCCAAGATGGCTCAATTGTATGAAGCATACGACGAGCAATGTCAACGCGAGGGCGTAGTGGATTTTGCGGAGCTTTTGTTACGTAGCTATGAATTGCTCAAACATAATGAAGCGATCCGCACGCATTATCAAGAACGCTTTCGCCATATCTTGATTGATGAGTTTCAAGACACTAATGCTTTGCAATACGCTTGGCTCAAATTGCTATCAGGTCATGATGCGAGTCGTGTCAATGTGAGTGGGGCTGGAAGAAGTGCGGTGTTCGCCGTAGGTGATGATGATCAAAGTATCTATGCATTTCGTGGTGCGGACGTTGAGAACATGCGGCTCTACGAAAAGCAATATCACCCGATCATGGTGAAGTTAGAGCAGAACTACCGTTCGCATGGACATATTCTCGATACCGCGAACTATCTCATTTCAAATAACACCGATCGTCTCGGCAAAAACTTGCGTACTGATGCTGGACATGGTGAGCCAGTTCGTATTTATGATGCGCCAAGTGATCATGCTGAAGCTGCATGGCTTGTTGATGAAATCAAAGCGTTGGTAAATAGTGGTATCAAGCGTACTGAAATTGCTTTGCTCTACAGAAGTAATGCCCAATCACGCATTATTGAGCACGCTTTATTTTCCGCTGGCATTCCCTATCGCGTTTATGGTGGACTACGCTTCTTCGAACGCGCCGAGATTAAACATGCTTTAGCCTACTTACGTCTTTTAGAAAATCCTAACGACGATACCTCTTTCTCGCGGGTAGTCAACTTTCCTACGCGCGGTATTGGAGCAAGATCTATTGAGGCCGTGCAGGATGCTGCACGCGCCCAGAATAGCTCTTTGTATTTGGCAGCCTCTACATTAGATGGCAAGGCTGGTGCCGCTCTAGGCGGTTTTGTGCGTTTGGTTGATCACATGCGTGAAGCGACGCGCCACAATACTTTACCCGAGACGGTTGAGTTTGTGATTCAGCATAGCGGTTTGATTCAACACTATCTGTCTGAACGTGAAGGCCAAGATCGTGTTGAAAACTTACAAGAATTAATTAATGCAGCGACAGCATTTATTGCTGAAGAGGGTTATGGCCAGGATGCTGCGGCCGCTTCGCTTCCGGGTGAGAATGCGCCTGGTGTTGTTGAGGTTTCACCTTTAGCAGCATTTTTATCTCACGCCTCATTAGAGGCGGGTGACAACCAGGCGCAAGCAGGTCAGGATGCGGTGCAATTAATGACAGTGCATTCAGCTAAAGGCCTTGAATTTACCTCCGTCTTCATTACCGGTCTTGAGGAGGGGTTGTTTCCTCATGAGAACAGCATCAATGAACACAATGGCCTGGAAGAAGAGCGACGCTTGATGTATGTTGCTATTACTCGTGCCAAAGAGCGCTTATATCTTTCGCATACCCAATCCAGAATGCTGCACGGTCAAGTGCGTTACAACATGCCTTCTCGCTTCCTAGAAGAATTGCCGTCGGATTCTCTCAAGTGGCTCACACCAAAAGCAAAAGATGCTCGTTGGGGTGGCGCTAGTGGTGGAAATAATGGTCGCTCGGGTTCTGCTTGGCAAGATGGGTATACCCGTCAGCGTGAGTATGAGTCTAATGATTTCTTTGACTCTGGTAGCGATCGTCAAAGGCCTGCTAAGCAGCTTGGACGGGTTGGTTCTGCCTCGACATCAGTTACTCGGATGGCCTCACCTCCACGTGGAAACTATCCATTTACTATCGGACAAAATGTTTTCCACACCAAGTTTGGCGAAGGGCGCGTTACAGGCTTAGAGGGAAACGATGCCGATGCACGCGCTCAAGTGAACTTTAAGCGCCATGGCGTGAAGTGGTTGCAGCTCAGCATTGCAAAACTGGCCGCAATCGACTGAGCATGCAATGACTTAAGCTAATAGGGTCGCGGTTTCTTTTTCAGCGAAACACGCTTTCCATGTGGCAAAGAATGAACAGTGCATTACTGTCAGCCCAGCCATTGAAATCGGTGCAATGATGAATGAGGCAATTTGCCCTAAATTTAGGGCATCCAGTATGGATCCAATCGTGAGGGGGATAGCGATTAAGATTGCGCCCCAAATCACGATGTAGATGAAGAATGCGCCACGGTTCGCCCAGCAAGCGATACAGCTGGAGAACATCGCTTGAGGGATTGGCATATCCGCCCACGCTACCAAGATAGGCGAAAACCACATCAACAGCGCTACCGGCACATAGAGCATGCCGCCAAAGAAGAGGATGAGATAAACCTGACGTATCGCTTCGGGAGTAATAGGTTTATCGCTAGTCATGAGTGGTAGTAGTAATTCAAAATCTACCAGCGTACTTAAGATGAAGCTAAGCGCAATGATCAGCCCTGCATAAACCAATCCCAATTGAAGGATGCGCTTGCGAACTAAGGGGCTTGATTGCAATGCAATTAAATAGACCGATGGGCGAATACGCTCTTTCTGAATAGCTTGTCGACAGGCAGTCATAAATCCAACTGAGAGCGTTGGTGTCAGCACCAGTACCGCAAACACCCCAATGACAGGCACCAGCACGGCTAATTGAGCCACAAAAACATACATGAATACCAACATGAGGAAACCCAAAGGATTTTGCTTAAACAGCCAAATACCCTGACGAATCCAGGTATAGCCTTCTTTGGGTGTAACGGTGTTGAGTTTCATATGGCTTTTCGGCTTACAAGAATATTCTCGAAATGGCGTGGATCGTGGGGTGTAAGCATTTGGGCATCTCGAGGTAAATAGAAATCCCATAAGCGAGAGATCCAAAAGCGTAATGCTGCTGCACGCACCATCAATGGCCAGCTTTGCTGCTCAACTTGAGTTAATGGACGAACCGATTGATAAGCATCCATCAAAGCCTTGAATCGAGCAGGATCTAAGTCTTGCTTATTTTCGGCCAGGCACCAATCGTTCACGGTCACTGCCAAATCAAACAACCACTTGTCTGTACCGGCAAAATAAAAGTCAAAGAATCCACCCAGTTGATCTTGGGAGCTATCGTTTGCGCTCTGAGGATCGAAAAGCACGTTATCCCTAAAGAGGTCGCAATGACTTGCTCCTTGAGGCAGGGAGGCATACGCTGTTGAGGCGAAAAATGCTTTTTGTGTGGCTAATTCTTGCGTAAGCAATTCTTTTTGGAAATCATTTAGGTATGGCAGAACTTGCGGGACGGTTTCTTGCCACCAAGAAAGGCTGCGAAGATTCTCTTGGTGAAGATTAAAGTCTGCACTCGCTAAATGCATTTTTGCCAACATCTCGCCAACTAATGCGCAATGCTTCGCTTCTGGTGTGAGCCTTGATAAGCCTGGGAGCTTACTAACAATTGCCGCTGGCTTACCTTTCAGTAAGAAGAGAATTTCACCATTCTTATTTTCTAGTGGCTTAGGCACGGGAATGCCTTTATTGGCCAGATGCCGCATCAACTCTAAGTAATAAGGCAGTTGCTCTGTCGATAATCTTTCAAAAATCGTTAAAACATATTCCTGTTTTTTGCCATCTTTGACGGTGTCTAGAAAAAAGTTGGAATTTTCAATTCCACCATGAATACCTCGAATATCTACGGCCTTACCAATCTCAAAGTCAGTGGCAATCCAGCTGGAGATATCGCTAAGTTCTATCGGGGTAAAAACGGCCATAGTGAATTAAGCGGTCATGTGCGAATGGTTTGCGGTATTGAGATTTAGAAAGGAATTTTGACGCTTGGTACGCTAATTAAATCTGTCTCTTTGGGCACTCCGGGCATTACGGTGGCAGGAGGCGCCATTTCATACGAGGTATACCGTGTTTTCACATCCACTTGGGTGGGCGCGTTGGCATCTTTATATTCAGTAACTTCAGTCCCGGTAACTTCTTTATGCTGAAAGCTGGGTTTGCGGGATTCTGGGGTATTGGTCACTTGTGAGGCGCTTACCGCTGGTGCAAGTGGCTGATTATTGATTTGTTGCAATTCTGACGGGCTCAGTGCTTGGCTATTGCTTTGTGCTTGAGCCGCATGCAGTCCAAAAGCACCAAAAGCCATCAAAAAGCTTATTAGAACAAGGGTGTGACTCATTGAAGAGTGGAGTAAGTTTGTTATTGCGTGCATCATTTTTCACCTTTTTAGGCCTATTTTGAAGGGGATTTAAAACCCGATCTGTAGGCAGTTAGCAACTAGATTGTACGATTGCGGTATGACTAAACATAGACTCTTGTTGGTAGACGGTTCTAGCTACCTTTATCGCGCCTTTCATGCCATGCCAGACCTCAGAAATGGGGCCGGCGACCCAACAGGGGCCATTTATGGGATGGTAAATATGATGCGCCGGGCCAGATCTGAGATCAAGGCAGACCATATTGCCTGTGTTTTTGATGCCAAGGGCAAGACGTTTCGGGATGAAATGTACCCTGAATACAAGGCCCACCGGTCTCCCATGCCTGAAGATTTGGTCAGGCAGATTGAGCCCATTCACTTGATGGTAAAGGCTTTGGGGTGGCCAGTATTGATGGTTTCAGGGGTTGAGGCCGATGACGTGATTGGTACCTTAGCTTGCCAAGCCACACAAGCGGGCTGGGAAACGATTATTTCTACTGGCGACAAAGATTTGGCTCAGTTAGTCAATTCCTCCGTTACTTTAATTAATACGATGACCGATGAAAAGCTGGATATCGAAGGTGTCATTGCCAAGTTTGGCGTCCCACCGGAGCGCATTGTGGATTACCTATCGATCATTGGTGATGCAGTCGATAACGTGCCTGGTGTGCCTAAGGCTGGCCCTAAAACAGCCAATAAATGGTTGGCTGAGTTTGGTGATTTGGATAACCTGATCGCTCATGCAGATCAAGTCAAAGGGGTTGTTGGAGAGAACTTACGAAATAGTTTGCAGTGGTTACCACAAGCGCGTCAGCTGATCACCGTGAAAACGGATTGCGATTTATCTCCTCATCTTCCTGGTTTAGATGATTTGCATGCGAAACCTGAAGATGCACCGCTGTTGCGAGAATTGTTTGAGCGTTATGCGTTTAAAACTTGGTTGCGAGATGTTGAAAAGCAATTGGGGGGCTCAAATACTGAAGTGGCATCTGGTGGCTTTGATTTGGCTGGTAGTCCAATTAAAGATACTGCAGCGTCAGACGAAAAAAAAGGTAGCAAGAAGTTTGGACCTACTGCGACATCCGCTACAACAGCACTATCCCAAGAAACAAGCGACCTTCAAGGCGCCATTACGAAAAACTATGAATGTGTTGTTGATGAATCTGCATTAGATCTCTGGATTAAAAAAATTGAGGCTGCGCAATTAACTGCTGTTGATACAGAAACAACGAGCCTTGATGCACTTGCTGCTGAATTAGTGGGCATCTCACTCTCAGTGTCTCCGGGCGAGGCCTGTTACATCCCAGTGGCGCATCGCAATGGTGAGTCGCAACTCAATCGTGAATTTGTCTTGGCTCGTTTGAAGCCCTGGCTCGAGAGCTCAACACACTTTAAGGTGGGTCAAAACCTCAAATACGACAGCCATATTTTTGCGAACTATGGCATTTGCTTGCAGGGCGTGAAGTTTGATACTTTGCTCGAGTCGTATGTGCTCGAATCTCATATGCCTCACAATATGGATAGCTTAGCTGAGCGACATCTTGGTATGAAGACAATTCGCTATGAAGAGGTGTGCGGCAAAGGCGTTCATCAGATCGGATTTGATCAAGTGGATCTCAAGGTAGCAACAGATTACGCTGCTGAAGATGCTGACATTACCTTGCGTTTGCATTTGGCTCTATGGCCGCAAATTCAGGAGAGTCCTGGCCTTCTTTATGTTTATGAGCAGATCGAAATGCCTGCAATGCGTGTCTTGGGAATCATGGAGCGCAATGGCATTCGGATTGATTCAGGATTACTCTCAAAGCAAGGTCAAGAAGTTGGAAAGCGTCTGCTGGCTTTAGAGGGTGAGATTCATCAACTGGCTGGGCAGCCATTTAATATTCAGTCGCCTAAACAAATTGCGGAGATTTTGTTTGGTCAGCTAGAGCTTCCTGTAATAAAGAAAACACCTTCAGGCGCCCCCTCTACTGATGAAGAGGTGTTGCAAAAGCTAGCGGAAGACTACCCTTTGCCAGCGCGGATTTTGGATTACCGCAGTCTTGCTAAATTGATGTCAACTTATATTGAGAAGTTGCCACGGATGGCTGACCCCAAGACTGGGCGCGTGCATACGAGTTTTTCTCAAGCAACCGCGGTAACAGGGCGCTTAGCTTCAAGCGATCCTAATTTGCAAAACATCCCTGTACGTACTGAAGAAGGGCGCCGTATTCGTGAGGCATTTATTCCAGCTGAGGGCTGTAAATTATTGTCCGCCGACTATTCCCAAATTGAATTGCGCATCATGGCGCATATTGCTGAAGACGAAAATCTGTTGGCCGCATTCGCAGCCGGAAAGGATATTCACCAAGCAACTGCTGCCGAGATTTTTGGAGTGCCTTTAGAGTCCGTTTCCTCTGAGCAGCGTCGCTATGCCAAGGTCATTAACTTTGGACTCATTTATGGCATGAGTGCTTTTGGGTTGGCTGGTAATTTGGGAATTGAACGGTCTGCAGCCCAAAACTATATTGCTAAATACTTTGATCGCTATCCTGGTGTGGCGCAATATATGGAGCGAACTCGTTTGGAAGCGCGTGAAAACGGATATGTTGAGACAGTCTTTGGAAGAAGGTTGTGGCTTCCCGAGATTAAGGGCTCTAATGGACCGCGTCGGCAAGGGGCTGAGCGGGCGGCTATTAATGCGCCGATGCAGGGGACGGCAGCCGACTTAATTAAGCTGGCGATGATTGCAGTGGAGAATTGGTTGGAAAAAGAGCAATTAAAGACCAAAATGCTACTGCAGGTGCACGATGAATTGGTATTTGACGTACCCTTGGACGAGATCGAACTTTTGCAAGCAAAGTTGCCAGACTTAATGTGTAAGGTGGCTGATTTGAAGGTTCCTTTGGTAGTTGGGATTGGGATTGGGGATAATTGGGAAGAAGCCCATTAATAACGGAGACAAGAGATGACTAAAGATCAAGACTCAAAAACTGTATCAGGCGATAGAAGAAGTTTTATGAAAGCTTCGGCCGTAACGGCAACGACGATCGGAATTGGTTTTGTAGCAGCTTCGGAGCCTGTAAAGGCTGCGGCGATTGAAACCGATTTCACTGGTATTAAAGCGGGCGAGCAAATGATCCCTGTGGGAAGCTTTCAATTGCCGGCGTATGTCTCACGTCCTGAAAAAGCAAAAGGCGCATTGCCAGTTGTCATTGTGGTGAGTGAAATCTTTGGTGTGCATGAGTACATTGCTGACGTCACACGACGTTTTGCGAAGCTGGGGTATTTAGCGATAGCCCCTGAATTCTTCGTTCGTGCAGGCGATCCTAATGCATTTGGTACTGTCGCTGAGATTCAAAAAAATATCGTGGCTCCCACTCCAGATGCGCAAGTGCTCAATGATTTACAGGCTGCGTTGGTGTGGGCTGGAAAAAATGGCGGTGATTTGAAAAAAGTCGGCGTAACTGGTTTTTGCTGGGGCGGTCGCATTACTTGGTTGGCAGCCACCTTGCCACAGGTTCGCGCCGGCGTTGCTTGGTATGGTCGCGTAATTGGTGAGAAAACGGAAAATAATCCACGGCATCCCGTTGATATTGCCGCTGAACTGAAGGCTCCTGTCTTGGGATTGTATGGCGGTGCTGACGCCGGTATTTCGCTGGAGAGTGTTGAGCAAATGCGTGAAGCGCTTGCAAAAGCTGCGCCTAAAAATCCAGCGGCTAAAGCCTGTCGATTTGAGATTTATCCAGATACGCCCCATGCCTTCCATGCGGACTATCGAGCCACTTATCGCGAAGGTCCTGCCAAAGATGGCTGGGCAAAGTGTGTAGCCTGGTTTAAGCAATACGGAGTTGTGTAATTTATATGTCGGTTCTGCAAAGCATTCTTTTGGTGACGGCCATGGCAGGCTCTGCCAGTGTTTTGGTTGCCGCTAGCTTTTCCTTGGCTTTGCTGTCTAAGATGGTTCACAACATGGTGAGTGTGTCTGTTGGCATATTGCTGGCAACAGCTTTATTGCATTCATTGCCCGAGGCATTCACCATGGAGGGAACTAGCCCTCAACTGCTATTTGCTACTTTGCTTGCAGGGCTTTTAGGATTTTTCTTATTAGAGAAAATCGCCTTATTGCGACACAATCATCACCATGAAGGCGATGGACATGGACATCACCATGGTCACGATGCTGAAGTAGCTGGACGAAGTGGTTGGATGATTTTAGTGGGTGATGGTCTCCATAACTTTGTGGATGGTGTGTTGATCGCCGCCGCGTTTATGGCGGATTATCAAGTAGGAATTTTCACTGCCATCGCCATCGTTGCTCATGAGATTCCACAAGAGATTGGCGATTTCATTGTGCTACTCAATGCAGGTTTCTCACGCGCACGCGCACTGTTTTACAACTTTGTCAGCGGTTTGGCTGCGGTATTGGGCGGGATATTGGCTTATTTCTTTTTGGAAAAAGCGCACGCAGCAATGCCCTATCTTTTGGTGATTGCTTCTAGTAGTTTTATTTATATTGCAGTGAGTGATCTCATTCCACAAATGCATCGCCGCCCCCATTGGGCGGAGTCATTGCGTCAAACTATTTTGATTGCCTGCGGCGTTGGCTTCGTGATCTCTCTATCGCTGCTCCATTAAAGGGCGACTGGTCTATTGGGATCGGAGCACCACTCGCTCCAGCTTCCCGCGTAAAGGCGCGAGCCTTTCAATCCAGCAATTTCCATGGCTAACAAGTTATGGCAAGCAGTCACACCAGATCCACATTGATGAATGACTTCAGCAGTTTTAGTCGTTCCTAAAAGGTCGACAAAATTTCTATAAAGCTGTTCTGGAGATTTGAAGAGTTTGCCGGTGAGATTATCCTGAAAGCAATGATTGATTGCACCAGGGATGTGCCCGCCAACAGGATCTAAGGTTTCATCTTGGCCATGAAAGCGATTGTTTGCTCGTGCATCAATGACGATATTTTTCTTGCTAAGCAGGTTTTCCATTACCTCTTCGACTGCAACTAAGCCAACAAATGGCATGACCTGAATAGCTGTATTGCTTGGTATGGGTTTAAGCGGCATGGTGCCAATCGGGCCATTCCACGCATCTAGACCGCCGTCTAATACTTGTGCCTTAGCATGGCCAGAGGCTTTGAGCATCCACCATAAGCGACTAGCATATACAGAGCCTTGATTGTCATAAGCGACAACCAATGTTTGAGGAGTGATGCCTAAGCGGATTTTAGTTTGCGCCCATGCTTCGGGAGTGGGGAGTGGGTGACGACCATTTTTTCCAGTCTTGCTACCGGATAAATCTTGATCAAGGTCGACATAGATCGCACCAGGAATATGACCTTCTTCATAAGCTTTTTTACCAGCCAGTGAATTGGCAAGATCAAAGCGACAATCACACAACAAAACATCCTCGCCACTATTAATGATTTCTTCTAGTTGATTTGCGGTGATGAGCGGCGTCATTTGATGCTCCTCTAAAAAGGCTTAGCTCAATTATGCGCCTTGATAATTCATTGCGCGACGGTACCATTCGTGAAAATGTTGCATGCCATCTTCCATGGGACTTTGATATGGTCCCACTTCATTTTGACCGCGCGCTAGCAAGGCTGCGCGTCCCGCATCCATGCGCTCAGCGATTTCATCATCTTCGATGCAGGTTTCCATATACGCTGCGCGCTCTGCCTCTACAAACTCACGCTCGAAGAGGGCAATTTCTTCTGGGTAATAGAACTCCACAATATTGCGTGTTTTATTGGGACCCAGTGGGTGTAAGGTGGATACGCACAGTACGCCGGGATACCACTCCACCATCACGTTTGGATAGTAGGTAAGCCAGATGGCGCCATGGCGTGGGGGCTTGCCATCGTGATGGCGCAATACAGCCTCATGCCATTTTTGATAAACCGGTGAGCCTGGCTTCTCTAAATTTTTATGGATACCAACGGTTTGAACGCTATGCCATTCACCGAATTCCCATTGCAAGTCTTCGCAAGAGACAAACTTGCCAAGTCCTGGGTGAAATGGAACAACGTGGTAGTCCTCAAGGTAAACCTCAATAAAGGTTTTCCAGTTGTAATTGCATTCATGTACTTCAACATGATCAAGAACGTAGCCATCAAATTTGAGATCATCGGCAACGCCAAGTTTTGCTAGGTCGGTGCGCACATCACGAGGGCCTTCGAAAAGGAGGCCTTGCCAATTTTGTAATGGAGATTTGCCAAGATTGAGACAAGGTTTATCTTCAAAATGTGGAGCGCCTAATAGACCCCCATTTAAATCATAGGTCCAGCGATGTAATGGGCAAACAATGTTGTCTGCTTTGCCTCGTCCATTGAGCATGAGTGCTTGACGATGACGGCATACATTTGAGAGCAGTTCTATTCCTTCATTATTGCGAACCAGTAGGCGACCTTCATTTTCTGAGGTCAAGGTCTGATAAGAGCCAATTTCAGGCACCATTAATTCATGGCCTACATAGCCAGGACCCTGCTTGAAAAGCAGTTCAAGTTCACGCTGATATAGCTCAACGTCAAAATATGCCGAAACCGGCAGTTGTAGATTGGACGGCGCAAGCTGCTGCGCGGTAGCCAGATTAGTCATTCTCCCCACCCCCGAAAACGTCAGCCGAAGCTAAGCGGAATAACCAATCCAACCATCGACGGATCGATATTGGAAAGGAAGCTGGGGATTATACCCATCTGACCCCCATCTCGCTTTAATATGTAGGGCTATATCTGTGTGAAATTTGAGGGAAATGAGTCAATGCCAGCCAAGAAATCTGAGAGTCAAAAGCCCGGTCTTGAGGTTCAGATCGACCCTAATTTGCGCTATGAGCAGGCAGTCAAGGAGTTGGAAAAGCTGATTTCAGATATGGAATCGGGCAAATTCTCTCTAGAAGAGACACTTTTAGCCTATCAAAGGGGCGCGGCTTTGTTAAAGCATTGCCAGAGCGTACTCGCACAAGTTGAGCAACAAGTTCGGGTATTTGAGGCGTAAGCCTCTTTACCACTTGACGTTTAGGTTATGAATCAGCAATTTACTTTCGACGACTGGCTTCGTGCCCATGGGCAAAGAGCAGAGAAGGCCTTAGATAGTCTGCTTGATGGTGCTGCTACTCATCCTGCGCGTTTGCATGAGGCAATGCGTTATGCCGCCCAGGGTGGTGGCAAGCGTATAAGACCTTTGCTGGTTTATGCAGCGGGGGAGTTAGGAAGTGCAAATCAAGATGTGTTGGATGCGGCTGCGGTGGCAATTGAATGTATTCATGCTTACTCCTTGGTGCATGATGACTTGCCATGTATGGATGACGATGATTTGCGTCGCGGGCGACCAACAGTACATAAGGCTTATGACGAGGCAACCGCATTGCTAGTTGGGGATGCTTTACAGACTAGGGCTTTTGAGGTGCTGGCAAATGCTCACTGTGATGCGCAAGTACGCCTCGCCATGATTAGTGCTCTAGCAGCAGCATCTGGATCACGCGGTATGGCTGGTGGCCAAGCGATTGATTTAGAAAGTGTTGGCAAGAAGTTGGATCTCGCTGGTTTAAAACAAATGCATGCGATGAAGACAGGGGCCTTACTCTCCTGCTCCGTTGCGTTAGGTGGAATCGCTGCGCAGTTAAATCATGCTCAAATGCAATGTTTATTCAATTACTCCGAGGCCTTAGGTTTGGCATTTCAAATTATTGATGACGTCTTAGATGCCACTGCTGATAGCCAAACCCTAGGAAAGACCGCAGGGAAAGACGCTGCGAACGACAAGCCAACCTATGTCACCCTGATGGGTTTAGACTATGCGAAGCAGGCAGCTAAAGAATTACAGGAAAATGCGATCGCTGGCCTGGAGAGTTTTGGTGATAAAGCCCAAGCTCTGAAAGATTTGGCTCTGTTGGTTGTCAATAGGGGCAAATAAGATTACTGAAGATTTGATGACTTTAAATTCCATTCACTCTCCCGCCGATTTAAAAAAGCTTCCTCGAGAGCAGCTTTCAGCACTCGCAGATGAGTTGCGTCAATTTGTACTGGACTCCGTTTCTAAAACTGGCGGCCATCTATCCTCCAACTTGGGGACCGTTGAATTATCAATTGCATTGCACTATGTTTTTGATACGCCCCGCGATCGAATTGTGTGGGATGTGGGTCATCAAAGTTACCCACATAAAATTTTGACTGGCCGTCGTGAGCGGATGAGCACTTTACGTCAGTTCAATGGCTTATCTGGTTTTCCGCGTCGCACTGAAAGTGAATACGATGCTTTTGGTACTGGGCATTCTTCAACCAGTATTTCTGCTGCGATGGGAATGGCACGGGCTTTCCAAACCAAAGGCGAGAAGCAGGTTGCAGTTGCAGTGATTGGCGACAGTGCTATGACCGGAGGTATGGCATTTGAGGCGATGAATAATGCTGGCGTCTACGATGACTTGCCATTGGTGGTGATCTTGAATGACAACGATATGTCAATCTCACCAGCGGTGGGCGCGTTAAATCGCCACCTTGCTAGATTATTGAGTGGCAATATTTACTCTGCGACTAAAAAAGGTATTGATAGCGTTTTATCAATTGCGCCCCCATTGCGCGAGTTTGCAAAACGACTAGAGGATCACGCCAAAGGGATGGTCTCACCATCAACGATTTTTCAGGAATTTGGCTTTAACTATTTTGGTCCGATTGATGGCCATGACTTAGATGCCTTAATTCCGATGCTGCAGAACGTCCGCCGTTTGGCTCTTGAAGGCCGAGGCCCGCAGTTCTTGCACGTAGTGACTCGCAAAGGTCAGGGTTATGAATTGGCTGAAGCTGATCCGGTTCTGTATCACGGCCCTAGCAAGTTCAATCCAGAAGAGGGTGTCAAGAAAGCCGTTGGCTCTTCTCAGAAAACATTTACACAAGTATTTGGTGAGTGGTTGTGCGATATGGCGCATGCGGATCCATTACTGATTGGGATTACCCCAGCAATGCGTGAAGGATCTGGGCTGGTAGAGTTCGAGCAAAACTTTCCTAAGCGCTATTACGATGTAGGCATTGCAGAACAGCATGCAGTCACTTTTGCAGCGGGCATGGCATGCGAGGGCATGAAGCCAGTTGTGGCGATTTACTCCACCTTTTTACAGCGTGCTTATGATCAGTTAATACATGATGTCGCTATTCAAGATCTTCCAGTTTTATTTGCTTTAGATCGCGCTGGTTTAGTTGGTGCAGATGGCGCAACTCATGCGGGCGCATATGACATTCCATTCTTGCGTTGTATTCCGAATATGTTGGTCATGACCCCTGCCGATGAGGCAGAGTGTCGAGATTTACTCACAACCGCATTTTTGCAGGCTCATCCCAGTGCAGTGCGCTATCCTCGCGGAGCGGGTGTGGGCACTATTCCATCAAAAGAGTTAAGAACAGTTCCTTTGGGCAGGGGTGAGTTGCGAAGAAAATCTAATGCTCCTGCTGGTCAACGTGTAGCAATTTTGTCGTTTGGTACCTTGTTGTATTCGGCCCTTGAAGTTGCTGAAGAGTTTGATGCATCGGTTGCCAATATGCGTTTTGTTAAACCTTTGGATGTAGATCTTCTGAAATCCTTAGCGCAGGATCATGACTATTTTGTAACGATTGAGGATGGCGCTATTCAGGGCGGAGCGGGTAGTGCATGCCTAGAGGCGCTTTCTGCCATGGGGCTTAATAAACCCCTGCTGCAATTAGGTCTTCCTGATGAGTTTGTAGAACATGGCGATTACAAGCTCTTGATGAGTAAGTGTGGCTTGGACTCAGCAGGTATTGCTAGGGCCATCTCCACGCGTTTTCCTATGGTTATTTCCGCAAAAGCAGGGTCAAATACTGCCATCGTAGGCAAATAAGTCATTTTTGCCGGAAAATAGAGTCATGAACGATATCAGCACAGCCTTTCTGAAACCACAATCAATGCCAGATGTGCAGTCCTCGCATGACGAGCGTGCATTGCCCATTGAGCGCGTGGGTATTCGTGGCTTGCGTCATCCCCTCATCATTCGCACGAAGACTGGCGATTTTCCAGCGGTGGGCAATTTTGAGATGGATGTGGCTTTACCTGCGCATGTTAAGGGAACGCATATGTCGCGTTTCATTGCTTTGTTGCAGGATCAAAAAAATCCGATTGATAGCGCAGCAGTTGTTGCGATGGTGCGCGCAATGTTACCTTTGCTCAATGCTACCGAAGGTCGCATTCAGTTTACCTATACTCACTTTGTCAAAAAAGCTGCGCCTGTTTCTGGGGTGGAGAGTTTGATGGACTATGAGGTTACTTGGATGGCAAAGGCCAAACAAAATGTTGCAGGCTCTATTGATGTTGAGTTAAATCTTTGTGCTCAAGTGCCTGTGATGAGTTTGTGCCCCTGCTCAAAAGAAATTTCCGAGTATGGTGCGCATAATCAACGCTCGCATGTCACGATGTCAGTGGAGCTCGACCCACAGACCAAGATGACTGTGGAAGATTTGGTCGCTGCCGCTGAGAGCCAGGCTTCTAGTGAGTTATGGGGCTTACTCAAGCGCCCTGATGAGAAGTGGGTTACCGAGCGTGCCTACGACAATCCGAAGTTTGTTGAGGACTTGGTTCGTGATGTTGCCGGTCAGCTCAAAGATGACCAGCGTATTCTGTCTTTAGTGGTTGAGGCGGAAAATTTTGAATCCATCCACAATCACAGCGCATACGCCAAAATTAGCTTAACTAAATAAGCCTAGCTTAGTAAGCTCAAGCGAGATTATTGCTTGCCAAATCCCATCGGGGTTTGACATCAAAGGCGCCAGATCTGGTTGAATCATTGTTTTGTGCCAACATCCGTAGTGCTCCTGCAAACGCAATCATGACGCCGTTGTCAGTGCATAGATTGATGGGTGGGTAATGCACTTCATAGCGTTGTTTTTTTGCGCTCGCATTTAATGCTTCTCGTAATTGCACATTGGCGCCAACACCGCCAGCTAGAACTAAATGTTTGCAGCCCGTTTGTTTGAGGGCTTTTTCAGCTTTACTCACCAATACCGCTACTAAGGAATCTACAAAACCTCTCGCCAGATCCGCATGAAATGTTGCAATTTCTGTGGCGTCTGAAAGTCCGAGCGCCTCAAATTTTTTAACTTGATTGAGGACTGCGGTCTTCAGCCCCGAGAAAGAAAAATCTAAATCTCCGGAGTGCAGCATAGGTTTAGGTAGTTCAAAGCGCCCTGATTGTCCTTTTTCTGCCAGTTTGGAGATGGCGGCACCTCCTGGATAGTCTAGGCCGAGCAATTTGGCGGTTTTATCAAATGCCTCACCTGCGGCATCGTCCAAGGTTTCGCCTAGCAGTTGGTATTGACCCACCCCGCTTACCAACATGAGTTGGGTGTGTCCCCCCGAGACTAAGAGGGCGATAAAGGGAAATTCAGGGGCAGAAGTCCCTAAAAGCGGGGAAAGTAGGTGGCCTTCAAGATGGTGCACCCCAATTGACGGCAAATTGAGGCCTTGTGCAAGGGATTTGGCAAAAGCGCTGCCCACCAGGAGGGCGCCAGCCAGCCCGGGCCCTTGGGTATAGGCAACGGCGTCAATATCCTTTAATTCGAGCTTTGCCTCCTCTAATGCCTCATCTAGGAGGGGTAAAACCCGCCGAATATGGTCCCTGGAGGCCAATTCGGGGACTACGCCACCATATTCCTGGTGCATGGCTATTTGGGAGTGCAAAGCCTGCCCTAAGATGCCTAGATGGGCTGGGGCACGGTTTTCCCAGGGGGTGGTGTTGTATAAAGCCACCCCAGTCTCGTCACAAGAAGTTTCTATCCCTAAAACAATCATTTTTGGCTTGGTCGTGCTAGAATCCGTGATTCAGTTAATTTTTCGATATTTTTCGAGCATATACGAGTTAAACAAGTATGACTACAGTCCGCCTCCGTGAGAACGAACCATTTGAAGTGGCATTGCGCCGTTTCAAGCGCACCATTGAAAAAAATGGTCTTTTGACAGATTTGCGTGCCCGCGAATTTTACGAGAAGCCAACGGCTGAACGTAAGCGCAAGAAGGCAGCTGCTGCTAAGCGCCACTATAAGCGTATTCGCAGCCAAATGTTGCCTAAGAAGCTTTACTAATCGAATTTAAAAGCTCTCCTCACCGAGAGGCTTTGAAACCCGCTGACGGTGAAACGCAGCGGGTTTTTGCTTTTTAATCTTTAGAAATATTTAATATCAGGAATACAGCCATGAGCTTAAAAGATCAAATCACCGAAGATATGAAAAACGCAATGCGTGCAAAAGAAGTGGCCCGCTTGGGGACAATTCGTCTATTGTTGGCAGCGATTAAGCAGCGTGAAGTAGACGAACGCATTGTGCTTGATGACGCAAGTGTCATCTCTACTGTTGAGAAGATGATTAAGCAACGTAAAGATTCTATTTCTCAATTTGAAAAAGCGGGGCGCGATGACTTGGTTGCAGTTGAGGCTGCTGAGATGGTGATTTTGCAAACCTATTTGCCAGCACAGATGTCTGATGCTGAAGTTGAAGCGGCTGTTGCTGCTGCTGTGGTATCGACTGGCGCCGCTGGTCCGCAAGACATGGGGAAAGTAATTGGTGTCCTCAAGGGGCAATTAGCTGGTAAGGCTGATATGGGTAAAGTTTCTGGCTTGGTTAAAGCTGCTCTCGCGAAGTAATTGAAGAACTCCGAAAACAGTTTCATACTGGCTTAATGGCGCTGATTCCCCAATCCTTCATAGCCGATCTATTAAATCGGGTCGACATCGTTGATGTGGTTGGACAACATGTGAAGCTAAAAAAAGCGGGTGCGAACTATCAAGGTTTGTGCCCTTTTCATTCGGAGAAGTCCCCATCATTTTCAGTTTCTCCTACTAAACAGTTTTATCACTGCTTTGGTTGTGGTGCACACGGCTCAGCCATTAGTTTTCTGATGGAGTATTCCGGTCTTGGTTATGTGGATGCTATCGAGGATCTAGCGCGTTCCGTAGGCTTGGATGTACCACGCGAAGAGCGCACCGCAATGGATGCGGTACGTCAACAACAAGCTATGGCTTTAAGCGAGGTGATGAGTTCTGCAGCCGATTGGTATCGCCAGCAACTCAAGGGAGCTCCCCGCGCAGTCGAATATCTCAAGGGGCGCGGTCTCACTGGTGAGATCGCGAAGCGTTATGCCTTGGGTTACGCCCCTGATGGTTGGCAAGGTCTCGAGGCTGTTTTTGGTACTTACGCAAATGATGAAGTTGCCAAGACTTTATTAGAGGGTGGTTTACTGATTCAGAGTGAGCAAGGCGATAACGCTCAGACTGCGCGTCGCTATGACCGCTTTCGTGATCGCATCATGTTTCCAATTCGCAATCCCAAGGGTCAAACGATTGGCTTTGGTGGGCGCATCTTGGATCAAGGTGAGCCAAAGTACCTAAATTCTCCAGAGACGCCATTGTTCTCTAAAGGCAATACGCTCTACGGCTTATTCGAAGCAAGGCAAGCAATTCGAGCGCAAGAGTATGTGCTGGTATGCGAGGGTTATATGGATGTGGTGGCGCTTGCGCAATTAGGTTTCCCAAACGCAGTCGCGACATTGGGTACCGCTTGTACAGCAAACCATGTGCGTATGTTATTGCGTCAAACAGATCGTATTGTTTTTTCCTTTGACGGAGACTCAGCTGGTCAGCGTGCGGCACAACGTGCATTAGAAGCATGTCTGCCATTGATGTCTGATGACAAGGAGATCCGCTTCCTTTTCCTGCCGACTGAGCATGATCCTGATAGTTATGTCCGCGCTTATGGCGCGCCTGCATTTGAGAAGGTGATTAAAGAGGCAATGTCGCTGTCGAGCTTCTTCTTTAAGATCGTGAGTCAAGATCATGAGCTCACTACTCCTGAGGGTAGAGCGCAGACTCATCATGCGGCTAAGCCGCTACTGCTCTCTATGCCGCCGATTGCTTTGCGGACGCAAATATTGCGTGAGTTAGCGATTCGTACGAATTCTACGCCCGCAGAATTAGAGTCATTTTGTGGATTAACGGTAGCGCCCGCTCCAGTACAGCAGGGATCTTATGCGAGCACAAATCAGCGCGCTCCCAATCTGGCTCAAAGCAATGCCGGTAATCGAGCTCAAGGCGCCCCTTGGCAAGCATCTAGAGGGTCCGCTAAAAGAGTCGCCTCGCAAAATATCGCACCCCCTCAAGCGCCAACAGATTTGGCAGAGCAGATGTTACGAGTATTAATTCAGTTTCCGCATTTGGGTAAAGCCTTGGATGCAAATAAGCGAGCACTTGCTCTGCACGCTTCTGAGCTGCGTTCAGAAAAAGCGTTACAGCTCATGAAAGATTTGCTGGCTCAGTGTGATTTGGTCGAATTGATCCCTGGCGAGAATGGTAAGCCGCCCACTGTGGGTGCTGGTGCATTTGCATTGTTTCAGGATCAATTGTCTCGAAGTGAGTTAGCCCCTTTGTACGAGGTTCTTAGAAAGCGGGTAATGGGCTCAGATTTGGATCTCGATGGGGCGGTTGCAGATCTAGAGGGAGCCTTCAAAAAGCTGGAATTGATCAATCTAAAAACAGAAATGACCGAAATCGCCAAAAAGATCGCCGGTAGCACCGCTACTGAGCAAGATCGGGCTCGCTACAGGGAATTAGGCGAGCGTTTGAAATTTACCTAAGAATTTTCTGATTTAACCCTAGAAAAACCCGAAATTTACCCCATATTTTTAGTGCTGGAGGGGGTAAAAAAGTCGCAATCGACTATAATCCTCTATTCCCAGAAAAAAACCGATTTAATTCAGCCACTTGCGCTTTATTTTGATGAAATTTGGGGCAAGTGGACAACGTGACTGTTTTTAATCAGTCGAGATCAATAATCAGTAATGTGAGTAAGTGCTAATAAATGCCTAATACCAAGAAAAAACCAGTTAAATCCGCTAAGCCAGTAGCAAAGGCGAAAACGCCTGCAAAACCAGTAGCGAAAACAAAAACACCGGCAAAGGTCTCTAAGGCGCCTGCAAAAGCGGCAGCTAAGACCACTACTAAGTCAGCACCCAAGGCAAAAGCACCTGCAAAACCAGCAGTAAAAGCAAAAACACCAGCCAAGCCTGCTAAACCTGTTGCTAAGGCGCCTGCAAAAGCAGCAGCTAAGACCACTACTAAGTCAGCACCCAAGGCAAAAGCAACCGCAAAAGTAACCGCAAAAGCACCTGCAAAACCAGCGGCGAAAGCAAAAGCACCAGCAAAACCAGCAGCGAAAGCAAAAGCACCAGCTAAGCCTGTAGCAAAAGCACCAGTTAAGGCTGAAAAGGTTGAAGTTTCTAAAAAAGGTAAGGCTGCCGTACCCAAAGTTGAGGTGGTAAAGGAAGTAAAGCCAGCAAAAGAAGCTAAAGAACCCAAGGGTAAAAAAGTTAAAGCCGAAGAAGTAGATGAAGTAGCTACTGAGGAAGTGAAAAAAGGTCGCAAGCCAAAGGCAGATGTAGCTGAGGGTGTAGAGCCAGTATTAACTGATCGCCAAAAGGCGCGTGAGCGTAAGGCAAAAGAGAAGGCGCTCTTAAAAGAATTCGCAGCACAGCAGTTAGGTTCCGAAGAGCAACAAGAACTGCGCCGTACTCGCCTGAAAACCTTAATCAAGATGGGTAAGTCCAAGGGTTATTTGACTCATGGTGAGATGAATGACGTGATGTCTGACGAGTTATCTGATGCTGATGCATTGGAGACTTTGATTGGATTGCTAAATGACATCAACATTACTGTCTATGAGCAAGCTCCTGATGCTGAAACACTTTTATTGAACGAAAACACTTCTGCCGCTACTACAGAAGAAGAGGCTGAAGAGGAAGCGGAAGCCGCTCTCTCAACGGTGGACTCAGAGTTCGGTCGTACAACTGATCCTGTGCGTATGTATATGCGCGAGATGGGTACTGTTGACTTATTGACTCGCGAAGGCGAGATCGTGATTGCGAAGAAGATTGAAGCCGGTCTCAAAGATATGGTGATGGCTTTAGCCGCCTGCCCAGTCACGATTGCAGAGATCTTGGGTAATGTGGACAAGATTGCTAGCGGTGAGATGGAGATTGATCAGTTCGTTGATGGATTGGTTGATCCAAATGCTGAAGATATCAAACTAGGGCCAGAAGAGCCAGAGGTTGATCCAGATGCAGAAGAAGGTGATGAGGATGGTGGTGAGGATGAAGGTGGCGGCGGAGGCGGCGGTGCAGCTACAGCTAATGCTAAGCAATTAGAAGAGTTGAAGCAAATTTCCTTGGAGAAGTTTGCAATTGTTCGTGCGCAAGCCGACAAAATGCGTCGTGCCTTTGATAAGGATGGTTACAACTGCCCAGCCTACATTAAGGCGCAAGAGGCGATTCGTGCTGAGTTGCTAGGTTTCCGTTTAACAGCAAAGAGTGTCGAGAAGTTATGCGACACCATGCGCTCCCAGGTAGATCAAGTCTGGAAGCTCGAGCGCGGCATTGTGAGCTTGCTAGTGGATAAGGTTGGCGTCAATCGTGGTGAAGTATTAAAAGACTTCCCGAAGATGTCAATGAACTTAGAGTGGACTGCTAAGCTTCTAAAAGAAAACAAGCCTTACACAGCATTATTACAACGTAACGTTCCGGCTATTCAAGAACTTCAGCAGAAGTTGATTGATATTCAGACTCGCGTAGTCTTGCCACTTCCAGAATTAAAAGAAGTGAATAAGCAAATGATCGCCGGCGAGAAGCGTGCTCGCGAAGCAAAACGTGAAATGACCGTTGCTAACTTACGTTTGGTAATCTCAATCGCTAAGAAATACACGAACCGTGGTCTACAGTTCTTGGACTTGATTCAAGAGGGCAATATTGGTTTGATGAAGGCGGTAGATAAGTTTGAATATCGTCGTGGCTATAAATTCTCTACTTATGCAACTTGGTGGATTCGTCAGGCGATTACCCGTTCTATTGCCGACCAAGCACGTACGATCCGTATTCCAGTGCATATGATTGAGACAATCAACAAGATGAATCGTATTAGTCGTCAGATCTTGCAAGAAACTGGCCATGAGCCAGATGCTGCAACCTTGGCGCTCAAGATGGAAATTCCTGAGGACAAGATTCGTAAGATTATGAAGATTGCTAAAGAGCCAATCTCCATGGAGACGCCAATTGGTGACGATGAAGATTCTCATTTGGGTGACTTCATTGAGGATGGCAATACCTTAGCGCCAGCGGAAGCAGCTTTGCACGACTCTATGCGCGATGTGGTGAAAGATGTTCTTGATTCATTAACACCGCGCGAAGCAAAAGTATTGCGTATGCGCTTCGGGGTTGAAATGAGCACTGACCATACCCTCGAAGAAGTGGGTAAACAGTTTGATGTAACCCGTGAGCGTATCCGTCAGATCGAAGCTAAGGCCCTGAGAAAAATGCGTCATCCTAGCCGTAGCGACAAGCTCAAAACCTTCCTTGAGGAAGATTGATTCAAAGACTAACGGGCCCATAGCTCAGTTGGTTAGAGCAGAGGACTCATAATAAAGAAGCCCTAGGGGTCTTGTAACAAAGACCTCAATAGATTCAAGAGGTTAGTGGTGAATTAGGCGGTATAAATTCACTACACACCGCTTACACACCAGAGCAAAAACCGAGGTGTGTAGTAAATGCGGTTTTTATGTGGTTTTGAAGTAGTAAACACCGGTAAAAAGGTGTGTAGTGAATGTAAAGTTTTAGGGCCTATAGCTCAGTTGGTTAGAGCAGAGGACTCATAAGAAAGAAGCCCTAGGGGTCTTGTAACAAAGACCTCAATGATTTCAAGAGCTTAGTGGTCGATTAGGTAGTTAAAATTGCTTACACACCGCTTACACACCGGAGCATTTTTCATGGTGTGTAGTAAAAGCGGTTTTAGTGTGGTTTTGAAGCGGTAAGCACCCCTCAAAAGGTGTGTAGTAAAAACAGTTTTAGGGCCCATAGCTCAGTTGGTTAGAGCAGAGGACTCATAGCGAAAGTTGTGCCTTATGCGTGGAAACTGCATAAGGGATGGTGTCAAATTCGGAGAAAGCTAAAGGTAGCCAAAAGCTGCACAAGCTAACGCCGAGCGAAGCTTAGTAGAAATACTTTGAACGTGTAGAGACTAGACGGCACCCATCTAAGTCGAGCAATCGATATGATGAAGGCATAGTCCAGGGAGTTAGGAAACTAACACAAACCGGAATCCTTTGGTCCCAGGTTCAAGTCCTGGTGGGCCCACCAGAAAAGCAAACCCTCATCAGCAATGGTGGGGGTTTTGTCTTTTGAGCGTTACTTTGAGTAATGATTGTGGGGCTGCTTTCGGTCAGTTTGAGACGCCTAGTCATGCTTTAATGTAGTGCATGAAGCTAGTAGACATATGCTACCCCCTAGGTAATAATTCTAAGAATTAGCAATAACTAAACTCACTATCTCTTTATGAATTCATTGGGTCAGAATCAATCATGAAGCGACTCATTATCCTGAGCATCATTCTTGGCGGGTTTGTTTACGCTTGGAATGCCGTTGATGTGATTACTCTCAAAGTTGTTGGACAGCCATCGATGACAGGACCCATCCAAAAGAACTTAGAGCAACCATTCTTTGAATTCCTCGAAGAGAAAACTGGCCTACCTATAAAAGTTGACTATCGTACAGTCGATAAGTTGGGGTTTAAAGATAACTATCAGCTTGCCATGTTAAAGAGCGGTATGTTTGATATTGTCTCTTTGAGATTTTTACAGAACGGTCAAGAAGAGCCCAGCATTATCGGGGTTGACTTGCCTGGGCTTAATCCTGATTTCCAAACAGCGCGCAAGGTAAGTGAAGCTTATGGGCCCGTCATTGATGAGAATTTACAGCAACGATTTGGGGTGAAGCTTTTGGGTTTATGGACATTTGGTCCGCAAGTAATCTTTTGTAATAAACCAATCCATCAACTTTCTGATCTGAAAGGACGCAAAGTGCGGGTGGGATCTTCGGCTTATGATATGTTGATAAAGTCACAAGGAGGCATTCCTGTAGTGATTCCTTTTGATCAGGTGGCAGAGGCCTTATCTTCAAACATGGCTGATTGTGCCATCACTAGTCAAACCTCAGCCTATTCAGCTAAGTGGCCTGCATATTTAACGTATGTATATCCTATCGCCACTCAAATGGGAACGAATGGCATAGCGATTCGACTAGATACATGGAATAAGTTTAGTGAAAGCCAAAAACGGCAATTACAAGGTGCTGTCTATGCCTATATTGATCAGGCTTGGATCTATTCTGAGCAATTAAATACCCAATCATCAGATTGCTTGCAAGGCAATGGTACTTGTGACTTGGGTGTTAAGTACAGCCTGATTCAGACTCCCGTTACTGAAAGCGATAAACTCTTCATGCGAAAGTTTGCACTGGAGCAATCATTTCCAGTCTGGGCCGCTAATTGTGACAAATTAAATCCCAGTTGTTCTGTGCGGTGGAGGGCGGCTGTAGATCCTATTCTGAAGCAGGCAAATCAGCACCCATGAACCCAAAACTCTCAACCTCTTCATGGCAAAGTGGTATTCAACTCAATATTGCTTCACGTCCATTGCAGTTCATTGCAGGGTTATCGGCCCTCGTTTTTGTTCTTAACTTTACTTTAGAGGTTCTTGTTTCCTATGGGGCTTCTTATGTCCATCTTGTGCAAGTACTGTGTCTTATTGGCATATTGAGCGCCTGGGTTTTAGTAGAGGACCTACTGATTTTAAGACTTCACGATTGGAGCCCTTTTCGGATCTTAACATTCCTGCTAATTATTCAGGTGGCGATGCCAGTCCTAAGATTGGCTTTCTTGATTTTTAATTCTCAAGCCGTTAGCTCCGATTGGTTGCCACATACTCAGGAGCGGGATAACTGGCATTACCTATTCTTAGTTCCTTATAGCTTAATTTTTATGGGAATTCATCGGTCGATCGTCAGCCTATTTACATTGAATGAAAAGGTTCACGCCCAGAATACTGAAAAGCAAATGCTCATGACGCTTAATGCTTTGGCATTAGCGCGTGATAATGAAACAGGAAATCATATTATCCGCACTCAAAACTACGTCAGAAGTTTAGCCTTAAGACTTAGGATGATGGGTCACTATGCAAAAGAGTTAAATGATCAATGTATTGACACTTTATATAAGGCAGCTCCTTTGCACGATATAGGTAAGGTAGGTATACCCGATAGTATCTTGAATAAGATGGGGCGTTTAAGTGATGAAGAGTGGCAAATAATGAAGTCTCATGCCGCCATTGGTGAGGCGGTTCTATCGTCCGCGGATATTGAGGTTGGGGGTGATCAGGGCGTTGTGAAGAAGGCCATCCAAATTGCTGGTGGACATCATGAAAAATGGGATGGAACAGGTTACCCACGGGGCTTAAAGGGCAATGAAATCCCACTATCTGCTCGCATCATGGCACTTGCAGATGTTTACGACGCCTTGGTAAGTGAACGGGTTTACAAGTCTGGGTGGAGCCATGAAGATGCCGTTAAAGAGATCGTGTCGAAGAAAGATATCCATTTTGATCCTTTGGTCGTAGATGCTCTCATCGCAGAACAGTCCAATTTTCAAGAAATAGCGAATAAATATCGAGACAACTAGGTGTCCGCTTCGGATCGTTAGCTGCCCCACGGATATAGTCAGCAAGAGTAGATCCCACAATCGCAACTCCTAGATCCAGGTTCAAGTCCTGGTGGGCGCACCAGAAAAGCAAACCCTCACAGTAATGGTGGGGGTTTTGTCTTTTTAAGTATGCTATGCGTATGAGTAATTCAAAGCCTCTCACTAAGCATGAGCGTATAAGACGCGTAACTATACTGTGTTGCCACGCCATGAGAAATATTGCATTTTATCGAGCCGGCTGGAGAGGGAAGCAAATCAGAGTAAAAGAGCAATATGACGTAGCAGCCAACAGTAATTTTTTGGATGTAGCTATATTGGATTGGTGCAAACTCTTTGCCGATAAAGATGGAAAACACCATTGGAAAAAAGTAGTTGAGGATAGGGCAGGATTTGAGGTGGGTTTATATAGCCACTTAAAAATTAGTAAAAAAGAATTTAAGGTATATGTTCGTGATGTACTGAAATATAGAAATAAATTCTTAGCTCACTTAGATGATGAGAGGGTTATGTATCCTCCAAAGCTTAGACTTGCAAGAAATGCAGCTTTGTATCTTTATGATTATTTACGCTGTGATCCAGTTGCATCTGGAAGTATTGTGAATGTTGAATTAACTGGAAAACGATTTTATGCCGCCCTTTATGCGCATGCATTATTTGTTGGTGTAAAAAAATGACTAAAGCGAAAATGACTGTAGGAGATTATGTTAATGATTCTTATGCCCTACATGCCTGGATTTTAGATAATCTCAATGAATTAGATATTTCAAAGGATAAGCGGTCGTTATTATCAGTTTGCGCATTTGATACCGTTATTGAACACTTCTTGGGAGCAATTACTTTAATAAAAAGCAAGATATATGGATCTGCTTTTAGTTTAGTGCGACCTATTTTCGAAACCTTCGTTAGAGGTGTTTGGTTAAAGAATTGTGCCGAAGACGCTGAGTTGGTTAATTTCCAAAAAGATAGGGTAAAGAAAGAATTTGGGGAAATATTGAAGCTGGTTGAAGGTCTTGAGGCATTCAAAAGCGGATCGCTATCTTCTTTAAAAAAGCAGGCATGGTCAGCAATGAGCAGCTATACCCACGGTGGATTTCAACAAATCTCAAGAAGGGTTAAATCCGGAAATTTGTATCCAGATTTTGAGGATGAGGAAATTATTGAAGTATTAAAAATTTCTCAGATGTTTGCTCTGTTGGCTTTTATTCAAGTGGCGATTGAGGTTAAGCGAGATGACTTGGTGCAAGTTGCTATAGGTAAACTATATTCAATGGGCCTATTTAAAAAGAAGAATTGAATCCCAAGCGTTACTTAAAGTAACGCTCATTCCTTCATATCTCCCCATTCATCCCCACTCTTAGCCACAAGTTCTTTTGGCTAAATTGTCCCCAGTGATTCCTCCAACTGGGTTGTCTTAGCCTGGCTCTACAAGCCATTAACAAACTTGATTTGAATGGATTGTTTATCCGAAAAGTAGGCTAAAACGCCTATCGTACGTATATGGGTTATCGATATTGATAGCCCCATATATACGGGAGAAGCAAATGAATCAAAGCAATCTAGCAGTTAATCAAGTGATCTCTTTTGACACTTTAAAAACGTCAGCATATGCCAGTGCCAAGATTAACCTTGGCGATGAATTGGATATGGATGACTTGGGTGCGTTGTTCGCTGTAAATGACTATTTCCAGCAAAGATTGGGGCATTCAGTGTTTTCTAGCATTGAAATGGCAGCTATTGGCGATGCACTAGAAAAGCACGGGATTATGTATTTGGAGGCGCAATGAGTGCTTGCATAGATCAGGCGTTACTTCAAGTAACGCCGCGATTACCAAGAGAACACCATGAGATTCCAAGAATTGCCATTAATCAGTCAGTCTGCTTTGGGCGTATTGACCAGGTAATTTTCCCAATACCGGTTGTCCTAAGCCGCCATCAGAAACTAAAGTACATATATGTCAATTAAAAGAAAAGATACCCATCAACTGATACACCGTAATCTAACTCTCTATCAGCGTGAGCGTAGTGCCGTATGGCAATGTCGCTATAAGGTGGACAACAAGTGGATACGCTCTACTACAAAAGAAACTAACTACGACTTGGCTGTTAATAGGGCTAAAGAGCTATTAGTAGAAGCAGAAATACGTAAGCGCTCTGGTATTCCAGTGGTTACCAAACGTTTTAAAGATATCGCCATGCTGGCAATTGATAGGATGGAGCGAGACTTAAAAGGCGGCTTAGGTAAGTCAATCTACAAAGATTACATCCGTATTATTAAGGAGCATTTCATCCCCAGTCTTGGGCAAAGGCTTATTACCAATATTGATTACGATGCCCTTCAGCAGTACTACGATGACCGAGAAGCTAGATATGGCTTGGCAATATCGAATAGTAATCGTAAGACTCAAAATGCCGCTTTTAATAGAGTGTTTGATGAAGCTATTGTGCGGGGTTATTTAACTGAAAGTAATCGTCCTAAGCTAGATGGCAAGACCAAAGAGAGTGTTCGTCGCCCAGCATTTGAGTTACATGAGCTTAGAGCTTTATTAAAACTTCTAGGTCCATACATAGAATCAGGCCGAACTCGAGATGTACGTGAACGCCGTGAAATCCTTAGAGACTATGTAGAGATGCTAGTGGATACAGGAGCAAGACCAGGTATTGAGCTATTAGATATGAAATGGAAGCAAATCCGTTTCATGATGAACCCTATTAGTACAGTCACAGACCAGTTGGATGAAGAAGGTGAGGTTATTGAAGTGCATAGCCTAAACCGTAGTTGCGAGATGACAGTAAAAGGTAAAACAGGGCAAAGACAGATTATTGGACGACTGCCTAGTGTCAGAGTTTTAGAACGTATTGCCTTACGTAACTATGGAGTGGCTAGCTCAATTAAAGATCCCTTGGCTGAACTGATTAAACCTACTAATGATGACTATATCTTCAGAACCAAAGAAGGTAGGGATCTAAGTGATGTGCTCAATCATATGTTTGACGGTTTCTTAGCTGACCATGGTTTACTCATAGATCCCAAAACTAATCAAAAGCGGGTGTTCTATAGTCTGCGTCATACCTATGCCACGTTAGCACTTACTCACGATATGGTGCCTATTCATACGCTAGCTAAACAAATGGGTACTAGCGTCTTAATGATTGAGCGGCACTATAGCCACTTACAGGCTTGAATTCAACCGATCGATGCAACACACTACAAACTGCGTAAGCGCAAGGAGTGTTGCTCATGAAACAACGACCTCGAATCTATTACACGGCCACCCAGAAGGCTTTAATGTGGGAGCGGTGGCAAAAA
>NZ_LOJJ01000010.1 GCF_001595985.1 Polynucleobacter sinensis
CCTTGGATTCAACCGGTCAACGCAACAGATTGAGCAAAACGTTCTGCCGGTGTTTGATAGTTTAGTGTTTTTCTAGGGCGTTCATTTAGTTTCCTTGCCACTGCATTGAGCTTGGCTTGGGAGTAGTTAGCCAGACTCATTCCTTTAGGGAAGTATTGTCTTAATAATCCATTGGTATTTTCATTCGATCCTCGTTGCCAAGGATGCTGGGGATCACAAAAGTACACTTGAACATCCGTGGCTAAGGTAAAACGTTTGTGTTCAGACATCTCTTTACCCCGATCCCACGTTAACGATTTATAAAGCTCGTCCGGTAATTTTCTCGCATGCTTAATTAAGGCATTGACGACAGTTTGACTATCTTTACGGGCAACCTTTACTAGCATTACATAGCGAGTCTGGCGCTCAACGAGAGTAGCGATCTGGCTGTTGGCATCCCCATAAAGTAGATCGCCTTCCCAGTGTCCTGGCACCGCGCGATCTTCTGCTTCTGCTGGCCGCTCTCTAATGGAGACTGCATTGGCAATCTTGCCAAGGCCGACATCTTTGAGTGTGTGATGACGTGAGCGGCGCATGATCCGAGTGCGACGTAAGTGCGCCACGAGCTCTTTCTTTAAGGCTCCACGGGCTTGGATAAAGAGGCTGCGATAAATTGTCTCGTGTGACACCTGATAGCTTTTCTCATCTGGATACGTTTGCTTTAACCATCCGGCAATCTGTTGTGGCGACCACTGCAAGAACTGCAGCTTATCTGTCACGATAGTTGCCAAGGGCTTGTTCAAGACCAGTTTACAAGTCTTAGGACGAAGTGCTCGATCCCAAGCGGCTCCATCAGCCCCAGCTGATCGGTAGTCTTTGGCGCCACCATTACGCTTAACCTCCCGACTAACCGTAGAGGGCGATCTACCTAAAAGCTGAGCGATGGAGCGAAGGGATTGTCCCGTTGCTAGGCCGCGGGAGATCTCTTCTCGCTCAGCCAAAGTTAGCGCTAAAACGGATCGAGTTCGCTCTGGCGGTCTGATGCCACCACTTTCAGCCAAAATACGCTGGATAGAGGAGTGACCCCGATCAAATAACTGCGCTATCTGATGAAGGTTATCGCCTTTTTGCCACCGCTCCCACATTAAAGCCTTCTGGGTGGCCGTGTAATAGATTCGAGGTCGTTGTTTCATGAGCAACACTCCTTGCGCTTACGCAGTTTGTAGTGTGTTGCATCGATCGGTTGAATTCAAG
>NZ_LOJJ01000011.1 GCF_001595985.1 Polynucleobacter sinensis
GGCAGTTAGCGGTGGTAGTTGGAGTGTTTCGCCAACAGTCCTGGCTGAGGGTAGCTACAATGTTACTGCTACGGTAACGGATCGGGCTGGCAACTCTGTGAGTGATGTCTCAACAGGTGAGCTGGTGATTGATACAACCAATCCGAGCGTTCCAACAGTAACGGCTCAGATAACTAATGACACTACTCCAATAGTTTCTGGTACAGCAGTCTTGGGGGCCGGCGAGGTCCTTGCTGTCACTGTGGGTACGCAAGTATTTAATAACGTGGCAGTTAGCGGTG
>NZ_LOJJ01000012.1 GCF_001595985.1 Polynucleobacter sinensis
TGCCTAATTTAGAGATCTCTAAAAATGCAAACGCCACTTCGATTGATAGTGCCTCAGATAACATTGTGTATACCATCTCGGTAGAAAACACAGGTAATACCAAACTAACAGGGGTTACTTTTACTGACCCAATGGCAGCTGGTTTAGATGTGCAGGTAGAGGGCCCTGTGGGCACTTGGACATCTGTTGGCCCTGCTAGCTCTGCTGGTTTAATTACAGTTGGAGTAGTTGAGGTTGGCACTACTTTGAACTACCGCTTTACCTATGACATTAGTCAAACTGATTTTGATGCGATTGGTCGTTCTAGCGATGGTGATATTGACAATACCGTTGTTGCGACAGCAAGCGAAACCTTGGGATCTGAGAGTGTCCTAAGCGCGAGCGAAGAAGTGGAAGT
>NZ_LOJJ01000013.1 GCF_001595985.1 Polynucleobacter sinensis
GGGTCAGTAAAAGTAACCCCTGTTAGTTTGGTATTACCTGTGTTTTCTACCGAGATGGTATACACAATGTTATCTGAGGCACTATCAATCGAAGTGGCGTTTGCATTTTTAGAGATCTCTAAATTAGGCAACAAGAGCACTTCCACTTCTTCGCTCGCGCTTAGGACACTCTCAGATCCCAAGGTTTCGCTTGCTGTCGCAACAACGGTATTGTCAATATCACCATCGCTAGAACGACCAATCGCATCAAAATCAGTTTGACTAATGT
>NZ_LOJJ01000014.1 GCF_001595985.1 Polynucleobacter sinensis
GGGATGGTGTCAAATTCGGAGAAAGCTAAAGGTAGCCAAAAGCTGCACAAGCTAACGCCGAGCGAAGCTTAGTAGAAATACTTTGAACGTGTAGAGACTAGACGGCACCCATCTAAGTCGAGCAATCGATATGATGAAGGCATAGTCCAGGGAGTTAGGAAACTAACACAAACCGGAATCCTTTGGTCCCAGGTTCAAGTCCTGGTGGGCCCACCAGAAAAGCAAACCCTCATCAGCAATGGTGGGGGTTTTGTCTTTTGAGCGTTACTTT
>NZ_LOJJ01000015.1 GCF_001595985.1 Polynucleobacter sinensis
TTGCCATCATCAATGACTAGCTCAGCACCTTGTTTGGCTTTAACCAGCTTACAACCCGCAAAAGTCTCTTTCTTGGATAAGTGCAATACATGGCTAGCGATTGCATCCATAAGCCAATAACAGCCCACAGTTTCAGCCAAGTACTTGGTGCCATCGGTTAACAAGACTTTGGGCCATAAGGGATAGTAATATTCGGTGCCTGTAAATTGATCCAATTTATTCAAAAGCTGGTCTTTTGTCATATTCATTCTTGCTATGCCTTATCGGTAAAAAAGTATTCCTTGCAGTAACACTTAGAAACGAGGCAAAAACATGCGATTTTGACTCGTTTGATGTATTTAATGGTTTTGATTTGCGTCACTTATTTGACAAAGTTCGCCTTGAGTGCGCCACTAGCCTTATCAATAGCTGCATCTAGGCTGCCTTTAGCCACGGCATCTTTAATCAGTGCCAGGGTAGTTAGTAGTTCTGCAAAGTCTTTAACTGCAATCGTGGATCTGCCAGGCTTAATTTCTAGTTGTTTAGCGCCATAGCGAATACAAAAGCACAGCTGTCCATCAATATCTTGAAACCACCAGGGCTTTAGGCGCTTATTGACTTCAATATGCTTGCTATTGCCTTCTAGGTCTTTCACCGTCTTATGTTTTTTGACTGCAAAAGTGGTGTTTTCTAGCTTGGCTTTTAGTAACTGTTCTTGCTCCCATAGTTTTGCCAGTAATTTATTGCGCCGGACAACGATAGGGGGCTGATGAATGGGTTTAGTGGATGTGACTAGATTGAGGG
>NZ_LOJJ01000016.1 GCF_001595985.1 Polynucleobacter sinensis
GGACACTATTAGATGTTTATTCCATGGGGCAGTTGGCCGAGGAATTGTTCCCTGGTCGGGGCCAAGAACTTTCATTAATGTGGCGCGATCGCCAGATTGAATACACTCGGCTCGTTACGATGAGCGATCCCAACCCCAATGGCAGTAAACACTATCTTCCATTTTGGGATATCACTGTTCTTTCTTTGCGGTATGTTTGCAAAAGAATGGATTTGGATCTCAGTCCCGAAAAAGAGGCGCGTTTACTTGATCAGTATGCAAAGTTAACGACTTATGAAGATAGCCTTAAGGTTCTAAAAGTAATTAAAGAGAGAGATCTTTCTACGGCAATTTTATCTAATGGAAATAAAGGTATGCTCTCAACGGTTGTTCGCAGCAATGGTCTAGAGCCCCATCTGGATAAAGTGGTTACAGTGGAATCGGTTCGTTTGTTCAAAACTGCACCGCAAGCTTATGAATTACTTTTAAAAGAGTTTCCGGTCAAGAAAGAGGAGATTCTATTTGTATCCAGCAATGCTTGGGATGCATTAGCGGCTAGATGGTTTGGCTTTGACGTATTTTGGGTTAATCGCCTCAATCATCCATTCGAAGAGATTGGCGATAGGCCAAATTATGAAGGCAAATCATTGACTGAGGTGCTTGAAGTGCTGTGAATAATATTTTTGTCTCCTGACCTTATGCCGCCTTAGGGCGGTTTTTTTTATTCAATCTTGGAGAACTTTAAATTTTAACTAACAGGTCTTTATTGCTGTGCACGTTGCCCTTATAGCCCCGAGGATCTCTTTGGCCCCTAATTTCTTCCACGGCTTTGTCGAGATCAAATGTTTCTGAGCCTAAGTAATATTTAATAAAGTTTCTAAAGTCCTGAATGTATAGCTCTTGTTCTTCCTTGGAGTTCTCGGTAAGGCTAAATAGTGTGGCGTATGAAATGGGATGGCCATTATTTGTGTTTCCAGGAAATATATGTTCATTAAGGAAATCCATTTCCAATTTTTTTGTGAAATGCGCATGTTTTTTGGCTAAATTAGGATGGAGATCAGTCAGCGTACGATCAAGTATTTCAATGATTTCAGTATTAACTATTCCAAAATTGATTAGGAGCCATAACAATTGATTTAGCATTTCAAAGTTGCTATTTGGCTTAATTGCGTAGCGCGGATCTGGCATATGTATTGGCCCCATCAAGTTTTATTAATTCTTTGTCAGATTGTGGCAGATCTGATTAGAAATGCTATATGAATCTGCAAGATTCCCCTACTTAATTTTATTGAGGGCAAGATAATGCATGGGTAGCACCTTCATTCACGCTTAACTGTTTGATGGAAAAAATCAAGAGCTCTTTCTGTTTGCAAGGTATTTAACGCCAATGGGGCCATACTTTTCGGAGTGTGGCTGTTGAAACACTAGGTGAAATACATCATTTATCCCATAGGTTGATTTGACGCCTTCAATATCTATCTCAATAGACCCTTCAACTACTAGGGCATAAACCTCAAAGTCATGCCTATGTAAATCAAGTCCTTTATTTGGCTCTTGTTCTACAAGGGTGGGGTCTGGAAATTTTTTCTCCTCAAGAAGCTCTAAAAATTCTTGTTTATCCATAAAAGCCTTTCTGTTTTCTATTGCCTTCTGGGCCGCTCCAGTTGATGCCGCATTTATTGCTCAGCTATTGTTCTTTAAGAATATTGCTGTTACCGGTGGTTTATTAGTATTGGCTTCATCAGGCGCTGGTTCAATTAGCATTGATGGCCGCAAGGCAAAAACGGAGTAATTTCTTAAGCGTTACTTAAAGTAACGCTTATAAATCTTCAAAAAAGTACTTTGGAGCAACGAGGTGTTAGATGGTTGTTCCAAAATATCTTTGGTTTTGAAAACCAAAGACCGAGAGGCCACTTCCTTTAAATCCACGAATTTGCTTACACATTTGCTTACACACCGACACTGACCACCCGCAGACCCCCTGTTTATATGGCTCTAACATGGGCTTCTGCTCTCATAGCGAAAGTTGTGCCATATACGTGGAAACTGTATATGGGATGGTGTCAAATTCGGAGAAAGCTAAAGGTAGCCAAAAGCTGCACAAGCTAACGCCGAGCGAAGCTTAGTAGAAATACTTTGAACGTGTAGAGACTAGACGGCACCCATCTAAGTCGAGCAATCGATATGATGAAGGCATAGTCCAGGGAGTTAGGAAACTAACACAAACCGGAATCCTTTGGTCCCAGGTTCAAGTCCTGGTGGGCCCACCAGAAAAGCAAACCCTCATCAGCAATGGTGGGGGTTTTGTCTTTTGAGCGTTACTTTAAGTAATGGTTGTCTTATGAGCCAACCATTTATGTCTATTTTTTACCGTTCAGACAATTTAAGCCATATTAGAGTGTAAATAAGGCACAATATTTTCATATGTGGACATCATTTAATTCCGTCATGGCGCTTAATTAGCTTGCTGTGTAGAGTGTTATTCCTATGCGTAAGATTACTATTGGCATCCTCGTATTTCCGCGCTTTCAACTGCTTGATTTGGCTGGTCCTTGCGATGCCTTTGGAGAGGTTAAGGTTCTGAGCAATGGAGAATCAGAGTATGAAATTTTCACTGTTGGCACAACTAGGGGTCCAGTACAGTCTTCAAGTGGAATTACCTTAACGCCTGATCGCACGATTTTTGATCCATGCCCTCATTTTGACACTTTGATTATCCCTGGAGGTCTTGGAATCTTTAATCTTCTTGAAGATTCTACTGTGATTGATTGGATTGTCAAACAAGGGTATGAGTGCAGAAGAATCAGCGCCATATGCAATGGGGTCTTCGCATTAGGTGCCGCAGGAATGATTAATGGCAAGACAGTCACCACTCACTGGATGGATGTCCCGCGATTAGCCAGTATGTTTAAACGTGCTCTTATCGAGCCAGATCGTATTTTCGTAAAAGATGGCCATATCTATACGACTGCTGGGGTAACTGCTGGTATAGATTTATCGCTCCTTTTTATTGAGGAAGATATTGATAAGAAGATGGCGCTTGATGTAGCCAAATATTTGATTGTGTATTTGCGAAGATCTGGAGGGCAAAGTCAATTTAGCCCATTGCTTGAATCTCAAGCTGCTGAAAATTCCGTAGTCGCATCTGTCCACAGTTATATTCTTGGCAATCCCGAGGCTCGTCATACTTTAGAGTCAATCTCCGAGCATTTAAATATGAGTCCAAGAAATTTAACTCGTATTTTTAAGAAAGAATGCGGCATGACTCCGATGAACTATGTAAATGATGCTCGTATCGATTTTGCACGGCGATATCTTGAGTCAACAGATATGGGATATAAGGATATAGCTCAGCGTTGTGGCTTAGAGAGCGCCGAGGCTCTTCGCAGAATATTTGTCCGAAGGTTGGGCATTACTCCGCTGGAGTATAGAGAGCATTTTCGCTCCTCAAATGAAGATATTGAATCGAATTAAATTGTTAGAGTTAGGTTTGCAATGAAGACTTCCCTAAAACCTGGCATTAAATACGAATACAAGTTCATGGTGACTGATGCGCAAACTGTTCCTGCTATGTATCCAGGTTCCAAAGAAGCAGCAGTGAGGCCTAAAGTTTTTGCCACAGGTTTTTTGGTTGGGTTTTTGGAGTTGGCTTGTGTCAAGGCGATTGCTTCTCATCTAGATTGGCCCGAAGAGCAGGCAGTTGGTACTTTCATTAGCGTCACGCATGAAGCAGCTACTCCTCCCGGTATAGAAGTTACGGCGAAGGTTGAGTTAACTGAGGTGCGTGGCAAGAAGCTCATCTTCTCTGTTGAAGCCTATGATGACGCGGAATTAGTATCCAAAGGGAGTCATGAAAGGATCATCATTAATAAGAGGGAGTTTGAAGAGCGAACATGGGCCAAGCGGAGTTGAGAAGCGATATGAGCTGCTAGATGACGCTGTGTAAGTTCAAACGTATGCAGGGAAGTCAACTCACCAAAGAAAAGGTCAAAAACGGGATGGCACTTTAGCCGGAGTTGCCGCCGTAAGCCATCTTTGGGCGCACACCACGCCCAAAATGGACCCTATTATGGCTCGCATTGACTGTAGTCAAGCATGTTTCAGACCTAGGTTTCTATGATTTATTAAAAGAGTAAAAGAGTAAAAGAGTAAAAGAGTAAAAGAGTAAAAGGAACTCATGGAATTCGAAATACCAGAAACCCTGGCCAATGCGCTACTTGGAATGATCAATGAAGATTCACTGCTTGCTAAGCGGCTGAGCGAGTACGGCCTTTCCCGAGGCAAACGTGTGGTGCCCAGCCACCTTTTCGACGCCACCTCACTTAACACACTTTACGACCTGTGCCGTACGGCCAACGAGCGTGAGCTGATGTTCCAAATGTTGGCGCTGGACAATATCCACGCCGCACCGGCTGCCCGAAAAATCCCCAGCTTGGAGCATCTGATCCCCGGTCTGATCGCTTGGTTGTCGCGTGACATGATCGATGGCTGGCTCTATAAGCTCGGCAAGGATGGTGTGTTGCTGCCCTGGCTGGTCCATTCCATGCGTTATGTGCAGCCTGTCGATAGTGCAGCTTACGTCATCATCGGCCTTCTGGCTAATACCTTGCAGGCTGCAGAACGCGGGCCGGTTACCGATCCGAGGCTAAGGCGTACTGGCATGACCTACAGCATCACCTTTTATGCCGAAGATATTCTGGATTGCACGATTCCCGAATTGATGACGGGTTATGGTTACTTCAAAGAATGTGCGGAATTCAAAAGCGAATACGAGACACACTTAAAGCGTTTTATGCAGATGCAGCCGAAGTTTGGTGCGCAGTTTACTGTTTCTGGCGCTGTCTGGGTGTCCAGCGAAGGGCCTCGTCCACAACTCGAATGCATGCGGCTGCAGGCAGGCACAACGGCCCGCTGCGTCAATGACGAAGAGCTGCTAGAACGCCACTTTGATACGACCGCCGATGCAAGCTTCTGGCGCGGAAGCGGTATCAGCGAGGGTTTTGAACGAATCCCCCAACATTGCTATCTATACCTATTCCACTTGGATTACCACCGCAGCGTATGGGTACATGTGCAAAATGTTGAGTCGTATCGTTACAAACCAGAATTGCGTGACAAGCTGGTTCTGCCGCATGCTCATCGCGAGCTGATTGATATCTTGACAGCTGATCGTAACTTCCTAATGGAGGACATTGTCGAGGGTAAGTCGGGCGGCACAACCATCCTGTGCAAAGGCGCACCTGGCCTAGGCAAGACGTTGACAGCAGAGGTCTATGCCGAGGTCGTCCAGAAACCACTATACCGCGTACATTCTGGTCAACTCGGCGTGACGGCAAGCTCAGTGGAAGCCAACCTTTCGAAAATCCTGCGGCGCGCTGCGCGCTGGGACTCGGTGCTCTTGCTCGACGAGGCCGACGTCTATATTCGCCGCCGCGACAACGATCTGCAGCACAACGCCATCGTGGCTGAGTTCCTGCGTACCCTCGAGTACTTCAACGGCTTACTGTTCATGACTACTAACCGCGTAGCCGACATTGATGACGCTGTCTTGTCGCGCTGCATCGCCATCATCCAGTTTGAGACACCGACACAAGAGCGGGCGAAACAACTATGGAAATCGCTAGCGCAGCAGTTCAACACCGAACTACCCGACGACCTAGTTGAGCGCTTGGTAATAAGCTACGCAGCTGCCAGCGGCCGCGATATCAAGGAGTTACTCAAGCTGACGCTCAAGTTTTGCAAGGGTAGGAATTTCTTGCTTAGCGAGGAAGCCTTTGCTCAGTGTGCGGCTTTCCGCAGCATTGGTAAACCCGTCGAAGATGGCAATGTTTGACACGTCTTTCCTGGGAGATTCGCTGCTGGGCCGGCTCAGTTTTCGATCCGGCACTGTACCCGATAAGCAAGCCTTGCCCGCTGGTCGTCACGACCTGGGTATTGCTAGCGAGCGCGACGCTGTATTGATCGTGCCGGACGGCCTGCAGCCTGGAGTTCCAGTACCTCTGCTGGTGATGTTTCATGGCGCCGGTGGCAGCGCCGACAAGGTGCTGCCATTCGTGATCGACCACGCGTATCAGCATGGCTTTTTGCTTCTTTTGCCGCAGTCTCAGTTTCCGACTTGGGACTTGGTCGTGGGTGGTAACGGCCCAGACCTAGAGCGGCTGGACAAAGCATTACACGAAGTGGCGTCACGTTTTTCTATTAATCCATCCCACTTGGGATTTGCTGGGTTTTCAGACGGAGGCAGCTATGCGCTGTCAGTAGGCGTGACCAATGGCGACGTCGTTAGTCACGTGATCGCATTTTCCGCAGGCTTTATGTCAGTCTTTCAGCAAAATGGTACACCCCGCATCTTCATCGCCCACGGTTTAGAAGACGAGCAGCTGCCCATTGAAACTAGTGCGCGTCCCCACGTAGCCAAACTTAAGGCCATAGGTTATGACGTAACCCCCTTGGAATTCAAAGGCCCACACCGCATCGAGCCGCCAGTGGTTGCGTTGGCAATTGATTTCTTCCTGAAACCGACGGCACAGCCGTAACAAGCGACGCTTAAAGCGGCCACTAGCGGCCGGTAGAGTATTGAAAATCCTTGTGCGGTGGTTCGATTCCGCCCCGGGCCACCAAGAATCACAATAGGCCACTTATTGGGCTATTTTTATTAGAAGTCCTTGATGGTGCTTAGACCTAGTTCCTAGCGAGCTTAGTCAAAATCCACAGTTCTAATCCGTCAATCAGGATGCCCCCACTCTGTTTCTAGACTGGGGCATCTGGTTCATGGCGTGTCCTTTAAAAGGACAAATCAATTAAAGATCCCTGTCTTGGTGAAGTCGTTTAAATTGACGCTCATCTAGAGTCAGTGCTAGCATTGTCGTTTTAAACTACAATAGAAATTCATAATAAAAAGCAGGAGACAAAATGTATAAGTTAATCGCCTTTGATGCCTATGGGACACTATTAGATGTTTATTCCATGGGGCAGTTGGCCGAGGAATTGTTCCCTGGTCGGGGCCAAGAACTTTCATTAATGTGGCGCGATCGCCAGATTGAATACACTCGGCTCGTTACGATGAGCGATCC
>NZ_LOJJ01000017.1 GCF_001595985.1 Polynucleobacter sinensis
CACCGCTAACTGCCACGTTATTAAATACTTGCGTACCCACAGTGACAGCAAGGACCTCGCCGGCCCCCAAGACTGCTGTACCAGAAACTATTGGAGTAGTGTCATTAGTTATCTGAGCCGTTACTGTTGGGAGATCAGCTTGTGAGATTTGATTGGCATCAAGATCCGAAAATTTAGCTTGCAGCAAGCCAATTTCCTCGCTTGACAAAGGAGAATCCGATCTAAGTTTTAGACCAGAAACTTTCTCAGCAACACTATTATCCATGGCCATAATATTGAAATATGTATCTAATATCGTGAAGTTATTTTCACCTAATGATGCTGCAATCGTTGCGGCCTCAACTGAAATATTTGATAAGACTGTTAAACTGCTAACAGAAATTTCATCAGACTGATCGAGAGAATTGTCCTCAAGGGAATAAACTGACGCGGTATTTACAACGTTACTGACATAAAAATCTTTTGTATCAAACGCCACATCTACCACTTTAATCTGTTCTACTGAATTATTTAGCAAATCTCCAACAACAAAAAAGTCGAAGCTGTTTGCATAACTATCGGAGGGCGTAAAATTTAAGGTGTAAATTTTATTTTGAGCACCACCCGGGCCATTAACCTGGCTAACTGTAAACCATCCATCGTGAAGGCTATTTACCCCAATAAATTTGTATACGCCGTCCGAAAAAGTAGTATTTCCTTCTAGTTTACCCAATGAATTTAACTCTTTCAAACTTACATCCCCGCGTTCACTAATCAAAATCGAACCTGTAAACTTATCTGAATTGAGACCATATGTAGCTGTAAATGCTAACTCTACACTTTTTGCGTTTGTGAAAACTACCGAAACCCCCTCAACTGCAGACTTACCACCATTAAGTTGATTTGGATTAAATACAGCTTTGAGGTGATCTGAATTTCCATCGCGATCGCCCGACATAACCCCAGCATTAACTCCAACTGCCAGGCCTGTATTATCAACATTGAAAAATAACTTTGCGGGTATATCAGTATCAGATGTTAGATCGCTATTTATTGCATATGGATTTACATTTTCACTATTTACATATGCGCTAAATGTGCCATACCCCATATCAACAATATCCAATTTATCTCCAGGGCTAGCATAATCAAATATATGCTTTTCAATGCCCACCTCAGACACAACAAAATCTGCCTCGGTAACAATGTGATTGTAGGAAATTGTTACAAACTGTCCGACACCCAGTGGTGATTCAAGAACTATCAGTCCATCTTCAAAACTATAGGATGTAGGACTTGTCGTATTTGAATTAATATCATGCAGATTTACGGATAAAACAACAGTATTATCAACCATTGAATCTTCAATCTTAATATTGGTAAGGTTGGTCTCCCCCTCATTCACAATATAAAGAGTGTATGTAACGGTAGAGCCGACACCCTCAACACTTTCAACATTTGCAAATTTTCTCAATGCAATATCAGATTGAGGTAAATCAACAATCACGCTGTAATTTGCCGAGTAAGTTTTTGATAATTGATCTGTCTCTACCGATCTAGCAGATGCAATATTTTCTATTGTCGAATCCAATAAATCATCTAAATTGATATTTAATGCATAATTAATAAAAATTGTTTCTTGAACTTGTAATGGGTTATCTAGCGATATCGAGCTTCCGATTAAGTGATAATCAATTTCATCCCCACTAGCATTTTTAACGCTAGCAATATACACATCTGGATCAGAGAACATACCATCAAGGATTGATACTCCAGTTAATGTAGTATTCCCAATATTAGAAATTTCAATCTGATAGTCTATGTATTGCCCTGCGGAGTTCACGGATTGCGATTCGTTTGTATCCAATGTGAGATGATCATCTAAAGCACCATTATTTAGGGATTCACCTGTCATGCTTTTAGCAATAGCGCTCTTCGCAACCCTTAACTCCGGACTTAGGATTACTTCCACTTCTTCGCTCGCGCTTAGGACACTCTCAGATCCCAAGGTTTCGCTTGCTGTCGCAACAACGGTATTGTCAATATCACCATCGCTAGAACGACCAATCGCATCAAAATCAGTTTGACTAATGT
>NZ_LOJJ01000018.1:0-328815 GCF_001595985.1 Polynucleobacter sinensis
ACTACTCCCAAGCCAAGCTCAATGCAGTGGCAAGGAAACTAAATGAACGCCCTAGAAAAACACTAAACTATCAAACACCGGCAGAACGTTTTGCTCAATCTGTTGCGTTGACCGGTTGAATCCAAGGCCAGTAAGAGTCATTGCAGCCTCATGATCGTGTAAACATGGATCTAGTAGTAAGATACTATAAGACTTCGACCTGCCTTAGCATTCTGCTAATCCTCCCGGCCTAGCTAGTCAAACAATTTAAAGGGTGGCAGTGAAAGAGAATCAGATAAAAAATCTGTCTGGCTATTTATCGGACACTGAACCCAGCAAAGCAGAGTTAAGAAATAACGCCTTAAATCGGGCTATCTTAGATCTCATCTTCATCATCGATGAGGATGGTCGATATATTGAAACCAATGATTCTGACTATCTCAAACTCTTTTTCCCTTCCAGCTTAAAAATCATTGGAGAAACATTTGACAACATCTTTCCTAAAGAAGTTGCTCAATCTTTTCATACATTTTTACAAAAGGCTTTGCAAAGTGGCGAATGCCTTTCCATGGAGTATCCATTAGTCGGTTTAGATGGAAAGGATTATTTCTTTGAGAGCCGATGTGTTGCCTTGGAAGAGCGAATTAATGGCAAGAGAGCAACCATTTGGGTGATTCGCGAGATTACCGCCCGAAAGAATGCAGAGCAACTTGCGATTGATCGTGGCGTAGAGCTTGCTCTTATCAATCAGCAATTTATTCAGTTTGAAGAGCGGGAAAAAGCAGATCAAGTACTGCGGTTGGCTTTAGCGGATGGAGAATTTGAGCTGTATTACCAGCCTAAAGTAGACCTACAAACTGGGCGAGTACTTGGCGTAGAAGCCCTAGTGCGATGGCAGCATCCTCAGCGGGGATTACTCTTGCCCAGCGCCTTTTTACCTTCATTTGAAGAGCACTCTTTTTCCATTGAATTTGATTGGTGGATTATTCATAAGGCATTAAGGCAAGGTGAGGTTTGGCAAAAGCTAAGTATAGCCCTGCCAATTAGCATCAATATTCATGCCAAAACCATTGAGCAGGATGGCTTTGCAATACGACTGAAAAAGATCCTAGCGCACTATCCCCAACTTCCTCATGGAAGTTTTCAATTGGAATTGTTGGAAACGACCGCCATAAAGAATCTAGACGGAATAATTGGGGTAATCATTGCCTGTCGTGAATTCGGTGTCAGTTTTGCCTTAGATGATTTTGGAACGGGCTATTCCTCATTAACCTATCTAAAGAATCTTCCTGTAGATACCTTAAAGATTGACCGAAGTTTTGTTAACGATATTCTGGATGATGCCAGCGATCGTGCCTTAATAAAGAGTGTGATTGATCTTGCCCAACAAATGGGGATCATCGTCGTTGCAGAAGGGGTAGAGACTAAAGCGCACGGCGATCTATTGCTGAAGATGGGTTGCCAGATTGCTCAAGGTTTTGGTATTGCTAAGCCAATGCAAGCTAGTGCAATTGCTAAGTGGATAGCAGATTGGGAATCAAACCCCGTTTAGTTGGCTTAAGAAGTCAAGCAGGATCTTGGTTGTCTATGAGTGGCAGTTTTGGGTCGTTAGCACTCGCCTAGCTCCGCCCGAGCCAGTGAAAGACCCGAATGACCCTTGGGCAAAGCTGATTCGGGATTATGGGTGAGGGATGGTGGGGTGGCTGCTTTCGGCCAAAATGGTACCAACTGACCTTTCTTATTTAAAGTAGCTCAATGCACTAGTCAACTTCGGTTCGATTAGGATTCCTTTTGACCAGCCTATAAGTCATCTTGAAATCAGATATTTATCAATATATCGAAATTGGTTTTATATAAAAAAAGATACCGAGAGTAAGCAGGTTCAAGTCTTTTGCTGAGCATTAATGCGCAAGATTGAGGGTGTGTGTACAACTCAATATAAGGTTAAGATTATCTTAGAGGTTAAAATCTCGGTTGATTTATAGCTCTCAAAGTTTAAGTTTCTTTATTGTTTTCGTAAAATCGTCAACCAATTTTGATAGCGTTTTGCATATATTATCAAACTCAGCTTTACCGATATTTTGGAAGAGATCATCGTTTATGATTCTTTGACTTTGCCCAAGTACTACTATTTTTTCAGTAGCGTTAGGGTTGATTTGAAGCATTCTTGCCCGTCGATCATTTGGGTTAACAAAAGTAGATAGCCACCCCCCTTTTTCCAGTTTTTTTGCTTCAGTTGTCACATGACTTAAGGTGACATGTAAGTGATTTGCTACGTCGCTAATGGTAATTCCAAGGGAATTTTGATACTGGGCTACAACCATCAATATATTGTACTGGGGCGAAGTTACTCCCAATTGGCGTGCTAAATGAGCCCTAGCAATTTCTAACTTAGCACCTGCAACAGATAAATCATAAATCAGCTGCCTAAACTGCTTATCAGTTTTCCCCTTGGAATCGAGCAATGGCTTTCTTGTAATAGATAGCGGGGATTTAAATTGCTTAGGCATTTTTTTCATAACAATTATTTTACTGCCATGCACCAAAACGATTGGGTCATGCACCAAAACGATTGGGTCATGCACCAATAGGTGTAAGTCCTAGGTATTTTCTTTGATATGGATAAAATTTAAGTAGTAAAGTTACTTAACTAAATAAAGTTAAGTATTTTTTTATATCTTAAAGGAGCCTCAGATGAAACTTGTTACGAAAAAATCCAAGATTGGTTTGCTATCAATTTATATGGCTATGTTTTGTAGTGGCACTCACGCTCAGACGTCAATGGGGCCGGTAAAGATAGGCGTAATGACTGATATGTCATCCTTATTCTCAGATATTGGTGGACCTGGATCCGTAATTGCTGCGCAAATGGCAATTGATGATTTTGGGGGTAATGTATTGGGCAAGCCAATTCAGTTAATTTCAGCAGATCATCAAAACAAGCCTGATGTTGCGGCGAATAAGGCGCGTGAATGGTATGACGCAGACAAGGTAAGTGTAATTGTTGATTTATTACCTTCGGGAGTTGCGTTATCTGTAGCCGAAATAGCACGACAAAAAAATAAGATTGTCTTAGTTTCGGGGGGTGGAACAACAAGGCTTACCAATGAAAATTGTTCTCCAAATACAGTTCATTATGTCTACGATACTTACTCATTGGCAACTAATACAGTAAATGCATTAATGAAGCGCGGTAAAGATAGTTGGTATTTTATTACGGTTGATTATGCGCTTGGCTCGTCACTTGTGAAGGATGCTGCGGGAGCGGTTAAGGCTAGAGGTGGACAAGTATTGGGTGAGGTTAAGCATCCAACCAATACATCAGATATGTCAGGCTATCTCTTGCAGGCTCAAGCATCTAATGCGAAAGTAATTGGCCTTGCAAATGCCGGTGGAGACACCATTAGGGCGGTAAATCAAGCTGCAGAATTTGGAATAGGCAAAAATGGAAAGCAAACGTTAGCAGGGTTGCATGTATTCATTACAGATATTCATGCAATGGGATTACAAAAAGCTAAGGGCATGATTCTGACTACCGGATTCTATTGGGATCTAAACGATGACACTCGCAAATGGTCTCGAAGATTCTTTGAAAAACATAAGCGCATGCCAACCATGGCGCAGGCTGGTGTTTATTCATCAACAATGCATTATTTACAAGCCGTAAAAGCTGCCGGTACAGATGGTACGCAAGCGGTTTTAGAAAAGATGCATAAAACCCCTATTAATGATTTCTTTGCAAAAAATGGAAGAATTCGTGAGGATGGAATGATGATTCACGACATGTTATTGGTTGAGGTTAAGGCGCCAGAAGAGTCCAAGTCACCCTGGGATTATTACAAAGTACTAAGCGTAATTCCAGGTAAAGACGCATTCTTACCGCTCTCTCAGAGCGTATGTCCATTAGTTAAAAAATAAATCTATATTCACAGGAGAGTAAGTAATGGTTAAAGATGGGAAAATGCACATACAAAGCTTGAAAGATGGACGAAAAATCTATTTAGATGGAAGCCTTATAAAGAACCATGCGGATCACTCTGCATTCAAGAATTCAATTGCCTCCGCAGCCTCTTTATTTGACTATCAGGCAGATCCAAAGAACATCGAAAAGATGACATTTGAGTCACCAAAAACTGGTAATCGCGTTAATAGAATGTGGCAGCTTCCTAAAAGCCTTCCAGAACTGATTGAACGCAGGAGAGCCCTGGAGTCATGGGCTGAATTATCAAATGGCTTTTTAGGAAGATCTCCAGATCATGTGGGCTCTGCTTTGAGTGGCATGTATATGGGGCTGGACGTGTTTAAGAAGAGTGGCGATAAGTTCGCCGGCGCACTTTCTGATTATTATGAATATGCAAGAGATAACGATATATATTTAACTTACGTAATCATCAACCCACAGGCGGATAAAGCTAAAGATGCTAGCGCTCAAGCTGAAAACCTAATTGCCTCTATTGTTGATGAAGATGCAGAGGGAATAACAATCAAAGGTGCAAAGATGCTTGGCACTGGATGTCCGATGGCCAATGAAGTATTTATTTCGACAATACAGCCCCTAAAGCCAGGAGAAGAAAACTTAGCATTTAGTGCTGCAATCCCTTTGAATACCAAGGGGGTCAAGATGCTGTCTCGTAAATCATATGAGCAGTCAAGTGTGTCAACATTTGACAACCCTTTGTCAAGTAGGTTTGATGAGAACGATGCCGTCCTATGCTTTGATGAAGTTAAGATTCCTTGGGAGCGTGTGTTTGTCAATAAGGATGTGCAGATGATAAGTGCGCAATGGCATGCAACCCCTGCTCACGTATATCAAAACTATCAGTGCCAGGTGAGGTTTATGGTGAAGATGCGTTTTTTATTAGGGGTGGCTCGTAGAATTGCTGAGACTAATGGAATTATAGGGTTCCCATCCGTGGTTGAAACATTGGGGCAAATGGCGGCAGAAGTTTCAATGGTTGAGGGTCTTGTCGAGGCAATGGAGGTTGGCGGTCAACAAAGAGGTGAATATTTTGTGCCAAGTAGCACAAGACTTTATGCTGCAAATGTCTTAACACAGCAGCTTTACCCAAAATTCATAAGTAGCATCAGAGAGTTGTCGGGTGGCGGAATGATTATGGTTCCATCATCTGCGCAAGACTTCTCAAATCAAGAAATTCTATCAATGATTAACCAGACTCAAAAATCACCTGTAACCGATAGCTATGGGCGAGTTAAATTATTTAAATTGGCTTGGGATGCTATTGGTTCTGAATTTGGCTCTCGCCATCTTCAGTATGAGATGTTTTATTCAGGCGCAAATATGGTGACTCGGGGCCATGCATATAGAAATTACAATTGGCAAAAAGCTTTGGGGATGGTTGATCAATTCATGAGTAGTTATGACTTGCCAAATGAAGCCCCTGGCATTTTGATGCCTGCTGCTTGATTTTTATATTTTGAAGGAGAATGGATGAATATTGATCCAAAGAAATTCCGTCAAGCGCTTGGAAGTTATGGAACAGGTGTGGCAGTAATTACTACATTAAATGCGGAAAAAAAAGATATTGGGGTAACTGTAAATTCATTTACATCAGTATCTTTGGATCCGCCATTAATACTATTCTCTATGGCCAATACATCAAACTCAACTTCGGCATTCAATATTTCCAGAAAGTTTGTTGTCAATGTAATGGCTAATGATCAAGAAAGCATTGCAATGAATTTTGCAAGGCCATCAGCTGCTGATTGGTCGGTAATTCATACTAGTATTTCTGAGAATGCGTGCGCAAAAATTTCTGGCTCATTGGCATATCTAGAGTGCGACTTAGACTGCACCTATCCTGGGGGTGATCACACCATATTAATGGGCAGAGTTACAAAGTTAGATATTGGAATTGATGTGCCACCTTTATTGTTTTATAAGGGTGGTTTTGGGACTTATAAAAAAAACCTAGCCAATCAAAATATATTTCAAGACCTAAGAGGGTTTGACTATTTTGAGCATGGTTGGGCTTGAGAGGGTTGAAAGTAAAAATGGTTAATTTAAATTTATCAGTAGATGGTGTAGACCGAGTAGTAAATATAAAAAATGTGGTGATTGCAGGTTGGACAGGCAGAAATATAGAGGCGGTAGAGCATCATATTCAGGAGTTAGCTGAGTTGGGGGTTGCTAGACCTAGAACTGTACCTTGCTTCTACAGAGTTTCGGAAAGCCTTCTATCTACCAGTGCAGATTTTCAGGTCGTCGGCAATGATTCCAGTGGAGAGGTTGAGTATGTAATTTTTTCTTTGCCTGATGGTTTATATATTGGCCTTGGCTCAGATCATACGGATCGCAAAGTTGAGGCTTATGGAGTTACTGTTTCAAAGCAAATGTGCCCAAAACCTGTCGCATCTCACCTCTGGAAACTAAGTGATATTGAAGGACATTGGGATAGCTTAATTACACGTTCTTGGGTGGTTCGCCAAGGGAATAAATCTCTCTATCAAGAGGGTGCCGTTTCAAGGATGCTGTCTCCACAAGATCTGATTTCAAAATATACGGATGGTGGTCAGTTGGATTTTGGAACTGTAATGTTTTGTGGAACACACTCCGTTTTAGGGGAAATTAGAGGTGGAGATATTTTCGAAATTGAAATCTACGACCCGATCCTAAATCGAAGTATCAAGCATGAATATAAAACAACAAATTTAGAAATCGTTGATTAATAATTAGGAGAGAAATGATGGCGTTAGATAAAGAGTGGAAAGAGTTTCATACAATTGATTTGACTAAGGGGTGGGAAGTCCCGGCTGGATATCCATCTGGTATCCAGCAACAAATTTTAGCGGGCAAGCTTGATGAAAAAAATAAACGGGGATCGAGAACAAGACACTTGAGATTTGATCCAGGGGTCTACACGACCTCTCCCTTCGTACATGATTATTGGGAAGAGGTTTATTTGCTGTCTGGTGATTTAATTGTTGGCGTGGATGAGAGCGGTAATGGAGGGACATCGTTCCAGCCCGGAACTTATGCATGTCGTCCACCAAAAACACCGCATGGCCCATTTAAATCTGTTAATGGCTGCATGCTAGTTGAGATTCATTATTACGATCCGGAAGAAAAATAAATCACCTTATGCCCATTAATATTTCATATATCCAGTCGCAGTTGAATGCGGGAAAAATATCAACACACCAATTAATAAAAAATTGTTTGGATAAAATACAGGATATTAATGGGCAAGGTGCCAAAGCTTTCTTGGCTATTGATGAGAAAGGGGCATTAGCTACGGCAGATGCTCAAGATATATTGCGGAACGCATCTTTGCCGGTAGGACCCCTAGCTGGTGTAACCATCTCTATTAAAGACTTATTTGATGTGCTAGATCAAGTGACTGGATCTGGCTCAAGAGTTCTTCATTCGAATCCCCCTGCAACCAAGGATGCGCATGTTGTAGCAAAGTTACGTGAGGCCGGATCAATATTGATTGGCCGTACCAATATGACTGAGTTTGCATACTCTGGCTTGGGAGTTAATCCTCATTTTGGAACTCCCTTGAACCCCTTTGAGCGTGATGTTCAAAGAATTCCGGGGGGCTCAACCTCTGGCGGTGCAGTAAGTGTATCTGATGAAATGGTGTCGGTAGCACTTGGCTCTGATACTGGGGGTTCTTGTCGGATACCGGCAGCATTGTGTGGGTTGGTGGGCTACAAATCCACGGCTAGTAGGTATTCCATGGAGGGTGTTCTACCCCTCTCGGGCAGCCTGGATTCAATAGGTGTGATTGCATCAAGCGTTGATTGTTGTCAACGTGTTGATGTAGTTATGTCTGGTCGAAATTACGCGATAAATCATAATATAGAGGCTAGAGATATAAGGATGGGAGTCCTAAGAAATATTGTTCTTAGCGGTATGGATGAATATGTAGAACATGCATATTTGGAGGCCTTAGACATTTTAATTTCAGCGGGCATCCATGCAAATAAAGTTGATTCAAATGCAGTGAGCCAGGTAATTGATTTACAGGGGCAGCCTAAAATAGTATCCGCAGAAGCGTTTGCAGGGCTTGAAAAAGTTATATCCATTTCTTTGCCGGAAATTGATCCAAGAGTTTCTTCTAGAGTGCTTAAGGGTAGAGAGGTTTCTTCGGCCGCTTATATTCAAACGGTCTCCATGCGAGCAAAGTTAATTTCTATGTGGGAGGATGAGTTTGCAAGTGACGATATTTGGATTATGCCAACTGTTCCAGTTATCGCACCAAAGTTGATTGATTTAAACGATGATGATGAATACTTTCGGCTAAATGGTTTATTGCTCCGTAATCCGGGAATCTTTAATTTTCTTGATGGCTGTGCAATATCTATCCCATGCCAAACTCTTAATTCCGCACCTGTTGGATTAATGTTGGTGGCACCTGGCGGTAATGACGAAAAATTACTATCAATTGCATCTCTATTTGAGGATATTTTTTCTAAATTTATGGATAGGCCATCAAGATAGATGGAAACAATATTAAAAACAATTGGTCTTGGAAAAACCTTTAAAGGTTTTTCTGCGGTAAGTGATGTGAACTTAGATGTCACTCGTGGAACCATTCACGCCCTGATTGGGCCAAATGGTGCCGGTAAAACAACCTGCTTCAATCTGTTAACAAAATTTCTAGAGCCAACAAGCGGTCAAATTTTGTTCAATGGTCTTGATATTACCAAAGAGAAACCGACCCAAATTGCTCGCAGGGGTGTTGTGCGCTCCTTTCAAATATCTGCTGTTTTTCCGCACTTGAGTGTTTTGGAAAACGTTCGTGTTGCACTGCAGCGAGGCTTGGGAACGGAATTCTCTTTTTGGAAGTCTGGCGAATCACTAAATATTCTCAATGAGCGTGCTGAAGAGCTCTTGTATGAGGTTGGTCTGGCTGATTTTGCACACGAAGAAACCCTAAACCTAGCTTATGGGCGCAAAAGGGCTCTGGAAATTGCCACCACAATGGCCATGGAGCCTGAGTTGATGTTATTGGATGAGCCAACACAGGGCATGGGCCATGAAGATGTGGAGCGTGTTACAGAGCTTATAGATCGTGTAGCCAAGGGCCGCACCATTTTGATGGTGGAACACAATATGAAGGTGGTTTCCTCCATTGCAGATCGAATCACCGTATTACAACGCGGCTCCGTTTTAGCTGAGGGCTCATATCACGAGGTTTCCAATAACCCACTGGTAGTTGAGGCCTATATGGGGAGTCATGGGGGTGACACTATATGAGCACCATGGCCTTAGAGGTTAAAAACCTAGAGTCTTGGTATGGGGAGTCCCATATTCTGCATGGCGTTAACTTTGCTGTCCGCGATGGTGAGGTTGTTACTCTTTTAGGTAGAAATGGTGCGGGCCGGAGCACCATTCTGAAAACCATCTTAGGTTTAACCAGCAAAAGAACTGGCTCAGTAGAGGTTTATGGTGCTGAAACCATTTCCATGCCAACCTACCGAATTGCGCGTCTAGGCGTCGGTTTTTGTCCAGAAGAGCGCGGTATTTTTGCCAGTCTGAGTGCTGAAGAGAATTTAATGCTGTTGCCAGAAATTGCCCCTGGCGGCATGGGTTTGGATGAGATATATGAAATGTTTCCCAATCTCTACGAGCGGCGCAACAGTCCGGGCACTCGATTGTCTGGCGGTGAGCAGCAAATGCTCGCAATGGCACGTATTCTCAGGACGGGTGCAAAACTCCTGTTATTAGATGAAATTACCGAAGGTTTAGCCCCAGTCATTGTTCAAAAGCTGGGCGAGGTAGTTACTAGTTTGCGCAATAAAGGTTTCACTATCGTTTTGGTGGAGCAAAACTTCCGCTTTGCTGCACCCTTGGCAGACCGTCATTATGTGGTTGAGCACGGGAATGTAGTTGAGGTTGTGAATCAAAATGAGCTTACCGAAAAAGCAAGCTTGTTAAATGAGTATCTTGGTGTTTAATTTTGAATAACCTATCCTATGTTTGAACTTCTTGGAATTACCCCACAAGGGCTGGTTGCTCAGCTCTTGGTGGGGCTTATTAATGGCTCGTTCTACGCCATTTTGAGTTTGGGTCTGGCCATTATTTTTGGCCTACTCAACATCATTAATTTTTCGCATGGCGCTCAGTACACCATGGGCGCCTTTGTTGCTTGGATTGGACTCACTCAGATCGGGCAATGGCTTGGATTTCCTGAGTTCTCCATCAATTACTGGTTTGCTTTAATTCTAGTGCCTTTGGTAATGGCTGGTTTTGGCTTAATACTGGAGCGAACGATGCTTCGGCGCCTCTACCACTTGGATCATCTTTATGGTTTGCTGCTTACCTTTGGTTTGGCTTTAATTATTGAAGGTATGTTCCGTCATTGGTATGGCATCTCTGGCGAGAGCTACCCAGCTCCCGAGTTATTGCAAGGCGCCATCCCTTTAGAGTCGATCGGCATTATTTTGCCGAAGTACCGTTTGTGGGTGGTTGTGATTTCTTTGGTGGTTTGTTTCTCAACCTGGTATGTGATTGAAAGAACCAAGTTGGGCGCCTATCTTCGTGCTGGTACAGAAAACCCAAAACTGCTTCAGGCGTTTGGTATTAATGTTCCGCTAATGATTTCTTTGGCCTATGCATATGGCGTTGGTCTTGCCGGCTTTGCTGGTGTTTTAGCTGCACCAATTTTTCAGGTAAACCCATTAATGGGTTCAAATCTCATTATTGTGGTTTTTGCTGTTGTAGTTATCGGCGGCATGGGCTCGATCATGGGCTCCATTTTGACTGGCCTCGCCCTTGGCTTGGTTGAGGGTTTAACTAAAGTGTTTTACCCAGAAGCATCGGGCGTTGTTATTTTTGTGATCATGGCAATCGTATTGCTCATTCGTCCTGCTGGACTTTTCGGCCGGGAGAAGTAAGTGAACTCAAAAACAAAACTGCTTTATGGCATTCTGGTTTTAATTGCCGCATTGCTTCCGTTCCAAGATTTTATTTATTTAGTCTTTGCAATGAAGGTCTTGTGTTTCGCTCTCTTCGCTTGCGCCTTTAATTTGTTGTTGGGCTTCACGGGACTTCTATCTTTTGGGCACGCAGCATTCTTTGGAACCTCTGCTTACATCACTGCCTATCTTTGTAAAGAGGCTGGCCTGTCTCCTGAGTTTGGAATTGTGTTGGGTGTTTTGGGCTCTGGCATCCTGGGTTTTCTGATTGGCTCCTTGGCTATTCGTCGACAAGGTATTTATTTTGCGATGGTGACGCTTGCGCTCTCACAGATGGTTTACTTCTTAGCTGTTCAACTCCCCTTCACTGGTGGCGAAGATGGTATTCAAGGTGTGCCACGTGGAATGCTGTTGGGTTTAATTGATTTAAAAGATGATGTGAGCATGTATTACTTTGTGCTGGCAATTTTCTTGTTGGGTTTCGCATTAATTGTGCGCACCGTTCACTCCCCTTTCGGTCAAGTCTTAAAGGCTATTCGTGAAAATGAACCGCGCGCCATTTCTCTTGGATACGATGTTGATCGCTTCAAGTTAATTTCTTTTGTTCTTTCAGCTGCGCTTGCTGGCTTAGCCGGCTCTTTGAAGACATTGGTTTTCCAATTGACTACATTGACTGATGTTCATTGGCATATGTCTGGTGAAGTGGTGTTGATGACATTGCTTGGCGGCATGGGTACGATTCTTGGTCCAGTGGTTGGTGCCGGTATTGTTGTTGGCCTACAAAACTATCTGGCTAATATTGGCTCTTGGAGCACAATTGCCACAGGCTTTATTTTCGTTATCTGTGTTCTGGCTTTCCGTCGTGGCGTTGTTGGCGAAATTATCCATATCTTCAAAAACAAAAATTGATTTAAGATTGTTCTTAATAGGGCGCCCCAAACTCTAAAACGAAACTAAGGGAACCTACATGGTCACCATGAATCAAAGTATCACGTATATTGGCCGATAAGAAAGCTTAAGACACCTTTTGATTTCACTTAAGTTTTTCTTCATTGCCTTTTATGGGTCTTGATTTCAACCGATCGATGCAACACACTAGTAACTGCGTAAGCGCAAGGTGTTGCTCATGAAACAACGTCTCGAATCTATTACACGGCCATCCAGAAGGCTTTAATGTGGGAGCGGTGGCAAAAAGGCGATAACCTTCATCAGATAGCGCAATTATTTGATCAGGGTCACTCCTCTATCCAGCGTATTTTGGCTGAAAGTGGTGGCATCAGACCACTACAGCGAACTCGATCAGTTTTTGCGTTAACTTTGGCTGAGAGAGAAGAAATCTCCCGTGGCCTGGCAACTGGGCAATCACTTCGCTCTATCGCACAGCTTTTAGGCAGGCCGCCTTCTACGGTTAGTCGCGAAGTAAAACGCAATGGCGGTATTAAAGACTACCGATCAGCTGGGGCTGATGGAGCTGCTTGGGATCGCGCACTTCACCCTAAGGCTTGTAAACTGGTCTTGAATAAGCCCATGGCAACTATCGTGACAGACAAGTTGCAGCTTTTGCAGTGGTCGCCACAACAGATTGCCGGATGGTTAAAGCAAACGTATCCAGATGACGAAAGTTATCAGATGTCACACGAAACAATTTGTCGTAGCCTCTTTATCCAAGCCCGCGGAGCCCTAAAGAAAGAACTCGTGGCGCACTTACGACGCACGCGGATCATGCGCCGCTCACGCCATCATATGCTCAAAGATGTCGGCCTTGGCAAGATTGCCAATGCAGTCTCTATTAGAGAAAGGCCAGCTGAAGCAGAAAATCGAGCAGTGCCAGGACACTGGGAAGGCGATCTACTTTATGGGGATGTCAACAGCCAGATCGCTACTCTCGTTGAGCGCCAGACTCGCTATGTAATGCTAGGAAAGTTTCCCGTACCCTAATGCTTAATCGCAGTTAATGTAGCTTGATGGAAAAAGTTAGCCCAGAGTTAGCCCGGCGCATAATAAAAAAGCCCCGCTGACGCGAGGCTTAGTAATGCTGGTGGGTCGGGCGAGATTCGAACTCGCGACCAACGGATTAAAAGATGTGGGATTGTAGATAGACAGTAGTCAAGACATTGGTCTAAACCTGTCTTGAAAGTACTGTGATGTAGGCGGGTGGTCTTATGGGATCGATTGGAATGTGGTCAAGATCAATTGGTTTCGACAATGTCGTGTTGGAGTATCCGGAAACGCGACATTTGTTTGTCGGGAAAACCGACAAATTAAATTGATGGATTAAATGCTTGATATTGCGATTTTTACAAATTATGTGTTTTATAGTTATGTAATTTCTATTTTGGCAGTGGAAGGGCAGTTTTATAGCGTACCTGTTTTAAAGCAAAACTAGATCGAATTTTTTCGATTCCAGCAATCGGAGTTAGTTGCTCTAAAATAAATTTCTCTAGCGCACCCATGTCAGCCACTGCAATACGAATTAGGTAATCACTATCTCCTGTCATCAGGTAGCACTCCATGACCTCATCGTGCTCCGAAATGCGTTGTTCAAATTCTGCTAGTGCTTCTTTGGATTGCTCTTTAAGGCTGATAGAGATAAAGACGTTTAAGCCTAGCCCCAACACCTTAGGATCGGCTAGTGCAACATAGTTTCTGATCACACCCTTGTCTTTAAGTGCTTTTACACGCATGAGGCATGGTGATGGGGATAAGTGAACCCGTTTCGCTAACTCCACATTGCTATGTGAGCTGTCATTTTGCAGTTCGTTCAAAATTCTGATATCTATGTGATCTAGCTTCATAAAATTCCTTAAAAAACATATATACCAGCATATTATGCTGAAAATAAGGATTTTTATCCATTAATTAGCATCCTATTTTGCCTGTAATCCAACAAAATAAAGTCATAGAAACACCCCTTAATAGCTGGAGGAGTTGTGGGTATTGAGATTGCATTTCCTGGAGTTGAGAATTTGCTAGAAAGAGATCAAGCGGGCACTGGATCTCGATTTTGGGCCGGACCCTCGACAAGAAAGTATGCTCGCGAGCTTGGTGTTGAGATTCAGCAGGTTAGCGGTAGCGGACAACGAGGGCGCATCACCAAAGAAGACATTCAGCAATTTATTAAACACTCCATGTTGTCAAGAGCGAGTACATCTACACAGAGCACTCAGGGCATTTCAGGATTTGATCTTTTGCCTTGGCCTAAAGTCGACTTTACTAAGTTTGGTGAAATAGAGCGCCAAGCACGAAGCCGCATTCAGAAAGTATCAGCCGCTAATCTGGCACGTAACTGGGTCATGATTCCGGCGGTAACTTATCACGATGACGCCGACATTACTGATCTTGAAGAATTTCGTGCAGCATTAAATCAAGAGAACAAAAAAGATGCAGTAAAGATTACTTTGCTCGCATTCTTAATCAAGGCTGCCGTGGCTGCGCTCAAGAAGTACCCAAGCTTTAACTCCTCGCTCGATGGTGACGAGCTCATTTTGAAAAAGTATTTTCATATTGGCTTTGCGGTAGATACTCCAGGCGGTCTGGTTGTGCCAGTAATTCGTAATGTTAATCAAAAAGGGATTCGTGAAATTGCCGAGGAGACTGCCGGGTTAGCCTTGCTAGCGCGAGAAGGAAAATTGAAGTCAGATCAGATGCAGGGCGCTTCCTTTACGATCTCTTCATTGGGTGGTATTGGCGGTACCTACTGTGCCCCGATTGTGAATGCGCCTGAAGTGGCTATCCTGGCGGTGAACAAGTCTGCAATCAAGCCAGTCTGGGATGGTTCGCAATTTGTTCCACGTTTGATTTGCCCACTGTCTATGACTGCCGATCATCGGGTCATTGATGGCGCTTTAGCCACACACTTCACCACCTACCTCACTCAGTTGTTGGGTGATTTTCGTAAGGTGATGCTATGAATTTAGAACATCAAAAGTTACAGAGGAATTTTTTATGAATGCTCCCGACATTAAAAAATACTTAAATCTCGAGCATATCGATACCGACCCAGCAGAAACTGCAGAGTGGAACGAGGCGTTTATGGATTTACTGGCCTCGGGCGATAGTGCGCGCGCTAAGTTTATTTTGGATAGCTTGTTAAAGCTTGCTAATAAAAATCAAATTAATTGGGTGCCTGACCTAGTCACGCCTTATATCAATTCAATACCAGTAGATGAGCAACCTCCATTTCCTGGAGATTTGGCAATCGAAGAAAAGCTAGCTTCGCTGATGAGATGGAATGCGCTAGCGATGGTGGCAAAGGCAAATGAAGCCTATGGTGAGCTAGGCGGTCATATTGCTAGCTATGCCAGCGCTGCAGATTTATTTGAGGTTGGGTTCAATCATTTTTTCCGCGCAAGGACCGAGGGTGGCGATGCAAAAGAGCGTGGAGACTTAGTTTTCTTTCAACCGCATAGTGCTCCAGGCGTATATGCTCGAGCCTATTTAGAGGGAAGGCTGACTGAAAATGATCTTGCGCATTATCGCCGTGAGATTACTGCGCCCGAGTCAGGTGCAAGAGGTTTATCTAGTTATCCACATCCTTGGTTAATGCCTGATTTTTGGCAGTTCCCAACAGGCTCCATGGGAATCGGCCCAATCAGTTCGATTTATCACGCACGCTTTATGCGCTATCTCAGTGATCGCAAATTATTGGACTGCTCAACTAGAAAAGTATGGGGTGTGTTTGGTGATGGTGAGATGGATGAACCAGAAAGCATGAGCGCATTGACATTAGCTTCTAGAGAAAAGCTGGATAACTTGGTTTGGGTGGTCAATTGCAACCTACAACGCCTAGATGGCCCAGTGAGGGGTAACGGCAGAATCATTGATGAGTTGGAAAAATTGTTTAGGGGCTCTGGTTGGAACGTAATTAAATTGGTTTGGGGTAGCGATTGGGACGGACTTTTTGCTAGAGATACTACGGGAGCTCTGGTAAAAGCCTTTGCTCAAACCGTTGATGGTCAAATGCAAACCTTTGCTGCAAAAGATGGCAGCTTTAATCGTAAAAATTTCTTTGGCCAAAATGAAGAATTGGCTCGTCTTGCTCAAGGCATGACCGATGAGCAAATTGATCGACTGAAAAGAGGCGGTCATGATTTAGTCAAAATTTATGCGGCTTATCAAGCTGCAGCCAACCATGTTGGTCAGCCAACAGTGATCTTGGCGCATACCAAGAAGGGCTACGGTATGGGCAATGCTGGCCAAGGAAAAATGACGACGCATAGCCAGAAGAAGCTAGATGATGAAGCATTAATTGAGTATCGCAACCGTTTCAACTTGCCATTAACTGACGAGCAGGCAACGAGCCTGACTTTTTTCAGGCCTGATGAAAATAGTGAAGAGCTGAAATATCTAAAAGAACAGCGTACTAAGCTTGGTGGGCAATTGCCTAAGCGCTATTCGGAATGTGACAAATTAAATGTCCCAGATATCAATTCGTATGCAGCGTTTGCAATTAAGGCCGAAGACAAAGAGATGTCAACGACGATGGCTTTTGTACGGATGCTTGGAAACTTACTCAAAGACAAAGAGCTTGGTCCTCGAGTAGTGCCGATTGTTGCGGATGAAGCGCGTACCTTTGGTATGGCCAATTTATTTAAACAGGTTGGTATTTATTCTAGCGTGGGACAGCGCTATGAACCAGAAGATATTGGTTCTGTATTGAGTTATCGCGAGGCATTAGACGGGCAAATCCTGGAAGAGGGCATCAGTGAGGCGGGCGCAATTGCCAGTTGGACTGCTGCAGCAACCAGTTATAGCGTTCACGGTATTGCAATGCTACCTTTTTATATCTACTACTCCATGTTCGGCTTTCAGAGAATTGGTGATGCCATTTGGGCTGCAGCCGATCAACGTGCCAGAGGATTTTTATTGGGTGCTACCTCAGGTAGAACAACATTAGGTGGTGAGGGTTTGCAACATCAAGATGGCAGTAGTCAGCTTGTTGCTGCAACCATTCCCAACTGTAAGGCATATGACCCAGCCTTTGCCGGTGAGTTAGCGGTGATTGTCGATCAAGGGATGCGTGACATGTTGGTGGATCAAAAAGATTTGTTCTATTACATCACCCTCATGAATGAAAACTATGCTCAGCCTGATTTACCTAAGAATGCAGCTGAGGGCGTGATTCGGGGTTGTTATAAATTTAAGGCGATTAAGGCTGCCAGTGGTGATGGCAAGTCTTGTGTGAGTTTGCTCGGTTCTGGCGCCATCATGACTGAGGTATTAAAGGCAGCAGATATCCTTGCCAGTGATGGTATTGATGTTGACATTTTTAGCGTGACCAGCTGGAGTGAATTATCTCGAGATGGTAAATTAAAAGAACAGAAAAGTTTGAAGGCCCAATCAGATGATGTCATACCATTTATTAGCAAAGTTTTATCAGAAAGTAACGGCCCAATTATTGCTGCCACTGATTATGTCTGCGCTTTACCAGAGATGATTCGTGCATATATTCCTAGCGAAAGAAAGTATATTACTTTAGGTACAGATGGATTTGGTAGGAGTGATACCCGCTCGGCATTAAGAGATTATTTTGGTGTAAGCGCAAGTAATATTGTTAAAGTTGCTAAAAATGTATTATTAAACTAAAAACGGAGACTGTTATGGAAGCAAAAAAAGCTATTATTTTGTTTGCAAGTGCACTACTTTTAACTTCTACTATTTCAAGTGCACAAACTTCAAGTTCAGTTAACTGGCCTAGTAAACCGGTCACATTCGTTCTTACCCAAGCACCTGGTGGCGCAAATGATATTACGGGTAGGGCACTAGCCCAAAAATTAACTGAAATTTATAAGCAGCCTTTTATTGTTGATAACCGTCCAGGCCATAGGTAGACGTATATTGTTCTGGTATGGGTGGATTAGTGGTTGCTCCAATATCAAACGCAATCTTTATGCCTGGAATAAGAGTCCACACTGGTGCTGCCGATACAAAAAAAATGTTGGTGCGATTTGGGACAAGATCAGCTATCAAACACGTTATAGCGTGAAGCTGGATACACCGAAGTTGATTATCAAATGCACTGAGGCATTAGGTGACTTAAATCAATACCCTAAAGTGGTACCACCCAAGGTACGGGCCAGCAAAGCTAAGATAGTTATGGGTATGGATGGCGTGCATGGCGTACATACTGGTATCGCAGAGGACTCACTAGACGGTTATACAGTTTCAGTACCAGACGTGTACGCATACATTCAAAACAGAGTGCACCTATCACATTCTACAATTTTTTCGATCCTTGATGGCTCAGGACGACTTGCTGAGTAAACGATTTCACGAACGGGTAATCCAGATAAAGTAACCGGGCGGCCCCCAACATGCATACTACCTACTTCTGAAATTTGCATTGTTGATCGATTATTTTGAGCACATCCTGCTAAGAAAATGCTCGCAAAAGTCAAACTTACTAAAGCTAGATAGTGTCGATAAAAAAGCTTTCTAGAAGGAAAAAATTTGAGGGTTGAGTTGGAAGTATTGGCTTTCATTACTATCATCTCCTTGTTTTAAGTTAAATATTCATTCGCCTTCATGATTGGGGGTTGTTACGTCATTACATTAATTAAAATCAATCTATAAAGGATCTATCAATGACACAATTTCTAGATCACTTTTTCCCGTTCTTTTGTAGAGTGACATTGTTAAAGGATCATGTCCAGCAATTACGTGCTCCGGAGATTCCGCTAAATCTTTGATTAATTCAAATCCACTTAACATATCGCTGGTATTTAAAACAATAGGGAAGGGAGAGTGGTTTTTAAAGTTTTCTAAATAATGTGCAGCATCAGAAGCAATTACAATCCAGCCTCGTTTAGTATGTACCCTAACAATTTGAAGGCCTTTTGTATGTCCTCCAACTAAATGAACTTCAATACCTGGACGAAGCTCATACACTCCATTGTGAAATCTAACTCGATCTTCGAAATTTGCATAAATTAATTCGCAAATATCATGAGGATCATATGCATGTCTACAAAAAGCATGTCTCATATCAGGCCCTGTAGCATAAGACATCTCACTTTCTTGTATATGAAAGCGTGTTTTTTTAAGTAGATCTGTATTTCCTGCATGATCATAGTGAGCATGGGTAATGATTACATCGCTAAGATCTTCGACTTTGATGCCGCTTTGATTTAATGACTCTATAGGGCATCGCAAATGATTTCTTTTTCTAGCCTTTGCTGCTGTTTTATTAAAGCCAGTGTCAATCAAAATCGTTTCTTTATCATTTTTCAGGAACCAAACGTAATAGTCCATATTGGTTGCCATGTCATGTAGATCATGAAAAATAAAGTTTTCTAGCCTGCGTCTTTGGACTGTTGCATATCTTAGGGCATAGGCTTCCCAAAGCGGTTTATTCATTTTTCTAGATCTCCGTGAATATCTTTTAAAATATATGATGTTTTCAATAGAGGTTTTTTTATAAGCAAAAAATATTAATACTCAGCTTAGTTAGCACCATTCTTTTAATCACAAGAGGTTTGAAACGAGCATAAAACGCATAATTGGGTTATTTAATAGGTACATGATTTTTCGGTAAGCAACTGGAAAGCTGCCAGTTGCTTACGTCTAGCAATTCCTACTTATGTCTGTAATGGGCGATTCTTTTTCAAAAGGCCAATAGCAAGAAAGGCGGCTATTAAAAAACTAGAGGATAGTAACAGTTGGCCTATGACGTCTGCACCTGTGGCATCACGTAATATTCCAAGCAGATAAGGGCCAAAGAAACCACCAATATTGCCAACAGAATTAATCAATGCAAGGGTTACTGCACTTTTTGCTCCACTAAATTCTTGCGCAGGGAAGCTGTAAAGTAAGGGAACCGCTGCTTGAATGCATGCCCCCATGCACAATCCTACAAGAGCGATCGTATTATTGGTGGCCAGACTTGAAATTAGCATTCCAATGCCGGCAATTGCCAACACTCCAACAAGAATGGGTCCTTTGCGACCATAACGGGATGTGTAGCTCGAGACATAAATGAGTACGACTGTTGCCACTGCCCAAGGAATTGCCGAGACTAACCCAGCGTCTACGTTAGATAGCCCCATTCTTAGTTTGATGATTTGTGGCGCCCAATAGGTTACAGAATAAAATCCAATCATCATGAAGATGTAAATAATGCAGTAGTACCATGCTCTTGGGTTCTTGAAAATTGCCTTTACAGCACTTAATCCATGATTGGCGGGATCATTAATTTCTTGCTTAGAATCTTTTAGGTATGAATTTAGTTTTTCCTTCTCATCTTTTGTCAGCCATTTTGCGTCATCAGGTGTGTTGGCCATAGTTTTAAGACAAACAAAACTGACGACAACTGCAAGACCACCCTCGACAATAAACACCCACTGCCAGCCACTAAATCCAAGAATGCCATCCATAAGTAAGAGCGCTGCAGTTAAAACGCTGCCCAGTGCTAATGAGATTGGTATACCAATTTGAAAAAGGGAATATGCTCTAGCAAGATGTTTCCCTGGAATGAAAAGGCTAAAGTAAAAGAGTATTCCTGGGTAAAATCCAGCTTCAAATACCCCGAGAATAAATCTCATTGTGTAAAGTGAATTTGGACCGCTAACCCAGGCCATGGCAACACACACTAGGCCCCAGCTCATCATTATTCGCGCAATCCAAATTCTGGCTCCAAAGCGACGTAACATCAAATTTGAAGGTATTTCAAATATTACGTAGCCGATAAAAAATAATCCTGCCGCTAATCCAAACATGGAGGATGTTAGGCCTAGGGCGGCTGACATTGGAGGCCCCGCCACACCAATATTTGTCCTATCAATAAAGGATACAAACAGTCCGATAATAGCTAGCGGTATTAACGCATTTAAAACCTTCTTAACAATTCGGTTTTCTTCCGTTTGTTCGTTAATATTGATTGCTGACTGCATAGCATTTGCTGAATCAAACTGCTGTCCCATCATTAGTCTCCTTGTTGCATGGTTATTGAGTCAAGGCTTTAAAAATCCCAGTGAACCGGTAATGCTCCTGATATTTCAGATTTAAATTTGGCGAGTTGGCTATTGAATAGTGACCCTAGATAAACTGTTTTTAAGTCACTTCCCCCAAAACCAATACTGGAAATGTTTCCTAATTTTCTTTTTCCGCCGGAATCAAAATGAAGCTGTCTTGAAAACGTATTGTTTTGAAAAGCTTGTTCGCAAACATCAAGCCACTCGGGGTCTGAATCTTCGAGAATAATTTCTTGATGACCGTCTGGTCTTGTTCTTATTACTCGATTACTAACCACGCTGACGATCCATAGACCTCCTTCGGAATCAAATGTGAGTCCGTCTGGCCATGTTCCAGCGCCGTATTGAGAATAAACTTCTCTCTCACCAAGAGAGCCATCAGGCTGTATCAAAAACCGACTTGTGCAACGTGCAATAGTTTCATTAACGTAAAGCCATTTACTCGTGGGATCTATAACAGCTTCGTTTGTAAATCCAAGTCCATCAGCAACCAATCGCACGCCTTTTTCGTCCGATACCAGAATGAAGCCGTCTCCATATCCTTTGTGCATAGATTGTTCTCTTGGTACTAATTTGGTGCTGACGGTTACCCAAGTTCTCCCAGCCTTATCAATGCTGACAAAGTTGGTTGGTGGAAGTGGCTTACCATTAAATTCAAGTATGTAAGGAGACAAAGTGCCGTCGGTTGATAGGTGGAAGACACCGCCGCTAGGTCCAAGGTTTGCTATTAAAAAACTGCGGTCAGGCAATAGAGCAATTCCATTTGGTAAAAAATTTTCAGGAGGATTTTTAGCTAATAGAAGTTCAGTTGCTCCTGATGAGCGAATAATGCTCACTCCACCGCGTTTATCAGACATGAATATATCTCCCGAGCGCGTTGTTAAAACGCATTCACAACGCTGAAGACCTGTTCCTAAAAAATCAATATCTGCTAATGTGATAGTGGTCATTTGTCTAAGCTCTAATTTTGGAAATAATGATTTGGCTACTCGCCAAATGTTTTGGATCCTTAAGGCTTGAAGCTATGTTGATTTGATTGGATTAGATCGTAACAACAAACTATGTGAAGAACTATTGCTATGGCGGCAATGGTTCTTCTTGTTTTGCGAAGGATCGCTAGGTCAAAATAGGACTTAAAGAAAGCTCTCTATTTAAAAAGAGATATCGGCTTTAATGGGAGATATCAGCTTTAAGTGCTTTTGATTAAATGCTCTGCCAGCAGAATTGATGCAGGGGATTTCTTTATATCTTTTTTAATTGCAAGTAAAAGATTTCTTTCTGACCATGAGTCCTCTAGATTAATTGAAGTGAGATTCATCACTTTAATTTGAGCTGCACAAGCTTTGAGAGGCGCTATACCGATGCCTAAATTGGCGTTAATCATCTGACACATAGCATCATAACTTCTGACTTGAATTCTTAGCCGCATTGATTTACCTAGCTTTTCGGCCTGCCTGGAGGTTAGTTCAAGTAATGAGCTACCGCGATTAAGCCCAACAAAGTGATAATCAAGACATTCTTCGAATGAAATCCTTTTTCTTTGGGCAAGAGGATGGGCTTTGCTGCAAATGACAACAAGTTGGTCTTGTCCAATAACCTTTGTTTCAAGTCCAGCAGTCGGTGTGCCTTCAGCGAATACTCCAATGTCGGCTATTTCATCCAAAATTGCCCTAACGATATCCCCGCTCAATTGCTCCTCAACATCCAATTGGATATTTGGGTGAGCATCTAAAAAGTCCGATAAGGCCTCGGGGAGAATTTCTGTTAGGGCTGACATATTGGCCCAAAGACGAACATGCCCCTTTATTCCATTCGCGTATTCCCCTAATTCATGGCTGAGTTGTTCAAATCCCTGGAATAGGCGTAGGGCATGTTGCATTACGGTATACCCGGCTTGGGTGAGAATGACGCCTCTTGCTGCCCTATCAAGCAATGTTATACCGACGGTTTCTTCAAGATCTGAGATTCTTCGGCTAGCAGCGGATAAGGCAAGACTACATTCCTTGGCGCCTTTGGTAATGCTTCCAGATTTTGCGATAGCGCAAAATAGCTTTAAGGTAACAAAGTCGACTCTGGCTGGGTTAATTTTATGCATCATTGCCTCATTCTAGCTATATCTTCGCAGATTGAGAAGGGTGCATCTCCAAATAGCAATTTTCATACTGATTATTGAGGAGTAACTTTGCAATAACTACATTTTGGAGAAGTAATGGAGCCATTAGCAAATTTAAAAGTGATTGAAATGGGCCAGCTGATCGCAGGCCCATTTGCTGCTAAAACATTAGCCGATTTTGGTGCTGATGTTATTAAGATCGAGCCTCCCAAAGTTGGGGATGCTTTACGTAAATGGCGCTTATTGAAAGATGGCACTTCAGTTTGGTGGCAAGTTCAGTCACGAAATAAGAGATCACTATCGCTAGATTTAAAGCAGGCTGAAGCGCAAGAGATCATTCGCACTCTAGTTAAAGAGGCTGATGTATTAATTGAAAACTTCCGACCTGGAACATTAGAGGGTTGGGGGCTAGATCCTGAAAAATTACTCGAGCTTAACCCAAAGTTAATTGTTCTGCGTATCAGCGGTTACGGCCAGACTGGTCCTTACAGAGATAAACCAGGATTTGGCGTAGTAGCTGAGGCTATGGGTGGTTTACGTCATCTGACTGCAGAACCAGGCAGAGTTCCAGTTCGTGTAGGTATCAGTATTGGCGATACCTTGGCATCCTTGCATGGCGTAATTGGTATCTTGCTTGCACTCCAGGAGCGTCACAACAGTGGCAAGGGTCAGATCATTGATATTGCCTTGTATGAGGCGGTGTTTAACTGCATGGAGAGCTTGCTCCCAGAGTACAGTGCATTTGGCGAAGTAAGACAAGCTGCTGGCAGTGCATTGCCAGGAATCGCTCCATCCAATGCTTATGAGTGCGCTGATGGTGGCTATGTTTTGATTGCTGGTAACGGCGATAGTATCTTTAAGCGCCTAATGAAGCTCATTGGACGTGATGATTTGGGAAATGATTCTGAGCTAGAAAATAATGATGGCCGTGTGAAGCGTGTAGCTGAGCTTGATAAAGCTATTGGCGTGTGGGCAGCGACAGTCAGCACTGACAAAGCGCTTGAATTGCTTGACTCGGTTGCTGTGCCTGCAGGCCGTATTTATACCGTAGCAGATATTGCCAATGATCCGCACTATCGGGCGCGTGAAAATATTCAAACGATTCAAATGCGAGATGGCACCAAATTAGATGTCCCTGGAGTCATTCCAAAGCTGTCTCGAACACCTGGATCAATTAAGACACTTGCTCCTGATATTGGTGAGAATACTGATCAAATCTTAAAAGAGATTGGTTTAAGTGAATTTCAGGTTGCCTCATTGAAAGAGCGCGGTATTGCCTTTACAAAGTAACTACAGAGAAAAACATGACAAGACTATATTTTAATGACGTTGTAACAAGAGACGGCTTTCAGATTGAGCCAAATTTTATTCCCACCGAAGACAAGATTAAGTTAGTTGATGAGCTCAGTGATTGTGGCTTCGCAAAAATTGAAGTGACTTCTTTCACGTCGCCAAAATCAATACCAATGCTACGCGATGCTGAAGAGGTGATGGGCCGTATTAAGCGAGTCCCTGGCGTTGAGTACACCGTCTTGGTGCCAAATCTGCGAGGTGCAGAGCGTGCCCTTGAATCGAAGGCAGATGAGTTCAACTTGGTGATGTCCACTTCAGAAACCCATAATTTGGCAAATTTGCGTATGGGGCGTGAAAAAAGTTTTGCAGGATTGGCCGAAGTGATTAAGTACGTTGACGGTAGAACGCCAATTAACGTCTCCTTGTCTACCTGCTTTGGCTGCCCAATGGAGGGTGAAGTCCCTCAAACAGTTGTGGAAGGATTTGCGCAGCGTTTTGCTGATTTAGGCGTAAGGGGTCTTACGATTTGCGATACCACTGGTATGGCTAACCCAGACCAAGTTAAGAAAATGTGTGATGCCTTGCAAAAACGCTTCCCATCATTACAGCTCACATTGCATTTTCACAATACACGAGGCATGGGCTTAGCTAATGTTTTGGCGGCAGTTCAATCTGGCATAGTGCGCTTTGATGGATCTTTGGGTGGTCTAGGCGGCTGTCCATATGCTCCAGGAGCAAGCGGAAATATTTCTAGTGAAGATGCTATTCACATGCTAGATGCCATGGGATATGACACTGGAATCAATATTCCAAAACTATTGCTACTAGCAAAAGAGTTGCCAAAAATTGTTGGGCATGAAGTACCAGGTCAAGTAGCTAAGGCAGGAAGCACCTTTACTTTGCATCCTGAACCAGCTTATGTCGACGAATTGCGTCGCGCTCAATAATCTAAGCTAGAACTTAATCATGAAAAAACAACCTCCAATTGATGTGAGGGAAGAGCCTCTCTTGGAAGATATTCGCCTGCTAGGAAAGATATTGGGAGATATTGTCCGCGAGCAAGAGGGTAAAGCGGTATATGGACTTGTTGAACAAATTAGAAAGCTCTCGGTGTCATTTCACCGAGATGCCAATCAAAAAGCGAATCAAGAATTAACTAAGCTTCTCAAAGGGCTTAGTGGTGAAAGTGCTATGAAGGTGCTTCGAGCCTTTACTTACTTTAGTCATTTAGCAAATTTGGCTGAAGATAGACATCACATTCGCAGAAGAATTGCACATGAACGCGAGGGAAGTTTTAGGGATGGAAGTATCCCTGCTGCAATGAATAAGTTAACAAGGGCAGGTGTTAGTAATAAAAAAATCTCAGAAACTTTGGCTAATAGCCTAATTTCTCCCGTGCTTACTGCGCATCCAACAGAGGTGCAGAGGACAAGTATTTTGGAGGCAGAGCGTGAGATTGCAAACCTACTGACTGCTCGAGATCAAATCAAAGAATCATCTAAAGCAAGCAATCCATCGAAGGATGAGCTCTTACTAAAAGAGCTTAAATTAAATGAAGATTTAATTCGAGTTAGAGTGCTTCAACTTTGGCATACCAGGCTATTGCGCTTTACTAAGTTAACTGTTGCGGATGAAATTGAAAATGCACTTAGTTACTATGAGACGACATTTTTAAGAGAAATTCCGAAAATATATGCGCAACTTGAAGATTCTCTAACCGGATATTCAGTTGCAAACTTTTTCAAAATGGGCCAATGGATTGGCGGGGATCGAGACGGCAACCCTAATGTCAGCGCTAAGACTTTAGAGTACGCAGTTTCTCGGCAGGCTGAAATGGTGTTGCGGCACTATTTAACTGAAGTGCATCACTTGGGAAGAGAGTTATCGGTCTCTGCTTTACTCTTGAAGTTTCCTAAAAAGATGCAGGAGCTTGCTGCTGCCTCACCAGACACCAATGAGCATCGCCAAGATGAGCCTTATCGCAGAGCGCTTACGGGCATGTATTCCAGGTTGGCAGCCACTTTAAAAGCATTGACTGGCACTGATGCTGCCCGTCATGCGGTGGCACCTCAAAATCCCTATGCTAGTGCACAAGAGTTTTTGACTGACTTGAAAACGATTGAAGCCTCTCTTATTTCTCAAAATGCAGAAGCATTAGCAAATAAGCGTTTGCGTGGACTTATTAGGGCGGTAGGGGTCTTTGGATTTCATTTGGCGACAGTCGATTTGCGTCAAAGCTCTGATATGCATGAGGCAGTATTAGTTGAATTATTGCAGGCGGCAAGTATTGAGAGTAATTATTCAGCGCTATCTGAAGAGGCCAAGCAAAAGCTTTTACTTTCTTTGCTTAAGGATCCACGTCCATTGCGTGTTGTAGGTCAAAAGTATTCTGATTTTGCTTTATCTGAGATTGCCATATTTGAAATGGCCAAAAAGATTCGTTCTCAATTTGGTGCTGATGCAATTCGTCACTACATTATTAGCCACACAGAGACAGTTAGCGATTTATTGGAAGTACTTTTATTGCAAAAAGAAGTTGGACTTATGACTGGCGTACTTGGCAAAAAGCCTGTGGCTGATTTAATTGTTGTCCCTTTATTTGAAACTATTGAGGATTTGCGTAACGCCGCCCCGATAATGCGTGATTACTATGCTCTTCCAGGTGTGCTTCCTTTAATTAAAGGGTCTGGTGCCGAGCAAGACATTATGTTGGGCTATTCGGACTCCAATAAGGATGGCGGCATCGTTACCAGCAACTGGGAACTGTATTGTGCTGAGCTTGCCTTGGTACAAATATTTGACCCGCTTGGGACTGAGCATGGAATAAAAATGCGCTTGTTCCACGGTAGGGGAGGCACTGTTGGACGAGGTGGAGGCCCAAGTTATGAAGCTATTCTTGCGCAGCCCCCTGGTACTGTTCGGGGTCAGATACGCTTGACCGAGCAGGGAGAGGTGATTGGATCTAAATATGCTAATCCGGATATTGGCAGAAGAAATTTAGAAACCTTAGTAGCGGCGACACTGGAAGCAACGCTGCTTAAGCCAACTAAGCCAGCAACAAAAGAGTTTTTGGCAGCAGCAGCAAAGATTTCCCAGTCAAGCATGGATGCTTATCGTGGTTTGGTATATGAAACCCCAGGATTTGCGGAGTACTTTTTTGATGCAACCCCAATAAAAGAGATCGCAAAGCTCAATATTGGATCTCGGCCAGCGAGTCGTAAGGCAAATCAAAAGATTGAAGATTTAAGAGCTATTCCCTGGGGCTTTAGTTGGGGGCAGTCTCGATTAACTTTGCCAGGCTGGTACGGATTTGGATCTGCGATTGAGCAATTTCTAAATAGACCTAGCGCCTCCGAAAAAAAAGCCGCACTATTAACGCTACAAAAAATGTATCAGCAGTGGCCATTTTTTAGAACGCTTTTATCTAATATAGATATGGTGTTAGCAAAGAGTGATCTGGCTCTGGCATCACGCTATAGCGAATTAGTCGCTGATGTAAAACTGCGTAAGAGAATTTTTGGCGCCATAGAGGCGGAATGGAATAAGACAGTCAGCGCTTTAAACGCTATTACAGGTGAGAAGGTTAGGCTCGCAAATAATCCTGCTTTGGCACGTTCTATACGTAATCGCTTCCCTTATATTGATCCCTTGCATCACTTGCAGGTTGAGTTAGTGCGACGCTATCGCTCTGGAAAACAAGATGACCGCGTACAAAGAGGAGTCCATATCGCCATTAATGGCATTGCTGCTGGCCTAAGGAATACGGGTTAAACGATATGGACCAACAAATTCAAGAAAAGCCAGTTGATTTTCTAAGAGACCTTTATAAGGTTGCTGTTAAGGCAGCAATGCCTGACTTCAAAAGTCTTGGCCTACAGTTCCCCAGCCCTAAAGCGGGCAAGATCATTGTGATTGGTGCTGGAAAGGCTGCGGCGTCAATGGCTAAATCATTTGAGTTGGCCGCTAAAGAGTTTTGGTCTGCTGCTGATTATGAAAAAATTTGTGGTCTTGTAGTTACCCGCTATGGCCATAGCTTGGCTTGCGAAAAGATCGAGGTTATTGAAGCATCGCATCCAGTGCCTGATGGGGCGGGTGAGATTGCTGCAAAACGTATTCTTGAAATGGTTGGTAATTTAAGTGCTAATGATTTAGTAATTTTCTTGGCTTCTGGTGGCGGATCCTCATTGCTCACTATGCCTATCGATGGCGTTACATTGGAAGAGAAAAAAGCAATCAATAAGGCCTTGCTTCAATGTGGCGCCTCAATCTTTGAAATTAATTGTGTACGAAAACATTTATCTAAAATCAAGGGTGGTCGATTGGCGCAATTATGCGCTCCAGCACAAATCTTGACCTATGCAATATCAGATATTCCGGGAGATGACCCGGCTATTATTGCCAGCGGCCCTACAACCCCAGATGAAAGTACTTGTGCAGATGCGCTAAAGGTCATCAGCAAATACCAAATTGAGATATCAGACTATATCCGCAGAAGTCTTGAAGAAAGAATATTAGAGACTCCAAAAAAAATGCCTCGATATTTTTGACTACTCCATCCCCAGTAGTCTTAACGACCGCGGAAAAGTCCCTAGAGGCCGCAAAAGCATTCGCCCTAAGTAAGAATATTGGCTCAGAAATTTTCTCTGATTGTATTGAAGGAGAGGCACAGGAAGTCGGCGCAGTATTTGGCGCAATGGCAAAGTGGATTAGCAAAAAGAACACAGTATTAAAAAAACCCGTTGTATTGCTTAGCGGTGGGGAGACAACAGTAACGGTAAAAGGTAATGGCCGAGGCGGCAGGAATACGGAATTCCTATTAAGTTTCGCGAACGTCGCTAATGGTGCCAACGGAATCTACGCAATTGCTGCGGATACAGATGGTATAGATGGTTCTGAGGATAATGCTGGCGCCACCTATAGCCCTGAAACTATTCGTAAAGGAATTGATGCAGGTGTGGATCTAGCTTCGCATTTAAATGCCAATGATGCTTACTCCTATTTCAGTGTTACCGGAGATCTCTTAGTTACTGGCCCTACCCGAACAAATGTAAACGACTTTAGAGCAATTCTGATTATTTAAATACATGAATACGAATACACAAAAACCCAAAATCCTTGTCGCTAGAGCGATATTCCCCGAGGCTTTGGCTAAATTGGAAGAAACCTTTGAGGTTCGGTCTAATCAGGCCGATGTCATTTTTACCCCTGAGCAGTTACAAAAAGAACTTGCTGGAGTTGTAGGGGCTTTAGTTGCTGGAAGTGAACGCATTGATGCAGCTGCTTTGGCTAATGCAACAGATTTAAAAGTCGTTGCCAATATCTCCGTAGGCTATAACAACTTTGATATCCCAGCGATTACCGCTGCTGGCGTGATGGCGACCAATACCCCAGATGTATTGACCGATACCACCGCCGATTTTGGTTTTGCCCTACTGATGGCAACTGCCAGAAGAATGACCGAATCAGAGCATTGGGTCAGAGCGGGCCATTGGGATAAATGGTCGATTGTGAATAACCCGCTTGGTATGGATTTGCACCACAGTACCGTGGGCATTATTGGTATGGGCCGCATCGGCCAGGGAATTGCTAAGCGTGCACTAGGATTTGGCATGCAGGTGATTTATCACAACCGTAGCCGTCTATCAGATGTCGATGAAAAAGCCTGTGGTGCCAAGTATGTTTCTAAAGAAGAGTTGCTACGCACCGCAGATCACGTAGTTTTGGTTTTACCCTATACCCCCGAGAATCATCATACGATCGGCGCAAAAGAGATTGCTCTGATGAAGCCGACGGCAACCTTGATAAACATTGCTCGGGGCGGGATTGTGGATGATGCGGCTTTGGCAAAAGCCCTCCAACAGAAAACCATCTTTGCTGCCGGCTTAGATGTCTTTGAGGGCGAACCAAGCGTACATCCGGAGTTACTCAAATGCAGTAATGTAGTTCTCGCTCCCCATATCGCTAGCGCAACCGAGAAGACACGCAGAGCTATGGTGGATTTGGCAATCGAGAATGTCGTAGCCGCACTATCTGGCAAAAAACCACCAAGCTTAATTAATTCAATTTAAAGGAGTAAACATGATTGATCATTTAGATCACCTAGTACTGACAACGGCTAAAGAGGTTGAGTGTGTCGATTTCTACACTCGTGTTCTTGGCATGAAGCTTGAATCCTTTATTGGTGGTACCCCACCAGTTGAAAGAAAAGCGTTTAAGTTTGGCAACCAAAAAATTAATTTGCATATTAAAGGCAAAGAGTTCGAGCCAAAAGCAGACATCCCAACCCCAGGATCATTAGATTTATGTTTTATTGCTGATCGGCCCCTTGCAAAAGTCATTGAAAAACTCACGGCAGAAGGTTGGCCGATTATTGAAGGGCCCGTAGTGCGTACTGGGGCTACTCAAAAGATTAATTCAGTCTACGTTCGGGACCCCGACCTGAATCTCATTGAAATTTCAGAACTCATTTAAGCATACAAGTGGAGACCAAAATGAAAAAACCATATGGATCAAAGGCCTCACAGTGATCTCATTTATAGGGGCGTCTATTTATGGATATGCACAAGAGAGCTACCCAAGTAGGCCAATTACTTTAATTGTTCCCAGTTCTGCAGGGGGCACCACTGACTTTACTGCGCGTCTCATGTCTGAGCCATTAACAAAAGCATTGGGTCAGCCAGTTATCGTGGATAACAAAGGCGGTGCCTCGGGGAATATTGGTGGTCAAGCAGTTGCTGTTGCCAAGCCTGATGGATATACATTGCTAGTGGCATATAGTGGTTACCAAGTTGGCAATCCCCATTTGTTTAAAAATTTACCTTGGGATCCTATTAAAGACTTTGCTCCAGTAGCGTTCTTGACTCGGGCCCCCCAGGTTGTTGTTGCTAGCCCTAATTTACCCGTTAATGATTTAAAAGAATTGGTTGCATATGCTAAGGCAAATCCAGGTAAGTTGAATTACGCATCCTCAGGTAGCGGATCCATACAACATATTTCCGCAGAGCTTTTAAAGCAGGTGACTGGAATTAAGATGGCTCATATCCCATACAAGGGTGCGGGTCCAGCGGTTCAGGATCTAATGGCTGGACAGGTTGACTTATTTATTACTACGCCAGCGTCTGTTATTGGTCAGATTAAAGGCGGAAAACTTAAGGCATTGGCTGTTACAAGTCAAAAAAGGTTAACCTCATTGCCAAACGTGGCAACAGCTAGTGAGCAAGGAGTTAAAGACTTCAACATTGACTCCTGGTTTGCCTTATATGCTCCAATAGGTACTTCGCCAGAGATTGTGAAAAAATTAAATTCAGAAGTAAACAAGATTCTTGCTAGACCAGATATAAAAAATAAAGCTGAAGATTCTGGAACTTTTGTAGAGCAAATGACTCCAGCTCAGCTGGCTGCCTTTACCAAAAAAGAATATGAATACTGGGGTAAGGTGATTAAGAGTGCAAGCATTAGTGCTGAATAACATGGCTTTTAATAAAAACCAATTTTCTAGCCATGATTGAATAAAGATGTCTACTAATAAAAGAAAATCTACTGATCATCAACAGCCACTATCAAATGTCTTAGTTATTGATCTTTCAAGACTTGTATCTGGAAATATTTTGACTCATGTATTGGCAGATATGGGTGCGCAAGTAGTAAAAATAGAAACTCCTGGAAGGGGTGATGAATTGCGCTCATGGAAGCGCAAAGGAGTAAGTACATATTGGTCGGCATACTCTAGAAATAAGGATAGTGTCTGTCTAAATTTACGCGAACCAAAAGGCATTCAAAAGCTAAAAGAGTTATTAAAGGATGCTGACATCATGGTTGAAAATTTTCGACCAGGTACTTTAGAGAAGATGGGGTTAGATGTTCAAACTCTAGAATCTATTAATCCTAGATTAATAGTTATGAGAATTTCCGGCTGGGGCCAAACGGGATTATTTTCTGATAGGGGTGGGTTTGGTTCTCTTATTGAGGCAATGAGCGGTTTTGCTTCTATGAATGGATTTGATGATCGACCACCTGTATTGCCTCCATTTGCTATGGCTGATAGTGTGGCGGGAATTTATGGTTCCGCTATTGCTTTGGCATTGCTTAATCAACAAAGGTCAAAAGAAAATCCAACAGTACAAGAAGTGGACCTTTCATTATTTGAGCCACTATTCTCGATTCTTGGACCACAAGCTGCTGAATACCAACTAACTGGTAGTGTAACTCCAAGGTCTGGAAGCAGATCTCCAACTCATGCGCCAAGAAATGTCTACAAAACTAAAGATGGGCGTTGGATCGCACTCTCGGCGGGAATGGAAGGTACATTAGTTAGGTTATTCGAAGGCATTGGATATCCGGATGGTCTACGTGACTCCCGCTTTTCTTCCCATGAAGCACGCCTAAAAAATATTGATGCACTTGATGACTTAATTCAGACTCACATAAACAAACTCTCGTTGGTTGAAGCATTGGAGTTTTTCAAAGAGCGAGACATTACTGCAGGTCAGGTTTGCGATGTTGCGGATTTGATAGATCATCCCTATATGAAAAATAGGGGTTTGTTGGTAAGTGCGGACACTCCTGAAGGGCCTTCAATACTAATTCATGCGCCACCTTACAAAATTAATGGGGTTAGACCCAAGATAAGACGAGCTGCTCCAACAATAGGGCAGGACAACGCAAAGTGGATTGAAAAAAATAAGGAAGAAATTTAGTGGACAAGGGATTATTAAGATCATTTTTATTTGTCCCTGCTGACAATGAAAAATTATTGAGAAGTGCGATAGCTAAACCATGTGATGTAGTCATTTTGGATTTAGAGGATGGCACTCATCCTCAGAGAAAAGAATTCGCTCGGGGGAAATTAAAAGAATCAATTAAAGAAATTAAGGCCGCAAAAAAGCATGTTGCGGTCAGGATAAACGGCGACCTTAATACGGCGGTGACCGATCTTAGAGCTGCTGTACAAGATGGACTAGATATTGTGGTATTGCCTAAGGTCGAATATGCGCGTGATGTGCAATTACTTTCCCAGTTAATTGGCGACCTTGAAAGGGTTTCAAATCTTCAATCAGGAACGGTGAAGTTTTTAATTCAGATTGAAAGTGCAGTTGCTATGCCGAATCTTTATGAAATTGCAGCTGCTGATTCAAGGGTCTTTGCAATGATGTTAGGGAGTGAGGACTATTCATTAGATGTAGGTGGACTACCAACTCCAGAAGCTTTATTTGTTCCTAGTATGATGGTTCTCCAGGCTTGTCGTGCTGCAGGGATTCAGCCAATTGGATTTATTGCATCTATTGCAAATCTTGGGGAAGTTGATGAATTTAGGGTTGTTCTAAAGCAAGCTCGTGAATTGGGATTTCGAGGTGCGGTAATAGTCCATCCTAAGTTCTTAGAAGCTGTGAATGACTGCTATACGGCAACTGAAAGCGAAATTAAAGAAGCCGAGGAAATAGTTGAAAGATTCAAAGAGGCTCAGGCTAATGGACTTGGTGCTATAAAAGTTGCTGGGAAGATGATTGATAAGCCGGTGTATCTACGTGCGCTTGAAACTCTAGGGATTAAATAATTCACTATGCTACAAAAAATAACATTCTTTTTATTGTTATCTTTATTTATTGTTCTAAATATATCGGCTCAACCATATCCAACTAGGCCTGTCACCATTGTGGTTCCTCAAGCGCCTGGAGGTACAAATGATTCAGTTGCAAGGATTCTTTCTCAAAAATTATCGGAACAAATGGGGCAGCCATTTATTGTCGAAAACAAGCCAGGTGCAGGCGGGAATATAGGCACGCAGTATGTAGCCGCTGCTCCTAAGGATGGTTACACGATTCTGCTGACCATTAGCAGTACGCAAGCAATTAACCCATGGCTTTATAAATCCCCAGGATTTGACCCTGTTAAAGATTTTCAGCCGATAGCTTTGGTCGGGGTTGTGCCTAATGTTTTAGTCGTGAATCCATCATTTCCAGCAAAAAACCTAGCAGAATTTATTGCGATGGCAAAGAAAAATGATCCGCCATACCATTACGCTTCTGCTGGCAATGGTTCTTTAAACCACCTATTGGGTGAGATGATTAATGAGTCAGTGGGTGGAAATCTGGAACATGTTCCTTATAAAGGTGTGGCGCCAGCGTTAAATGATTTGCTGGGAGGTCAGATTCCAATTGCCTTTGCAAGCCTGCCCTCCTGCATTCAATATATACAAACAGGAAAATTAAGAGCATTGGGTGTGAGTTCGGCAAAACGTTCACCATTTCTTCCAAATGTCCCTGCAATTTCTGAGGCGATACCAAAATTCTCAGGTGATTTATGGATTGCTTTCTTTGCTGCAAATGGCGTTCCTAAAAACGTTATAGATAAATTATCGAGCCAAATTCAGATTGCAACATCAAGCCAGGAAGTTATTGAAAAATACAATACTCTTGGCATCCAAAGGCTTAATGGCGGCCCAGATAAATTAGCGGCGCTTCTAAATGCCGATTTAATGAGCTGGAAAAAAATTGTTCAAAAATCAGGAGCAAGTGTTGATTAATTTGGTTCCAAGAAATATTGATTAAATAAATTCGTAGTTCCCTAGCTTTAGCCGCCTTCGGGCGGTTTTTTTGAGCGTTACTTTAAGTAACGCCTATCAATACCCAAAAACCACTTTGGAGCAATGAAGTATGAAATGGTTGCTACAAATATTCTTTGGTTTCAAAAACCAAAGAGTGTGAGAGCAATTCTTTCGATCTTGCTTAATTAGTCACACAAAACGCTACACACCGATAAACAGGCGCTGTAACCTCTTGACATCCTAGTGGTTTTATTTGGTTGTCTGCTCTCATAACCAGAGAACCTAAACTCGACCTAAATCTCACAATAAGGTTGGCTTAGGTTGGTAATGATTAGTTTGGTGGTGCTGGTATTAAAGGAGAAGCATGCGATTAGAGCAGAAGTCTAATTTGCCAAAGCCTTCCGTAAGTAGGGATCTATATCCCCTTGGGTCAGTAACCACTGTTTATAGTCACTAGGCACATCAGCTAATAGCAAGCCTTTATGTTTTCCAAATGGCATCGTAGTTGGAGTTCTGGCTTTTTCAGATTCAGCATATAAATCTTCAATAGTCTTTATGCCTAATTCTTGGCAAATACGATCCAAGATAACAGCGCATATACCTACATCGGCAATTGCTGAATGCGCATTACGCAATTGTTCACGTGCTGTATCGCGCTCTAAGTAGTACATCAGGGCGCTTTGATTATGGCTATCTAAATCAGGCCATAGCTCGCGAGCTAAAGCTAATGTACATATGCGTTTAACTTCAGGTTTACCAATGACTTCCCAGTCAAAGTCCACGTTATGTCCAATGATGTAGTCCACGTGTCCGGGTAGGGTAAAGCTAGATGCTGGTGGGCAATCAACCAGTTCTTCATCCATGATGTGATGGGTGGCTAGTGCGCCAAGAGTAATGGGTTTACCAGGGTTATAGCGCTGTACAAAAGGATTAGTAACAACAAAAGGTTCAATAGACTCCAGCTCTACCCAAGCAGCTTCAATTAATACGGGTTCTTTAATGCCTGTAGCTTCGGTATCAAAAATAATGGTTTTAGTCATTTAGTAAATATAGCCTATTAAGGTACAAGCGTTACTTTAAGTAACGCTTAGAAAGTATTGGTATTACGGCTCGCATAGCCTGTCTATCAGATGAGAGAAGGAATAAATTCCGATAATCAGACCTCGATTTTGAGTCATTAGAGCGGTTCTCAAGGGATCTCTCCGCGAAGCTGCTTTAGGAAAGCCTCTTTCTCGTGGTCATCTCGATTCTGATTCAAGTTGCCCGGGGCACTAAGGTGCTGAGCTGGCGGTGGTCTAGTGCTGGAATAGGGGGGTGTATTTTTCAGAGTGCTTTGAACTGCCTTTGCATAGGCCTGTAAATTACTTTGACGCTTCTGTTTTATTTGAAGCGGCGTTAGCTTTAAGGGCTTTGGTTTTGGCAGGGGCTTAGGAGGGGGTGCATAAGGGCCCTTGATGGGGGCCTTATTTTTATGAGTAGCTTTGGTTCTGGGTTTTGCTCTCAGATTGGGATTAATAATTTCAGATATGAGCACGATAGCCTCCTATTCATATATTTATCCCAATCCATTTACGCTACCTTACTTCCGAAGGCAGGTGCACTATGTTGTTTTGCCCATATTGACCTTGCAGTAAAAAGTAAGCTTGTTGTGTGCTCTCGGCATTTACACAGGTTTTAACAACCATCCCATTGCATTCAATGCGAACATAGGCTTCATAAGTATTCATTTAATTCTCCCAATAAAGTGATTAGTATTAAAAAGGTCATTTGGCAAAGCTAGATTTGGTGAAATTGCTTACTTCAGTAATAGCTGTATCTAGCTCACCATCTAGTACGGCTAATTTGAGTGTCTTTAAGGTCTCTATGAGTGCATCGGTATTTGCGCAAACGATGGCATTGCTTCCATCCGCTGCCAGAGGTAAAACTTTGGAGCCATATTTGACTGATAAATGAATTAATCCATCTGAAGCGGTCCAATGCCATTCCTTAATGCGCTTAATCGCTTCCACAGTCATACGCTCACCAGTTTGCTTGTTTACATAGGTGCGTAATTTTTTAGGTGCGTATATTTGACCGTTTTTCTTAGCTTCGCATAGCTCTAGTTGTTCGTGTAATTTTGAAGCTAACTTTCTGCGTCTTGCAACGATAGGACTAACCTTAATAGCTCTCTTGCTGGTAGTGAGCTGTAATTCTGCTAGTACTGACATTTCTTTCTCCTTTTACTGTTTGCTTAACTACTACAGTAACTTCAGGGATGAGAAATTCCTACCGAAAAAGGCCGGAAAATAGGCCTTGTAAGCCATTGAAATCCATAAAGAAATAAAAAATCTTTAGCGTTTCATTGGTATTGCTAAATATCTTTATGCAAAGTTATCAAACAATTAAAGATATGAAGCTAAGAGATTCTTGGCTAAAGGCAAATGGGTATAACCCAAGTACATTTTTTAACCCAAATTTAGATGCTAATTTCATTCGCGCACAGGCAGCAGCAAGGCATTTATTGGCGCAGCATATGCATCTATTGCTAAAAGAGCACATTACGTTACTAGAGGCGTTTAATCGCAAATCAACACAAAGGCACATGTATCAAGTATTGAATTTATCCAAAAAGATACGCAGGCAATTACATAGGCAAAAGTAGAGGTAGTAAGGTTAGCCCACCTTAAATGGCAAAAACGCGGGTTGTAATACGTCGGCTAATGAGCCCGCACTTGGCATAACTGCTCTAAAGGTTATGCACTACAAGTAGGCCGCAGAATTCCCTGTATTTAGGGTTTGGGGTTTTAATACATCTGTCCCCAATAAATTCTTTTAGAGTCGTGTTGCTGGGGAATACTTAGTACCAATCTACACGTAGCGGCGGCCATAGTACTTTTATAGTGCTATAGCCGTCGTATGACAAAAGAATCTGTTGCCCAATCATGATTCTTATGTAATATAGAACGAAATAAGTGTGATGAGCGCGAGCGATATCACAGGCGAAAGTAGTTCGCCTTTAGTGTTAATTCTTTTAAAAGGAAATTTAAATGAGTGAAATCGATTACGAAATGATTTGGGATGAAGAAATTGCAGAGCAGTGGGTAAATGATTTTGTGATTGCTGGCAATAATTATGATGAAATTTCTGTACAAATTACCGATCCAGATAATGAAGATGGAGAAGGTAATTTAGATGTTAAAAATATCATCTTTACTATTAATTACGAAGGAAGGCCTTTACAGCTATGGGTTTTCTATGACATTGAAAATCAAGAGCTTCATGAGTGCGAAGATATTTCAAACTATGTAGATGACCCCGAAGATTTAGGGAGAGAAATTTATTCGATTAATGAAAGGTGGAAAAGCTCACAGAAGGTTGATTAAAAGCCAGCTTTTCGCCATTTGTACCAGAGATTTCTATGGAAATTCCATAAGATAAAAAACTACACAAAATTGCTGAAATCATTAGTTCAGCTTGTAACCCCTTGAATCTCAACAAGTCTAGCAATCTGTGGCATTTTGACACTCCCGCTTGTCCAACTGACACATCAGAAAATATGCTTATAGATAAGTAAATATGTGTTTTAGGAGCTATCTATATGCCACAAGCAAAGACATTTAAATCTGAGGAATTGGAGTTAGTACTCGATTTTGTTAAGGGTTCAAAGCACGCACTGCGTAATCGCGCTATGTTCTTATTAACTCACTGGGCTGGGCTCAGAGTGGGTGAAGTTGCTGCGCTGCGTATGTGCGACGTTTTAGACGCCAATAACGACGTTAAAAGCGAGATTCGTTTGAGCGCAGAGCAGACCAAGGGGGCAGTTGCTCGCACAGTATTCATTAATGAGAAATTACGCGCTGAACTAAAGTGCTACGCTGACACCTTAAAAACCAGGGATATCCAGTGGACATTCTTTCCGACTCAGAAATTCCCAAGAAGAGGGTTTACAGCGAATACTCTCACTCAGCATATGAATGCTATTTATAGGCAGTGTCAAATCGAAGGCGCTACAAGCCATAGCGGACGAAGAAGCTTTATTACCAATTTAGCTAGTAAAGGAATTGGCGTGAGGGTATTGATGAGCTTAGCTGGGCATAAAAACATCAGCACAACACAGGCTTATATAGATGTGAATGATGATATGAAGCGTAGGGCGGTAGAGCTCATTTAGGTTTTCGGGCTCTTAGCTCTGGCCTATATAGGCGCATTCGTTCATATAACTCGTTGAAATCATAGTGGGGTATTAATACCTTCTTCGAGCTAGGGTAGATTCCTCTAGCGGCATTTTCTGCAACGTATTTGGCTTTTAAAAGTGCTCGACTGGTGAGCATGGCCATATGCTCTTTAGGCTGGGATGAGGCTGCAGTCTTTTTCTTAAGCTCCAGATTTAATACTTTGCTATGTTTTGGGCTTACTTTGGCGTGAATACCTATCTTCCACAGCTGGGCCTCTGGCAGTCGAGCCCTATACATAATTGTTCTTAATTGAATGAATAATGGTTCTGACCTAAGTCTTTTGGCTGCAAGCGGTCTGCTGGCTCTTTGGGATTTTGGGGGTAGTGGAATCTCAGCCAAGTCTATAAGCTTTGATATCTGTCTCAAGAGATGGCTTTTAGGCATACCTAGCGGCACACCCAAAACTAAGCTGGTTGGGTTACCTTCGGTAAATCTAATCTTTCCAAGATACTGCTCTAAATTTTTATTGAAGTGAGGCTCAAATGCCTCATCTTTTTCAATGCGGGCGATTTGGCAAACTTTTGGCTTGTTGTGTGGTGAGCCGTAGATATCTACGCCGCGCTTTAGCCACCATTCTTTAAATGGTATTTTGGAAACATCCCCAAAGAGGTCGTAAGTCTCTAATACCTGATTAAAGTCGACAAGGGCTTGGCTTATTTCTGTCTTTGAAAGAGGCTCTCGTCTTTCTTTTGAATATAGCTCGATGATTAGCTGCTTAATCTTGCTTTCACTAAGCTTGCTTCCCCGTATCTTTTTAGCCAACGCATAGCTTGGGCTAATTCGCAAAAATTCCAACATTAGCATCACATAGCCCTGAATGCCTTTGGTGGACCAGTCGGACATCGTGCGCCCTGGAATTGATGAATTTATCTCTTTTTTCATAAAAATATATTAGCACTTAATTCATAGATTTATAAATCAATCAACAAAACAGTTAATACATCCTAAACTCAATTCATAGCAAATTCGCTATGTTTAGCAAGGAGAAGCAAATGACAAAAGCAACAGTAATGGCTGTAAATGAGGGTGCAACTGGCTTGGTTATTAGCAAGAGTTTGATTGGCCAAGCTAATGACCTAGCACGTGAGCATGAGCAATTTAACGACCGATATATTGTGGCTGGCCGTTTAGCCCTATATGAACTACTAACCAAGATATACGAATTAGTCGAACGGTTTGATGCCGCTAGTGATAAGAGCGAGTTATTGCAAATGGTGCGTAAAAGCCTATTTGAAGACTACGGTATTCGTACCCAAGATAACAGTACTGATACCGGGATCTTGGTGCGCTACATCACTCGTGCAGATCGTAAAACTACTCACGTGTATGCAAGGGCAATTGAAACAGCTCGGTCTGAAGGTGTACGCCCAAAGTATCTAGCCAAGTATCTTGAGCGCAAAGGTGGCGTAGAGCGTATTCGTGCAGAGGCTGCTAAGTTACCTACAGTTGGATTGCCTGCGATTGCAAATAGTGAAGAGTCTTTGGGTGATCTTTCTGCAGAAAAGTCTCAATTACGTGACAACTACTTAGAGGCTCGCAAAGAAAGTCCCTACACAAGCTTTACGGTTTCAAAGTCATCTAATGACTTGCCAACTCCTGAGCCGCTGAATTTTTTTGTATGTTCCGAAAAAAATGGCCGTTACTTTGTGCTTGCGCAATTGCCATTATCTAAAGACTTACAGAAAGAAGTTATGCAGGAATTAACGGAGAGCCTAACTTCGAATTTTGCAAAAGCCAAAGTAGATGTAGAGCGTTTCCATCAGAAGTCGATGCGTAAACATACTCTCAACTTATTAAATCGCTTAAGAAGAAACAAGAAATCCAATCCATTGAACTATTCAACAACTTCCATTTAATCATTCAGAGGAATAACAAAATGTACACAGAAACAATTCAAAATAAATCTATTGCTACAGATGTAAGAAAATACGGCATCGACAACTTTGCAGATTTAGAAGGTCGCTACGCAAGTGCAGAGTCCTATATTCAAAAAATTAGTGCTGGAAGTATTAGAAGTTTGATATTAAATGGTCCTCCAGGTGTAGGAAAAACCTATTCAGTTGAATCCTATTTGAAGCAGTATGCCAAGGCTAAACATAAGGTTGTAGCTGGGCATATGACAACTTTGAGTTTGTATGTAAGTCTTTATCAGCATCGCGAAGAGGGTAGCGTTCTAGTGCTTGATGATATTGATTCAGTTCTTAGCAAGATTGAAGGTGTCAACATTCTCAAGGCAGCTATGGATACCAAGCCGGCTAGAAAAATTAACTGGGAAAGTTCTTCCGGACTTTTAACGGCTCTAAAGGTGCCAACAAGCTTTGAGTTCCGCGGCAGCGTGATTCTTATCTCAAATATTGGCTTTGGTGGTGGCAGAAATAAGCTGTCAGCTCACTTAGACGCATTAAAGGACCGCAGCTTTTCAATTTGTATTGCTGACAATACAAAAGACAGTTTATTCAAGCAAGTCTGCTTTATGGTGATTAAAAAGAATTTGCTAAAAGACTTTAACCTTAGTGAAAGTAGTCAGCATGAAGTATTGGATTACATCTATGAGAACTTAGAAGGCCTGAATAAAGTTAGCTTAAGAACAGCAGTTAAGCTTGCGCAGCTGATGAAGGCTGATCCTGACAATTGGAAATGTATGGCCAACAATGGTCTGCTTGATGATCTTTCTTAAGGAGGAAATTATGCAAGCAGAAAAATTTGTAGTCACTTTAGCCAATAAAAAACAAGTTGATTGGGAGGAATTTATGCATTGGAGTCAACATAAACAGAGGATGAGCTTAATGCCTCATACCTACGATGTAACTTGGGGGGAGGACCATTGTCACAAAATGCGTGAAATTGTTAAAGCGAGTTATGCAGACGGGACTCGCCGCGTTAATTGGAACTATGGGGAAAAGAATGGACGGTCTAGGGTGGTAATTACCCCGGAAGGTCATTTTCCATCTATTACGGCAGCCGCCCAGCATTACGCAGTAACAGGCAATGCTATGAAAGATTGGATTACAAAAACTCGGGCAGATAAGTTTCGATTTGCTAATGAGATGACTGAGGACGAGATATCAAGAAGGAGTTGTTTACCAAAACCTGTAATGACCCCCGATGGAAGATTTCCCTCTATTACAGCTGCTGCAGAACATTATCAGGTTGGAATAAGAAGCGTTAAAACTTGGATTCGGGGAATGAAGTCGTCTGAGTTTTACTACCTATAAAGCTTTATTAAACATACAATTAAATAATAAAAAGGAATTAACAATGACTAACTTATACCAAGTATTACCTTTAGAAAAAAAGAGCGCCGTATTCGAAGCAGAGATGTTTAGAAAAAACGAAGATGGAACACTAAGCTGGTTTAATGTTTCAACAACTTATCGATTTGGTCAGGGGTTTTTGGAGTTTGAGGAATGTAATCTGCCCACCAAAGATGCTAGATATGTGTATTGTGCGCTTGAGACAGGGTGGGGGTGTGAGTTTGATGATGCAATAGCCACTGCATTTGAGTTTAGTGATGATATTGATGAGGAAGAGCAGGCTGAGATCGAAGACGCGTATTACGATGGTTGGCAGGCTTGGCTATATGACGGTGACCACACTTGGGAAGTGGAGTCGGATGGAGTTCAAATTTTGGCCCCATTCAAGGTCAACATAGTTGATGAATCGTCCTGTGCAGTAATTCAAGATAATGTTGAATTATTAGAACCGGTTAAAGTGGATAAAACGGCGCCTGGATTTCCATTTCCAAGCGGGACTAGAAGCTAGTTCTGGCGAGTCCACCTGAAAAACAAACCCTCATCAGTAATGGTGGGGGTTTTTTGGCGTTACTTAAAGTAACGCCTATTACTTCCCTAAACCCACTTTGGAGCAATGAAGTGCTAAATGGTTGCTGTAAAAATCCTTTGGTTTTCAAAACCAAAGAGTGAGAGACTATTCCTCATATGTTCAGTTATTTCACTACACAAAACGCTACACACCGATAAACAGGCGCTGTAACCTCTTGAAATCCTAAAGGTATTCTTTGGATGTCTGCTCTCATAATCCTTTGGTCCCAGGTTCAAGTCCTGGTGGGCCCACCAGAAATAAAAATACCAACCTTAGGGTTGGTATTTTTATTTGCATTGCCGTAAGGAACAAGCAAATTTACTTTACGATCTTGTCAATCGGGGATTTAAGGTTTTGATCTCTAAATTCAATAAAGCCTGTAGGTTCAATGCGCATGTTGCCTTGAAAAGGGTGTCCAAAAATGACAATTAAAAAGAGGCTTGCAGATAGGGTTGCCGTAATAAATCCAGTTGATATGAGATGCATTGAAAAGCTCTCAGCTGTATATAAGTAGCTCACTGTAATAGTTAAAAATGCAGAGAGAAACATCACTAGCCAAATGACATCTGGAACTCGGTCCTTAGTGGCAATCAGTCGATCTCTGCGAGCATCGAACAAGTCGCTAACTTTTGAATAAAGCGCTTGCTTTGTATTGGCGAGCATTAAATCGGTGGTTTTGTATGAGAGCAATAAGTTTTTCGTATCAAGGAGTATTAATCTTCCTTTATTGCTTACAACCTGATCTGCCGTCATTGCTGGCCACTCTTCATTTACTACTGTATCAATGTATTGACTAACATTAGCGACAAGTTTGGATTTAATGGGCTCTGGCATCGCTTGGGACAGATGGTAAAAATCTTCAACATTACGAGCTTCAACATTCACCTTTTGATTAACATCATTATAAAAACTCCACACATTAATAACAATCAAGGAAATTAAGACGGAGCTAAATAGTCCAACAGTACTGAGAGAGAGGCTAATGCAATCGTTGTTGGCTTTATTGAGAGAGGTAGGAAAAATTTTTCTGAATATCACGAGACCTAAGGATCCCAACAATACCGATAGTGCTACAGCTAGGATGCAAAATAGCCATGTTGGAATATTGAGGTTGTAGGTATAGAGAAAGTTGATAAGAAACATGCCTTGATCCTTTGCTGGTGGGGCCATCAAATATTAGTCTAAAAAGGATTTATATTTTTTCAATAAAACAGGATATCCAATAATTTATTTGTTACGGGACAGTTTTTAAAAAATCTGTTGGCTACTATAAAAAACGTTACATCCCGATAAGTAGAGGGCGAAATCTCTTAAAAGTATGACAGTTTTGTTTGGATGTCCGCTCTCGCCATTCTTTGGTCCGGGATTCCAGTCCTGGTGAGTCCACCAGATAAACAGTCCCTCATCAGAAATGATGGGAGTTTTGTCTTTTGGGCACTTCTTTTATAGATTATTAGTGAGTGTTGTTAAGCTAATGATTATTATTGACCTTGAACCTTAACTTAACCCTATTAATTATGAAAACATTTGCCTCAGCTTCAGTTTGGATATTTAGCGCTATTTTGAGCGTTCTTTCTTCTGTTGTGTACGCTGATCCACCAGTGCAGCCTTTTTATGCTGCGGTGATGAAGATGACGCCTGAGGGTAAATTGGGTCAGGTCATTAAGCAAGAGCCAATTGCAACATCTGTAAAAGGTGCGCAGGCTTGGAGGATCGCTTATATCTCTTCAGATATATCAGGACGCAAGACGATTTCTACCGGTTTGGTGGTAGCGCCAATAGGACCCGCTCCTACAGGTGGTCGGCCTGTGATGACTTGGGCGCATGGGACAACAGGCTCAGCTCAAAACTGTGGACCATCTCAAGTCATTAATCCTGCCGCTCCTTTAAATGAGTATTTTTTAGTGGGCGGTAACTCTTGGACGGATTACGGCATTCCCGCTGTAGAAGAGTTCATTAAAGAAGGGTATGTATTGGTTGCAACTGATTATCAAGGTTTAGGTGGTGGAGGTAGACATCAATATGGTGTTGCAGCAACCAATGGCATGGATACGCTCAATGCTGCCCGTGCTGCAGTCTCCATGAAAGAAACCGGCGCCAATAAGAAAACCTTGGTTTATGGTTGGTCTCAAGGTGGTGGAGCGGCAATTGCTTTAGCAGGTATGCCTGAATACATTAAACAAACAGGCACGGCAGCTGATAATCTCGATATTATTGGCTTTGTTGCCTTGGCGCCCCAAGATATTTCTATTCTTGCGCCAACAGGCAAGCTTGATCAGGCTGCTGCGGATAAATACTTCCAGGGTTTACAAAAGATGTTTTTGGATAACGTCTTTAATTTCACGCACGCAACAATGTATTACTGGGGAACCCAAGCTGCCTTTCCTAATCTAAAGTTATCTGAGGTCTTTACCGATGAGGGTGTAAAAGTTGCTAATGAGATCTATAGCAATAAATGTATGCATGCAGCTAGTGATACATTCAACTTTAACTATGGCTCAAGTTTTGCAACCTTGTTAAAGCAAGCCCCCGCTAATACGGTCGCTTGGACGCAAGCAATGCAAAAGGGCGGTGTTCCAGTGGTAAAACCTGTTGCGCCTGTTCAGATCTACTTTGGATCAAAAGATACTGCTGTTCCACCAATGATGCATAAGCTTTATCAAGAGCAAATTTGTAAGTTAGGCGGCAATGTTGGCAGAATGCAGTTGCCTGGTGAGCAATCTCACTTCACCACTCCTGGATCATCTAAGCCGTTTTATTTGGCTTGGGTGAAAGATCGAGTGGCAGGAAATCCGCTGTCCAATGGATGCCCGGTGAATTAGCTTGAAATCCATGCTCAAGATGATTGAGCGCCTGTGATTTTCTTATAGTTCATGCGATAAAGTAAAAAATAGGGTTTGCGATCGAAATGATTTTTGATGGCGACATGTCTGCACGCTGCGATTAGGAGTAGAAATGAGTACACGTATAGCCCCGGTAATTCCTGGCACCAAAGCTGAATTGGCCTTGATAGAGGAAAAGATTTTATTAGAGCGAGGGCGTATCTCACCGCTGTACCAAATTCTATTAAACGCCCCTGAAATTGCCCAGGGCTGGGAAGCTTTGCTAACAGCTATTCGTAATCGAAATTCATTATCACCAGCAATACGTGAAATGATTATTTTGCGAGTTGCTGTCCTCAATCGCGCTCAGTATGAATACGATGCTCATGTGCCTCATGCGATTAAGGCCGGTCTGAGTAATGAGAAAATTGTGGCTCTTAAGCAAAGGCCAATTAGTAATCTATTTGACAGCCATGAGAGCTCCGTCCTGAATTTAACTGACGTGATGACTCTAGATATTCATGTGCCAGATGAAATTTTTGAACCCATCAAAGCGCAATACAATGATCAAGAGATTCTTGAGCTTGTGGCTACGATTGCTGCATACAATATGGTTTCGCGCTTACTAAATGCCTTGCATATCGGGCACTAATATCGTTCTGCTCTTGATATTTCCTGCTTCGACACAAATAACGTTTTCGCTTGGTTGCTTTTGAATTAGTGTGATAATTTTCTAAACAACACATACATTATTAGAAGAGAAGGTATAGAGATAATGGCGACACAAGGCGATTCATTAAATGGTGGTCAGATTCTGGCAAATTCTTTGGTGAGACAAGGGGTTAATACTGCCTTTGGTGTCCCGGGTGAGAGTTTTCTGCCTCTGCTTAATGGTTTGGTTGACCATCCTCAGTTTCGATTTATTACTTGCCGACAAGAGGGTGGGGCTGCATACATGGCAGAGGCCTATGCCAAATTGACTGGTAAGCCCGGAGTGGTAATGGTCACGCGTGGCCCAGGCGCATCAAATGCCATGATTGGAATGCACACTGCTTATCAAGATTCAACACCAATGGTGCTCTTAGTTGGTCAGGTGGGTACAGACATGGTGGAGCGGGAGGCTTTTCAGGAAATTGATTACCGGCGCATGTTTTCTGAATGTGCAAAGTGGGTTGGAAGTGTTGATCGCGTAGACCGAATTGATGAATTTGTTTCTCATGCATTTCATGTGGCTCAGGCTGGAAGGAAGGGTCCGGTAGTTTTAGCTCTGCCAGAAGATGTGCTTTATATGAGTGGGCAAGAAAATCCGGTTCCTCCTGCACACATTGTTCAGCCTGGATTAGACCGGGTGGAATTTTCTCGGGCGCTAAAGGAATTCTCACAAGCTAAAAATCCATTGATTATTGCTGGTGGTGGAAATTGGACTCCCCATGCTTGTCAAGCTCTACAGGTTTGGGCAAATCGTGAATCTATTCCAGTTGCTACCAGCTTCAGATCCCAGGATGTGATTGATAATCTGGATCCTTGTTTTGCTGGTGACCTGGGTATTGGTGCAAACCCAGCATTACTGCAGCGAGTGAAAAATGCTGATTATCTACTCGTGGTTGGCGAGCGTCTTGGAGAGATGACTACCGCTGGTTACACTATTTTGTCAGCCCCGCAAGCTCATACAAAGTTAATTCATGTGCATTCTGGGGCAGAAGAATTGGGGCGCGTTTATAGGCCAGAGTATGCCCTGAACTGCAGCCCTGAAAATTTTTGTTTAGCCTTAGATGAAATCAAGATGGGGCAGCAATACGATCGCCAAGCGATGGCTCAGGCGCATTCAGAGTATCTTGCATTCTCTGCTCCAGTGACGGTTCCCGGGGATTTGCAGTTAGCCCACATCATGAAGGAGTTAAGCGAGACGATTCCACGCAATTCTATTGTGACAAACGGTGCGGGTAATTTTGCCACTTGGGTTCACCGTTTTTATCCTTATGGCCCATATAAAACGCAATTAGCCCCAGCCAATGGATCTATGGGTTATGGCTTACCTGCGGCGATTGCTGCCAAAATTCAATATTCCGAAAAAGTGGTTATCGCAGTTTGTGGTGATGGGGACTTCATGATGAATTGCCAGGAGTTGGCAACTGCAGCTAGATATGGTTCCTTCCCTATCATTTTATTGGTGAATAACAACATGCTTGGCACCATCCGCATGCATCAAGAGCGTGAATTTAAGTCGCGCGTCATTGCAACAGAGCTCACCAATCCAGATTTTGTGAAGTTTGCCGATAGCTTTGGAATGCCGGGCTACAGAGTGAGTAAAACTGGGGATTTTACGGCGGCATTTGCAAAAGCATTAGCCAGTAAACATGGTGCGTTAATTGAATTAGTGCTTGATCAAGAGGTGATCTCACCAAGCAAGTTGCTCTCTCAGTTGGGTAAGTAGGGTATTGCGTAAATAAAAAAGAGGGCTTGCCCTCTTTTTTATTGCCGAAGATCGCTTTTTAAAGCTGCTGAATTAATCGACTTTAGCCCCGGAGTCTTTCACTACTTTTGTCCATTTCAGAATTTCATTTTTAATGAAGTTGGAGAACTGTTCAGGGGTATTGCCAACAGGCTGGGCGCCCATGGCAAGATATTTTTCTTGAACAGAGGGGCTATTGATTGCAGCCATCAGAGCGGAGCTATCTTTACTTAGAATTTCGGCAGGCATATTAGCTGGCCCAACTACGCCAAACCATGAGGTTGCCTCGTATCCTGGTAGATTCGCGGCTTCAGCAATGGTTGGTAAGTCCGGCAATGCTGGTGATCGTTTAGCAGTAGTGACCGCCAAAGCTTTGAGGCGACCGGAGCGAATGTAGTTGATGGAGGAAGGTAAGTTATCAAACATGATGTCCACATTCCCGGCCATCAAATCTGTTACCGCAGGAGGGCTACCTTTATAGGGTAGGTGAACCATATACGTTTTGGTCATTGATTTAAAGAGTTCGCCAGCCATATGAATAGATGTCCCATTACCGCTGGAGGCCATATTCACTTTTCCGGGGTTTGCTTTGGCATAAGCAATTAAATCTTTAACCGTATTAATTTTATTTTTTGTAGCAAATGCAGGATTGACGACTAAGACATTTGGAAGCTCTGCCACCAACGTGATAGGTGTAAAGTCTTTGATTGGGTCAAAAGGTAGTTTGCCGCCTCCCTGTGTATACAAGGGAAGATTGATTCCATGAGTTCCAACTGATGCCATGAGCCAGGTATATCCATCAGGCGTTGATTTAGCAACAATTTCAGCGCCAATATTTCCACCGGCGCCAGGTTTGTTATCAATGACTACATTCCATTTTGTAGTGTTGAGTAATTCGTTTTGTAGAGGGCGAGCGATATTATCTGTAGCGCCACCGGCAGGAAAGGGGATGATGAAGCGAATTGGTTTATTTGGATAATCAGACTGTCCAAAAACCATGTGCGTACTCCCTGCGAACACGGCTATCGCAAGAACGGCGAATCGAAATATTTGTTTGGCAATACCTAAAGAGTCTTTGATGCTCATTATTATCTCCAGTTCATTATGATCATTCTTCAGATGATTTTTATCAATACCTTAGTGGGCTCATAGTCCATAGGCATATATTCATGATTTAAGCACAACCCGGCAATGGGTGCAGACCCTTGGTTATTCAGTCGAAATTACCAACGCTTGACCATTAAAGCCATTTAACTTTTATTTTGCGGTTAGTCTGACAATGAATTAAACGCCAACTTGAGTAAGAATTGCCACTGCAATCGAAAATAGACAAGCTATCCAAGTGGATGCTATTGGTAGCAAAAGGGCCAGAGTTAAAAAGAATGCTGTAAATGAATGGAAGCCCCTAACCATTCCGCGAAACACCCTTCCTCACTTGCAGCTGGATAGGTAATTAAGCTAATAAACCGGGGGCGATAGCGAGCTTAAGAGTAAAAAACCGAACGATTATAGGTGCAACTCTTCGAATTTGTATTTCGTTGTTGAGATAGCAGGGCTCCCTGTGGATTGCGACTTCGTAAATGATGAAGGGCTACGTTCTGAGTTACAGTCTAATCAGAGCTATCATTTAAATTACTGCAATATCTTATGGGGACACTATGACTATTTCTATTCAAACAATATCTATTAAATCTGCATTGACGATTGCTCAAAATACATTGGAATGCGCAAGGTCTATGGGTATGCATCCCATCGCAGTTGTTGTGCTGGATGTACGTGGGGCTGTTAAAGCCTATCTTGCTGATGATGGAACGAGTTTGCTGAGATTTGATATTGCACGGGGTAAGGCTGCTGGTACTTTGGGCATGGGTTTTGGGGGTCGCGAGCTTGAACGAAGAGCGCTTGCTGTGCCTCATTTTATGAGTTCCCTGCAGGCAATGACAGATGGACAAATGGTGCCAGTAAGGGGCGGTGTATTAGTAAAAAACCAACAGGGTCAAATTATTGGATCTGTTGGGGTAAGTGGCGATACTTCTGTTAATGATGAAATATGTGCACTTAAAGGCATACAAAGTGCTGGTCTTCTAGCGGATCATGGCGACAAAGAAGATTAATCGAGCAGCAAAAAAAAGAAAGGTGGGCCTGTTGGCTCACCTTTCTAACGTATTTATTTAAGCTTGCTCATTCTGCGTAGAACATCGTAAACAGCTGCCGTGTCATTTTCAGCATGACCTGCGCCCATGGCGGCATTATAGATAGCTTGTGATGCGGCAAATAGCGGCGCAGGCGTATTGGTTTGCGCAAGTGCTGCAGTAATCAACTTCATGTCTTTTTGCCAGATTGAAACCTTCATCGTAGCTTCATCCCAGTTCTCATTGACCATCACCGGTCCGCGAACGCTAAACATTCTAGATCCGCCAGCACCATCAGCTAAAACTTTAACGGTCGTTGCTGGATCAATGCCCCAATTTTTTCCTAATAAGATTGCTTCCGCTGTTGAGACATTGTGAATTGCTACTAACAAATTGGCCATGAGTTTTAATTTCATGCCATTACCAAAGCTACCCACATAGTAATTTGCTTTTGCAAAGCCAGAAAAGACATGTTCCATTTTCTTCACGGCTGCGGATTGCCCACTTGAGTAGATAGATAGATCTTTTGTTTTGGCTTGAGCGCCTGTCCCCGAAAGAGGGCAGTCTAAAAGAATGATGCCTTTTGCATCCAAAATTTTCTTTGCTGCTGCCTTGTCATCTAAGTCAAGCGTGCTTGCTTCAGCAACAATAAGCCCTTTTTTACCGCTGCTAGCAATCGCTTTGGCGTTCTCAATGAGAGCGTTAGCGCTGGGTAGCGAGGAAATAATATACGTGGCTTGCTTACCTAATTCAGCCGCTGATTTAGCTACTCTACCGCCAGCTTTAGCTAATCTTTTTTGGCAGACGGGGTTTGGATCAAATCCAATCACATCAAACCCAGCCTTAAGAAGATTGCTTGAAATTGCGGATCCCATAATCCCTAAGCCAAGTACTCCAACTGTTTCTTGCGCGCTGATTGAATGTTTAACCGGTTTTTTTCTTGTGGTTTTCTTTAATGTGGCCATGATTTGTCTCTTATATAAAAAATGAATAATAGCGTAAAGCTTAATGGAATTTTGTTGGGCCGTGGTCGACTATTTGTCATGTCGAATGACGCTTTTGCATTATTTGATCATAAATTGATATAGTGGACATTCATTTGTGGCGCTGTTAAGTGGGGTTGTGCTATTGACCCTCGATAATAAAAACAAAACTTGGAGATATGATGAAGATAGGTCTGATTGGTACTGGAAGGCTTGGTGGAGGTATTGTTGAGCGCCTTATAAATGTTGGGCATGATGTTTTTATTTGGAATCGCTCGCCAGAAAAGACCCTTCACCTAGTTGAATTAGGGGCAACATTAATGGCTTCTCCCGCTCAGGTGGTTGAAGCGGCTGAAATAATCTTATCTGTGTTGACTGATGCTCAGGCAATTGAGGCTGCATACTCTGGCCCCAATGGAGTCTTGTCTGCGAGTCTGAGGGGCAAAGTTTGTATTGAGATGAGTACAGTACGTCCTGAAACGCAAATTGCTTTAGCTGCTAAGGTGATTAGTGCCGGAGGTGAGTTTGTTGAGTGTCCGGTTGGAGGTTCAGTTATGCCTGCAAAAGAAGGTGCCTTGTTGGGCTTGGTCGGTGGCGAAGCTTCATCCGTAGAGCAGGTTCTTCCGCTATTGCGACAAATGTGCCGTCGTGTTGAGCATGTTGGCGCAGTTGGATCGGGATCTAGTTTAAAGCTGGCAATCAATCTACCCCTATTGGTTTACTGGGAGTCTCTTTCAGAGGCGATTGCGCTTGCAGAGCCCATTGGAATAGATCCGGAGCGACTCTTGGACATATTGGCAGATACTTCTGGTGCGCCCAACGTGATGAAAGCGCGTGCTCCAAAAATTGCGGCAGCACTCAAGAGTGGAAAGCCTGGAGCAACTTTTTTTAATATAGATTCCATCCGCAAGGATTTGCAGACCATGATTGAGGAAGGAAAAAGTCTTGGCTACTCATTACCAGTTGCCCAAGCTGCTTTAAGCTCCTTTGATCGCTCATCGGCTGCCGGCTATGGAGCTTCCGATGGATCTGAATTGGTTACATCTTGGTTGGCGATAGCAAAAAAATAAAATTTTTAGGTTAAGGGGTGAGGCGTCACTTAAGTGGTGACGCCTACTTCTGACTAATACCGCATCGCAACAATGTTTATTTCTATTTTTTATGCATAATAAGATTTAGCACTCTCAATTAGAAGGGTGCGTTAACTGGAGGCAAATTTATGATTACCAGATGTCGATCTCATTTAGCGAAGTTTTCTTTTATTGTCATTGCGGGCTTATTTACTGTTGCCACTTCAGGCGTTTGGGCCCAAACATTTCCCTCCAAGCCAGTGCGCTTAATTGTGACCTATCCACCCGGGGGAAGTTCTGACTTAATGGGTCGACTCATGGCGAAGAAGCTCGGTGAGCTTTGGGGTCAGCCAATTATTGTTGAAAACAAGGGTGGCGCTGCAGGATCTATTGGTATGGAATATGCTGCGCGACAAGCCCCAGATGGCTATACATTTGTTCTGGGAAATTTTGGCCCTGCTTTGGTTAATCCGCTCATGAGCAAGGTTAGCTACAACATGGAAAAAGATTTCTCGCCTATTTCTTTGACGGCGTCTGGCCCCAATGTTTTGGTTGTGCCTGCAAATTCTCCATATAAAAGCTTGCAAGACTTACTAGATGCTGCAAAAGCGAAGCCTAATGCGCTCAATTTTGGAACTAGTGGTCCTGGTAGCATGTCTCACATCGCCACCGAAATGATCATGCGTCAGTCTGGTGTGCAAATGACCCATGTTCCTTATAAAGGGGGTGGTTTAGCCTTGATTGATCTTATGGCTGGACAAATTGATTTTATTGTTTCCGATGCGTTACCTGCAGCTGAACATATTAGGTCCGGAAAATTACGCCCCTTGGCTATTACAAGTGGATCTAGAACATCTTTAGTTCCTGGGGTCCCTACCTTTTCAGAAGGGGGCTTGCCTGGCTTCGTTGCTTTAACTTGGTGGGGGGTTTATTTGCCGGCTGGAACTCCAAAAGACATTCAAGAGAAGTACTACACCTCTTTGGTAAAGGTAATGAGTGATCCTGAAATTAAAGAGCGCTTTGCCGCAATGGGTGTGCAAGCACAAGCGACTACTCCTGATGAATTTAAGACTTATTTAGCATCAGAGAATAGCCGTTATGCCAAATTAATTAGCGAAAACAAAATTAAGGCGGACTAATTTAAATCTGACCCACTCAGGTGGGTCAGGCTTTAATTTTTAGTAACTTCATTGCGTTGAGTCCCTGGATTTTTTGACGATCTTCCTTTGAGAGCTTTTTGACTGAGTTGATTAATCCAAGAGGGTCAACCTCACCCATGTCATAAGGGTAATCCGTTCCCAATAAAATATGGTCCGCGCCATATACATCAATTAGATGTCTCAGCATAGTTGGGTCGAACGTAATGGTATCAAAGTAGATTTTCTTCAAATAGTTAGAAGGTTTGGATTTGATCACAGTCCTACAATCAGGACGTGCTCGCCAAGCATGATCCATCCGTGCCCAATAGTGAGCTAGGTATCCACCACCATGCGCTGCGATAAATTTAATTTTTGGATTCTTGGCAATGACGCCATCAAAAATCAGGTGGCTTACTGCCAGGGTTGTATCTAAGGGGTTGCCAATCACATTATTAAAGTAGTGATTTACAAGGCGATCAGCTTGGGTTGTGCCAATTGGGTGCATAAAAATCACAACCCCAAGTTCATTGGCTTTGGCAAAAAATTTATCAAGCTTCAGCCTTGGATCTGTCAAGTTCATGCCGTTGACGTTGGTATTAATCTCTACTCCACGTAAGCCCAGTTTTTTGACGGCATATTCCAGTTCTCGTACTGCCAAGTCGGCGTTCTGAAGAGGTACTGAACCGAGGCCAACGAAGCGGTCTGGGTGATCGGCTACGATCTTGGCTATACCTTCATTGACTTCTCTAGCGATGCTAGCCCCTAAATCTGGCTCAGTGAAATAAAAATACTGAAATGGGGCTGGGCAAACTGCTTGAATATCAACACCCATTTTGTCCATATCACGAATTCGTTCGGTGATGCCAGTAAGCTTTGAGGCCCTATCGGCCATTTGTTTGACATTCGTTTGGCGCGTTAAGTCGTTAGCAAAAATAATTGAAGTATCGTATTGCGCTGCATTCAAGTACTCAGTTTTTTTGGCAACTTCAGGGTTGAGGTAGTGGCAGTGGATATCAACGACCTTTAATTTGCCTTTACGATCCTTGCTGATGATTCGGGTCTTGTCGTTTGGTTTAACCTCTTTTTTTACCGAAGCTTGACTCGTTTTTTTCGTAGATTTGCGGACATTCGATTTCGAACCTCTTTGCAGCGCAGCAATAGTGCTGTCGGCTAAGCTCTCCTGAGCTGTTGCATTGTAGAAATTGTCGGCTGCGTGTTGATGCGCTGGATCACTGCAAAATGGGCTACAAGTAAAAAACATGGCTTCCCCTCACATAAGAATGAATATTGATTTAGATTTTTTAGTGCAACCCTAATGTGCGGGTGGCGAACAGCATCATTATGGGGCATATTCCGGAGAAATTGCTATGCAATTCTTCGGTATGATGGTTTTCATTAGAGGGTATCGCTCATTGCTTTACGCTTTATGATTACCTCAAAATGAAATCGAAAAATATTGATCTCGTAATTTATTTAGTGGCAGCCACCTTCTTCATGGAGAATTTGGATGGCACTGTCATTACGACATCGTTACCATCGATGGCCAGAGACTTTGGTGTTAGTGCGGTTGATGTAGCTTCGGGTATGACAAGCTATTTATTAACATTGGCTGTTTTGATACCTGTCAGCGGATGGTTTTCCGATCGATTTGGTGCGCGTCGTATATTTACTCTGGCAATAGGAATTTTTACTGCAGCATCAATCCTTTGTGGCTTAAGTGATTCGCTTTCGATGTTCATATTTGCTCGAGTACTGCAGGGGGTTGGGGGTGCCCTTATGGTGCCAGTTGGTCGATCTTTGGTATTGCAACGAACTCCGAAAGAGGGGGTAATACGCGCCATAGCATTAATTACCTGGCCTGGTTTAATTGCTCCCGTGGTTGGTCCAGCTGTTGGAGGGTTCATTACTACCTATGCGAGTTGGCATTGGATATTTTTTATTAATGTTCCGCTAGGCCTTGTTGGTATTTACATGAGCCTTTCACTATTGGATCCCGGGCAAGAGATTGCGCAAAAGCCGTTTGATTATTTTGGATTTGTTTTTAGCGGATTGACTCTAGCAACCCTCATATGGGGCCTCGAGCTATCCCATCGTCTTGAAGAGCATTTTTGGCTTGTTCTTGCTACGATGGTAATTTGCGGAGTATGCGCTTATCTTGCTTACCGCCATATGCGAAGATGTGCCTATCCATTGGTAGATTTAAATCTATTAGACATTCCGAGTTTTGCTGTGAGCATTAAAGCCGGCATCATCTTTAGAGCGACTTTAACTGCAGTGCCCTTTTTGATGCCTTTATTGTTTCAGTTAGTGTTTGGCATGGATCCGTTTGTAGCGGGGCTAATGGTGTTGAGTATTTTTATTGGGAATTTAGCCATGAAGGCCGTCACCTCTCCGATATTGCATCGCTATGGCTTTAAGCGAGTGATGTTAGTAAATGGGGTCTTGTCGGTGCTTTCTATAGTCAGTTGTATATTTATTGATTCGAGCATGTCACTGCCAATCATCTTATTGATCTTGTTTTTGAATGGTATTTTTAGGTCAATGCAATTCACCTCTATTAATACTATCGGCTTTGCAGATCTTTTACCCAATCAGATTAGCTCAGCATCTGCCATTACTAGTACCTCGATGCAGCTGGGAAATACTCTTGGGGTGGCCTTGGCTTCCTTGGGCTTGGTTATTGCGCATAATCTTCGCGATGCGCAAGCAACGGTATTGAGCTTGGCAGATTTTCGTATGAGTTTGGTATTTATTGCCCTCATTAGTGCTGTGGGGTTGCTTTGCTTATTGCAGCTTCCTAACAATGCCGGCGATGGTATCAGGAAGGGTTAGGCGGTTTTTAGTTGCCATGTCTTATAAATGATTTACTCAATTCCGACACGCTGTAACTGGCCATTTAATCGTGAATCTTGCATCTGCATTAAAAAATTTTTTGCTATTTCTACATTGATTGATGTGGCTACAATCCCTGCGTCATAACTGGTGTAATTTTGCACATTCGACGGTAGTGGGCCGACAAACTGCAAACCCTTGGGTTCAAATAATTTTATTTCCGTTATTGCCCCAAACCCGATTTCATTTCCACTACCCCGAATGATATGCATCAATACAGACTCACCATTGTCATAGCGGATTACCTTTGATTGAATGGCATCCATTACTCCAAGTTGAGTAAAGAGCTTATCTAGATAAATCCCAGTAGAGGCCTTGTTATAGATAATCCTATCAGCTGCTAGTAGGTATTTTTTTAAGTCGTCTACATTTTGGATATCTGGCTTAGGAACCTCTGCCCTGACTGTGATGCCTGCGCCAACTTTTCCGATATATGTGCTGATACCTGTCTGAAGCCTTCCCTGCTTTAGCTGTTCATTTATTAAAGCATTTGGCGCTATTAATATATCGAATACTTGATTCGAGGCTAAGCGCTCTCTTAACTGAGGTCCAGTACCAAATTGAATTGTTACTTTATTCCCCGTGCTCTTCTCAAATTGATGAATTGCTATCTCAACTCCCGGTTCAACTGCACCGGCGCTCATGATTTTGAGTTCGGCAGCATTTGTCAATAACGGAATTAAGAGGGCGCAGAATGCACACCATAGCGGAAGATGTTTTGCTTTAAATTTCATTGATCGATTACTCCGTAGAAAAAGAATTGATTGATTAAGATAGTCTACCCATTCCGAAAAGTGTGATTTTTATCCTATTACATCAAACTGGGGGCTTGAGCGGTCCTTTTCTTTGCCCTATCTTGGAATCAATCAAGCCCTGATTGCTTTATCTTTGCTAACATATAAGTGATCAACTGATCAATTTAATGGAATAATAAGGCCGTTGCAAACACTGCGCGATGATGACATCCCTAAAGAAAAGGTAATTGAAATGCAAGTAAAAACGCAAACAGCATTTATTTTTGAAGGTAAATTAGGGGCGCCGGTATTGGTGCTGGCAAATTCTTTGGCTGCCGCCCCTCAAATGTGGGATGCCCAAGTAAAGGCTCTGTCGCAGCATTATCAGATCTTGCGTTATAGCTATCGGGGTCATGCAGACACACCCGCTCAGGGCAATGAAGCCAATATAGAAGATTTACGCCAGGATTTATTAGGGTTGTTGGACTATTTGAATATCCAGAAATTTTCTTTTCTTGGCTTATCTCTGGGTGCAATGTTAGGTCTATATCTTGCAGCCAAGAATCCAGAGCGGGTCACCTCATTAGTAGCGGCAAATTTTCGGCCATTCCAGATTGATGCCACCAAAGAACAATGGAATCAGCGTATTGAGGCCGTGGCAAAGAATGGTATTAATGCAATTCTCGATGGGACTGCAGATCGCTGGCTGTCTGAGGGGTTTCGGAAGTCTAATCCCGAGATCGACCAAAAGGTGCGCCAAATGATTGCGGGAACATCTGCAGATGGCTTTATTGCGTGTGCTAAAGCGGTTAGAGATTATGATGCCCGTCTTTTTATGAATGAAATCCAGTGCCCAGTTCTTTTGATTGCGGGTTCTTCAGATTTGGCAGCGCCTGTTAGTGAATTCCCTGCAGTGCAGGCCTCCATTAAAGGTAGTCAATATTTGCAACTAGATGCTGCCCATATTTCAAATATTGAGCGTGAATCTGAATTCACAGATGCCGTATTGAAGTTTCTGAAGTGAGATTATTAATAAAAATAGAATATTAGGAGATTGGAAATATGAGTCAGAAACAACTTCGTGTCGCAGTGATTGGTTATGGCTGGTGGGGAAAGACTATTGTCGCCACCCTACAGGAGAGCAAGTTCGTCAAAGTAGAGATGGTTGTTGAGCAAGAGGCTCTGGCACGAGATGCCGCAAAAGCGCTAGGCGAAAAAACGAATTTTCAAGTTTCTGATTTATATGAGGATGCCGTATCTAATCCCAATGTAGATGCAGTGATTTTATGTACGCCTCATAAGTTACATTCGGCACAGATCGCTGCTGCAGCAAAAGCTGGAAAGCATGTATTTTGTGAAAAGCCATTATGTTTAACGCTTGATGATGCCATTGCTGCCGTCTCTGCTTGTAAGGCTGCTGGAGTGCTTTTGGGCATTGGCCATGAAAGGCGATTTGAACCTGCAATCATGGATTTGCGTAAGAGGATTGCTGACGGTGAGTTGGGTACGATATTACAAATTGAAGGGAACTTCAGTCAGGATAAATTCTTTGCTTTGCCTCCAGACAATTGGCGCCTTTCTAAGGAGCTAGCTCCATGCGGTCCATTATCTGCGACAGGTATTCATTTGGTCGATTTGGCCATTGCAATATTAGGGCCAGCAGAATCTGTCTTGGCGAGATTAAATACATTGGCAAGTAATTTTGCTAATGGGGACTCTCTTGCAATCATGTTGGGCTTTAAAGGCGGTCCAACTGCATTGATTAGCGCCATTCTAGCTACGCCATTTGATGGTCGATTTACCGTTTATGGCTCAAAGGGTTGGGTAGAGGTGCGTGATAGGACTCATCCGGAAAATCCAACTGGCTGGGATATTAGTATGGTTTTTAGTGGGAAGGAAAAGGTGACATACTTTAATGACCCTCACCCAACAGTGCGATCTAACTTAGAGGCCTTTGCAAAGGGTGTGCTTGGTATCAGCCCTTACCCTGTGACGACGGATGAGATGTTGGCAAATGTCGCTGCGCTCGAATCTATTATGAAATCAGCCGAGAGTGGTCTAATCGAGAAAGTCTCCTCTATTACCTAATGTATGTCTACGGCCGCTAATAAAAAATCGCTACCCGCATCCTCAACTCCTCTTCCCAGGAGAAGGTTAAGGCGTGAAGATCGTGATCGAGAAATTGCGCAGGCAGCAGTTGCCTTTTTTGCCGAAGTCGGATTTGATGGCGACACTCGCGAGCTTGCCCGGCGACTGGGCGTTACTCAATCATTAATATTTCGCTATTTTCCATCGAAGGCCGCTTTAATTGAGCGCGTTTATCAAGAGGTTTATGTTGGTAGGTGGAATCCATACTGGGAATCCATTATTACGGACCGAACTGTCCCACTGCAGGCCAGGTTATTGCGTTTCTATAAGGACTACGCTCGCGTTGCGCTGACTTATGATTGGGTGCGCATTTTTATGTTTTCTGGCTTAAGGGGTGAAAACATTAATGCTCGATATCTTGATTTTCTGCGCAGCAGAGTCCTAGAGCCAATTGCTAAAGAGTTGCGCTTAGAGCTTGGTTTGCCGGGTTTTGATATTGCCCCCTTGACAGAGGAGGAGGTAGAACTCATTTGGGGTATTAATGCTCGAGTGTTTTATCTGGGGCAGCGCCTATGGGTCTTTAATGCACCTCTAACTCTAGATATCGATGAAATTATTGATCAGACGATTACCGCATTTCTGGCTGGTGCTAAGGAGATGATCCCTGATCTGATAAGGCGCTCCAAGCCTTAATTCAGTTGTTCGCCTCGGATTAATAGGGTTTTCCCTTATTGATATAGATCAAATGATCACTTATAAAGTGATCAAGTGATTACTTAATTCAGTTGATTTATCAACGGGCGGGGATGGAATATGAGCATTGAAGTTTGTGGCGATAAGTTTGACTCAAGAGAGCTCAGAAATGTTTTGGGTTGCTTTGGAACGGGTGTCACGGTTGTGACAACGGTCGCCAATTCTGGAGAGCGGATTGGTTTAACGGCTAATTCGTTTAGTTCTGTATCGCTGGATCCCCCAATTGTTTTATGGAGTCTTGGCAAACAATCTCGAAATCTTTCAGTTTTCCAGGAATCGGGTCGTTTCGTGATTAATGTGTTGGGCGTGGATCAGCTCCACTTATCCAATCAGTTTGCAAAACCATCGGATGATCGGTTTGCTGGAGTAGAGCATAGCGCAGGACTTGGCGGCCTGCCCGTGATTCATGGTTGCGCAGCCAATATCGAATGTGAAACATTAAGTGCGCAAGAGGTTGGTGATCACATTCTATTTTTAGGAAAAATTGTGCGCTATTCCTACCTAAAAAAAGATACGCTCCTCTTTTGTAATGGAGCATATGCAAAAGCTATTGAGGTTTGAAATAGCAAGTGCAATGAAATATTTAAAAAAGTAAATCAATCGGAGAGATGATGAAATACAGTACTTTTATGATGCCTTTGCATCCACCAGGAAGAAATATTGTTGAAACCCTGAAGGAGGATCAAGATGCCATTATCTTGGCCGATCAGTTGGGTTTCTCCGAAGCATATGTTGGTGAGCATGTAACGGATGCCGCTGAGACAATTACCTCCTCGATGATTTTTTTGGCAACGCTGATTCATCAAACAAAAAATATTAAGCTAGGCACGGGCACGATTAATGTGCCTAACTCCCATCCAGCAAACATCGCCGCTCAGGCTGCCATGATGGATCACTTGCTGCAAGGCAGATTTATTATGGGTATCAGCCCTGGTGGTTTGATGTCTGATGCTGAGGTTTTTGGAAATCTGGACAAAGATAGAAATGCGATGTTTGTTGAGGGAATTAATACCGTTTTAAAGATATGGGAGTCAGAGCCTCCGTACAACATTAAAGGCGACTATTGGAATATCTCAGTTGAAAAAACAATGGCTCCAGAAATTGGGCAAGGTTTCATCATGAAGCCCTTCCAAAAACCACATCCATTAATTGTGGGTACTGCGGTTGCTCCATTTTCTAAAGGGGTGACGGAGATGGCTAAGCGAGGGTGGCAGCCGATATCCGCTCCATTCCTACTTCCGGAGTGGGTTAAAACACATTGGCCTAAGTATGTTGAAGGCCGCGAAGCTGTCGGAGCTGTGGCTCATCCTGATGAATGGCGTGTTGCTAAAAGTATTTTTGTGGCGGATGATGAGGCAACAGCAAGACGCTATGCATTAGAAGAGGGTGGTCCATATCATTTCTACTTTAAACAATTGGTTCGCAAGCTGGTGGGTGGTGGTGGGCGTGGCAATCTATTTAAATTAGATCAAAACACACCCGATTCAGAAATCACAGCTGATTTTGTGACTAAGCGACTTGTGCTTGCGGGTACAGTGGATTCAGTAGTTGATCAGATTTTGGCGTTCAGAGATGTGGTTGGTGACTTTGGTAACCTGCTCTATGCTTGCCATGATTGGATGGATCCAAAGTTGGCACGTCGTTCAATGGAATTATTTGCTACAGAAGTGATGCCTAGAGTGAATGCTGCAATCAAGGCATAAGCATAAAAATCAAAATAACTGGAGGAGACAATAAAATGAAACAGATCAACCTTGGAATTATCGGTACAGGCTGGTGTGGTGGTATTCGTGCAGAAACAGCGCGAGGCAGCTCCTTAATTAAGGACATTCATATTGCCGAGACAAATGAACTGCGCCTCAAGGAAATGGCGGATTTGGTTGGCGCTAAAACGGCTTCCACAGACTACCGCGATATTCTAAAAATTAAAGACATAGATGCGGTGATTATTTCTGCAACTCCAGAAACGACGCACTATCCGATGGCCAGAGATGCGCTTTTGGCTGGAAAACATGTATTCATGGAAAAGCCAATTGCCTTGGAACTCGCAGAAGCGGATGAGTTAATTGCATTGGCCAAGAAATCTAATTTGAAGTTTACGATTGGGTATTCACAGCGATTTAATCCAAAGTTTGCTTATGTTAAGAAAGCCATTGCAAATGGCACGATTGGTCGACCTGTGAGTGTTTTGGTTAGTCGACATATCACCCGCAGTCTTGGTAAAAAAATTAGTGGTCGCGTCAAGTTATCTCCAGCGGCGATGGAGTCAACACATGATTTAGATTTCGTATTTTGGTGTTTGGAGCCCGCAAAGCCTGTGAAAATTTATTCACAAGTGAACTATGGCGCTATGCGCGAGTCTACTGGCGCGGATGTTCCGGATTCTCAGTGGATTACTGTCACCATGGATAACGGGCTTTCATTTGTTGTTGGTGGTGGTTGGAGTTTGCCGTTGGGCTATCCAAACTTCTCAACAACTTGGATTGAGTTTATTGGTACTGATGGTGCAGTGATGGTGGATGATAGTCACAAAGATGTAGTGATCAACACCATGGAAAAAGGGATGCAGCTCCCAATGTCCACAATGCCTGGCGAAAAGGTTGACCATGTATTTGCTGGCCCAATGGCGGCAGAAACTATTTACTTTATTGAGGCTATTGCACTGGATCGACCAGTCTTAGTTACCGGAGAGCAAGCTCGAACTGTAATGGAAGTGTACATGGCAGCAGATCTGTCTGCGGAGACTGGTGAGCCTGTCTATTTGCCGCTTCCTGAAGAGAAGTTGAAAGTAGTTGCAGGCTAAACATGAGAGATAGACAAGCAAAAAATATAGGTCTAGCTATTGTTGGAGCGGGTCGCGTTGGATTGTTCCGTGGAGAGGTGGCTGCTCGTCATGCTCAGGTTGGTTGGATTGGAATTGCTGAGAAGAACCCAGAGCGCGCTAAGCTGATAGCTGAAAAGCTAAAGGCGGATTTTGTAACCACGGATTACCGTGAGTTATTAAATAGGCCCGAGGTTAATGCAACCATTATTTCAACCGATGAGCATTTGCATGTTGACCCGATTTTATTGGCGGCAGAGCGTAAGCATTCATTAATGATCGAAAAACCTTTAGCCACGGACCTAGGGGATTCGGCGAGAGTGTTAGCGGCTATACAGGCAGCCGGGGTAGATGCGGTTGTTGGTTATACCCAAAGATTTCGTCGTCGCTGGTTGGCAGCAAAAGAGAAGGTGAGCACAGGTCAACTAGGTGACGTCACACTGGTCTCATCTCGTGCTTTTATGAATCGATTGGTAGCAATTGATAACTATAAGCGCACTGATCATCCTGAAAAAATTTCACCGATGGTGATATCTGGAACGCATGCTCTCGATATTGTAATGTGGATGATGGAGGGTAAAACTCCAGTAGAAATTTATGCTCGATCCATTGATAAGGCTCTAGGTCCAGAGTGGAAGGGGATTGATGCAACATCCGGAGTCATTACCTTTTCCGATGGAACCATTTATCAATCGACTATTTCTTGGGCGTTGCCAGTGGTTTGGCCAGGAGCGGTCTACAGCTTAGATGTTGGCATCGTTGGAACCGAGGGTGTATTGACGATCGATGATACTCATCGTGACATTGTTCTTGCAACGAGTAAATCTCAGGGCGAGGGCTATGCTCCAGACTCGGCGCGACGTGTTGATTTCATGGGCAGCTATCCTCCAGGTGATATGGCTTTGGGAGAGCTTCGGGGTCCAATGAGAGAAGAGACAGAGTCTTGGCTAAATCGTGTGGCGTTAGGCTTGCCTACCCCGGCTGCTACGGCAGCAGAGGCGCATCGCAATTTAATGCTAACAAAGGCATTCGATCTATCTGCAAGATTGAAAAAGCCCATTTCATTGCCAATAGAGCCTAGTGACGATATTTACTAAGATCTCAATTTACTCATAAGGAATTACCTATGTTCCTCAAATTTGTTTTTAGAGTATCCGCAACTTGTTTGGTTCTCACTCTAGGCTCCTTGCAAAGTCTTACAGTATTTGCACAGCCAGCTACTTACCCTAACAAGCCAGTAAAGATGATCATTCCGTTTGCCCCTGGAGGAGCATCGGATTTTATCGGCAGAATTCTTAGCGTTAAGCTGAGCGAAGTCTTGGGTCAACAAGTGATTGTTGATAATCGGACGGGGGCTGCTGGCAATATTGGTATGGAGGCGGCCGCTAAAGCTGCTCCTGATGGTTACACTATCTTTCTGGGAAATATTGGAACTATTGCAATTAATCCAGCATTATTTCCAAATCTCAATATCAATCCACTCAGAGATTTTATTCCCGTAACTCAGGTTGCAGATGTCCCGAGTGCATTGGTAGGAAACAATGATTTCCCACCCAATAACGTTTCTCAGTTGATTGTGTATTTGCGTGCAAATCCAGACAAGTTTAATTTTGCAACTCCTGGAGGTGGTAGCGCTAATCGTCTGGAGATGGAAGTATTGATGAAGATGACTGGGACAAAAATGACGCATGTGCCCTACAAGGGTGGCGGTGGTCCTGCGGCGATCGGATTAATTGGCGGCGAAACACAGGTAATGTTTAATACGCTACCCTCTGTCAAGCAATTCATGATTGCTAATAAGATGAAAAGTTATGCAGTCACTGGTCTTACGAGGCAGCCTGGCTTACCAAATGTTCCTACTTTGATGGAATTAGGTTATCCAGAATTTAAAACTGGATCATGGCAAATGATTATGGTGCCGGTAGGTACGCCGGTCGCCATCACTAACAAACTTTTTGATTCAATTACCAAAGTTTTAGCTATGCCAGATGTTGTCGAGAGGATTATCAATGGTGGCGCAAATATTACTGTAAGTAAGTCGCCTGCAGATGCCAAACTATTTGTGGAAGGTGAGCTTAAAAAATGGGCGGTAGTGGTGAAGGATTCAGGGGCATCTCCAGATTAAGTGCTTGAGAATTGCTTTGCAAACATTCTTTTGCGATAAAAACCATCGTAGTTACTTTGAGGTAATGTATGAAATTCAATTTATTAAGAAAAGTATTTGTTTTTATTGGGATATTGTTAAGTTTGGTATGTATTCACAATGTAGCGAGTGCGCAACCATACCCCAATAGGCCAATTAAGATTATTGTTCCCGCCTCTGCTGGTGGAGGAGCCGACTTTATTACACGCACCATCAGCAATCAGCTTGGTGAGTATTTAGGGCAAAGCATTGTGGTTGAAAATAAATCAGGCGCTTCCGGTACTATCGCAGCTGAGTTTGTTGCAAAATCTCCCCCGAATGGTTACGCGGTATTGATGGCTCAATCAACTAGTACCGTGATTGCCCCCCATCTTTACAAAAGTTTAAATTACGATACCTTAAAAGATCTTGCGCCAGTAACACAGGTAGCGCAAATGCCATTCGTATTAGTGGTTAACTCGAAAGTTCCTGTAAATAACGTTAAAGAATTCCTTGCATACGCTAAAGCCAATCCTGGGAAGTTGAATTATTCAACCTCGGGGAATGGTGCCGGAAGTCATTTGGCTGGTGAGATGTTTAATTCAGCAACTGGTGCGGGAATGGTTCACGTGCCCTACAAGGGTGCCGGTCCAGCATTAAATGCCGTTGTTGCTGGTGAGGTCGAGGTTGCATTTATTCCTATTGTTAATGCCCTGCCTTTGGTTAAAGAGGGGCGTCTTAAAGCCATGGCAGTAACTACGATTGGGCGCTCCTTGGCTGCAAAAGATATACCGACCTTAGCCGAAGCTGGATTATCTGGTTACGATATTAATACTTGGTTTGGCATGTTCGTTGCTGCCAATACTCCGCCGCAGATCATAGAGCAGCTTTATAAGGAAACGGCGCGAGCTATTAGGCAGCCCGAAATTCGTGATCGCTTTCTTCGTGAGGGTGCGGACCCTATAGGAAGCACGCCGGCGGAATTTAGTGCACTTGTTAAAACTGAATTTAGTAAGTTTGCAAAAGTAGTAAAAGACTCTGGAATTAAAATTGACTGAGTAGTTTTATAGGAATAAAAAAACACCAACTCGAGGTTGGTGTTTTTTTGTTGGAATGTTATGGATGACCTCATTCTTTTGGAATATTCAGCTTTTTAATTTGCTCTCCTGCCGCTAAGGAATCTTTCCTGGCGATTTCATTCACTTTACTAGGCGTGCTGAAAAGAGGGGTTACGCCTAATTTTTGGAAGCTATCTTTTACATCAGTTGAGCTCATAATTTTTTCAAGAGAGGCGTTTAACTTTTGAATGATTGGCTCAGGAACGCCTTTTTGGGTTACCAGAGTCCACCAAACAACAGACTCAAAATTCGGGTATCCAAGCTCCACCATTGTGGGGACATCAGGCAGGGAGGCAGAGCGTTGCGAAGTTGTAACGGCTAATGGCACTAATTTTTTTGTATTGATAAATGGAAGCGCAGGCGCCATATCCGAAAAAACTAGCTGTACTTCGCCTGCGACCAGTGCCGCAGTTGCCTGGCCATTTCCTTTGTATGGAATGTGGGTGATATCTATACCGGCTGCAGATGCAAACTTTTCGGCGGCTAGATGTGCTGTATTGCCTTTTGCACCGGCGCCGTAATTAATTTCACCAGGTTTGGCTTTTGCCAGTGCCACAAGTTCACTGACTGATTTTGCGGGTGAGTTTGGATTTACAACTAGAACCTGACCTGCAATGCCAACCATGGAGATAGGCGCAAAGTCTTTATACCAGTCATAGCTGAGTTTTTTATATAAAAACTGATTATTTAGAATGATGCTGCTGGTAGAGAGTAGTAATGTGTAACCATCAGGAGGGGCTTTGGCTGCTGCTTCCAGGCCAATAGTGCCATTTGCACCGGGTTTATTTTCAACAATAATACTTTGACCCAAAGAATCTCCAAGTTTCTGGGCAATAATCCGGCTCAAAAGATCACTGGTTCCACCCGGCGGAAAGGGGGCAATAATTTTCATTGCATGATTTGGATAGCCTTGAGCGATCGCAACTAATGGCAAGAAAAGTATCGCTACTAGTGTCCTTCTAATGGCGTAAAAGCTAAGCTTCGATTGCATGATTGTCTCCGAATGGGTTTGAATTTTGTTTTTTATAAATACCGTATAAATTGAATAAATGCTTGCTAACACTCTCTGAGTTGATTCATTTTTTAGCATAATTTTCTTGAAAATGCTCTAGGTGTTTTCAGAATTTTTGCCTGGAAATCCTAATGCAGTTAATGGAGCTAAGGTTTGATGACAAGATGCTTTCAGGGGTGTACCTTAACTCTAGACTGCGTATTAACCGACTGCACAATTGCTTCAAATAGATTGATTGTTTCGCCCATTTCTTTTGTGCTGATTGGGTAGGGTATTTCACCATTTGATGTAATGGAAATTGCAAATGCATCTAGCTCCGCCTTAATAGAGTCAATGGCTAGATAGGTGAAGCGATCGACTAAGCTTCCATTTCTACGCACAATGCATTCAGTCTCGCCAATAGCCTCTACAGAACCCGCATCTCCAAATGCATGTATGCGCCAAAAGATTGGTGTAGCCCTAACCATCGCGAAATACGCACTCACCCCATTTTCAAACTCGACATTGACTGAGGTGGCATCTCGTGGATCTTTGCCCGACCTAAAGCTAGCAACGTGGGCAGACACTTGGCTTGCCTTTCCTGCTAAGTTGACCATGGCGTCAATAATATGAATACCTGTCCCGGTCAATCCGCCAGCAGGTGATTCACTCGGTTTATCGCGCCATTCAGAGAAGAACTTTGTCGAATGTTCATTACTGTAGTGGCCCTCAATATGCATTAAGGTACCCAGGGTTCCACTAGCGACTACTTCTCGGAGTTTGGCCATTGATGGCCAAAATCGCTTATTTTGTCCTACCGCAAGCCTGACATTATTTTCTTCACATGCTCTGATGGCTTTGACAGCATCCTCATATGTCAGTGCTAATGGCTTCTCGCAAAATACATGCTTACCTGCTTTTGCCGCGGCCACAATTTGATCTGAATGCATTGAATGGGGTGTAGCCAAAACAATTGCTTGAATCTGAGGATTGGATAAGGCGTCATCGAATTCATTGCTCAAAATAATATGATTAGATTGGCAGTATTCAGACGCTTCAGAAGGTTCTTTGGTCACAATCATGGCGAGTCGTAGTTTGGAGTGCTCTCCCTCCATCGCTTTCGCTAAATTTTTCCCCCACCATCCAAATCCAATTAAAGCGACATTGACCATATACTTGCCCTTGCTAAAAATTACGCGTGAAAACGTTTCAATTGATCTTCATTCACCTCTATTCCGAGGCCGGGAGCATTAGGGATCGAGTACATGCCATTAACGGGTTGAATGGGCTTATCTACGATATCTTCAGCCAAATACAAGTGACTCGGGCTAACACCCCAATTCACACCATTTAACGCGGCACTGAGTTGCAAAACTGCCGCAGATGCAATGGATGTCTCTGCAATCTTGCCTGCAAGATTAATCTGCAGTTCCATTGCATTGCATACTGCCGCACTTCGGATGACGCCACTAATCCCGCCCAATTTAAGCGTCTTGAGTGAAACGCCGGAAACCCCATACTCTTTGGCCTTAATCATATCTGCGCTACTAGTGATGGACTCATCGAGTCCAATGGGCGCAAGTTTGAGATCGCAGATGTGCTTAAGTCCTGCAATATTTTCCTTCGCAAGCGGTTGCTCTAAAAAGGCAACGTTTGCATCCCTGCAGCCTTGTAAAAAGGTAACAGCTTGCTCGGTACTGTAGCCCATATTGGCATCTGCGCAAATTTGGATTTCAGGGCCTAAGATCTTGCGCATGCCCACCAGCGATTGAATATCTTCTTCGACCGATTTCACGCCAAGCTTAAGCTTAAAAAAACGATAGCCAAGAGCAAGACATTTCTCGGTTTCGGCAATATCCGCTTCTACTGACTTGGTTCCAATTAGCCATAGCGGAGGTATTTCGTCTCTTTGTCTTCCACCCATTAAAGTGCAAGAATCAACTCCCAGTTCCTTGCCTAGAAGATCATATAAAGCCATATCAATTGCAGCAACCGCTCCACTTCCCGTTGGAAACTTTTGAGCAATTAAGTTGGTAATGCCTGCTAAACAACGTGAGTCCTGACCAATTAGCAGGGTATGAATATCTTGATGAAACGCATGTTCCATCTGTTCAAGAGTTTGGCCGCCATGGCTGGGGGCTGCTGTATTTTCACCCCACCCAACGATGCCTTGATGGGTCTCTAGCCGGACAATGAATGTTTCTGCATGGGTAATATGTACCCCGGCCATTAGCATTGGCTTGATGAGAGGGATTTTTAGGGAAAAAGCTGTCGCATAGCGAATGGCAGTTGATTTCAATTGGAGCTCCCACGACGCCGAATGGCCTCAAATATGATTGCGTTATCCTGTTTTCCCTCACCCTGTTCAAGACAGGATTGCAGCAATTCTATATATTGAGTTGCTAGAGGAAGTGGCTGATTGGTTTGTGTTGCGAGTTTTTGAATCAGACCAAAGTCCTTTAGACTTTGATCAACACGACTTTGAGGCTCATCATATTTTCGCTTAGTCATTAGAGGGCCTTTAATACTCATAACACTGGATGCCGCAGCTGAATTTTGAAATAGATTTAAAAGGATATCTGGATCTAATCCAATTCGACTGCCAAATACTAGACCCTCCGCAAGGGCGGCTCGATGGAGGCCTAAAACTAGGTTGATAGCTAGTTTGGCTTTGCTGGCGCTACCAATGTCACCAACATGCATCCTTTTTTTACACATTGCATCTAGGATGGATGATAGATCGTTGATGATTGCTTCATCCCCACCAGTGAGGCCAAGGCAGTCTCCATTCGCTACTTGTTTGCTTGTCCCGGAAATGGGCATTTCAATAAATCGAACTGGATAATTTGTGCAGGCATCAGCGATGTCACGAATTGCCTCTGGTTCACAAGTGCTGGTACAGATAATATTCAGGGGTGTATCGCGCGGCGTTAAAAGTAAGCCGCTCTGGCCAAGTAGAGCATCATGAACTTGTTTAGCGTCAAACAGGCAAAGGATAAGAGTGTCGGTTTTTTCAGCTAGTTGAATGGGTGATGCAAGCACCTTTTCTCTGCCAAACTCGTTGCAACGTTCATCGTTTATGTCATAACCGAGAGTGATAAAGCCATTACGCTGCAATCTTGTTGAGAAGGCTTGCCCCATTAAGCCAAGCCCGATAATGCCAACTGTTTTTTCCCGCATGATTAAATTATCCTAGGGGCGTAATATTCGTGAGCGGGTGATTAAGGGCATTTTCGAATAGCTCATCCGCAGAGTATTGGCTAAAGTGTTTAGTTGACCCTTCGATTGCGTGAATCATTTCGTCAGAGGGGTAGCCTAGAGCCTTCATCTTATTAGAGTATTGATCTTGTACACCAGCCAATTTATGGTTCCAACGCTCAATTTCTTCTTGATTGATGTCGATAAATTGCATACCCGCTTCTTTAAAAGCCACTCGAGCTCTAGCGCCTGCTAGACCATAAAATAATTGTGCTCCGGCTTGCGCTAATGCTCTTAACCATTGATTCACAATTATTTTCAAATCTGGAGAAAGTTTGTTCCAAAAATGATGTGAGAGTCCATATTCTAGATTCACTCGTACTAAATTTGCAGAAGTTCTATAGCGGGCATCTTGAAAGATTCCCGCTGTATGTGCCGCGCTATCTGATATAGATACGGCATCAACTTCCTTATTAGCAAATTTTTTCTTAGCCTCTGGGGTGCTGCAGCCGACGGGGATAGCACCGAGTGTTTGATATATATCGAACTCCATGCCGTCACTACAGGCTATTTTCTTACCAATTAAATCATCAAGACAATTCATTGGCTCACGACTAAAGAGGTTATATTCGCTGGTGGCAACTAGGCGACCCATTAAGATTTGATTAGATTCAAAATCTTTTTTGAAGTAGTCGTGATAAAGAGCCTCCGAGACTGCGGTAGCAACCTCGGCACTTGGAAATATAAAGGGTAAGCTAAGGCTCTGTGCGGCTGGAAATATCTTGGCATCCCATGCTGAGTATACGGGGCACATGTCAGTCACATTATTAATTAGCGCATCAATTCCCTCACGCTCTTTATGTAGACTGCCACCCCAGTAACCCTCGACTTGAATTGCGCCTTTGGTCATTATTTGTAAGCGTTTAAATGCTGGCTCAAATACATCTTTGACAGCTGGCGAGTTTCCAGGGATATGGGCACTTACTCTTAATGTAATTGCATCTGCCTTAACAGTCAGGTCTTCTCCTGTGGTATCAAGCCATTTCCTTGCGGATGCAGTCTTGGAGATAAGATCTTCAACGCTATCATTTGCGCCGATTTGTAGTGGATTCATTTAGTCATTCGCTTTGAGGTTAGCTTCTTTGACGATGTTCCCATAGCGGGTGATTTCGGCAAGATAGTATTTGTTGAAATCAGCTTGGCTTCCACCAATTACTCTAAACCCCTGTTTTTCTAGATTCGCCCTGAAGCTAGGGGTATTCAAAATAGCTTGAGTGGTTTGATTAATTTTATTAACAATGCTTTCTGGAGTGCCTGTCGGTAAAAAGATTCCAAACCATGTTTCCACTTCAACACCGGGAACGCCAACCTCGGCCATTGTTGGAATATTGGGTGCGAGAGGAGATCGTGTTGCTGAGGCTAGTGCTAGAGCCCCAATTTTGCCTGCTCCCAATTGTTGCAATACTAGGGGCAAAGTGGGGAACATAGCATCTACTTGGCCAGCCAGGGTATCGCTGAGGGCTTGTGCGGTTGATTTGTAAGGCACGTGAGCTATGTCCGTTTTCGTGGAAATTTTAAAAATTTCTCCTGCAAACTGGCCAATACTTCCATTGCCCCACGAGGCATAGTTCATTTTTCCAGGCTTCTCTTTCGCTAAGGCAATAAACTCTTTAGCAGTTTGTGCGTTTACATTATTGTTTACGACAAGAACTAGGGGGACTGCCGCAATTTGGATCGTGGGTATGAATGCTTTTCTAGGATCGTAGCTTAAGGTGCTCATCCAGGGATTTGTTGCAATAGAGGTGGATTCGATCATCAGGGTATAGCCATCTGGCTTAGCCCTTGAAAATATCTCTTCTCCAATTGCACCGTTTGCGCCGACTCGATTATCTACAACTACGCTTTGACCAAGCTTTTCTGTCAGTAAAGGAGCGAGATTACGCGCTAGCAGATCGGCCGTACCTCCGGCTGACATCGGAACAATCACAGTAATGGGGCGAGTTGGGTAATTATTCGCCCCCTGACCCCAAGCCGCGCCATGAATAGCAAATGCCATCATGGCCAGTGTCAATATCTTAGACATTGTCTCCTCCACTTCTATTATTTTTTTATGACTCAATTTAAGTGCAAAGCTGAAATATTCACAAATACCTTTTTTGTGGCTTAAGATATAACAAATTGATATGGATCAGATGGAGGCCTCTGAATTATGGAGTTAAGAAGCATTAATTACTTTGTTGCCATTGCGGAACTTGGCAATATTTCAGCGGCAGCTCTGAAATTGGGGATCGCTCAACCTGCATTGACTCGCCATATTAAGCAGTTAGAGAGTGAGCTCAACACTATTCTATTTAATCGATTGGCAAGAGGCGTGCAGTTGACGGCATCTGGTAGGGAGTTGTTGGAGTACGCCAATCGCATTGTGAGTGAGGTGGCTCAGGCAAAACATGAGATTTCAGGACTTCGTTCAAAGCCTAAAGGATCAATCGTATTCGGCGCTAGCCCAACCATATCCTCGATACTGATGCCAAAGGTTGTGTCTGACACCCTACAAGAATTTCCCGGAATTCATATGCGGCTTATGGAGGGTCGAAGTATTCGGTTAAATGACTTTTTGTTAACTGGACTTTTGGATATCGCTATCCTTACCAACCCATTGCCATCATATAAACTTCACTTGACGCCATTGATTTCAGAGCCGCTTTGCCTGATTGGTATTGCTGGAATACTTCCCAGGCAAAGTCCGATGACGATGGATGAGTTAGATCAATTGCCGCTTATTCTGACTCCCGGAATGTTGGCATTGACCCTGAAGGCTAAAGCAAGCAAAAAATCTTCATTAAATGTCATTGCGGAGATAGAGTCGATTGACACCATTCGTAGCTTGGTTAAGGCGGGCAAAGCTATTACGATTGCCCCTGCTAGTGCATTTCATGTGGAGTTAAATGGCGATGAGCTACAGGCAATTACGATTGAAATGAAAGATTTACGTAGAGATTTGGTGCTTGCCTCAAGAACTGATAACGCCCATCTCCCCGCCGTTAGGGAGGTGTCAAGAATCGTGAAAGCGGCAGTAAAGACGCAAATGGGTAGGTATGCCGCCCCATGAGATTGAACGTTAGCAAGTTGAAACTTCTAGCTAATCCATTGGCTACTTGAACGACAAAATTTCCTGAAATTGAAGAGTATTGATTTGAGCTATTGACATGTTGCGTTTTCACTGATAATTTAAACAAGTGTTTAATAATATTTGTATAAGGCAATGGAGACAATGAAAAAAATTACTCGCGCTGATTTGACTGCAGCTTCTGAAAAATATAAAAACTGGGGCAAATGGGGTCCTGATGATGAGATAGGTACCCTGAATTTCACTAGCCCGGAGGATATTGTTGCGGCAGCACAATTGGTGCGTAAGGGTAAGGTTATTTCGTTGGCTCTCAATTTCGATAGTAGCGGTCCTCAAGGTGCTAAAACAAAGTACCCATCAATGGGGCGCATCAATCCAGTCCACACCATGCTTCGTACTGGAACAGATGCTTATGCTGGTGTATTGGATAAGCGGGGCATCCGAGCCGCAGATGACATGGTTGTAATGCCGCTTCAATGCGGTACCCAATGGGATGGCTTGGGCCACGTTTTCTATGAAAACTACATGTACAACGGCTATGATTGTCGTGAAGTTTCTTCAGCTGGCGCAGCAAAATGCGGCATCGAGAAAACTAAGGCAAAGATGGTTGGCCGAGGGATTCTGCTGGATGTAGCAAGAGCTAAAGGCATGGACTGCTTGCCTGATGGATATGGAATTACCTGTAAGGACTTGGACGACACTGCCAAGAAGCAGGGAATTGAAATTAAGCGCGGTGATTACATCATTGTGCGCACCGGTCAAATGGAAGAGAAAATTAAATCGGGAAGCTGGGATGGATATCCTGGTGGCGATGCCCCAGGATTTGCTTTTGAAACTCTTGAATGGATTCAGCGTACCGAGTTGGCGGCATTGGCTAGTGATACCTGGGGATGCGAGGTTCGCCCGAATGAATCTGAGGCGGGAATTAACCAGCCATGGCACTGGATCACCATTCCAATTATGGGCATGACCATGGGTGAAATCTTCTATGTGAAAGATATTGCTGATGACTGTGCTGCAGATGGCATCTATGAGTTTATGTTTGTTGCTCCTGCGATTCCAATTACTGGGGCAGTTGGTTCGCCAACCAATCCTTTGGCAATTAAATAAGCGCAATTAAGTTTGCACTAAACAGTCTCATTTACATACCAAAAATCGAGGGGGTAGGATGCATCATTCCACTTGTAATATTCAAAGTACTTTAAAGAAGCTAATTCAGCTTAGTCTATTAGCAGGCGTCAGTCTGTTAGCAGGTACGGCCTCAGCTGCCTATCCTGATAAGTCGATTAAGTTAGTAGTGGGTTTTCCACCTGGCGGTCCAACTGACATGTCCGCCCGCATCATTGCCCCTAAGCTTGCAGAGATATTGAAGCAATCGGTGTTTATTGAAAATAAAGCGGGTGCAGGAGGAAACGTTGCTGCGCAAATGGTTGCTAATGCCGCTCCTGATGGCTATACCTTTTTAGTGAACTCTGCAGCCTTTGCAGTTAATCCCGCCCTGTATGGTTCAGCAGCCGGCTACAGTCCAGGAAAAAACTTTACGACTGTGGCATTTATCTCAACCCAAGCCAATGTTATTAGCGTGAATGAGTCTGTGCCAGTCAAAAACTTAGCAGAGTTGAGGGAGTATGCAAGCAAGAATAAGTTGTCATACTCAAGCCCGGGATATGGAACAACTCCGCATTTGACCTGTGAAAATTTATTCAAAGTTCAATGGAAAGCGGATATTAATCACATCCCCTATAAAGGGGCGGGACCTGCTTCAATGGCAGTCGTTGGTGGTGAAACGCCAATTGCCTGTACAGCGGTTGCTGGTGTTTATCAGTTCTCCAAGCAAGGCAAGGTTCGAATTTTGGCTATTTCAAGCGATAAGCGCTCTCCAAACTTACCTGAAGTTCCCACATTAGTTGAATTGGGTTATCCGCAAATCAAGGATTACACGTGGTCAGCCATGATGGCGCCAATTAAAACGCCAAATGACATCGTTCAAAAAATGAATAGAGCCGTCAACTTTGTCTTGGAATTACCCGATGTAAGAGAGCAGATGGATAAAGCTGGGCTAGTTGTTATGAGCGGTACGGTTCAGCAGGCCAATACATATATGAACGAAGAAGTTACTCGCTGGGAAAAAATTGTGAAAGAGGTGGGTGCTAAGGTTGAGTAGGTGGTGCAAGGAAGCCTTGTTCGCAAAAATCCAGAATTTCAGGGATAGCTTGCGCGAGGTTTCCGCCTTTACAACGACCTTTTGAGATTACTTCAATACGCCCAGTATTCGAAGCCACATATAAATATAGACCCATAACAAAGATCAAGCGCCAAGCGATGGATTCTTCACTTAATTTCGGGAGTGTAATTTTTAACTCCTCCATGAAGCGCAAGCTAGTTGCGTCATATAGCTTGGATCGCAATGCGTTTTCAATACTTTTGGGTTCGTTATGAAGTCGAGCTTGCAACTTCACAAAACTTTTTCCGCCTTTATCCTCGCTTGCCATACGCAGTGGGGGGTAAATAAATGCGTATATCAAATCACGCAATGGAATAGATTTGTTTTTCGCCTTTTGCTTGGCTTCACTCAAAAGAAAATTGCGCTCCGCAAGAATAATACTGGCGCGCCTTTCAAAAACGGCATTAAACAACCCCTTTTTATTTTGAAAGTGGTAGTTAATCAATGCTTGATTCACTTTGGCGCGGGTTGCGATATCTCGCACGGTAGTCATTGCATAGCCATGTTCAGAAAACAACACTTCTGCAATGTCGAGCAAACGCGTAGCGGTTGTATTGCTTGAATGAGGACGTACTTTTTTAATCATTATTTTTTAATTAATTTCAAATCACTTTAACAAGAGGAAACGCGATGAGCAAAACAATTTTGACTTGTGCAGTTACAGGTAATTTAACAAAACCAGAGATGACCCCTTATCTTCCTATAACGCCACAGCAAATTGCTGATTCTTGCTTGGGCGCCGCTGATGCGGGGGCGGCAGTGGTGCATATTCATGTGCGTCATCCAGATACCGGCAAGCCATCCATGGAAATAGATCATTATGCCGAGGTAATTCAGTTAATACAAAAGCAGAATAAAGAGCTCATTATTAATTTAACTACTGGGCCTGGCGGTAGGTATGTGCCAACCGAGGGGGATCCTAAATTATTCGCGCCTGGCACCACCCTATGTGATCCCTTAAAGCGAGTAGAGCATGTAGCAAAACTGAGGCCCGATATTTGCTCGTTGGATTTAAATACGATGAATTCTGGCCCTGACGTCGTGATGAATACACCGAGCAATGTGCGTAAGATGGCAAAAGTCATCCGAGACGCTGGAGTGATGCCTGAATTAGAGATTTTTGATACAGGAGATCTTAATTTGGCTAAAGACTTAATTAAGGATGGAACGCTTGAAGGCCCCGGTTTGTATACCTTTGTGATGGGTGTGAAATATGGCTTAAATACTGATCCAGCAACTTTGCTCTATATGCGTGATCAATTACCAGCAGGTGCTAAGTGGGCGGCTTTTGGAATTAGTCGCGCAGAGTTTCCGATTGTTGCGCAAGCTTGGCTGTATGGCGGTCATATTCGAGTAGGCATGGAGGACAACATTTATCTCGAAAAGGGCGTGCTTTGCGAGAGTAATGCCCAGTTAGTGGAACGTGCGCACCGTATTGTGAAGGACATGGGTGGTGAATTGGCTTCATCTAATGAAGCCCGCGCCATGCTTGGACTAAAGAAAACTAATGCTTAAGGGGTTCTGATGGATCATCCAAAAGGCTATGTTCGCCGTATTGTTACTGGCCATGATGCAGAAGGTCAGGCTATCGTTACGCACGATGGACCTGCACCTTCTGTGCATACCAACCCTAAAAGAGTTGGTTTTTACTTAACCGATCTATGGCATACCGATGCTATGCCGGTGCCAATTGATAATGCTTCTGACACGACTTCTCGTCCCTTGCAGTTGGAGCCATCTAAAAATGGCACCGTTGTTCGAATTATTGAATTTGGACCTGAGGGTGAGTGGCTGCAAAAACTAGCTGGAGATGATGCCAAAGATGCATTTGGAGCAATGGGCACCAATAAGGCCTCAACCTATCAGGCAGGCAAGCACCCCCTGATGCATCGCACAGAAACGGTTGATTATGCGGTGGTGCTAGAGGGGGAAATTTACCTTGTGCTAGATAAAGAGGAGCGCCTCATGAAGCAGGGCGATTTTTTGGTAGAGAGAGGGACAAATCATGCCTGGAGTAATCGATCAGGTAAGCCTTGCAAAATGCTCTTTGTGTTGATTGATGGGAAGTTTGATCCCGAAATTAAAAAACACTTTTAAGGTAGCCCATGAATTCATTATTACGAAAAGCATTTTGGATATGCGCCCTCATATTTTTAGGGTCGACGCATATTGTTAGCGCCCAAGGCTATCCAGAAAAAGCGATTCGATTAATGGTTGGCTATGCCCCTGGTGGATTAACCGACGGGGTTGCACGAACTTTAGCGCCGCAATTATCAGATATATTGGGCAAGCAAGTAGTGGTTGAAAATCGCGGCGGGGGAGGGAGTTCAATTGCGACAGATTTAGTTGCTAAATCCCCGGCTGATGGTTATACGCTTTTGATGGCAGATCAGGCGCTTATCAGTAACCCTAGTTTATTTTCGAGTTTGCCGTACGATACATTAAAAGATCTTCAGCCTGTAGCCCTTGTTGGAACCGCAGCCTCAGTCATTGTGGTGAACTCAGCATTACCAGTTCGTGACCTAAAAGCACTAATCACATTGGCTAAGAGTAAGCCGGGCACCTTGAACTATGCCTCTGGTGGAAATGGAACCATGACGCATTTGGCTGGGGAGTTATTTAAACAAGTGGCTCGTGTAGACATTGTGCACGTCCCATATAAAGGTACTGGCCCGGCTGTAGTAGATTTGTTGGGAGGCCAGGTTCCAATGATGTTTAGTAGTATTGGACCAGTGGCGCAATACATTAAGTCTGGTCAATTGATTGCCTTGGCTGTGACAGGGGAAACCAGGTCGCCTGCATTACCTAGTGTCCCGACTCTTTCTGAGCTGGGACTGGCACAGGCTACTGTCATTGGGTATTGGGGAATGATGGCGCCTACTGGAATTCCTGGCGATGTTGCTGAAAAACTGATGAAAGCTGTAAATGATGCCGTGAAACGCCCAGATGTAAACCAACGTCTAGTAGCTCTAGGTATTGATCCTTCTTTTGCAACGGGCGCACGTTACGAAAAAATCTTAAGCACTGAAATTCCAAAGTGGGCTCAAGTGATTAAATTTGCAAATATTCGCATTGATTAGGTATTGATAAAGGTAGATTGTGAGAATCACAGACATTCGAGAAATTGCAGTACCTCTAAATTCAAGTATCCGGAATGCGGTCTTTGATTTTAGTGAGATGACTACATCAGTAGTCGCAGTGATGACGGATGTGATTCGCGATGGTAAGCCAGTAGTTGGGTTTGCCTTTAACTCCACCGGGCGTTACGCATGTGGTGCGCAAATGCGAGATCGCTTGATTCCGCGCATCATGAAGGCAGCGCCTGAAACGCTCTTAAATGAAGCCGGTAATAATTTAGACCCCGAAAAAATATTGGCTTGCATGATGCAACGAGAAAAGCCGGGTGGGCATACAGAAAGATCAGTGGCAATTGGAACTATTGAGGTAGCCATTTGGGATGCTGTTGCAAAAATTGAAGATCTTCCATTGCATGTGTCACTAGCTAATCGTTTTTCTGGTGGCAAAGTGCAAAAAGAGATTCCTTGTTACGTGGGTGGTGGTTGGTATGCTCCAAATAAAGGTATTCCAGAGTTATTGGATGAGATTAGAGGTCGACTCGACGAGGGCTACACCACCATGAAAATCAAGGTTGGTGGTGCTTCGATGGAGGAGGATATCGCGCGCTTAGAAGCTTCTCTAAAAGTGGTTGGTGGAGGTCAGAATCTCGCCGTGGATGCTAATGCAGGTTTGTCTCCAGAGCGTGCTCTCGCTTATGCCAAAGCGTTACAGCCATATCAGTTGCGCTGGTTTGAAGAACCCACAGATCCCTTAGACTTTGCTTTGCTAGCGGAGATTGCAGATGTCTATTCATCACCTATTGGCACTGGCGAGAATCTGTTTTCAACGCAAGATATTCGTAATTTGGTTCACTTCGGTGGTTTGCGCAAGGATCGCGATATTATTCAAATTGATGTTCCTCAGTCCTATGGGATTGTGCAATTTAGTCGAACAGTGAAAATGCTTGAGGACCGTGGCTGGGGGCGCCATTCCATTTTTCCTCACGGAGGAAATTTGATGACTTTGGCAATTGTTGCTGGATTTGGTTTGGGCGGATGCGAGGCCTATCCAGGCACGTTTGGGGTCTTTGCTGGGTTTGCGGATGACTCTCGTGTGAGCAATGGAAAAATTAATCTATCCGAGAGACCTGGGATTGGTTTTGAGGGGCAAAATGCCCTCTACGATGTGATGAGGAAGATTATTTAGCGCCATCTTTTTGGTAGCGCCTTGATAGCTTATTGAAATGGCGAATGATCAGTTGTTGGCATATACTTTTTGAGAAATTTCTAGGATTTAAACATGGCGCTCATCACAAGTCCGGAATCTATTTTGGACATTGCTCTTGCTGCAATGCAAAGCACTGAAAATCAGCGACTAAAAACTTTAATAAGCTCATTAACTGAACACTTGCATGAGTTTGTTCTGGAGAATCAACTAACAGAGTCAGAGTTTGAGAGGGCGTTGCAATTTATTGTTGGCATAGGTCAAGCTACAGGGAAAAATACCAATGAAGTAGTGCTTGTGGCTGATATTTTGGGAATCTCTTCTTTGGTCTCCACAATAAATAATATGGATGTTGACGGCGGATCATACGCTGCACTATTGGGTCCTTTTTGGCGCAAAAATGCGCCGCTTTGTAATTGGGGGGAAAGTATTTCTAGGGTTGACTTAGGTGGTCAGCCCATGGAGGTTCATGGACTAATTCTGGATGAATTTAAAAAACCGATCGCTTCTGCAATCGTCGACGTTTGGCACTCCTCGCCAAGTGGCTTTTATGAGAATCAAGACCGGCTGCAAGCGGATATGAACTTGCGTGGTAGATTCAAAACAAATGAGAATGGAGAATTTTTCTTTAGAACCATTCGTCCTGCTGGCTACCCCGTTCCAACAAATGGGCCTTGCGGTGAATTATTACGCGCACAAAAGCGACATCCTAATCGTCCGGCCCACATTCATTTCATGATTTCTAAGCCAGGCTATAAAGTTTTAATAACACAGGTTTTTGATTCATCAGATGAAAACCTCGAAAGTGATCCAGTATTCGGCGTTTCTCGACAGTTGGTAGGTGAATATCTTACCGATGATAAAACTGGTATTTGTAAGCTGAACCATTCTTTTGTATTACAGGCTGGTGAGATGGTATTTCCAGCCCCGCCCATTCCCTAGGAGTTTTATGAGTACATTTCAATCTGTAGACGAATTAAGTAATAAGGTTGCGGTCATTATTGGCGGCACTGGCGCCGTTGGTTTTGCTACCGCAAAGCGTTTGGCTAAATTGGGGGCAACTTGTGTCTTAATTGGTCGAAATGCCTTGGAAAAAGGCAAGGATCAAATTAGTCAGCTGCCACCTGGAAAGCATTTTTGCTTAAATGCATCTATTACTGATTCTCAAACATTAATTGCCGCGGCCAAAGAGGTGGAAAGTCGCCTGGGAAGATGCGATATTTTGGTAAATAGCGCGGGGTTTACCAAGCCTGTACCTGCAGCCAATTTAGACGACCTCACTGATGATTTAATTGATGAGATCCTGAAGGCAAATTTTCGCGGCGTGTTTGCTTCTATTCGCGCTTTTCAGGCCCTACTTAAAGCCAGTGGTGATGGCTTGATTGTGAACGTTTCCTCAATCGCTGGGTTTACTGGGGTTGGCAGCAATCTCGCTTATGTTGCCGCAAAGGCGAGTCTCGATATTGTGAGTGAGTCATTGGCAAAAGTACTTGCACCATCAGTACGAGTGTTGTGTGTTTCGCCAGGCGTAGTTGATTCTGCATTCGTACCGGGGCGCGGAGGTGACTTTAATGAAAAAACAGCAGCAACAACCCCATTAAAGCGCATTGGTACTCCCGATGATGTTGCTTCTGCAATTGAAGCTTGTGCCACCCGATTGCGTTTTTCAACAGGAACGCGGATTGTGGTTGATGGGGGCCGCCATCTTTAATTGCAGATAGACTGGAATATGGTTAAAGCATTATGACAAGTAGCAAGCAAGAATTACGCGCCATGCGCCTACACGCCAAGGTTTCATCGATTGATGATTTGGCTCCCACTATTGAGGCGCAGCAAAAGCCAGTATTAAAGAGTGGTGAAGCTTTGGTGCGGGTTTATAGCGCAGGAGTTAACCCGAGTGATGTTAAGGCTGCACTTGGCATCATGCCAAAGGCGATTTTTCCTCGCACTCCAGGACGAGATTTTTCTGGTGTAGTTGTTGATGGCCCCTCCGATTGGATAGGAAAAGAGGTTTGGGGCTCAGGGGGTGATGTTGGAATTACACGCGATGGCTCTCACGCCGGTTGGCTAGTCTTGCCTATATTAGCTTTGCATGAAAAGCCGAGTAATTTAAGTTTTGAAGAGGCGGGTTCAGTAGGGGTACCTTTTGTCACAGCTTATGAAGGTTTTCGTCGAAGTGGTTTACCAAAACCAGGGCAAACAGTGGCGGTAATGGGTGCAAACGGTAAGGTTGGTCAAGCTGCAGTGCAAATAGCTGCAATGTATGGAGCAAATGTGATTGCCATACAGCGATCGGAGCAATACATCTCTTTTTCTAGCACCCCTGTGCATGTAGTGAATGCAAAAGAATTACAACCAGATGAAATCGCACAAAAAATCTTACTATTCAGCAATGGAAAAGGTGCGGATATCGTCTACAACACCGTAGGAAGTGCCTACTTTGAGGCCGCCAATAAATCACTCGCTAAGGGTGGAACGCAGATATTTATCGCAACACAAGACCGTGCAGTTCCATTTGATATCTTTACCTTCTATCGTGGTATGCATACCTTTGTTGGTATTGATACCTTAGCGTTAGATTGCATTGACTCTACCAAGCTGCTCAATCTATTGCGAGCGGGATTTGAGTCTGGAAAACTAAAACCTTTTAAGGTTGATCGTGTTTTTAATCTTGATAATGCTCTTGAGGCATACAAACTTGTTTTAGCCGGTGCGCAAGACAGGGTGGTATTTAAGTTCTAGGTTTTGATAATTCGCAGGGAAAATAGATGCACATTACGAGATTTAACGAGGCTAAAACTTATCAAGCCCCCAATCATGATGACATGACTTGTTTTCGTCTACAGGGTAAGGAGGCTAGCCCATGCCATCAGATGTGGATGGGGATGAGTGTATTTGAACCAGGTGGCCAAACTGGCTTTGATGGCTCGAATGTGGAAAAAATTTATTTCGTTGTTGAAGGTGAGATAACAGTTTTTTGTGAAGCACTGGATGGTCAGATTTCAGAGGCTGTTCTAGGCCCAAATGATTCTTGTGTTTTTTTAATTGGCGAAAAAAGACAGTTAAAAAATCTCAGCAATCAAGTTGCAAAAGTAGTTTTAGTAATGGCGTCCCCTTAAATCCTCTTATAAATTCAATATAAAGAATCTTAATCATGAGACAGTTACAGAGCGCTTTTAAAACCCCCATTCAATACCTTGCCTTTTTCCTTGCGCTTTTAGTATCAAGTGCCGGTCCTGTCTATGCGCAGGTTCCTTGGCCAAAAGCAAAAACGATTAAATTTGTTGTGCCCTTTACTCCTGGCAGTGGGACTGACGTTATCGCGCGACTCATAGCCAATCGTTTGGCAGAGACGCTTGAAACATCAATCTTTGTGGAAAATAAACCAGGTGCTGGCGGAACTATTGGCGCCGCTATCGTCGCTAAAGCAGAGCCCAATGGCTATACATTTTTAATTACATCATCGGGTCATGTAGTAAACCCATCGCTATACAACAATCTTCCTTACGATACTTTGAGGGATTTTTCTGGAGTCACCTCATTGGTCGAATTACCTAATGTCATGGTAACTTCAACGGATTCTGGTTATACGTCGGTTAAAGACTTAATTGGTAAAGTCCAGGCTGCTCCTGGTACTAAAAACTATGCCTCAGCGGGTAATGGTTCCGCTACTCACATGAATGCAGAGAAATTTAAATTAGCCGCAAAAATTAATGCAAACCATATTCCATACAAGGGAACGCCAGATGCTATTACGGATACCATTGCAGGAAGGGTGGATTGGTTCTTTTCTCCCATTGTCTCAGCACTACCATTAATCAAGGATGGTAAGTTGCAGGCCCTGGCTGTTGGAACTGAGAAGCGGTCTCCCGTTCTTCCTAATGTGCCAACCACTATAGAGGCCGGTATACCTAATTCTGCATATACATTCTGGGTGGGAGTTTTTGCGCCCTCAAAAACCCCGAGCAAAATTATTGATCAGATGAATGAAGGCATTATTAAGATTATGAAAGAGCCGCAAATAGTTGCGCAGATCAATAAACTTGGGGCGGAGCCTATATTAATGAGCCCTCAAAAATTTGATCAAATGGTACGGGCGGAGATGGAGTCTTCGGCTATTTTGGTCAAGGAGTCCAAAATGACGGTTAACTAGTTAAGAGCTGCCTTATCCTGCTATTCAACCCCTTGAATTTCAAAAATAATAACTTAGAAAGATGTTATGAGACTATTTAGTTATCGCGATCAAAATAATAAAAAAAGCATTGGCGTACTTTGCAAGAAAGATTCGAACGAGTTTGTTGATTTATGTGCTACAGATCCGAGCATACCAGCGGATTTATATAGCCTGATTGCAATTGATCCGCAGTTTAGTAAAGCTAAGAATGCTCTCTCTAGCCCCAAGGCTGTTATTAAGAATCTTTCAGAGGTTGAGTTTGATGTTTTAATTGATCGCCCAAGCAAGATTGTCTGCATGGGTCTGAATTATGCAGATCATGCAAAAGAGGGTGGAAACGCACGCCCGGAATACCCAAGTTTTTTTATGCGAGTCCCTAGCTCGCTCGCTCCCCATGGCGCTCCTCTTATTAGGCCGAAGGTATCGGATAAATTAGATTACGAAGCTGAGCTGGCATTTGTTGTGGGTAAGAGAGTCCGCAATTTAACTAGAGAAAATGCGCTTGACTGCATAGCGGGCTACAGCATTTTTAACGATGGCAGCTTAAGGGATTATCAGCGCAAGACCACCCAATGGACGATTGGTAAAAACTTTGATCAAACTGGTGGATTTGGGCCATGGTTGGTCACGCCAGATGAGTTACCTAAGGGCGCGCATGGTCTTCAAATTCAATCCCGCTTGAATGGGTCGGTTATGCAAAATGCTAACACCAAAGATTTTTTATGGGATGTTGCTGAGACTATTGTATTGATTACTGAATGCATGACTTTAGAGCCAGGTGATGTGGTAATTACTGGAACGCCTGCAGGAGTGGGTTATGCAAGAACGCCACCAGTATTCATGAAGCCTGGCGATATTTGTGAAATTGAAATCGAGAATATCGGTATCTTAAGAAATTCAATTGAGGATCAAGCGTAATAGTAAGACGGACTAAGATTTTTATCTTTAGTCCCTTGCTGCGCTCGACTATTTAATAGAGAGCCCCTTTGCAATACTCAACAAGAACAAATCTTGTTGAGTATTCGCAATCAAGGATAGGCCAAGTGGCGCCCCCTCATATTGGGAGATCGGCAAACTTACCTGAGGTAAGCCGCCAAGACCCGCAATGCAAAGCAGTTGAAATAATTGCTTTCTGACTTGCTCTAATTCAGCGGCAGTTGATGTAAGTAAGGGGGCTACACATCCTGTGCTAGGTAGGATAAGAATGGCCTCAGTGTTTTCATCGCTCAAACTGTTGAGTAGATCTCTAAGATATTTTTCGATGCGGTTTTTCTCTGCCTGCGCTACTGCAATGACCTGGGGATTCAACGATTTTGCAATCTCGAACCGTTCTTTGATGCCAGGGCCAAATTCAGTGAGATGTTGCTCCGCCCATTGACCATGCTCTTTCCAGATTTCTGAGGCTTGAACAATGCGAAAAGTTTCAGCCCACTGCGCTAGAGTCTCTGGAGAAATGGATACCTCCCCCACTGATTCTTTTGAAAAAAGAGTCAAGATCTTTTTCTTTAAGCATGCTGCAATAGTATCGGGAACTAATTGAAAGGTCTCTTTTAATAGGTAGTACTTCGGCTTTTTACGAAGATTTGAGGCGCTTTCTCCAAGTAAAGTTTCACCAACTTTGATCAAAATATCTGGATCTTTTGCAAACCAACCTAGCGAATCAAAGCTTTTTGCGAGAGGTCGAGCATGTGCAAGCGATATGCGACCATGGGATGTTCTGATGCCATAGATTCCGCAGAAGCTTGCTGGAGCACGTACTGAGCCGCCAGTGTCTGAGCCAATTGCAAAATCGACTAGACCGGCTGCAACTGCAGCGGCTGAGCCGCTTGAGGAGCCACCAGGAACGCGCTCGGGTGAGGCGCTATTAATGGGAGTACCGTAATGCGCATTCATCCCCAAAATGCTGTAAGTAAGCTCATCGGTATGCGTCTTGCCAAGTAGACTTGCACCGGCATTTGAGAGTGTTTCAATAAATGCGGCGCTTACTGTTGGAATCGGATGGGATTTAAGCCATGCCGGACTACCAAAAGCTGTAGGAATGCCGGCGACATCATATATATCCTTGAGTCCATAAGATAGTCCACTCAAGGGACCTTCCTGACTGGCGGGAATATTGACTGGTGCATGCCGACAAAATGCAGCTACTGTATCTAGCTCAAAAATATTAGATTGGCTTTGTATTTCCACGGTTTACATTCAAGGGGTCGAGGGTTAAGATTGTGCTAATAAAAAATATTCGGTTTTATTAAACCATATTAGGGGACAAACATATGAATGACCTGCTTAGTGCTCGAGTGCCTTTTTCTGCGATTGTCGACAGACCAAAATTGATCTTGCCAGACTCTGCGCGAATGGTTGTTTGGCTAATCGTTAATATTGAGCATTGGTCGATGGAAAACCCTATGCCAAGAACCGTCCTGTCTCCACCAATGGGGCAGCCTCTGCAGCCCGATCTTCCCAATTGGGCTTGGCACGAATATGGAATGCGCGTAGGTTTTTGGCGCATCTTCGATGCGCTGAATCAGCGCAATATTATTCCAACATTGGCTACTAATGGGATTGTTTGTACATCTTATCCAAGGGTTGCTGAGGCAGGCTTAAATAAAGGATGGGAGATGATGGGGCATGGTTATATTCAAGGACCAATGCATAAGATTCCCAATCAGCTGGAGGCAGTCGAGCAGACGGTTGATGCGATTAAGCGTTTTAGCGGTAAAGCTCCCGTCGGCTGGGAAAGTCCTGGTTTGACCGAAAATGATGCGACGATTGATTGCTTATCTAAAGCTGGGATTGAGTATGTGGCTGATTGGGTTTTAGATGATCAGCCTGTTTGGATTAACGCAAAGCCTAAGCCTGTGCTATCAGTACCATATACCGTTGAATTGAATGACATTCCAATGATGTTGTTGCAAAGCAATCGTGGAGAAGAAATGTTATCGCGTGGTGTTGAGCAGTTTGAGCGCCTCTGGTCTGAGAGCGCTACGATCCCGCGAGTTATGGCATTAAGTGTGCATCCCTATATTACTGGTGCACCCCATCGCATTGGTTATTTTGAAAAATTGCTAGACCATATTCAGAAAAAAGAAGGCGTCTTAATTAAGACGGGTGAGTGGATTTCTGATTGGTATCGCGCTCAAGTGCCGGCCCCCAATAATTAATTTTCATTACTGAAAGGAATCACGCTATGGGCCTTAAGTTTATGGAACATATCCTAATACTGACTCACGACCCTGAGGGAACGAGAGATTGGTTCTGTACAAATTTAGGCTTCCGTAGTGGCGATCATCCTGATTTTGGCTTTCCGGTTTATTGGCTCTATATTGGTGATCAAGATGTAGTCCATATTGGGAAGGCTAAGTTTTCCGAGCATCAAGATACCTATTTGAAGACCCCTAGTGATCGTGGCGATCAAGATTATTCAGCTGCAGGTGCCATGGGAAGCGGACGGATTGACCATGTCTGCTTTAACTGCGAGGGCATTAATGAGTTTGTTGAGCGACTTAATAAAAACGGCGTAGAGTTTAATGAGCGCAAAGCGCATAACTCGAACTTGTATCAGCTATTTATGCGTGAGCCAATCAATGGGATCAAGGTCGAGTTAAATTTTTCAGCGGAAGAAGCGGCGCGCTCAGGAAGGGTGCCTACTTGGACCGATACTGGAGCAAGCAAGTAAGTTTACTTAGCTTACTTGCTGAGTTTTCCGCCAAATAATCCAGTAGGTTTAATCAATAGAATGACTAGCATCATGGCAAATGGCGCCATGATCGCTAGGGGGGCGTAAATTAGCGAGCCAATAGAAACAACTTGGCCAACAATAATCGATGAAACCATCGTACCTTTAATGCTTCCAAGACCTCCAATAATGACCACCATGAAGGCAAAGGCCAGCACTTCTAACCCCATATTTGGCTCAACAATAATGAGAGGGGCATAAAGCGCTCCACCCAGTGCCGAAAGGCTAGCAGCTAGTACAAACGTTATTGTGAATAGACTTGTGACATTAATCCCAAGACCTTCTACGTGGTCCATGTCCTCAATACCAGCCCTAATCGCCTTGCCAATAATGGTTTTGTTTAAAAATACCCAGATTCCTAAGTAGACTAAGGCTGCGATCAAAATGACAAGGAGGCGATACGCTGGAACCTCTGTGCCAAGCAGCATCATTTGATCAGTAAAGGGTGTTTTTACGGGTCTTGGTACAACTCCCCAAATAAATTTGATTAAGCCAATACCGCCTAGTAGGACTCCAAAAGAAGTAATCATGCTAAAGGTTAGCTCGCGTTCATAGATTCTGCGAAAGATTACGCGTTCAACAAAAAATGCCAATAGTCCGCCAACAATAACGCCACAAGCAACTCCCAGCCAAAAACTTCCCGTCACAGTGGTGACTGTGTAGGTAATATAGGCGCCAAATGAGTAGTAGAGGAGTTGATCAAGGCTGATGATTCGCATCAGACCAAAACAAAGGGATAAGCCAATGGAAATTAGAAAATAAATACTAGCCAGGCTAAAGCCAAAGATAATCCCAGATATAAGTAATTGCCCATCCATTATTTAATATCCTGATTGTGAGTTGGAGATTTCCATTTTGCGATCCATTTTTTAATGATGGATTCAGCGCCGCCATAGAGTCCGCTTGAGTTGGTTAGCATAATCAATACCAAAATAACGCCGATAAAGAATTCCCAGTTGCCAATGAGTTTGCTGATGACGTCCCTTAGGCCGGTGTAGGCGATTGTGCCAACTAAAGGCCCAAATAGGCTGCCAACACCCCCTAGAATGGTTACCACTACTGGATCGGCGGTTCGTGCTGGACTGGTAATTTCTGGGCTTACCGATCCTAGGTAGACGGCGTATAGAGATCCCGCTAGCGCTGTGCTGGTATTGGCGATAACAAAAGCAATTAAACGAATGCGGAAGTTGCTGTAGCCTAAGAATTGCAGCTTAGTCTCATTGATTTTGGTAGCTAAGCAGCAAGCGCCAAAAATAGTGCTATCGATATATTTGTAGAAGGCCCAAAGTGCGATTGCTATTAGCAGACTAAAGATAAAAAAGTCGCTTGGTTTCGTGAGATCTAGTATTGGCGTTGATGCGATCCTTGCCAGGAACCATAAGCCATTATCACCTTTGGTGATATCGGCAAATACCTTTTGCATCATGTAAAAAATGATGACAGCAAGGGCTAAATTGACTAGTGCGAAGTAATCGCTCCGTAGCCTCACAAACATGGGCGCTACAAGCGTTGCGAAAATAAATCCACTTACTACTCCAACCAAGATGCCAATATACGGGTTGGTACCAAAGTAAAATAAATAAAAAGCTGTTCCATACGCGCCTATTGCTAAGTAGGCGGGTTGACCAAATGAAATAAAGCCAACTCTACCGAGTAAGAAGTTGCAGCCTATCGTGTAGATAGAAAAAATAAGGACTTCATTTAAGAATGGCAGTGGAACAAATAAGCGACTAAATGCTACCAGCCCGAATGCGATAAGTATTCCGCGCCACCAGCGCCATGTGTCTAACATTGATTGATCCTAGAGATATTGCTCACAGTTACTTGGGTTAATTTCATCGGGAGTCTTAAGTTCCGCAACGACTTGACCTTCTCGGATGGCATAAACACGGTTGGAGATTGCGCATACGAGTGGTAAATTTTGCTCGACAATAATTAATGAGGCGCGTTGACTGAGGTCCTTAAAGACATGACGTAGATGGCTAACAATGCTGGGCGCCAAACCTTCTGTAGGCTCATCAATCAGTAATACTTTTGGAGCGCCTAATATTGCGCGGCCAATCATAAGCATTTGCCTTTCGCCACCACTTAAGAATCCCGCTTTGCGATCAATGAGTATTTTTAATTTTGGGAAGTAATCGAATACTGGATCCCAGTTGTAATCACCGCTGGCATAGCTGCCTAACTCTAAATTCTCACGAACAGTTAGATCAGAAAAAACCTTTTTATCTTGAGGCACGTATTTGACACCATGTTGCGCAATCTGATAGGGTCTCATGCCGATGAGCTGATGGTCAGGCGTTTTCACTTCTCCGGAGGTGGGATGTAAAAAGCCTGAAATTGATTTAAGTAGGGTGGTTTTGCCAGACCCATTCCGCCCAACGCAAGAAACGATTTCATTTGCGTGCAGCTTTAGGTTAACGTCAAAGAGAACTTTGGATTCTCCATAGGCTGTATTTAACCCTACTACCTCTAAAGTGGTCGGCTTATGCATTGCCAGTATCCCCCTCGGACTCAATCTGCCAATAACTCTTTCTGACTTCTGGATGATTGAGGCATTCCTCGTAACCACCTTCAGCAATTACGCGGCCTTCATGCATTACGATAAGGCGCTCAACAAAATTTTCAATGTGAGAAATCTTGTGTTCAACCAAGATAATGGTTTGCTTGCCGATATGCTGGCGTAAAACATCAAGCACACCTTTGATTTCTGATTCAGCTAATCCTGCAAGAGGTTCGTCTAGCAGTAATACTTTTGGTTCCGCTAGCACCGCCATTGCAATTTCTAAACGACGTTTTTCGCCAAGACTAAGGTGCTGCACTAGACGATCTTTAACATTTTCTAAATCAAAGGTTTTGAGGGTGTCTAGAATTTTAGGATTTTGATAGTGTGATTTACGAGTAGTGAGCAATAAGTCCTTGATTGAGGATGCATGATTTTTGCGAAAATACACCAACAGAAGATTATCGGTAACGCTTAAGTTATCAAAAGTAGAGGTGAGCTGGAAGGTTCTGGTTAAGCCCTCTGCAACCCTATCCTGAGCGGACATCTTTGTGATGTCAGCTCCACGATAAGTGATGGTTCCCTCATCCGGAAAGAAGAGGCCTGTTAACAAATTGAAAAAGGTAGTCTTTCCAGCCCCATTTGACCCCAGAATTCCGACTACCTCAAATTCATTGACGGTAAAGTCAACGTTATTGACAGCCACGAGATTTCCAAAGCGTTTCGTAACGCCTTGCGTTTGCAATATCACATTACTCATGCGGTTTTATATATAAAAATCCCCCGCCGATTAAGACGGGGGATTGTATTGAGGTATTAGTAACCCAAAGACTTTAGCGAAGGCATTACTTGATTTCCGCCAGCAGAACCAATCACTGAAAATAAATCCCATTCATTTTTTTGTTCTTTGGCGCCTTTACCTTTAACTAGGAAGGCTGCATATTTATATTCGGCCGCATGATCTTCTCTCCAAAGTGCTGGACCTTTAACATTTGTATTAAATGCACCACCATTCGCCTGAATTGCGGCAGATGATTTGATAGGGTCGAAGGACTTGGATAGCTCAAAACCACGGAACATTTCTAAATAGGCGATGTAGGCAATGGCAGCATAGGCATCTGGTGGACGTCCATACTTAGCGCGATAGAGATTGGTAAATTCCTTTGCACTCTTAGCCACTTCCTTATCTGGGAAATTATCTAAGTCGTAGTAGAAATAGTGCATTGCATAGACACCCTCTAAAGCCTCGGGTGGCAAGCCTTTAGCAACAGTATTGGTAATAAATGCATTAAAAATAGTCATTTCTTTATTCAAGCCCATTTGATTGGCTTGCTTAAGAAGCGCAACAGCATCTGCAGCAAATTGTGAGGCAATGAATACATCAGGCTTAGCGGCTTTAACCTTTTGTAGTACGGTGGTGTAGTCGGCTGTGCCTAGTGATAATTCATCGTAGCCCACAATCTCTGCACCATATTCTTTAGCTGCGGCATACACGCCATCGCGAATGTCCCAGCCAAAACTATCGGCGCGTGCTAAGAAGAAAATTTTCTTCTTGCCTAATGTTTTGATGGCAGCTTGTCCAGCCATATAACCAACGGTCCATGGGCTATAAGCTGTAGCAAAAGTAGTCGGGGAAAGCTTTCCTTTTTCAAAGGCCTCTTTTGCCATCACGCAAACTGGAAAATAGGGTAAAGGATTTTTTTGAACCATAGCATTAATTGCGTAGGCTAGAGGGGCAAAAGTCTGACCTCCTAAGCCTTTAACGCCTTCATCAACCATATAGCGGTAGCGGCGGACGCCAACATCTTGCTTGGCCTCATCATCCGCAACAACACCTTCTACTTTGACTTTACCGTTTGGCATATTCAAGCCGCCACGTTTATTGATAACGTCAATAGCCAATAGCGCGCCATCTCTTTGGGTCTCGGCAACTGCCGCGAAAGTTCCAGTTAGGGGTAGAAGAATGCCCACTTTAATAGGGGGAGGGTCGGCAGCAAGGCTGGTGTTTGTGGCAAATGCTGTAAAGAGCGCTAACGAGAGTGTTTTTAACAGAAATTTGTTCATAGTCACCTTATCTTTTTAAGAATATTTATTGGGTTCAACACAAAAAGATTAATGCATAACTAAAAATCTATGAGTACTTATAAACCCTAGGTTTTGACAAAAAAATGCTACCTCGTTAGTGGGATCACAGTAGGAGGTGTACAAATATTTATTGCAGCTGCATCAAAACGTGGCTGCATCTATTTATCAATAGATCGAGCCGATCTTTTTAGAGATCGGCCCATTCTTAACTTAATTGGCCTCTATCTCTCCAGCCTTTAAGCCTAGGCGCTGAATATCTTCCATGCTGGGTATGGCTTTGGTATAGCGCTCGCCTAGCCAAGCGTAATGATCGCCAAAGAGGCGAGCGATTGGGGAGTATTTTTCAGGAATGATGCGCTTGGTGAGTGGGTCTATGAGTTCATCTTTAATATGAATCGCTTTTATCCTTCCAAGTACTAGCGCTCTTCTTTCGGTTAACTCGATAATCTGAAAAAGCTCACATTCTAAGCAGGCAGGCGCTTCCGCTATTCTTTGAACACCAACCGTCTTGCTATCTACTAAAGTAACGCCAGCGTAATCAATTTCACTCTCATTAGATGGAATTTCAGCAGAGGCAATGTGCATTGCACCAATAATGGAGGAGTCGACCATATTGATCACGAATTCTTTTGTGTCCTTTATGTTTTGCAGCGTATCTTTAGATCCCCCATTAGACTTTGCCCCGATTCCTAGTATTGCAATTGCAGGATCCTCAGAGAAAACATTAAAAAAACTAAAGGGTGCGGCATTGCATAAACCACTGTGATCTTTGCTGGTGACAAGCGCTACGGGCCTTGGTATGACTACGGCTGATAAAAACTTATACCGCTCTTGAGTGCTTAAATCTTCTAGCAATAAGTCCATCTGCAAGACTCCTGATGTTGGGTTATTTTGAGGCTGAAAAGTTTATTAGGTTAGCACCATATTTTCCTATGCAACCCTCTGAAAAAGATATATATTGATTTTCAAAATAAAAACTAACTTGTAGGAGACAAAGATGGATGCTCTGAAATCAGAGATTCGGGATGGCATGCGTATTGATTGGGATATGCCTATCGTGATGGACGATGGTCTTGTTCTGCGTGCTGATATTTTCCGCCCTATTCGAGCTGGTAAATTTCCTGTGATTTTGTCTTATGGCCCATATGGAAAGGGGCTCGCCTTTCAAGAGGGCTATAAAACTGCCTGGGAAATTATGGAGCGTGAAAATCCTGATGTGCTTCGGGGCTCTAGTAACAAATATCAGAATTGGGAGGTAGTTGATCCGGAGAAATGGGTCCCTGATGATTATGTATGTATTAGGATCGACTCACGTGGTGCGGGAAGATCGCCAGGTTTTATGGATCACAACAATGCCCGCGAGACCCGAGACATTCATTTGTGCATTGAATGGGCGGCTAAGCAAAAATGGAGTAACGGGCGTGTAGGCATGAACGGTATTTCCTATTACGGAAGCAATCAATGGCGAGCCGCAGCAAGCAAGCCAAAGCATTTAGCTGCTATCTGCGTATGGGAGGGCTGGAATGACAACTATAGAGAATCAAGCCGTCATGGTGGAATTGCCTGCTCCTTCAGAAAAAATTGGCTGGAGATGCAAATCAAAACCGTTCAGCATGGTGTGGGTGATAGAGGAAAAAGAAGCGCTATTACCGGAGAAACTGTCTGTGGACCGGAGACCTTATCTGATGATGAGTTGCGCAAGAATGTGGATGATGTTTGGAAGCGTGTTATCGAGAACGAGATGGTCTCTGATTGGTATGTCGAGCGTACCGCGAACTTAGACAAAGTAGACGTACCAGTCTTAAGTGCCGCAAATTGGGGTGGTCAAGGACTCCATACGCGCGGTAACTTTGAAGGCTTCGTGCGCTCAAAATCCAAGAATAAGTGGTTGGAAGTACATGGTGGATCGCATTGGGCGCCTTTCTATACGGATTATGGCGTTGCTTTGCAGAAGCGGTTTTTTGACTTTTATCTTAAAGGCAAAAAAAATGGTTGGAACAAAACGCCACCCGTATCCCTATTGGTGAGAAGCCCTGGAGAAAAATTTACCCTTCGCTATGAAAATGAGTGGCCGCTAAAGAGAACGCAGTGGACCTCTTTATATCTTGATCCTAGTCAGAAAACATTTTCTCAGTTTCCTTTAAAGCAAGAGGCAAAAGTTCAATATGACATGATGGGTAATGGCGTTACATTCGCCTTTCCACCCCAGACTCAAGAGGTTGAATTAACGGGCCCGATGGCTCTGAAGTTGTTTATTTCTTCCTCAACTGTAGATGCTGATATTTTTGCAATCGTGCGTGTGTTTGATCCTCAGGGAAAAGAGGTCTTATTTCATGGGGCGCTTGATCCAAAGACTCCTATTGCACAAGGCTGGCTAAGAGCTTCACACCGCAAGCTGGATAAGAAGAAAAGCCTACCCTATCGTCCGTGGCACAGTCATGATGAAAAGCAGCCATTAACTCCAGGCGAGATTTATGAGTTAGATGTAGAAATTTGGCCTACCTGTATTGTTGTGCCAAAAGGCTACAGTATTGCGCTCTCGATTCGAGGTCGTGATTATGAGCATGATGATGCCGCCGCTGTGCTGTCGAATATGAAGCATCCCATGAAAGGTTGTGGGCCCTTTACGCATGACGATGAGCAAGATCGACCACCAGCTATTTTTGGTGGCAAGGTAACTTTACATATGGGGCCAAAGCATCAGGCAAGACTATTGGTGCCGGTTATTCCAAAGAAAAAATAAGTTTGACAAAGTAAGGGGGCTTCATGAACTATCGTTTAAAGAGTTATTCAATGGCTACAGTTTTGGCGTTGTCGATTGGCTTGTTTAGTCAATTTGTTAGCGCTCAAACTGGATCGTTCCCTAATCGACCGATTAAGATCATTATCCCGTTTCCGCCTGGTAACACTACCGACATCATGACGCGTTTGATTGCTCCGAAACTGCAAGAGCGTTTGGGTCAAGCGATTGTTGTTGAGAATAAGCCCGGAGGATCGGGCATAGTTGGCATGGATTATGTTGCTAAATCTAAGCCTGACGGATACACCATCGTTGCATCGCAAGGAGGCAACATGGTGGTACTGCCGCATACCAACAAAAATGTATCCTACAATCCCATTACTGACTTCACTCCTATCGCTTTGTCCACCCTAAACTATCAGGTCATCACAGCGAGTAATCAAGCGCCCTTTAAAACTTTTCCCCAAATGATTGAGTGGGCCAAAGCCAATCCTGGGAAGATGACTGTAGCTTCAAATGGTGAAGGGGGATTTCCGCATCTTGTATTTGAAAGTCTCGCTAAAAATGCAGGCATTACATTTACACACGTGCCTTATAAAGGCACTGCGCAGATTGTCACGGATATGATTGGTGGTCAGGTAATGTCTTCTGTTGATGGCGTCAGTGGTCCGGCGCCACATATTCGCTCAGGAGCAATTCGTTTGCTAGCAATCTCAAATAAGACAAAAGTATCCGAGTGGCCAAATACTCCAACAGTATCGGAGACAGTCCCAGGCTGGACTTCGAATGGCTGGTTTGGATATTCGGGCCCCGCTGGGATGAATAAGGACGTTGTAAATAAGCTGAATGTCGAGATTAATCGAGCAATGAATTCTCCCGAAGTGCTGGAGCAACTCAAGTCATATGGATTAGAAGTGATTTCAGAGCCGCCCGAATATTTTGATAAAGTGCTCAGGGCTGACTATGAGCGATATGGCAAGCTCGTTAAAGATATTGGTTATGAGCCTCGCTAATTTAGTAAACGCTACTTTGTAAAAAATATCGGAGTGTAAATGCCTTTATATTCACTTGAAGAGTTTACGGATAAGACTAAGGCCGATGGATACGAGGGTGTATCTATTCGCGAGTGGGCCGCTAATACCATTAGTCAGACCCATACGCATGAATTTGCTGTCCACGCAGTTGTGGTGCAGGGTGAGATGTGGCTTACTCGCGCCGAGGGAACGCAACACTTACAGGTTGGGGACACCTTCACGATGGATTCAGATACGCCCCATTCTGAAAAATATGGGCCCAATGGAACTATCTATTGGGCCGCAAGACGATTCTCAAAAATTTAAATGTAATCTGGGTGCGTCTTATCAATTGAGCTGGTACTACCTACTATTTAATATCTTGATATAAGTTAATTTCTATGAATACTGGAACACCTGGAAGATATGAACCCTTTGGCTGGCATCATTGGCCAGATCATTTTTTTATGTCCTATCAGTTTAGGCGGACTCTAGGCGAGACTCAAGAGGGCGGCGGGGCAGTAAGCGAATGTTTTCAGGCTGCCAGCAGGATGATTCCCGGTGACTTAAATAGTTGGCATGAGGAGTGGCTGAAAATTGCCGATAGAAATGATGCAAAGGGAGATGAGGCTGAGAGGCAGGGGCATATTCAAACCGCAATGAATTGCTGGCTAAGAGCAACCGAATACTATCGTTCAGCAGAGTTTTGGTTGGATGCTAATGACCCAAGAAGGCTTCCTACTTTTACAAAATGTGAAAATGCGTCCCATAAGTGGTTGAAGTATTTGCCTGGTGAGGTTGTGGAAATTCCATACGAGGACGGTAAGACATTGCCTGCGTACTTCATTAAGTCTCCTAAAGGTGGGGATCGTCAACCGGTATTAATTTCTTTTGGTGGACTTGATTCATTTAAAGATGAATTATGGTTCATGACTGGACGTGGAGCGGTGCAGCGTGGCATTTCTGTTCTTTTAGTAGATGGCCCTGGTCAGGGTGGTGCATTAAGGCGCCAGGGTATCGTGTCTAGATATGACTATGAAGTTCCTGTTGGTAAATGTATTGATTGGCTAGAAAAGCGAACCGATATAGATCCTAAGCGGATTGCTGTCAGCGGTTCAAGTATGGGTGGCTACTATGCCGCTAGGGCTGGTTCAATGGAACATCGCTTAGCTGCCTGTATATCTCATGGCGCTATTTGGGATATAGAAAAAAGATTTGCTGATCGTGGTGAAAATCACGCTCTTGCTGGGCATATGAAATGGGTAATTGGCTCTGATAATATGGCTGAAGCGGTAGTCAAGGCAAAGAAATTTAAGCTGGAAGGTGTGTTGGATCATATGCAATGTCCATACCTAGTTTTGCATGGCGGGCATGATGTGCTGGGCGTAGAGACGGTGAAGCTAGTTCATGATTATGCGAAATCAAAAGGAGTGAATGTGACATTGCGCCTTACCTCTGCCGAGGAGACTGGCGCAGAACATTGTCAGCATGACAATCCAACCTTAGGGCAGGAGATTATGATTGACTGGTTGGCCGATATATTTGGGATCGACCAGCGTAAATTATTTACATAAGCGGTGATATTGGACTAACTCATTTCTTCTGGTACTGCTTTGCCAGTTGCCAGTAGAGCGCTGATATCCACCGCTGTTTCAGCCATTACGGTATTGGCGCTTCTTTTGAGGCTGTCTTGTTCTTGAGCGGTTTTGTTGCCTTGAGATTGCATGTAGCGGCCTAAATATTGCGCTCTTGCCACAACATCTTGTCCCAGCTTAAGACGTTCATTGCTATAGGCTTGTAATGCGCTGGGGGTGGCGCCTAAGGCATGGATATGTTTGGCTATTGCCATTGCTTCATCGCCAGCTTTGGTTACTCCCATCCCAACATGTGGGCGTCCAACAAAGGCGGCATCTCCCATTAGGGCAACCCTACCAAAGACGGTTTGCTCAGATCTAACATCATAGATGGGCTGCAGAAACGGGGTTGCAGTTTTTTCCAGAATTTCAGCGAATTGAGGTGCTAAAAGGGTTCGAGCAGCTTCGCGCACATTGTGGATATTTCTCCAAGAAACCTTCAAGGGCGGGATGCCAGTCGGATGCAAAATGCCGTCATCATCTGTCAGTAGCTCAATCAGCTCGTCTGATTCAGGGGCCGCTCTGTACCAAACAAAGTTATAGCGCCGCTTTCCAGGCCTTAAATCATTACCTGCCCCAGCGACTGGATACCCTAGCATTTGCTCGCCCTGGGGTAAACAAAACCCAAAATAATCAAATAGGGTATTTAAAGTAAATCTTGAGAGGCAGTCTTCGTCACAGACCCCGCGCCAAGCTACATAACCAGCGTATTCAGGTTTGATGTTGGGTGCCAGTTGGGCGCGGACTGTTGAGCGAATACCATCGGAGGCAATCAGGATGTCGGCGGTATAGCTGCTACCATCCTCGCAGCTCACATGAACTGCATGCTCATCTTGTGTAATTTGATTAACATGTTTTCCCTGAAGATAGCGCTGCTCAGGGAAGTTTGTTTTAAGCAGCTGATACAGGCGACTCCATGAGGTAAGTGTTTGGGGAAGATCTATATCAGCAACGCGTTCACCATCAGGTCCGAGCGTGACACGTTTTTTGACTAAAACGCCCAGTGAGTCATCCACCTTGATGCCTGCCTCACGCAGTGCATCAGCTAGTGCATCATGCGTCACAATGCCTGCACCTCGCCCATCTAGTAATCCCGCAGCCCTCTCCAATAAAGTTACATCATGCCCTTGTTGTAGCAAAATATTAGCCACAAATAGGCCACCAAGGGAGCCGCCGACAACGATAATTTTAGACATATTTACTTTAGCTGCTCACGTTGTTTTGCATCTAATGCTGCTTTTTCATGGGCGGGATAGTTCAACTCAATTACTATTCCATTAGGGTCCACAAGAAAAATTTGATGTAATTTAATCACTGGAACTGTTCGTTCTTGATAGGGAATATTGAGTGCTTTCAATTGCTGTAATTTTTCTTCTAATCCAGTTGCAAAAAAGGCAATGTGATCGACCGCACCAGAGCCCTTGAGGGTTTCAGGGTCACGCTCCCCAAGGTATTGCTTTAATCCATTTGGATCGTTTTTATCAATAGCAATTAAATGCAGCACTGCATTTGACCACTCATCTTCTGGGCCGTTATATAGCCATACTCCTGGAAAGGGAAATTCAGGTCTTGGGCCTACCGTTAAACCAAGTAATTGAGTAAAAAATTGCGTTGTTTTTTCAATCTCCAAACTTCGGATAGAAAAGTGATTTAGGCTGAGTGTATTCATTATCAATTTGTAGTGAAGTTAAAGACAAAATCTTGTATTCAGTTGATTCGATAGCCTTAATCCTATGTTCTGATTTAGATGCATTGAGCGCGCTTATGGATGCGGCAAATAGCCGGCCGATAAGAATCCTGGCGACCTCTGAACTAAGTAGATTTCTCTAATATAGATAGTGCTGATTAGATGGGTCGATAAAGCAGCCACAATAGCTCGACCTGATAAAAGAAAGGCTGACATTAGAGCGATTTGAGCTAGGTGGGTGATATTGTGGATATCGGTAGGCATTTTTAGCTTGTCTTTTGGCGCCATTAATTTAGTAAATGATAGCTTACCCTATTGGTTGAAATAACGTTTAGTTTTGTTTTTTTGAATTAAACAATGCCCACCTTAGGATAGTTATTGATCGTTTTTTTTCGGGGACGGAAATCATTCCCCCAAATTTAAGATTGACTCCCACTTGGGCTCAAGTCAGATTAGTTTGATGTATAGACTTCTCTGCCGCCAACGATTGTTTTGAGAGCCTTTATATCCTTGAGATTTTCTTTGGGTATCTGGAAGATATTCTGGGAGAGAACTGTCATGTCAGCATATTTGCCAACTTCAATGCTGCCTTTTTGTTGATCTTCGCCAATAGCCTTAGCTGGCCAGATAGTCCACATCCGCAAGGCATCCCGAACTGAGATAGCCTCTTGGGGTTCAAAGATTCCCATATCAGACTGTCGAGTCACCGTTGCGTACATCGCCTTGAAGGGATCAATGTTTCCCAGATAAATTCCGGTCATATCTGTGCTGGCTGCGGGTTCTAAACCTGCATTTATTAAGGTCTTGAATTGGTAGCCAGTCTTGGCACGCTGTACACCCATATTTTCATAGTCCGCATTAACGAGTTCTAAAAGCCAAATTGGTTGGGTTGAAAAATGAAAGCGTGATTTTTTAAGTACTTGCCCTCTTTTTAATTGTTCTGGACTAAGTTGAAACATGCCAAAGTGCTCGATACGTTTAATCGTATTGGTTTGTTGATTTTTCGATAGGGCTTCATAAGCATTGAGGCCAATATCTATAGCGGCATCTCCGGAGCAATGCAGCATACTGACTTTGTTGTTTTGATTTGCCAATTTAGAAAATTGATTGGCCAAAGCTTGATCGGTCACCAGAGTGCCTCTACCTCCTGGCGGGTCTGTATCCATGACGCCAACGTAGGGCTCATACATATAGCCGGTGCGACAATCATTTTCACCATCAACCCAGGCCTTAATAGCGCCAAAGCGGTAGTAAGCAGAATTCGCTTTAGCAGGCATCTCAAAAACACTTAAGTCTTGAGGCATGCCCGCACCGTTTGGGGCAGCCCAAACCGATGCTGTATATCGAATATTGGGAGTGGGGGTGCTAAGCGAAACACTTTGCATGATGGGTATGGCTGCCGCTGGAGTAATTGCCATTACTGAGGTGAAGCCATAAGAGTTCCAGAATTTGGCGATATCAGTTGCATAGTATCGAGCAATCTCTTGAGGCGTAGGGCTACCTGGAATATCGCCCATGCCGTCGGTAATGACGCCATTGGGCTCACCATTTTTATCGGCGAGTACGCCAGCGCCATGAGGCAGTTTTGTCACCCCTTTTTTAACTCCCATCTTTGCTAGAGCGGCGCTATTGGCAATGGCCATGTGTGCGCCATTAGCCATGATCACCGGGTTATTTGGCGCCACTTGATCTAATTCAGCTTTGCTTGGCAGACGTTTTTCGGAGAACTTATTTTCGCTAGCTGAAACGCCTGCCACATAAATCCATTGATCACGCGGCGTTGATTGAACACGCTTTGCGATATTTTCCAATGCCTGTTTGACTGATGGCGTGCCTGGGTAGCGAGCATCGACCCAAACCTCTTTAAGCCAAATAGTTTCCATTGGATGTGTATGCGCATCAACAAAACCCGGCACCACTAATTGTTGATTCAGGTTAACTACTTTGGTATCGGGACCTATAAAGGATTTGATTTTTTGATCAGATCCTATAGCAATGAATTTCTCATTCTTTACGGCGACAGCGTTCGCTTTGGGTTGTCGTTGGTTCAGTGTTTCAATTTGCCCATTAATGAAAACGACATCCGCTTTCTCGCCAGCATAAATTGACTGACAAAAAAATAGCAAACACGAATATAGGCTCATGGAAATGAGTAGTGTGATTTTTCTTGATTTGCCAGTCATGAGATAAACCTCTTTTTTGGGAAGTGTGCAGATCAACTTACTTTGAATCTTACCCCCTACTTTGGCACAGTTTCATCATGGATAACAGTATCTACTTTTTGATCACGATGCGATGGTTTTTCTAAGGAGCGGTTTTTGTCTATATAGGCCTAAAAAGCTGTCGCGGATTGAATTCAGTGCCGATCCTAGGTTTTCTAAAGGCAGGCCCCCATCAGCAATGGTGGGGGCTTTCGCATTATTGGGGATTGCGATAGCTTATTTGGGTTGATAAAACTATAAAATGAGCCTCTATACCAATTTATAACCCTAGTTAATATGAAAAATATCTTTTTAGTAATTGCTTCCTTATTTGTAATGCTGACATCAGCAGGGTTTGCTCAGGCTGCCGATGAATCAAATCCCATCCCCGCAGTTTCGGAGGCATGGCGTTTCGAGGTCACCCCCTATCTTTGGGCGCCTGGTATTAAAGGTACCCTGGGTTTAGATAATGGCTTAGCTAAATCGGCTGATTTCACATCAACTGATGTGGTTAATAATCTGAAGTCGGGCGGCATGATTTCGGCTGAAGCGCACAAGGGTCAATGGGGTCTGATGGGAGATATAGTCTCGGCCACATTGCAAAAATCAGGTGCAATTCCAGTTCAGGGCGGTACTGCTACTCTCGGCGATAAGGTTACCTTGCAACAAACAATCTTAACTGGCCTTGCTACTTATACCGTTCTTAATAATAAAGATGCGTATGTCGATGCCTTGCTTGGTGTGCGCGCAATTTACGCTACAGCGACTGTCAATGTAAACGTGGTAGGCACTCCTTACAAGGCCTCAATCGCCAAGACCAGTTCTACAGTTGATCCAATTGTTGGAGCAAAAGGTCGCTATCGCATTGCAGACTCGACTTGGTATTTGCCTTTCTATGCAGATATTGGTAGTGGGGGCGGCACTACAAACTTAACTTGGCAAGCAATGGCCGGCATCGGGAAAACATTCAATCAATTGATTGATGCTTCCTTAACATATCGTGCCTTGTATTACGACATGAAAGATGGCGGCGTTTTGCAAAAGACGACCATGCTCGGGCCGCAAGTTGCCGTTACATTTAAATTTTAAGTAGGACCTTATTATGTATATGAGCAAAGTTTCAAGATGGGTTTTTCTCCTACTGTTGTCTAGTTATTTGCCCGCCCTGGTCTTTGCTCAGAGTACTGCAGCTAGTTCTAACCCTGCTACCCAGCCGGCAGAAACTCCGCAGGATATTGCTAAGAAATTGGCTAATCCGATTGCCAATATGATTTCTGTGCCGCTCCAGTATCAATTTAGTCGTGGGACCGGGTTTAACCAAGCGGGATCAATGCAAACACTCCTGTTTCAGCCCGTGATGCCATTTAACTTAAGTGGTGGTGATACTTTTATTGTTCGTCCCATCGTTGCTGGTGCCAGGGAGGTGAATGTCAATGGTTACTCAGGATATGGAGTTGCTAGTGTCACTATTGAATCTTTTTATGCGCCCAATACCAATTCTTCTTGGATTTGGGGTGTTGGTCCTTATGCGCAATCACCTTCTGGTAATAGCGGTAAGTTCGGCTCACAACAAACGGGTGCAGGTGTCACAGGCGTTGTTTTAAATCGTAGCGGTCCTTGGACTTACGGTTTATTGGGTTATCAGTCATGGAGCATGGGCGGTAATCCAGCATTCGGTACGCAAAATAATCTATATGGTCAGCCATTCGTGGCATACACCAATAAAGATGCCTGGACCTATACCGCCAATATGCAAGCACTCTATAACTACGACGCACGCCGCACTTCAAACCCTCTCTATGTTGGCGTTTCTAAATTAGTAGAGTTTGATGGGGTGCCCGTTTCTTTTGGTGCGGGCCCCATGTATTACGTAAGCAATACCCCTGGCGGACCTTCGGGCTGGGGCGCTCGTGCGACAGCTACTGTAGTCATTCTGAAGTAATCCATTTTCACTAAGGAATTGATATGAAATTCACACCAAAATTACTGGCCACATTATTAATGGCCCAGTGCGCGATAACTTTTGCCAAAGGCAATGCTGATACTATTTTTTATGGCGGCCCTATTGTTACTGTGAATGCGAAGAACGAAGAAGTTCAGGCGCTTGCAGTTCAGAACGGCAAGATCGTAGCTGTTGGTTCAAAAGATGCTGTGACTAAAGATTGGCAGGCTGCCACCACCAAAGTGATTGATCTGCAAGGTCAGACTCTAATGCCTGGTTTCGTAGAGCCACATGTCCACATTATTGTGACTTCAGTATTTGAGGGCTTGGGTTTGAACCTGAGTAACTTTACATTGCCCTATGACACGAAGGCGACCTTGATTGCAAAGATGAAGGCACACCTCAAAACAATTCCACAGGGAGGTTGGCTGTTTGGATTTGGTGTGGATCCGTCGCGCACAAGCCCTTTTATGGCAGAGTTAACTGCGGACGATTTAGATCAGGTATCTAAAGATGTTCCCATTTTCATCGTTAATCAATCTGGCCATATTGGCTATGTGAATCATAAAGCTTTAGAGCTTGCGGGAGTGACTGATAAGACGCCTAATCCCCCAGGTGGCGGTATTTTCGTTAAGGATGCTAAAGGCAGGCTTACTGGTAAGTTAGTAGAGCCACCTTCTTATTTGCCATTTATGGCAAAGATGCCCAATCCAACTGAAGCCCAATTGTTTGGCGCCATTCAGGGAACAATGAAGAAAATTGCGTCGACAGGAGTGACAACTGCCTCGGATATGAGTGTTGGCGGTAATTTTGGCGTTGATAAGGAAGTTGCAATCTATAAGGCGATTTTTGCAAAGAATCAATCTCCTATTAGAGTTCGCGGTTACTTATTCAGCGAAACTTTACCTGCTGGATATAACGCCATTAAGCCCAATGAAGGTGATGACCAATTGCGTTTCATTGGCATCAAATATATTTCTGATGGCTCAACTCAAGGTTTGACTGCGGCTTTGAAAGATCCTTATACCTATCCAAAAAATTCAAAGTGGACCGGTGCTCTGAATTTCAAAGATGCTGATATTTATGCCTCCATGAAGTCTTACTTTGATCAAGGCTGGCAAATTTCTACACACTCCAATGGTGATAAGGCCATTGATCAGGCTCTTGGTAGTTACTCCAAGCTGTTGGCGGGCAACCCTAAGCCGCAAGAGCGTCGTTTGCGTATTGAGCATTTCACGGTGAATAATGAGTCTCAGGTGAAAAAGGCTGTTCAGTTGGGGGTGGTACCAAGTTTTACTATTGGCCACGTAGATTATTGGGGTGCTGCCTTTAATGATCATATTATTGGACCAGAGCGCGCAAAGCGTATTGACCCTGCGGGCGACTTTAAACGCGCTGGTGCAAAGTTTACGCTTCATAGCGACACCCCAGTTTCTAATGTTGGACCTCTAAATTACATTAGCGAAGAGGTAACGCGTTTATGGCAACTGCCTCCACAAAAGGTGTTGGGGCCCGATCAATCCGTTTCTGTTGATGATGCTATTCGTGCTGTCACCATTGATGCCGCCTATCAAATTTTTGCCGACAATATTGTTGGCAGCCTTGAAGTTGGTAAGCAAGCCGACTTGGTGATTCTCGAAAAGAACCCACGCAAGACTCCCCCAGCGGAAATTCGTAATATTAAGGTGAAAGAGACTTGGGTAGATGGCAAAAAGCAGATTTTGTAATATGCCGTTTTCTCCGCCTTCTCTTTTGAGGGTGGATTCCTCATTAAAAACACCAGCCCCTCGGTTGGTGTTTTTTTGCCCTTAATCTCAGGCCGCTTCGTGGATTTATTATTTCAAGCGCGTGCTTTTTCGAACCTTCTCATAAAAATGATGGGGTTTAGTTCTGACCCAAGCGATAAATTTAGCCATCTCGGGATGTTCCTTGAGGTGCGACGCGTTATTGAATTCGCGAGCTAGCTCATTTTCACTAAAGAGGGCGTGTATTTGTCTATGACAGATGCGGTGAAGGTATTCGGTTGTTTTTCCACCTTTGGATTTAGGAATTAAGTGATGCGCATCCTTTTGTGCCTCTGGAATGGGGCGTTCACAGATAGGGCAGATTGTGTCTGGGATTTTTGAATGGAGACTAGGCTCAAGTGAAATGAGCTTCTGACGAATTTTTCCAATCATGGGATGCTTAAACTCAAATACTCGCTCTTGGTCAAAAATGCATTTCCCAATGAATGGGCTAGCACCAGTTTAGTAAAAAAGTCTTAAACTTGCATGGTGTCAAAATTCTCCCCAAAACTGCTCTCGGCTTCAGATATATCCCGCTTGATTGAAATGGCTTGGGAGGATCGAACCCCCTTTGATGCGATCGAAAAATCGTTTGGCCTCTCAGAATCTCAGGTAATTCAATTAATGCGGCATGAGCTCAAGCGTGGCTCCTTTGAGTTATGGCGTAAGCGGGTGACTGGAAGGGTAACTAAGCATGTTGCCTTGCGTAGCAAGTTAGTTGATCGTGCTTATTGCCCAACCCAATATAAGCATAAATGAGCGTGCCCAAAAGACTTGTCTTGGTGCTAGGCGATCAGCTAGACCTAGAAAGCGCAACTCTTAAAGACTTTAACTTTAAGACCGATCAAGTCATCATGATTGAATCGGCGCCCGAGGCTCAGCACGTTTGGTCGCATAAAGCCAAAATTGCTCTTTTTTTATCCGCGATGAGGCATTTTTCGCAGTCTTTAAAAGCCCTTGGCTATCCGGTGATTTATATCGAGCATTCGCTGCTGTCGATAGTGGAATCTTTGAGGGAGGAGATCCGAAAAGGCGGCATTACTCATTTAGTTTGTACAGAGCCTGGGGAGTGGCGCTTAAGGCAGCAAATTGAACTCTTAGCAAGCGAGTTGCAGATTGAGCTTGATATGCGTGAAGATAATCATTTCTTTTGTTCGCACTCAGAGTTTATCGATTGGGTTGCAGATAAAAAAGAGCTACGGTTGGAATATTTTTATCGCTTGATGCGCAAAAGACATCATATTTTAGTAGACGCTGAAGGTAATCCTGAAGGTGGGCAATGGAATTTTGATCAGGATAATCGCAAACCTTATTCTAAAAAGGGGCCTGGAATAATTGAGGCGCCGGTTGAATTTACTCCCGATGCCATTACGCAGGAGGTGATTGCGTTTGTTCAGAAGGCTTATGCCAATCACCCAGGGTCATTAGACAGGTTTGCTTGGCCCGTAACACGTAAGGAGGCCCTGGAGGGGCTTCATTACTTTGTCGAATATCGCTTAAGAAACTTTGGCATTTTTCAGGATGCAATGTGGACTGATACTCCGTTTGGTTGGCATTCCATTCTCTCAAGCTCTCTTAATTTGAAGTTGCTCAATCCTCGTGAAGTGATAGCCGCAGCTTTACTTGCCTGGAAAAAATACTCTCTAGATTTATCGACGATCGAAGGATTTATACGTCAAATCTTGGGTTGGCGAGAGTTTGTGAGAGGTATGTATTACTTGGATATGCCAAAGATGGCTCAGGATAATTATTACGATCATCAAAGATCATTGCCAAAGTGGTACTGGTCTGGTCAAACTCAAATGGCTTGCATGGCCGATGCTATTGGTCAAACTCTACAGTATGGCTATGCCCATCACATTCAAAGGTTGATGGTTACTGGTAACTTCGCACTGCTTGCGGAAATTTTGCCGGCAGAGGTGTGTGATTGGTATTTGGCGATTTATGTAGACGCTATTGAGTGGGTGGAGCTTCCTAACACAGCGGGCATGGCTTTATTTGCTAATGGCGGACGGTTTACTAGTAAGCCATACATTGCTAGCGGCGCCTACATTAAGCGCATGAGTAATTACTGTGAAGCGTGCCAATATAAGCCTGACATTCGCTTTGGCGAGAGGGCTTGCCCAGTAACAAATCTCTATTGGAATTTCCTCATTAAGCATCGTGATCAGTTTGAGGCAAGCCCTCGCACCCGTTTGATGACAGCAAACTTAAAGCGAATTAGCGAAGAAGACCAGGCATCGATTGTTCTACATGCTCAGCATATTTTGAACCACTTGGATGATCTCTAGGGTTGCTTATGGGAACATCATTTAAAGGTAACAAAAGTTTTTTGCCGAGCAAGATTTGTGTAGCTTGTCACCGAGAAATGGTTTGGAGAAGGTCTTGGGCCAAGAATTGGGATTCGGTCAAATATTGCTCTGATGCATGTCGAAAGAAGGGCTCTAAGTCAAATTGATGGGGTTTAACTAGACCTTCACCAGGGTAAATTTTCGCCTGAGTAACTTAGAAAGCTACCTGAGTCCTCTGACTTTAGATTCTGAATGACTCGCCACATATCGGATGCTGCGACACTGGCGGGTCTACCAATTTGTTCGCCTCGAAATGGTTTTGACAGCCTTGAGTTAACGGTTCCTGGGTGCATGGCGATTAAGGCTGTGTTGGATTTTGTCCGGGCAAACTCAATTGATGCGGTTTTAATGATCATGTTGAGTGCGGCTTTAGATGCTCTGTAGCTGTACCAACCACCAAGTCGATTGTCTTCAATGCTACCCACTTTGGCCGAGAGGGTTACCATGATGCTGCTTTTGGGGTCGAGAAGTTTTGAGAAGTGACGAATGGTTAAGGCTGGACCAATAGTATTGATTTTCATGAGCTCTGAGAGTTGCTCAGCATTTAAGTCTTCTAACCGCTTCTCAGGCATCCAGCTATCTGAATGCAGCACCCCAACTGTGTTGATAATGAATTGAAACGGCCCCTGAGAGGCAAGTGCGGTCGCGCAGGCCTCGATTGAATCTGAATATTGATAATCAAGACTTGGATCTGAGTGGCGGTGAACCCCAACAACCCCTGCACACGCAGGGTCATTGCTTAGGAGTTCCACAAAAGCTGCCCCAATAGTGCCAGAAGAGCCTATGACTAATGCGCGAAAAGGGCTTGGAAGTAGGGTCAAGGTGGATTTCAAAGTTGGTGTGCTTCCAAACAGTTTATTCAATAAGTCTTACACTTGCTTGATGGCTTTAGAACTTCAAAAATTAACCTTGTTTTACGATGGCGCATGTCCCTTGTGCCAGGCGGAGATATTGTTTCTTTCCGGGCGCAATCAAGCCGGACTGCTTGATTTCATTGATATCAATTCGGATTTCTATGACCCATTAGCAACCGGAGTATCTTGTGAGCAGGCCTTGGCTGCCATGTATGGTCAGTATGCTGATGGGGTATTAATTAGTGGCGCTGCAGTATTTCCTGAGGCGTATCGGAGGGCAAACCTACCTTTTCTAGCTTGGCTTTTTTCCAGGAAGATGCTTAAACCACTAGTGCAGTTTTCTTATACGATATTTGCAAGAAATCGCCATGCTATTTCACGTGCTTTAGGTCCGATGGCATTGCGTTTAGTCAATAGAGGAAGCGGGAGGAGTGCATTATGAAAACGACATTCTTTTTCATGTGGCTTTGTGCATCTATTTCATTGTTCAGTTCCACAGGATTTGCGCGGGAGTTGGCATACATTGATACGGCCCTTAATACAGCAAAGCTTCAGGGTAGCGGTAAATTAACGTGGTGGGGATTTCATATTTATGATGCTGCTTTCTATCGAGCCTCCAATATGAATTCAACGGAGTTTGCCCTAGATTTACGTTATCGAAAATCCTTTAGCGGTACCGCTATTGCGGATCGCTCGGTGGAGGAGATGAGGAAATTAGGAGTTCCAGAGGCGCAGGCGCAAAACTGGGGGAAGCAATTAGCGACATTTCTGCCCAATGTTGAACCTGGTCAGAATTTAACTGCAATTTATGCGCCTAAGCAAGGAACCACTTTCTACTTTGAAGGAAAGCCATTAGCCCAAATTTCAGGCGCCGAATTTCCAAAGGCGTTTTTTGGAATTTGGCTAGATCCTAAAACTAGCGCGCCTAAATTGCGTGAGCAATTGTTGGGACAAAGTTGTCCGCCACCACTTTTTCAGGAGACTTGTAATCAATGAGAAATCTCATCGGTAAATTCATTGCTTTTACGTTTTGCGCATCCTTTTTGCTGGGCTGCTCTGGGCCTCAGTTAAGTCAATATGCAAATGAGAAGCCTATCTTGGATCTTAGTGAATATTTTTCAGGAACAATTGACGCGTATGGAATTTTTACTGATCGAAGTGGTTCGGTGGTTAAGCGCTTTACCGTTTTGATCCAAGCAAATTGGAAGCTTGTTGACGGCAAAAAGGTTGGTACCTTGGACGAAAGCTTTGATTACTCTGATGGTACTAAGCAAAAGCGCGTTTGGACGATCACAGAGGTCTCCCCTGGCAAGTACATAGGGAGAGCGGATGATGTGGTGGGTGAGGCAAATGGTACATCAGCAGGGAATGCGCTAAATTGGTCCTATACCCTAGCGCTACCAGTAGATGGTACCGTCTACAACGTCCAGTTTGATGATTGGATGTACTTGGTTTCTCCAAAAGTAATGCTCAATAAGGCTGATATGAGTAAGTTTGGTATTCACCTAGGTGAGGTCACTCTCAGCTTTTATAAGCGCTAGCTTATAGAGGTTCTGCGCTTCCTAGGCTGATCAAAAAGGGGTGTAAACAACTTCAAAATGATCGTGATACATTGAGGGCTAGAAGTTAATAAAAATAGGGTTCTTAGCCAAGAGACCCAGTGAAAATTGGAGACGTAAATGAAATTTATAAAGTCAGCAATATTTCTTTTCCTTGCAATTGCCTTACCCTGTCTTGCTCAAACTTACCCCAATAAGCCTGTCAAAATTATTGTGCCGTTTGCAGCTGGTGGCCCAGCTGACAACTACGCACGCTTTATTGCGCAACGCCTTGGGGATGAATTTAAATCGCCATTTGTTGTAGAAAACAAACCAGGCGCAGGTTCCATTATTGGAACCGACTTTGTCGCAAAGTCAGCTCCTGATGGATACACCCTATTGATGATGTCCAATACTCAGACGGTAAATGAATCCCTTGTTGAGAATAAGCCGTTTAATTTAATGCGTGACTTTGTTGCGGTTGCACCGATCAATTACTCAGACTTAGTGCTCGTCATCAACCCATCGCTTCCTTACAAGAATTTAGGGGAGTTGATTCAATATGCTAAAGCGAATCCAAATGCATTGACCTACGCTTCTTCTGGCACTGGCACCCCTTACCATTTTGCTGGCGAACTTTTTAATTCGATGGCAGGCGTCAAAATCTTACATGTACCCTATAAAGGAAGTTCGGGCGCTAGAACGGATGTTTTGGGCGGTCAAGTAAATATGATGTTTGATGCCGTCACAACGATGTCGGAATATGTCAAATCAAATCAAGTTCGGGCAATGGGGACTACGGGTTTAACACGCTCAACGATTTTGCCAAACGTCCCCACCATTGCTGAATCTGGTGTTCCTAAATTTGAAACATCAATTTGGTTAGGGATCATGGCGCCTGCTGGAACTCCTAAGGATATAGTTGACTCACTGAATAAAGCCATAGTCAAAATTCAGCGTAATCCAGAGGTGCAAGAGTTGTGGGCTAAGCAGGGTGCCACAGCGCTAATCATGAACCCTAGTCAATTTACTGCTTACTTGAATGCGGATATTCAGAAGTGGGCAAATATTGTTAAAACTGCCGGCATCAAAGCGCAGTAACTGATATTTTGGTGTAAATATTATTTTGAAAGCATAGTATGAAATTATCGATTTTAAGTGGAGGCGCCGCTGCTGGCGTTGTGCAGGGGCTTCAGGGGGAGTTTGAGAAAAAGTATTCTTGCCAGATACACGCTAACTTTAGCGCCGTTGGTGCAATGCGCGATCTCCTGTTGGCGGGTGAGCCATGTGATCTAGTGATATTAACTAGAGCTATGGTGGAGGGGTTAATGAAGGGGGGTCAGGTAATCGAGGATTCATTAGCTTCTTTGGGTATTGTTCGTACTGGAGTGGCGATAAAGACTGGGGACCCAGTTCCTAAAATTGCGACTCGGGAGGAGTTGTTCAATGCATTTAGTCAAGCACACGGAATTTATTTTCCGGATCCAGAAAAAGCAACCGCAGGTATTCACGTTTATAACGTCTTAAAACAATTAGGTCTTGAGAAGGTTAAGGAGAAGGAGTTGCGAATTTTTCCAAATGGCGCAACTGCAATGGCTGCAATGGCCGCATCCTCCGAATCAGGATTGATTGGAAGCACCCAAGTGACTGAAATTAATATTACCCCTGGTGTTCAGTTGATTGGAATGCTTCCAAAAGAATTTGAATTGGCTACTGACTATTGCTTGGGGGTTTGTTCTGCAGCTCAAAATCCTCAGCTGGCCTTTGATTTTGCGAAGATGCTTGTGGGAGAAAGTGCAGCCACCTTGCGTCAGAAAATTGGATTTGAGCTGAATTGAGTTGGTTCAAGGCAAGATAGATGAACATTCATTCTGACTATAGTCAGCGAGTCGTAACCAGTCACCATGATTTGCCTTGGATTTCCAGCCCCGAGTCTGGGGTAGAGAGGCGCATGCTAGAGCGTATCGGTGATGAGCTTGCCAAAGCTACCTCTGTGGTTCGCTATCAACCAGGCTCTCGGTTTCATGCCCATGTGCATGAGTATGGAGAGGAAATATTTGTTCTAGATGGTACGTTCAGTGATGAGACGGGTGATTACCCAGCTGGTACTTATATTATGAATCCGCCAGGGTCAACGCATGCTCCATTTAGTAAGTCAGGTTGCACACTTTTTGTAAAGTTAAGGCATCTTGGCTCTGACCAGATTGAGCGAGAGGTGGTTGACACTAACTCTGCAGAGTGGTTTCAGGGTATGGTTCCAGGATTGACAGTTATGCCCCTCATGAGGCAAGGCTCAGGTTCTACCCTGGTGCGATGGGCTCCTCAAACTTACTTTAATCCACATAGGCATTACGGCGGCGAGGAAATTTTTGTGATTGATGGGGTGTTTGAAGACGAGCATGGACGCTATCCAGCGGGATCCTGGATCCGAAGTCCTCATATGAGCTTGCATCAACCATTTAGCAAGGAAGGCTGCACCATATTTGTAAAGACAGGCCATCTTTTATAGATGTCGAAATTGTTGTTAGGTAGAAATAAAAATACCAACCTGTGGGTTGGTATTTTTATTTGGAGCAAGTAATTAAAGTCTAATTAATTTGGTGCTTTAGCTGGCTGATTATTTTTTCCAGCGTTGTAGCCGGCGTTATATTCCGCAGCTTGATTTTTCTTATATGCATCATAAGCATAACCAGAGGCCGCACCAACAGCCGCACCACCCACTGCGCCCCAAATGGGATTGCCGTGGAAAATGGCGGTGCCTACTGCGCCAGCCGCCGCACCAATGCCGGCGCCAGATAAAGTACGTTGCTCGGTATTGCTCATGTTGGAGCAGCCTGCAATTGCTATGGTGGCAACAGTAATAGTGATAATTTTTTTCATATGAGGTGATCCTAATGTTGGTTTAGATAGAAGCGTCTAAATGATGTAATTATTTTTTTCCACAAGGAAAGCGCATGGCTAAGAATCCCAATACCGTACCTGATGCTGGTTCATTGCTTAACTGCGGAGTGGATTGGGCGAACTGAACATAATCTGCAATGACTTCGTCACGTTTTGGTGCGGGCTGTTTTACACAGATATAAGGTTTTGCACGTTGTGGGTGGCGCGTAGCCAGATAAGTGTCATAAATTGCCGTTGTGTAGCCTATACAAAAACTACGTGACTCTGGGCTTGAAGGAAATTTGCATACATCCACAAGCTCCTTTGTGCTCAAGACGGGAATTTTTTCTGCAGCATAGGCGCCAACTGAGGCGGTGAGAAGTACGCTCGCAGCGAGTAAAGAAATGTGTGTTTTCATAGGTTTTCCTTGGAGGGGGCTCGGTAGATTGATGATACTAAAAATTAAGAGAGATCTTGCCGTAAACAGACCAGTTATATTGGTTGTAAGTTTGAATTACCTGCTTGCTGGCGCCAACGGCAAACAGGAGGTTCTTTGTTAAACGGTGAGTAACCATGCCATCTAGGGGTACAAACCATCCCCCACCTGCAGAGTTATAGACTATGCCGTTCTCATCCCAAAGGCGCAATTGTGTGCTGGGTGATAGTTGAAACCCTAATGTGGGGAAAAGTTGTAGATTTCTGATAAGGGGCGGTTGGTTTGGGTTTATTTGCATGGAATTATTCTTGGGATCGAATCCATACATATATCTGGCTAGTGGTGAGAAGTCGGATATTTTTAATGGGTTTTCTCCGCTAGGCCTAAAGCTAGCTCCAACTTGAGGTCCGATGGCCCATTGACCATGGTTGCCAAATGGAAAGACAACTCGAGCTCCCAAATTAGCACCCCAGCTTGGAAGAAAATTGGGATGATTGCCCCAAAAAGTGAGCATAGTATTTCCGGCGCTATATTGACCTGGAGAGCTATTGGCCGTACTTGGGCCATAAGGCGCTACATAAGCAGTATCTAATCGAAGAGTGCCCTTAAATTGCTCGAAATCTAAAGGCTGATAGTAGCGAAGTCGAATGGTGTCTAGATAGTTTTGAGCGCCATCTGAGTCATGGTAGCCCCAAAATTCTAAAATATGGTCTCTGGAATACTCGCCAGATACATTTTGAAAGTAGCTTGAAAATTTATCTTCATTTTCATTGGCCCATGAAAATGTACTCACCAATAAGAGCGATGTGAATGCAATCAATAGCTTGAGATTCATGATCTGCAATATTGAAGCTGACTCTTGGTATTTACTGCAATGAACATATTTTTTGGAAGATGCACTGCGGTTGCGGTTTTGGGTTTAGAGGGTATCCCTCACATTCTACAGAGCTTTATGCAGCTGGTACCGTGATGGTGAAGCATGCGCCACCGCTAGGGCTATTTTTGGCCACAATATCTCCGCCAAATCGATTCATAATATTTTTAGATAGCCATAATCCAATTCCAGAGCCTGCCTCTTTATTGCTAACTAGTAGTTCGAAAATTTTAGACTCTTGCCCATCTCTAATTCCATGCCCATTATCTTGAATGGATATTGTGATTGAATCTAACTCTCTGGCTATAGAAATCGTAATTTTTTTCCGTTCGATACTGCTCTCATCTAAGGCTTCCACGGCATTATTGAGCAAGTTAATAAGCACCTGCTGCCATTCACTCATATTGATTTGAATTTGGTAATCTGTGACTAAATTGAGCTCTAAATCTATTTTTGAAGCTCGTAATTTACTTTTGGATATTTCGATGACTTCATTAATGGATTCAAGTAGGCTCACTTTTGATGAGTAATTTCTCTTATTTGATGCAAGCCTTGATAAATTTTTGACAATATTTGAGGCTCTATTAATGTCATCCAATATATTTTTTATGATCTCTTTTAATATGACTGTATCGCTCGGATCTGATTGAAGCTTCATCTCTGCAAATTGCGCATTGAGCCGAGTTGCAGCTAGAGGTTGATTGATTTCGTGAGAGATGGTTGAGGCTAAAGCGTTAACGGAAGCATGTCGATTGAGTTTTTGCAATGACATAATCATTTCGTTGCGCTCATCTAGTGCATTAGAGAGTCGCAAATTCATATTATTGAGTCTACTGTGCTCGCTAAACCCTAAATGGAGTCTTAAAACAATATAAGTTAAGTTCCGAATGGAGTTGAGGAGTGATAGAGCAAACCAAATGACTAAGTTATATGTTTTGAGGTCAAAGGTGAATCCGCTATAGCCAGAGAAGACGTTGATTACTCTCATGAAGTACAGAAAACTTGCTAGCGCAAAGACGATTGCCAAAAAGTTAAAGAAGATTCTGTTGGAGAATTCTTTAGCAGTTTTTCTTGCTTGATATACGCAAAATATATTAGCAATACCAAACATGAAAGTGGATAGGGCCGAAATTTCAGAGGTAACTTGCCCTTGAGCCTCGTGCCTGAGAAGTTCAACCAGCAAGAAAAGTATTAATGGCGCAGTCGGAGTGAGCCAGCTCATTCTTCTATTGGGCTGAGTTGGGGAGAGTCTACCCAGGGATTCACTAAAGATAAATATGGATAAGGTTTCCAAAGAAACCATGAGGCTATAGCTGATGACTAAGGGAATTTCAGCTCTAAATACAGTAACAGATGTAGCAATGGAGGTTAATAAGCAGCCATAGATCCATAATTTCGCCGACAAGTCATTTTTCTTCCAGAATAGGGCCCCAATCAAAATGGCGGCAGCAAAGCTTAGTCCGCTATAAAGTAGAAAGATGGTTTGAATAGTGGATGGCAGCATGGTTAAGGGTTTAGGCGCCTAATTTTGTCGAATTTCGCAGTTTCTGCTTTAGGGGCGATTATCTCTATAAATGTCAGTTAGCGAATTAGCCTTAAAGCGAATAGCTGTTAACAATGCTGCTGCCACTGCCCTTGATTCTTATGGTGCAAAGGTTTATGACGATGCCGCGAATGAAAAAGCCACCTTAAAAGGTGGCTTTTGCTTCAAGATTTTACGAAGTGTGCGAAATTAATCTGCCTTAATGCCTGCGGATTTGATGATTTTTCCGAAATATGCGGTATCTCGATTGATGGTATTAGTTAACTCCGAGGGTGGACCGCCAAGCACAATCATTCCCTGTTGCTTAAATTGCTCTATTAGGGTTGGACTTGTAAATGCCTTTTGCAATGCATTGTTGAGTTTTTGTATGATAGGTTTTGGAGTGCCTGCTGGTGCAAAGAAGGCTAACCAATTTGTGCTCTGAAATCCTGGTAATGTTTCAGCGATTGCTGGAACCTCGGGTAGTAGTGGGGAGCGCTTTAAGCCCCCATTTCCAAGGGCGCGAACCTTTCCTGATTTGATAAATGGTAGAGCGGTTGATACGCTAATTAGAAACATTTGTACTTCATTTGAGCTCGTAGCCACAATTCCAGGGCTTCCGCCTTTATAGGGGATGTGGACAATATTGGTGCCGGTCTTATCCTTAAATATTTCCATTGCTAGATGCTGTGGAGACCCAATACCAGTGGAGGCATAATTGAGTATGCCAGGTTGACTTTTGGCTAGCATAATGAGTTCATTTATATTGTTTGCTGGCAATCCAGGATTGACCACTAAGATATTGTCCAATGCTACACCGAGCATGACGGGCTCAAGATCCTTCTTTAAGTCGAAGGGAACCTTATCGTAGAGTAGTGGATTGGTGGCAATTGACGCTTGATCTACTAGGATTGTGTAACCATCGGGCGCTGCTTTTGCAACCATGGATCCAGCAACCATGCCAGCAGCGCCGACTACGTTATCCACGATGACTGGCTGGCCAATTTGCCTACTTAACTCAAGTGCGGAAAACCTTGCAAAACTATCAGTGCCTCCACCAGCGGCGTATGGAACTATAAATTTAATTGGCCTATCTGGATAATTAACTTGAGTCTGTGCGCTGACGATGGGCCAGGAGCTGATGGCAAATAGAGCGACAACTAAATTTTTTAATTGATAGCGAATGAAATTTTTCATATGTAACCTTGCGCTAAATTGTGGAATGAAGGGTGATATTGAATCGATCCTTAAATGCTTTTTTGAGTTCCTCAAACATCACGCCCACGCGAATAACAGAAAAGTCACTAAAGTCGATAATGGTGCTCGATCTACCCAGGGTGTTGTGGTACTTGGATAGTCCATAGTCTGCTATCAAGTCAACGGCATTAAGTACTTCCGCTTCAATATCATCGGCGCGGTATTTGCTTCCCATGAGAGAGGTGTTGGCTGAGGAGCCAAAAACTGGCATCCCCATCTCCCATGATTGATTTACAAGTTCATCATGTAGTACTCCTGCATTCAGAAGCATGTCGATGGTTCCGGATTTTGTTGAATTCTGGAGTACAAATGGGTCTACATTCTTGAAGAAGGGATGGCTGGGATTGAAGGGGGCAACAACGGAGAATGGAAGCTTTTCTCGCTCAATAATCTCCTGAATCATCCCTCGCTTTTCATTTGGTAGCACATGGATTTCATTGCTAATTTTCCAGTTGGAAAAGAATCCGCTTGGCTTTTCGTAGCTTCGATTCTTGGCTTGAAAAATTCTTTTGATAGCGTTTTCTTTGCTGCCAATAACAGCGTATGCAACATCAAGACCGATGACCGCAACGCCACCATTACTAAGAACATTCAGAATTTCTGTGGCATCTGCCTTAAGTTTTTCTGTTGTCACCGCATCGTGGGTATTCGCGTGATTTGCGCTGGGTTTGAGGATTTTTGGCATATGTCTCCTTATTTCTGAAATTTCTTATGAGGAAAAATATAGCATAATTGTGCACAATATATCCATTTAAATACGATTTAATGAATAATTATGTAATATTTGTATACAATAGAAAATATGGAAACAACTGCATCCCGCATCTACAGTCAAGTAAAAGAGTGCATCGTCGATGGCCACTATCCCCCGGGAATGCGGATAGTTGAGCAGAATGTTGCTAAGGAGTTCAGTTCATCGCGCACTCCCGTTCGTGAGGCTATGCGAATGTTGGCTTCTGATGGCTTTTTAGTTTTTACCCCCAATAGTGGCACCGTTGTTAGGGAGTGGACGGTAGAGCAGATTCGAGAATTATTTGATCTGCGCGCCCTAATCGAGGGGGAGATAGCTGATTTATCAGCATGCAAAATCTCTGATCAGGAGATCGAGCAACTTCAATCCATTCAAGATCAAATAGAGAGAGTTGTTGCTACCCAGCCAAAGGATGTCTTAAGTGATATTTCTGCATTGAATCGAGAATTTCATCAAATCATTGCCAAGGCGGGAAGAAATGATCGCTTAATGGCTATGTTAGCGGGCGCTATTGAGGCACCAATTATTCACAAAACCTTTCGTAGTTATTCGGAAAGGGAATTACAGCGTAGTCTTCAGCATCACAGGGAGTTAATAGATGCGCTAATGGCCCGAGATGGCTCTTGGGCTAGGAGCGTTATGAGTGCCCATATTTATGCAGCAAAAAATGCTTTACTTGGTGCGAAATAAAGGCAAAGATTAAGTGGAACAAAAAAGATAAAAAATGAAAAAGCAGAGCTTGAAACAAGTGATTACTAGCGGTGACATGATTGTGGCGCCAGGTATTTATGACATGATCTCTGCGCTTATTGCTGATCAGATGGGATTTGGCGCTTTATATGTTACTGGGTATGGAACTGTTGCATCTTATATGGGAATCCCGGATGCGGGGCTGGCAACCTACACGGATATGCTTAATCGTATTTCAAGATTTTCAGAATTAACTACGACGCCTATTATTGCTGATGCTGATACAGGCTATGGTGGACTATTAAATGTTGCCAATACAGTTAAGGGTTACGAAAAAGCAGGTATCGCCGCAATTCAATTAGAGGATCAAGAGTTCCCAAAAAAATGTGGTCACACTCCCGGGCGAAAAGTAATTCCAGCTGAAGATATGGTTCAGAAAATTCAGGTTGCATGTGACTCGCGAAAGAGTGATGAGTTCTTGATAGTGGCTAGAACGGATGCGCGCTCGAGTTTGGGTATTGATGAGGCTATTGAGCGGGCGCAGCTTTATGCGGATGCCGGTGCGGACATTATTTTTGTTGAATCACCAGAATCGGAAGAGGAGATGAAAAAGATTTGCGATAGCGTGAATAAGCCAACATTGGCTAATTTAGTGCCTGGCGGGAGAACGCCTATGCTGCCTGCTCGTCAATTGCAAGAGATCGGTTATGCCATTGCAATTCACCCTGTTACAGGATTTTTAGCGGCTGCTCGTTCTTTGGAAAAATCGTACTCTTGCTTGAGGGAGGGTGGAGACTTGGACAAATCTCTTGATCTTTATCCTTTTGCAAAATTTAATGAATTGATTGGTTTTCCAGAGATTTGGGATTTTGATAAGCGATATGCCAAATAGAATGTAAGAGGAGCGGTAAGTCTATTCCCAGATTATTGGTTGCCTTAGGCATTAGCGGATTTATTTGCTGGTAATTAGTGAGTTAGCGGAGCTATGGTGCGATGCTGTAGATGAAAAGGGTGGTTAGAATATTATTTTTTTGAAAATATAAACATATTTTCAGATCACTATTTCAGAATATTTGCATCTAACATCTTGCTGATTTGGAGCTCACTCAGGCCGATGTTTTTAAGAATTTCTATAGTGTGTTCGCCTAGTCTTGGGCTAGGGGCATTATTTATTTGAGACCCATCATCCAAAGTAAAGCCTAGCCCTGCGGTTTTAATGGTTTTATTAGTCTGCTTAAATGTATGCAGCGGAATAGAGACCTTATCATTTGTGGAAAGTTCGTCTAAGAATTCAGCTAGAGTGCGAACCTTGGCGGCAGGTACGCCGATTGCATTCAATTGTTCTTCGAGGTTGGTGGCAGATTTACTTAGGAGAGCATCCTGAATTTTTTTCTTAACTAAGGCGGGATCTTTTGCGACAACAAATCCACCATTTTTTGCATTAAAGGCATTTAGATCTATTAGTTCAGCATCATTGCAGATGGCATCTAAATTTAATAGATGCATCATTTTTTTAAATTGAGTTGGGGTATTCGCTGCAGTGGAAATCCAGCCATCATCACATTTAAATGCATCAGATGCAGGGCTTCCGCTATACCCTTTGTTGCCTAAGCGCTTTGACACTTTCTTATCGGTGAGATAGTCGGTTGTGTATGGGTACATCAGCATCAATGCTGCTTGTATGAGCGAGGTCTCTATGTATTGACCAACCCCTTGAGTGGATTGGCGATAGATTGCAGAGGTGATGGAAAGGGCGCCAAGCATCCCTACGGCAACATCAATGACAGGGAAGCCAACCTTAGTTGGGTCGGTGTCATTTTCAGGTCCGGACATCATCATCATCCCGGTAAGGGCCTGTATGACTTGATCGTATCCACCTCTGGTTGCCCACTGTCCTTTTTGACCATATCCTGAGATGGAGCAATAGACAATTTTTGGATTAATTTTTTTAATGGACTCATAATCGAGGCCATACTTTTTTACAATGCCAGGGCGAAAATTTTCAATAAAGACATTGGCATTTTGCGCCAAGGCTCGAATCGCTTCAGCACCCTCTGGTGTTCGGATATCAATTGCTAAGGACTTTTTGCCAGCATTGAATGCCGAAAATCCTGTAGGAGTATCAGTTGTTGGATTTTCTGTATTGGCACGCAATACATCGCCTGAACCGGGCTTTTCTATCTTGATGACATCCGCTCCAAGTTGAGCCAAGAAGTAGGATGCCAATGGTCCAGCGATGACATGAGACATGTCAATTATGCGGACTCCCTGTAGTGATGCCGTCATATTGGATTACTCTGCGCTAATGCCAGTTAAGCGAATAATTTCAGCCCATTTTTTATTTTCGCTATTCATATAACTGGCAAATGCTTGTGGGCTTTGGCTGGGGGTAACAATATTTCCAGCGTCTTCATAAGCTGTTTTTAAAGCCGGAGTAGCAAGGGCTTTAGAGATTCCTTGGAACAAGATATTGATTCGCTCTGCAGGAGTTTTGATGGGGGCCCACATACCAAACCAAGACTCCTGAATGGTGAGCTCATTTTTCATGATTTCATTTAGGGTAGGTACATCAGGCAATTGCGCTAGGCGATTTTTACTTGTCACGGCTAAGGCGCGTAACTTTCCGCCCTTGACCAAGGGAACACCTGTGCCTGCAATTGGAAAGGCAAATTGTGTATCTCCACGCAGGAGTGAGGCTGCAATTTCAACAGACCCCTTTAAAGGGATGTGTGTAATTTTGAGATTATTTAGGGCTACAAACGTTGCTCCCGCGATATGGGCTGAGGTGCCAATGCCTCCCGAGCTGTAATTCATAGTTCCAGGATTTGCTTTTGCTGCGGCAATAATATCCTCAATCTTCTTGTATGGGGAGTCATTTGAGACGACCATTACAGTGGGTGATGAGTACATATTACTAATGGGGATGAACTCGCTTAATGGGTTGATTGAGAGTTCTGGCTTCATGATTTTTTGGATCAACTGAATATTCGAGCCAAGCAGTAAGGTGTATCCATCAGGCGCTGATTGAGCGACAAACTGGGTGGCTAATACCCCTCCGGCACCTACTTTATTTTCAACAATGATCGGCTGCTTTAGGGCTTCACCTAAATAAGGTGCAACTTGTCGGAGCTGAACATCAGGGCCACCTCCGGCAGCGTAGGCGGAGATGGTTTTGATGGGTTTGTCAGGATAGCCTGCTTGAGAGAAGGCCTCAAGCGGCGACAGGCTAATCAACGGCACCATTCTTAAGAAATTTCTGCGATCCATATAGTCTCCTCCACCGATTTTTTATGTTTGGATATTCTCTTTATAAACAATAGTTGACCGTTCGTCTAGTGTATATTACATTCTTATCAAATCCGTTCAATGGAGAAGTGGGTGACTGCTCAATTACTAGACCCAAAAGAGACTCTCAGTAAAAAGGGGGGCAAACGCCAAATGTTGATTGACATTGGCACGGCCATCTTCACTCAAAAGGGATTTAGTAGTACGAGTCTGGATGACATTGTGATGGCCGCCGATATTCCGAAGGGTTCGTTTTATTACTATTTCAAAGGTAAAGAAGACTTTGCAATTGAGGTGATAAAAAACTATGGACGCTATTTCTCAAGGAAGTTGGAGCGCGTACTTGAAGACCCAAGTAAAAGTCCTTTGGGACGATTGAAGGCGTTTTGCGAGGAAGCTACAAAGGGAGTAACACGATTTGAGTTTAAGCGAGGCTGCCTCATTGGCAACTTGGGTCAAGAGATGGCGAGCCTGGAAGAAAGCTTCCGATTAGAACTCTTCGACGTAATTTTTGATTGGCGTAAGCGTGTTGAGCTCTGTATTGAAGAGGCTAAGAAGCTTGGGGAGATTGAGACAAAAGTAAGTAGCAAGGAGTTATCTAAGTTTTTTTGGAGCGCTTGGGAGGGTGCTGTACTTTGTTCAAAGCTGGAAAAATCAGCTAACCCCTTAAAAATTGTGAGCGATCTTTTTATCAATGAATTATTAAAACCAACAATGACAAAAAATAGAAGGGGTGCTAATGTTTAAAGCGATCTACCTAACTAAAGCTGATGACGGCAAGACTGTCTCCCAGATTAAAGAGTTGCAGGACTCTGACTTGCCTGAATTTGAGTCAGGCGGCGTAACAATCGCAGTAAATCATTCCACTATTAACTACAAAGATGGGTTAGCTATTACGGGCAAGTCACCCGTTGTCCGAAAGTTCCCTATGGTGCCCGGGATCGATTTCTGCGGGAGTGTGACCCAGAGCGATCATCCTGCTTGGAAGGTGGGTGATGAAGTCATTTTGAATGGTTGGGGTGTGGGTGAGTCTCATTGGGGTGGCTTGTCTCAAATGGCTCGAGTGTCTGGCGACTGGCTGGTGACAAAACCCAAGTCATTATCTTCTCAGGACTGCATGTCAATTGGCACTGCTGGTTACACAGCTATGCTTTGTGTACTGGCTTTGGAGCGTAATGGCGTTAATCCAAATAGTGGAGAAATTTTAGTCACTGGCGCATCTGGTGGTGTGGGATCATTTGCTATCTCCATTCTTTCGACCTTGGGCTATCACGTAGTTGCATCTACGGGCAAGGTGAGCGAGCAATCTTATTTAATGGGCTTAGGTGCAAAAGAAGTGATGGATCGTGAGATTCTCTCGGCTGCAGGTAAGCCTTTACAAAAAGAGCGTTGGGCTGGCGTGGTAGATACTGTTGGGTCCCACACTTTAGCGAATGCCTGCGCTTCTTCGAAATACGGCGGTACTGTTACAGCTTGCGGTTTGGCGGGCGGCATGGATCTGCCTTTGACTGTGGCTCCATTTATTTTGCGTGGCGTTAGCTTGATTGGGGTCGATAGTGTGATGGCATCTAAGCAGGTGAGGGAGAATGCATGGAATCGTCTTGCTCGAGACTTGAAGCCATCAGTGATTGCTGAAGTTGCAAAAGTTGTGGGTTTGCAAGAAGCTATTACTGCTGGCAATGAAATTTTGTCCGGCGCTATTCGTGGACGGGTTGTGGTTGATGTGAATAAGCCGTAACTGAATTGCTCAGTCTCGCTAAAAACCCCACCATTATTGGTGGGTTTTTTATTCCTATCAAACTGATGATCTCTATTTAGATTGCAACATCTCTTCTCAGCTTGCTAATAACGGTATGTCGATCTGCAGGGCACACAGTAATCGTGATTTCAAATACATCATTTGAGCTATCGATATAAGTGCGGATAATTTTGAGTCCAGGGGCATTCTCTTTGGACTTTAAGACTACGGCTTGGGATTTGTTTAGAGCAACCCCAATAACCTCTTGTTTAATTTCCGCTATTGAAATGCCATATTTTTTTTCAATGAGGTTACTAATAAGTGTACGCGGATTTTTTTTAACGAGATTGGCGACTTCTTTATATTTGGCGTCGACATAATTATCAGTAATGCTTAGCGGTAATTTTGATTTTGAATCGACATACCTTAAATAGCTCAGCTGAATCCAATCTTTTCGGCCGCTGTATTTCAGCTCCGCCGCTAATTTCTTACTTGCCGACACCTTTTGTAGCGATAAGAATGTTCGCTCATAGGTTTCGCTAAATGCAATAAGGTCTTCGATAGAGCCAATAGTTTGTTTGTAGTTTTTTTGAGGGGAGGAGGCTTCAACCTTGGTGCCAACCCCTTTTTTTCTTGAGATTAATCCAAGAGCTTGCAGTTCAGCAATGGCAGCTCGGATGGTATGCCGGCTAGCGGAGTAGATCTCAGAGAGCTCGAGCTCTGTTGGCAAAAGAGATCCAACGGGATAGCGCCCCGCTGAGATCGCGTGCTTTAGTTTCTGAGCTAGTTGGACGTAAAGCGCCTGCTTCATGTTTAAAAATTCTTGACTATAAGTACGGACATAGTACACTTTTGTATGTACGGACATATGACATAATGATTCATCAAATAATGCCTTGGAGACGGAGATGAAAAAAAGAATTACTTCATTAGTGTTGCTGCTAGTTTTGTGTATTGGGGTTGCGCATGCTTACCCAACGGGGCCGGTCACCATTGTGGTGCCTTTCCCAGCGGGTCAAACCGGTGACATTATTGCTAGAACCTTAGCGGTTGAGCTTGCAAAAAAATATGGCAAGCCATTTGTGATTGATAACCGTCCCGGTGCTGGCGGTCAGATCGGTACAACTTATGCGGCTAGGGCGAAAAATGATGGATCTGTTTTGTTAATGACCTCTTCAGGACCATTTGCAATTGCGCCAGTCCTGTATCCGGGAACGCTTCCTTATCAGCCCTTGCGAGATTTTTCAGTAATCGTTGAGGCGGCTACTACCCCGCAGATTTTGGCTGTCAGTAATGATTCTGGCATTAAAAATGTGGATGAGCTAGTCAAGGCTGCTAAGGCAAAAGAAATTACTTATGCATCTGCTGGAAATGGTTCAACTCAGCATTTATCTATGGAGCTTTTGAAGCAGCAGCTGGGTATTCAGATGTTGCACATTCCATTTAAGGGTAGTTCTGAATCAAAGACTCAAGTGATGAGTGGACTTATTCCTGTCACATCGGATTCTTTACCAGCGATCCTTCCGCAAATTAAGGCGGGGCAATTGCGCGCTATTGCAGTATTGGATACCGTGCGCTCCCCTTACCTCCCAGGCGTGCCTACCTTGGCGGAGCAGGGCTTCCCCAAATTCACTACTCTTGCATTCTTTGGTTTAGTTGCCCCTAAGGGAACGCCAACAGCGGTGATTGACTCTTTAAATAAAGCGGTTAATGAGATTATTAAAACACCGGCCATACAGGAAAAATATAAAGAGCTGGCATTAACCCCGCCAATTGAAAAAACACCCGAACAATTTAATCATTATTTGGCATCAGAGATGGCGAAGTGGGCGAAGGTTGCAGCCTTAGCAAATGCGAAGGGTGATTAGTAGTGAAAATACTGAAGGTTGTCGAGACGCCAGTTAAGTTAGAGGGAAATATTTCTAATGCGTTAGTAAATTTTTCAAGCCATACCGTCTCTGCGCTTGCGATCATTACCGATCAAGTGCGCCATGGCAAGCCGGTCATTGGGTTGGCATTTAATTCAATAGGCCGTTTTGATCAAAGCGGAATCATTCGCTCTCGAATGATTCCAAGGTTAATGCAGGCCACTCCAGATTCGCTATTGGATTCGACCGGCCAGCGCTTTAGTCCTGAAAACGTGCTGTCATGTATTTTGAAGAATGAAAAGCCTGGGGGTCATGGCGATAGAGCTCAGGCAGCCAGCGCGATTGAGCTTGCGATTTGGGAAATTAATGCACGTCTTGATGACGAGCCTGTTAGTCAAACGATTGCCAAATATTTTGATCGAGGCGCTCGCGAGGAATCTGTTGCAGTCTATGCTGCTGGTGGTTATTACTATGATGGTGAGAATGATTCGGCTTTGCGGAATGAAATAGCCAGATATCAAGACGCCGGATTTACTAAATTTAAGATGAAAATTGGTGGCGCAGATTTGAAGCGTGATATGCAGCGTATTGAGGCTGCAATTGAGGTTGCTGGTTCTGGGCAGAATTTGGCAGTTGATGCCAACGGTCGTTTTAGTTTGAATGACGCATTGGCTTATGCCAGTGCAATGCAAAAATATAAACTATGGTGGTTTGAAGAGGCGGGCGATCCGCTTGATTTTGAATTAAATGCCGCGCTTTCAAAAGGGTACTCCGGAGCATTGGCTACCGGTGAGAATTTATTCTCGCATCAGGATGTAAAAAATCTCGTCTTATTTGGTGGGGCTCGTCCAGATCGAGATATTTTTCAAATGGATCCCGGATTAAGTTATGGCGTAAGTGAATACGTCAAGATGATTGATGAGTTAGAGACCCGAGGATTTGACCGACGATTTGCTTATCCCCATGGGGGTCAACTGATGGGGTTGCACGTGGTTTCTGGCTTAGGTCTTGGGGGTTGTGAAACTTATCCCAATATTTTTCAGCCCATGGGTGGCTTTGGCGATGATATGGAGATTAATGAAGGTCGCGTAAGCATGCCAAGTAACCCGGGATTTGGATTTGAAAGCAAATCCAATTTGATTCATGAATTTGTAAAGTTATTGTCTTAAGTTAAGGAAAGAATATGCGTGAAATCCACGTTGATGAAATCATCAATACCGTTGCTAAGTTATGTATTGATGCCTGCCATGAATTGCCAAGAACGGTAGTCAAAGCATTTCATGATGCCGCCGAAAAAGAAACCTCACCTTTTGGTAAGTCAGTTTTATTCAAGCTGATCGAGAATGACAAGATTGCTCGAGAGAATAATGTTTCATATTGTCACGATACAGGCTTGACCATTGTTTATGTGGATGTAGGGCAGGATGTGCATATTGTGGGGGGCGATTTCCAGGATGCGATTAATGCCGGAGTGCGTAAAGGATATGCGGATGGTTTTATGCGTAAATCTGTCGTGGGCGACCCCTTAAAGCGCGTCAATACCAATGACAACACTCCAGCTGTGATTCATACGGAAATAGTTCCGGGATCTACCATCAAATTTACCGTGTTACCCAAAGGTGGCGGTAGCGAAAACTGGAGCACGATGAAGTTTTTACTGCCTGGAGAAGGTGCTGAAGGGGTGAAAAAATTTGTAGTTGCTGCAATTGAGGCTGCGGGCGGGAGTGCTTGCCCTCCTCTGACGGTGGGGGTTGGGATTGGTGGAAGCTTCGATAAGGTGAGTGATATTGCCAAAAAGGCTATTACTCGAGAGATCGGTGATTACCATCCAGAGCCACATATTGCCCAGCTCGAAAAAGAATTGCTTGAAGAAATCAATAAAACGGGTATTGGACCTCAGGGTTATGGGGGGAATAGCACTGCGATATGGGTTGCCGTAGAAACATTTGCTTGTCATATCACCGCGCTTCCAGTAGCCGTCAATATTCAGTGCCATGCGGCACGTCGTCAAACTGCAGAAATTTAATATCACTATGGCAACTTATCATTTAACTACTCCTTTGACAGATGATGTCATCAAGCAACTCCACGTTGGCGATGAGGTATTTTTATCGGGCGTTATTTACATGGCTCGTGATGCAGCCCATAAGCGCTTTATTGATTTGGTAAACGAAGGAAAGCCGCTGCCGATTGATTTAACGGGGCAGGTTGTTTTTTACGGTGGGCCGGGCCCTACTAAGCCGGGACATGCTATTGGCGTAGTGGCTCCAACCTCATCATATCGAATGGACCCCTACGCCACTGTCTTGTTTGACATAGGCGTCAAGGCGGCAATTGGCAAAGGGAATCGTGGCTTGGCGATTCGAGAATCTTGTAAAAAGAATACGGCGGTAGGATTTTCTGCAATTGGCGGTATTTCAGCGACATTATTTGCTTGTATTAAAAGTGCTGAAATCGTCGCTTACGAGGACTTGAAAGCCGAGGCGGTACAAAAGCTAGTCATTGAGGATTTTCCTCTCTTTGTGACAAATGATGCTTATGGTCGCGATTTATATGAAGAGCAGGTTGCGGAATTTAAGACTAAGCTTACCCAGGGGTAGGTTTTTGTAATGGTTGTAGCAGTCGGATATGAGATGCCCCCGCTAGAAATACTGGGGGTATTTTTCTCTTTCGGGAATTGGGTCACAATATCGAGAGAAAACCTCAAAAGAGTCGAGTATGAAATCAATTGAAAGCGCAATCACTTCGCGAATGTCTGTGCGGGCATTTACTCATCAAGCCATTTCTCGAGAAGCGATTCTAAAGTTGTTAGCAATAGCAAGTAGGGCACCGTCAGGAACCAATACGCAACCCTGGAAAGTCTATGTTCTTGAGGGTCAGGTGCGTCAGGATCTATGTCAAAAAGTGTGTGCGGCGTACGATAGCATCGCGCTAAATCCAGAGTTAGCTAAGGAGTACCAGCCGGGCTATTCCTATTACCCTAGTCAATGGTTTAGTCCTTATATCGATAGACGTCGTGAAAATGGCTGGGGTCTGTATGGTTTATTGGGCATCACCAAGGGTGACAAAGAAAAAATGCATGCTCAGCATCGTAAAAACTTTGAGTTTTTTGGTGCTCCAGTCGGTTTATTTTTCACCATAGACAAAGCTTTGGGAATGGGCTCAATGCTCGATTACGGCATGTTCTTGGAGAACTTGATGATCGCAGCGCGAGGTGAAAGTTTGGATACCTGCCCACAGGCGGCCTGGAATGATTACTCAAAAATTATTTTGCCGTTTATTGGTGCTGGAGATAATGAAATGTTGGTGTGCGGTATGGCTTTGGGTCATGCGGATAAGTCCAATATTGTGAATACCTTTCATACGCCTCGGGTTTCTCCAGCAGAGTTCACCACTTGGGTTGGCGATGCTTCGTAAGGTCGCTTATTAATGGGATTTCGCAAGATCTATGTGTTGGGCGCGGGGGCTGTGGGCTGCTATTTTGGCGGCATGTTGGCGCGTGCCCATCACGATGTCACTTTGATTGCAAGACCAGACAGAGCTAAAGCAATTAATACATCTAGTTTGACAATGGATTGCAAATCCTTTTGTGAGACTGTGCATGTGAATGCCAGTAGTGATATTTCATTATTGCGGGATGCTGATCTCGTGTTGTTAAGTGTAAAGTCTCCTGACACTAAAAAAGTGATTGAAGATATTGCGCCGATACTATCTCATCGGGCGGTAATACTGAGTTTGCAAAATGGCGTGGCGAACGTTGATATTGCCACTCAAATTATTCCTAATCCCATTTATCCTGCCGTGGTCTATGTTGCCTGTGGAATGGTTGGGGATACAGTAATGAAGCATCATGGAAGAGGTGAGCTGTTAGTTGGTTGCTTGAGTCAAGCAAACGTTCGGGATTTGGAAATTCTTGGTGAGCTATGCCAGCTATTTAAGTCGTCATCGGTTCCTTGTGACATTGCGCCACAGATTGATAGGGATATGTGGTTAAAGTTTCTGGTCAATTGCTCCTACAACGGAATATCAGGAATCGGCCAAATGTCATATGGGGAGATGGTGAAGATTCCTGAAGTAATGGCTTTGATTGAGGGGATTACAGCCGAGTTTTTAGCGATTGCCACCTGCAAGGGAATAAAAATTACCGCTGCAGAAGCTAAAGAAGCAAATGAATTGATTGCTAAGACGATGGCTACACAGATCTCTTCTACCGCACAAGATCTCGCAAAAAATAAACGTACTGAGATTGATTTTCTCAATGGTTATATTGTGGAGCTTGGAAGGCGCTATGGTATTCCAACCCCCTACAATGAGTCCATCTTTTCGATGGTAAGGATGCTCGAATTAAAGCAATAACTTCATTACTTGATGAATTGCCTTCTGATGAAATAGAACAGTGCGCCATAAAAGCAACCAATCAGAAATGTCGCACCAAGCAAGCCAAGAGCTAGTAGTGGATTAAAGACTTGAACCTGAAATGGTGAATTAAGCATGTGCAGCTTAAAGATAAAGTCCATCAAAGGCTGTGCCCAACCGATTGCAAGCAAAATCACCCAGAAAAAATGCAGGCTTGATAGGCAGATGCCACCAATAATGCTGGTACGTAACAGATTCATGTTAGACCCCTTTGCGTATGCTTTTATCTTAAACCAAAGCCTGGGGTTAGCGGCTTATTTCTTCTATTTACTCTTTTAAGCCCAGTTCATTCTGATACAGGCTGAGATTGGTATTGACATAGCGATTGCGGTATTCGATAAGCTCATCACCATAGGTGTAGGCAAATCTCGTGATTTTAAGGATAGCATCCGTTTTCTTTAATCCCAATTCTTCACGAACAAATTCAGGAACCTTAATTGCTTCTACATGCTCCTTAATTCTCACGACAGTTAAGCCAAATTGTGTTTGGTAGAGTGAATATATTGATCCTAATCTGTTCTCAAAACCTTTTTGAGTTAGTTTGGAAAATTTTTTATGGGGTAACCAAAGTCTGTCATACATCACCGGGTGCCCATTGATTAAGCGCAAGTTATCGATCATAAAAAATGAATCATTTTCATGAACATTGAAGATTTTTGAGAGCTCTTTAGTGCTTGCCACCTTTTTCAGGGCTAACAACTTCGGTTCAATTAGCATCTTGCTGTTACCGGATGGGTCGGCAAAGTTGAAGAAGGTGCTAAATTGGTTGTGCTGGTCATGTCTTGCGACGGTTGTGCCGATTCGAGCCCTCCTAAGTAAAACTTTCTCAGCTACAAGGTCTTCAACGGCTTTTCTAACTGTGCCAATGCTAACTGAGAACATTTTTGCCAACTCTGGCTCGGTAGGAATTTTGGCGCCAGGCACCCATTCACCACTACTCAGCTTGGCCAGCATCGCGCTTCTCACTGAGTTGTAGAGGGGTTGGTCAAATCTACCGCGCTTATTCATGCAAAACAGTCCTTTAGGGTGGGGTGCTCGTTTGATTTTAATTCAATGAAGTCCTTGACAATATATTAATCATATATATGATTAATATGAATGTGGCACATTTATCAATCTACCTAAGGAAGTAATCATGTCAAATTTAATTAAACACATAGCAATGCGCGTCTTGAATATCGATGAATCTAGGAAGTTTCATGAGACAGTATTTGGCTATAAGCATGTCAATACGGTATTGCGTAAGGGAAAGCATGGCGACCATATTTCTTGTCACATGACCGATGGTTATATGGATTTAACCTTAATTCACTATGAAACCCCTAATGCGGATGAGGCGGATTTTGCTGGTCCAGCACCTTGTATTCATCACATTGGTATGGAAGTTGAAGATCTGGATGCCTTCATTAAGGAGATTAAGGCCAATGGCGGGGAAATTTTGACGGAGCCAGGCCATTTGCCGGTAAAGTTTCGCTCCCCAGGAGGCCCTGTCGCAGAAGTGGTGCCAATGGAGCGTTGGGAAGCAAAGACCTTAAGTGCCGGCGTTCACGGGAAAGTGCTAGCTTAAGCTTTACTAATATATCGAAGGGGTCGAAATGGAAAAAATATTAAGGGGTCGACGCCACTTATTGTGGGCTGGGTTCGGAGCAATTAGCTCTACTTTTTTGGGCTCAGCAAATTTAGAGGCAAAGACTACCTGGCCAAATGGTAGGCCTATTCGAATTATTATTCCGGCTCAACCCGGGGGTGGCTTAGATCTCATTGCCCGAACTATGGCTGATAAGTTATCTCAGGCGATGGGAGTTTCTTTTATTGCCGAGAATATTGGGGGAGGAGGTGGCACGATTGCGAGTTTAACTACTGCACGTGCTGCACCTGATGGCCAAACTTTCATGATTGTCAATATCAGTACCCATGGCACTAATCCTGCTATTCGTAATTTGCCATACGACACCATGAAGGACTTCACCCACATTGCAATGGTTGGCGGCTCACCAAACGTTCTTGTTGTGGGGCCAGAGCTGAGTAAGGCAAATACTTTGGAAGCTTTATTTTCTGAGCTGAAAAGGCGCGGAAAGCCGGCCACTTATGGATCGGCAGGCCCTGGTACATCCTCTCATTTATTGGTGGAGGAGTTAAGTGTCGCCACGGGGATTCCATTTCTCCATGTGCCATATCGGGGAATTGGGCCTGCAATGGTCGATGTGATGGCTGGTAGAACCGACTTTGCCTTTCCTGGGCTCATTGCTGCCTTGCAATTTATTAAAGGTAATCGATTAAAGGCCCTTGCGGTGACCTCTCAAGCGAGAGTGCCGCAGATTCCCGCTGTGCCAACTTTTGCTGAATCTGGCATGCCGGAATTCTCTAGTTTGCAATGGTATGGAATTTCGGGTCCGGCTGGTATTCCAGGAGATATTGTTAACACATTAAATGCCCAAGTAAATCGCATCCTGAGGGATCCACAAGTTGTCTCTAAGTTTGAGGCAGAAACCTTAACGGTTATGCCAATGACGCCACAGCAATTTACTGCTTTTATTGATAGGGACGCATCTAAGTGGAAAAAAGTTGTGAAGGATAGAGGGATACAAGTTGATGGAGCTTAAATTTTCCTTTATGACATTCGCACTAAGTGCTATTCAAAAATTTGTATTGCTCGTATTCGTGACGTTTGGAATTAACGTAGTGCATGCGGAAAGCTATCCAGATAGACCGATTAAATTAATTGTTGGATATGCACCGGGTGGCACAGATTTAGTGGCTCGACTGGTAGGTCCTTACTTAGGGCGTGCCTTAGGGCAATCCATTGTGATTGAAAATAAACCTGGAGCTGGGGGTTCTGCTGCAGCCTCATTCGTAGCCAAATCAAAGCCAGATGGTTACACCTTATTAATTTCTAGCGCTAGTAGTGTGTCCATCTATCCCGCATTAAATGCAAAGGCAGATTATCGTCAAAGTCAATTTACCCCGATTTCTCAGTTAACAATTGCACCACTAGTTCTGGCTGTTAATAAAGATCTTGGAGTACGCTCTGTTCCAGAGTTGATTAAGTTGGCTAAAGCTAATCCTGGTAAATTAAATTACTCCAGTTCTGGCATTGGCTCTGGTCCTCACTTTGCCGGTGTTTTATTTAATGACGTAGCTGGCGTTCAGATGACCCATGTCCCATTTAGAAGTGGTTCACCGGCGGTAATTTCCGTTGTTGGTGGTGAATCTCAATTAACATTTGCAACAACGCCGACAGTGATGCAATTGATGCGATCTGGTCAGCTGATAGGGCTGGCAGTTACAAGTAAAGATGCTTCGCCCCTAGTGGATGGCTTGCCAGGAATGAAGGCTGCCGGCTTGCCTGGATATGAAATATTTCAGTGGAATGCGATTTTTGCACCGGCAGGCACGCCGCAAGAGGTGGTGACCAAGTTATATGCTGGAATAAAAACAGCAATGAGTAATCCCGCTGTAAAGCAGGCACTGGAATCAGAGGGAACCGAGGTGCACGTTTCAAACTCTCCAGAGGCATTCTCCCAATTCTTGAAGACTGATACTAAGTTCTGGGAGAGGTTGATTGCTTCAGGGGGTATTAAAGCTTTTGAGTAGTTTGTTTGTAGTTTTTTAATTTACCTAGAGATATAGCAAATGCAGGCATTTGATGGAATTAAAGTTCTTGATATAACACGAGTTTTGGCTGGACCTTATGCTTCCTATCAACTCGCGCTATTGGGTGCCGAGGTCATCAAGATCGAGCCAGTGACCAAGGGTGAGTCTACTCGTTGGCGCTCTGAGGGTGATGCGAAGCTTGGTGATATTGGAATGTCTCCATCCTTCTTGACCCAGGGTGCCAATAAAAGCTCTCTGACATTAAATTTAGATAGCAAGCAAGGCCAGGAGATTTTTCTAAAGCTAGCATCTACTGCTGACGTGATTGTTGAAAATCTGAGAACCGGTTCCATGGCCAAAAGAAATATTGGCTATGAAGATGTACGCAAGGTTAAGCCCGATATCATTTATTGCTCAATGACGGGTTATGGCCAAACCGGCCCAAAAGCCCGATATCCCGCTTACGATAGCGTGATACAAGCTGCTGCGGGATTTATGAGTATTACAGGTACGGTAGAGAGTGGTCCTTTAAAGTCAGGCCCTCCGGTGGTCGATTATGCGATGGGTATGGCTGGGGCGTATGCAATTTCTGCCGCTCTATTTCAGAGGTCGCGAAGTGGCTTGGGTCAGCATATTGATATTTCTATGTTTGATAGTTGTATGGCATTAATGTCTAGCATCCTGACGACCTATGTTAATACCGGCAATCCTCCTGGATTGCGGGGGAATGAAGCTCCTAGCCGCTCTCCAGCCTCCACGACTTTTCAAACGGCTGATGGACTGTTGGCCATTGCCATCAATGAGCAGCATCAATTCATTAATCTGATAAAAGCAATAGGGTTACAAGATCTTCTTGGGGATGAGCGGTTTAAGGATTCAGCAAGCAGAAGAAACCATACGCAAATTTTGCGCAATGCTATTCAGGAGGCTTTGCTGACTAAATCAGCCGCTTATTGGGAGCCTGTCATTAATCAGGCTGGAGTGCCGGCCGCTAAAGTACTCAGCATCCCTGAAGTGATGGAAACTGAGCAGACAAAAAATCGTGAATTTTTTGGTGTATTTTCTAAGAGTGAATGCGGTCTTGACCGAGATATTCGTTTGCCTAAAGCTGCTTTTCAATTCCAGTCCGATGGACCAAGGTTGCGTAAGCCGCCACCTCGAATTGGTGAGGATACGATCTCCATACTAACGGGATTAGGATACCCGATGGAGCTTATCGAGTCATATCAAGCCTTGGGTGTTGTTTAATTTTTCACTAATGATGTTGAGCACTGCTTGAGTAAGTGTTCACGCAGTAAATTGGCTGACGGCGAAAGATTTGCCCCAATCTTGATGGCTAGTAAAAGTTTTCTTTGTGCCCAGACATCTTTTAATTTGACCACTTCAAGATTCATTGCCTGGATTTGAGCTAAGCAAGCTTGAAGAGGCAATACGCCGATGCCTAAATTCACGGCGATCATTTGACACATAGCGTCATAGCTACGAACCTGAATACGTAAACGCATTTGCCTACCAAGCTTTTCCGCACTTCTAGAGGTGAGCTCTAGCAAAGAGCTTCCTCTGTTGAGGCCAACAAAGTCGTAATCCAAGCACTCTTCAAAGGTAATATTTTTCTTTTTGCTTAGTGGGTGGTACTTGCTACAGGCAATCACAAGCTCGTCATTGCCAATGATTTGTGTTTCTAAACCAGCAGTGGGTGAGCCTTCTGCAAATACGCCAATATCGGCAATGCCATCTAGCAGCGCTCTCACAATATCCCCGCTGATTTGTTCTTCAACTTCAATTTGAATTTCAGGATTTTCTTTTAAAAAAAGCGCTAGTGCCGATGGTAAAAATTCCGTGAGGGCGGACATGTTCGCCCAAAGCCGCGCATGACCTTTGACTCCCTTGGAGTATTCACCCAGTTCATTGCTAAATTGCTCAAATCCTTGAAATAGGCGAAGCGCATGCTGCATGACAGCGTGACCTGCCTGAGTGAGGCTTACGCCTCTGGCGGATCGATCCAAAAGACTGATTCCAACGGTTTCTTCAAGCTCTGAAATTCTTCTGCTGGCGGCCGATAGGGCGAGACTACATTCACTCGCACCTTTAGTGATGCTTCCTGTTTGGGCAACGGCGCAAAAGAGTTTTAGGGTGACAAAGTCGATTCGGGCAGGGTTAATTGAGGGATTCATGCCTTATATTCTATCGAAGCCTTCGCAAAATGAGAAGGCTTGGTAATGTCATAGCAATTCTCAAGGAGTCTGAAAAAGGGTAACTTTAGGAAAACTTATTTAAAGGAATCAAATGGAGCCGTTATCCAATCTAAAAGTCGTCGAGATGGGGCAGTTAATTGCAGGTCCATTTGCCGCGAAAACTCTGGCTGATTTTGGCGCAGATGTCATTAAGATTGAGCCCCCTAAAGTTGGCGATGCTCTGCGCAAATGGCGCCTACTAAAAGATGGCACTTCGGTTTGGTGGCAAGTGCAGTCCCGTAATAAGCGCTCCCTTTCTTTGGATTTAAAAGAGGCGGAAGCTCAAGAAATTGTGAAAACACTCATTTCTGAAGCGGACATACTTATTGAGAATTTTCGTCCTGGCACATTGGAGGGATGGGGGCTTGATCCCGAGCATCTCTTAGGGCTCAACCCCAAGCTGATTGTTTTAAGAATTAGTGGCTATGGTCAAACCGGCCCATATCGAGATAAGCCTGGCTTTGGTGTCGTAGCTGAAGCAATGGGAGGGTTGCGACATTTAACTGCGGAGCCTGGAAGAGTTCCGGTTCGCGTGGGTGTGAGTATTGGTGATACCCTAGCATCCCTTCATGGAGTCATTGGCATTTTATTGGCACTACAAGAGCGCCACCAGAGCGGTAAGGGTCAAGTCATTGATATCGCTTTGTATGAGGCAGTATTTAATTGCATGGAAAGTTTGCTCCCTGAATTTAGTGCTTTCGGAGAAGTTAGGCAGGCGGCTGGTAGTGCATTACCAGGGATTGCTCCAAGCAATGCGTATCTTTGCGCAGATGGAGGCTATGTATTGGTGGCCGGCAATGGGGATAGTATCTTCAAGCGACTCATGGGAATGATTGGTCGCAAAGATTTAGCGAACGACCCGGAGCTTGCTAATAATGATGGTCGAGCAAGGCGAGTTGCTGAATTGGATCTGGCCATTGGTGAATGGGCGAAAACTATTACTACTGATGCTGCTCTAAAGTTATTGGATTCAGTTGCTGTGCCCGCAGGAAAAATATATACCGTTGCAGATATCGCAAATGACCCGCATTACAAAGCGCGCGGCAATATTCAAACAATTCAAATGCATGATGGCACTAGCTTAGATGTACCTGGCGTCATTCCAAAGCTTTCGCGAACTCCAGGCTCCATTAAGACCTTGGCACCTGATATTGGCGAGAATACTGACGATATCCTGCGTAGTATTGGCTTGACTGATGCGCAAGTGGCATCCTTAAAAGAGCGCGGTATTGCGTTTACTAAACAATAAATAAATTAATCATGACCAGAATATATTTTAATGATGTTGTAACGCGAGATGGCTTTCAGATTGAGCCTAACTTCATTCCGACAGATGATAAAGTCAAACTAATTGATGAGCTAAGTCAATGTGGGTTTGCAAAAATTGAGGTGACCTCATTTACGTCGCCCAAGGCAATTCCAATGCTGCGGGATGCTGAAGAGGTGATGGGGCGCATTAAGCGATTCCCTGGGGTTGAGTACACCGTCTTGGTACCAAATTTAAGAGGCGCAGAGCGCGCTTTTGAATCTAAGGCTGATGAGTTCAATCTAGTGATGTCAACTTCAGAAACCCATAATTTGGCCAATCTCAGAATGGGTAGAGAGAAAAGCTTTTCGGGTCTAGCTGAAGTAATTAGGTATGTTGACGGTAAAACTCCTATTAACGTTTCGCTATCAACTTGTTTTGGATGCCCCATGGAGGGAGATGTCCCTCAAGCGGTCGTGGAGGGTTTTGCACAGCGCTTTGCGGATCTCGGAGTGAGGGGTTTGACGATTTGTGACACGACTGGCATGGCCAATCCCATCCAGGTCGCAAAGATGGCGATTGCTTTGCAACAGAAATTTTCTGATTTGCAGTTAACTTTCCATTTTCATAACACCAGGGGAATGGGTTTGGCTAATGTGCTAGCTGCCGTGCAATCTGGCATTGTTCGATTTGATGGCTCCTTGGGCGGCTTGGGCGGCTGTCCTTACGCTCCCGGCGCTAGCGGAAATATTTCCAGTGAAGATGCTATTCATATGCTCGATGCTATGGGGTATGACACTGGAATAGATATTCCAAGGCTCATTGGTTTGGCGCGCGAATTACCCTTGATTGTCGGCCATGCTGTACCTGGGCAGGTTGCCAAAGCGGGTAGCACTTGTGACTTACATCCAGCTCCAGATTATGTGGCTCAATTAAGAGAGACATCATGATCGAGCGTTTAGATCATTTGGTTTTAACTACTAGCAATGAGTCGGCATGCATTGATTTTTATACTCGTGTTCTGGGGATGAAGTTAGATATTTTTATCGGCGGGACGCCGCCAGTTGAGCGCAAGGCATTTCAGTTTGGTATTCAGAAAATCAATCTCCATATTAAGGGGAAGGAGTTCGAGCCCAAGGCGGACATGCCAACCCCAGGCTCTCTTGACCTCTGTTTTATTGCTGATCGACCATTGGAAGAGGTGATTCATAAGCTAAAAGAAGTTAATTGGCCGATTATCGAAGGCCCTGTAGTCAGAACTGGCGCTGTTTCTAAAATTAATTCGGTATACGTCAGAGATCCCGATCAAAATTTGATTGAAATTAGCGAGCTGATTTAAAGGGTATTGAGTGAATCGTAGTGAATTTCTTCAAATGCTAGCAAATAAGGGCTACCCAGAACCAGTTCTAGTAGAGTGGGAGCCGCATGGTTCTTTAGGTGAGCACACCCATCCATTTGAAGTAAAGGCCTTAGTAACTCACGGCCAAATTGATATTGCGATTGACGGAATTCAAAAGAGCTACTCAGTCGGCGATGTATTTCACTTGTCATGCAATCAAAGTCATTCTGAAAGCTATGGTGAACAAGGCGTGAAATACCTTGCCAGCAGAAAAGAGCCTTCTTAATTCTTACCAAGCAGCGCTTCAATTTCAGATAGCTTGATATTTCTTAAAGCCGAATTTAGTGAGTTCACACCATAAAAGGCTGGCAAATCCAGCTGCTAATATGAGGGTGGCACCTTTCGCATCGATTACGGAAAAATCAAACCTTTCCCTGAGGAATGGAATAAAAATCAGCCCCATAAATGAGATGCTAGTCACGCCAATAATCCATTTTTGAGAAGGATTGGATTTTTTGAGGATGGTGATGATGTGCTCTCGCTTTGAGCGGCTAATAATGATAAGCAATAAATTACCCAGTACCAAACTTCCGAAGGAGGTGGTGATGGCGAAATTTTGAGGGTAGCTAAGATATAAGAGAGCGAGATACAGTCCAACGGTAATTGCCATAAGGCCAATTCCTTGAATGATTGCCAAAGACACATTGTTGAGTGCGAAAATCTTCTGCTTTGGATCGCGGGGAGGTCGGTGCATGAGATTCATCTCCGGAGATTCCATCTCAAAGACAATGGCGCAAGTTGGATCAATAATCATTTCCAAGAACAAAATATGAATTGGTGAAAGCATTGGTGGTGCGCCAAAAATCAGGGGAATGAAAACTGCTCCCGCTATTGGAATATGCACGGCTATGACATAAATAATTGCTTTTTGGAGATTGTCATAAATTTGACGACCTTGTCTAATAGCGTTGACGATTGAGGAGAAATCATCATTAAGTAATACCAAGGAAGAGGCTTCACGAGCTACATCCGTACCCCGTTGCCCCATGGCAATTCCAACGTGAGCGGCTTTTAGAGCTGGTGCATCATTAATGCCATCGCCAGTCATCGCAACAATTTCATTATTTTCTTGAAGCGCCTTTACGAGTCTTAGTTTTTGCTCGGGCTTTATGCGAACAAATACAGATACATCTTGGACTATGTCCCTAAGATCTTCATTGCTCAGTTGATTAATTTCTTGACCGGATAAAACTCGATGAGTTTTGATCCCGGCTTGCCTTGCAATGGCTTGGGCTGTCACGGCGTGATCGCCCGTAATCATGATGACTCGGATGCCAGCATCTTGACATTGCTTGACTGCGGATGGTACTTCGGATCGCAATGGATCTTTAAGTCCAACTAGCCCAAGCCACTCATATTCAAATTCATGAATAGTGCTTGGCCATGAGTCTGTATTTTTTCGGTAGTTTGCTCGTCCGACTCCAAGTAGGCGCATGCCTCCTGATGCCATTGCGTTAATTTGCTCTTCGATGCTCGCCTTTTCTTGGTTATTGAGCTTGCACAGAGACATTACCGCCTCTGGAGATCCTTTAATTGCCACCACATAATCGAGCGATGAATCTGTGGTTCTCCATAGGTGTGCCATGGCTGGAAAATCAGGGCTTAAGGGGTATTCATGAGCTAACACATGGTTCGCATAATCTGCTTGATGGTTTTTATGGAGAGATGACAGGCTTTCATGAAACGCCTTCTCCATGGGATCAAATGGCTCAATTTCACTGGCCAAAACCGCATAACTTAGTAGTTGGGTCTGCGCGAAATTTAAAGTTTGCATCCCATCCCCTAAGTCGAGAATCTCATGGGGCGTTGCTAGACCTTGGAGGGTCATTTTGTTAATCGTGAGCGTACCTGTTTTATCAACGCAAAGCGTATTGATGCTACCTAAAGTCTCAATGACTGGTGCATGACGGGTTAATACTTGTTGACGAGAGATGCGCCAAACCCCAAGCGCCATAAATACTGTCAGAATGACTGTAAATTCTTCGGGGAGGAGTGCCATCGTCAGACTAATTCCGGAGAGCGCACCTTGGAGCCAGTTTTTATATAGGAGACCGTATATCAAAAAGACAATGATTGAGAGTACAAGGCCATATATCGCATATTGTTTGATTAGGGTGGCAATGTCTTGTTGAAGTGGGCTTTCCGCTTCCTCTATCTCTCCAAGACTTTTACCAATTTTTCCAAGCTCTGTCTGAAGGCCGATTGCCTCAACGACTGCTGTTGCTCCACCTCTCAGCACAAGACATCCTGAGTAGATCAATTGACCATTTAACTTATCAACTGGAACAGATTCTCCTGTAAGGAGGGATTCATCAACTAGCAAATCATGCGCCTCTAGAAGCCGAGCATCTGCTGCAATCCGACTACCCTCTTCTAGAATTAGGAGATCACCGACCACTACTTCTCTGCCAGCAATACGTTGTTTTATACCGTTACGAATGACCAATGCTCTTGGGCTAGAGAGATCTTTTAGTGCATCAATGGCTTTTTCACTTTTTCTCTGTTGATACAGGGTGATGGTGATCGAGATGGCGATAAAGCCAAGTAGGATGAGAGCATCTTCGACGCTACCTATAACGAGATAGATACCCCCAGCAATCAATAGAAGCCCAAACATGGGTTCAGTGAGCACTTTAAATAATGACCGAAGGAAAGTGTGGCGATCCCCTGATGGCAATTCATTAAAGCCATGAAGCTCTTGGAGCTTTTTAACTTCAGTAGAGTTAAGACCTAAATGATTGCTTGCCATAATGGCCATTCTAGTCCGATAGCATGGCAAATGCTGTGGAAATTACTCTTTGAGTCGCGAGGCGATTCTTCTAATTACTTTGGGTGGATGAGAGTCTAGGTGGTGACGATGCCGTTCCTCTTGCATTGCAAGATCTTCCGCAGTAAAGCGATCAAATCTTCGAAGATAATCAGCCCAGGTTTCAAAAACAAAATTTTCAACAAACTTGCCCGTGTGTTCTGCATCCTCAAATAGACTCCATGACAATGCACCTTGTCTTAATCGAGATTTTCTGGTCTTACCCATAATCTTTCTGAAATCTTCAAGATGGTCATGATGAATGCAGTATTCGATTGAGATCAAAACAGGGCCGGCATGCAGTTCAATATCCTGGGTGGGGTGCGGTCTTTCTAGGGGACATACTGGAGTGAGGTCTTCGACAGCGTGATTGTCGATGCGAAATTTACGAATAAGGAAAAGACTGATTAAGCCAAAGGCGGAGCTAATCAAGATGCTGGATGTAACGTCGAGTTCGCTAGCAATTTTTCCCCAAAGACCAGCCCCTAGGGCGCTACCGCCCATTAAACTCATTTGGTAAATAGACATTCCTCGGGCTCTAACCCAGCTGGGAAGGGTGACCTGGGCAGCCGTTGTGAGGGAGTTTGCAACAGAAATCCATGCCATTCCGCACACCATCATAAGTGGAGAAGCAACCCAAAGATTGGGAGCAAGCACGACTCCTGCACAAGCAATGCATAAAACGGTTACGCCATAGTTAATCAGGTCGCTAGATTTAATGCGTTTTCTGATATGTGGAAGTTGAGAGCCTGCAATGATGGCGCCAAGCCCCAGGCAGGAGAGTAGCAGGGTGAATGTATTTGCCCCGCCTTCAAAATGATCTTTTGCAATCACTGGCAGTAACGCAATGAGGCCAGTCGATTGCAAAAAGAATAAAAACGCTCTAACAATAATGATGCGCATCCGGTTGGATTGCCATACATGCTGCATGCCAACTCGCATTGCGCCAATAAAACGTTCGCCTGGCAATGCGGGCACATAATTTTGATACTGCCAACGCATGACAATCGCGGTGGTAATAAGCGATAGCACCATATTGAGGGCAAAGACATATTGACTACCAGCAAGCGCAATAATGGTTCCTGCTGCCAATGGGCCAACAATTCTGGAGGTATTCATGGCGATGGCATTGAGCGCCAGAGCGGGCTGTAGTGACTCTTTGGGAACGAGATCGGGGACTACGGCCGAAAAGATTGGCCAGCGCATTGCAAGACCAATGCCATTGGTGAATGTGAGAAATAGAAGGGTGTATGGGCCAAGGGTCCCAACTGCAATAAATAACATTAAAGCGGTCGCGTTGATCGCAAGCCAGATTTGTGTAAAGAGAAAATAATGTTTTCGATTAATGATGTCGGCCAGTGCGCCACTAGGTACTCCCAGTAGAAGAACGGGAAGGCTGGATGCGGTTTGTACCAATGCGATCAGCGTAGTTGAGGTGGTGAGCGAAGTCATAGTCCATGCGGCGGCCACATCATTCATCCACATGCATATATTGGCAATTAACCAGGTGAACCAGAGTGCACGAAATGTATCAAAGCGAAGTGGCGATAACCACCCTTCTTGACCAATGATGCGCTCTAGGTATGCTCTCATCGTCTTATTATTGCTTAAAAGTCCCGCCTAGTAATTCAGTCATCTTTTTAGCGCTCTCCCTGACGATTTTTTTCTGCTTCTCTTGCAGGCGATAGGTGGGCATTGTGAGGGTAATCACCCCCATTAGACCCTGGCTGTTAAAGACGGGTGCGGATATTCCCGCTATTTCTTTTACTCTATCACCCGATATTGCTAGCACCATTTCAGTCCGGATTTGTGCGAATAATTTTCCAGTAGCGCCCTCAAATGCCATAAGTACCTTGCCACCAGCTCCTTTATCAAGTGGCAGCAAGTCACCAGGTTTAATGTGATCTCTCAGTGCTTGATTTGAGTCTACTCTTAATAGGCATAGACGATCCTCTCCGTGTCTTACGTGGAATGCAGCGCTCTCATTGGTAGCTTCCATGAGAGCCTTCAGAATAGGCATTGCAATAGTTTCAAGTGAGACATTTGCTTGGTAGGCACTATTTAGAGTGGCCACTGACGGACCTAGGATGTATTTACCATCCATTTTTTTGATGACTAGACCCGCATTTTCTAGGGATGCCAGCATTCTTAAGATCGAGCTTTTATATAAGCCAGTAGCTGCCGATATCTCAATCAGAGTGAGCTCTGGATGCACTGGGGTAAACAGCCGAAGAATAGTGAGTGCCTTGTCTACTGAGGCTACGCCGCCCTCCGCGAGGGAGATATTTTCTTGATCCGTTTTATTTGATTTCTTTGGCATGCGTGATTGCTCTGAACTGTGGTTAAATATTAACTATAGAACTATATTCCATAGGATAGAACATCATGAGCAACGCGTCAATTGAAGTTTTGATTAGCGAGGTTGGACCGCGCGATGGTTTGCAATCTATTCAATCGATCATGCCAACAGCCAATAAAGAGCTCTGGATTAATGCCTTGTATCAATCCGGTATCCGCGAAATCGAAGTTGCATCTTTTGTGCCAGCAAAATTATTGCCACAAATGGCTGATGCAGCCGATGTGGTCCGCTATGCCAAAACATTTCCTGATTTAACAGTTCTCGCGCTTGTGCCTAATTTAAAAGGTGCTGAAGCAGCTATTCAAGCAGGTGTAGACAAGATCACCATTCCTGTTTCTGCAAGTGCGGCCCATTCCTTGGCAAATGTACGCAAAACGCGGGAGGAGATGATTGAAGAGCTGAAAAAAATTATAGGATTTAGAAATGCACATGCTCCGTTGGTGCAGGTTGAGGTAGGGATTGCAACAGCATTTGGATGCACCCTTCAGGGGATGGTTCCTGAGGATGAAGTTATTTGGCTTGCTGAACAAGTGATTGAGGTTGGGGTTGATGAAGCGGGCCTATCTGATACCACCGGCTATGCCAATCCTGCTCAAATTAAGAGATTGTTTAAGAGATTGCGCAATGCAATTGGTAATAAAGCGGGTGCGGCCCATTTGCACAATACGCGTGGTCTGGGTTTGGCAAACTGCCTAGCTGCATATGAGGAGGGTGTGAGGTCGTTTGATTCTTCTATGGGTGGATTGGGTGGTTGCCCTTATGCCCCGGGCGCATCTGGAAATGTAGTAACTGAAGATCTTGTGTTTATGTTTGAGGCAATGGGAGTAAATACGGGAGTCAGTCTAGAGAAACTTTTTGAAGCTAGGGAAGTGCTTCGATTGGGATTGCCTGGTGAGGCTATTTATGGAATGGTTCCTGAGGCTGGTTTGCCAAAAGGTTTTTCTAAAAAAGGAAGCATCTGATGAGTCAGCGGAATTCACTGCCATATGCCGGAATTCGGGTAATTGAATTTACTCATATGGTTATGGGGCCAACTTGTGGCATGGTACTGGCAGATCTTGGTGCGGAGGTGATCAAAGTTGAACCTATTGATGGGGATAAGACGCGAAGACTTTTGGGATCTGGAGCCGGATTTTTCCCAATGTTTAATCGCAATAAAAAAAGTATTTCGGTGAATATGAAAACTCCAGAGGGTATGGAGGTAGTAAAAAAACTGATTGCTACAGCTGATGTAGTGAGTGAAAACTTTAAACCGGGAACGATGGCCAAGATGGGTCTAGACTATGAAACTCTGCGTCAAATCCATCCCAAATTAATTTATGTTTCGCATAAGGGATTTTTACCTGGGCCGTACGATCACCGAACCGCTTTAGATGAGGTTGTGCAAATGATGGGTGGCTTAGCCTATATGACTGGGCCTGAGGATAGACCTCTAAGAGCTGGCTCATCCGTGAATGACATTATGGGTGGAATTTTTGGAGCGATTGGTGTGATGGCTGCACTTCGTCAACGTGATTTCACGGGTATTGGCCAGGAGGTTCAAAGCTCTCTATTCGAAAACAATATTTTCTTGGTTGGGCAGCATATGATGCAGTACGCTGTGACAGGGAACGCCGCCAAGCCCATGCCTAGTCGAATTTCCGCTTGGGCAATCTATGATGTATTTGAAGTGGCTGATGGCGAGAAGATATTTTTAGCGGTAGTGTCCGATACGCAATGGAAAATTTTCTGCGATGCATTTCAATTTGATGATTTGTATCAAGATGCTAGTTTAGCTAGCAATAATCTGCGTGTAGCAGCAAGACCAACGTTAATTCCAGAAATTACAAAAAGACTTTCTGGATTTTCAGCGAGTCAGATTAGTGCCATATTTGAGAAACATGGCCTTCCATTCGCACCAATCACTAGGCCTGAACAGCTATTCCAGGATCCACACTTGATTGCTACTGGCGGGCTTGCGCCAATACAGATAACGGACGGCCCGAACGCTGGACTTGATACGGCGGTCCCATTATTGCCGCTAATGATGAATGGAGGGCGGCTGGGCGTTCGAAGCGGCCCTCCAAAATCAGGCGAACACTCTACTCAAATACTGAATGAGCTTGGTTTTAGTGCAGATGAGATTGCAAAGCTTGGTGAAAGTGGAGTGATTCACTCTTAGGCAGCTCTCTCAATTACCATGGCGATGCCTTGGCCCACTCCTATGCACATAGTGCAGAGGGCGTAGCGTTTTTGCTGTTCTTCCAGCTCGACAACAGCGCTCGTAATTAAACGAGCACCGCTCATTCCTAGTGGGTGCCCGAGTGCAATGGCCCCTCCGTTAGGATTGACGCGCTGATCATTATCTGCGACACCAAGCTCGCGAAGTACTGCAAGCCCTTGAGCTGCAAATGCTTCATTAAGCTCGATGACATCGATTTCGTCGATAGATAAGCCAAGGCGCTTGAGTAATTTTTGAGATGCGGGTGCTGGACCAATTCCCATAATGCGAGGAGGAACTCCAGCAGTTGCCATGCCAATAATTTTAGCGCGCGGCGTAAGTTGATATTTCTTTACTGCATCTTCGCTGGCGAGTAGCAATGCGCAAGCACCATCATTGACGCCGGATGCATTGCCTGCAGTGACTGTGCCATCAGCTCTAACAATAGGCTTAAGTTTTGTAAGTGCCTCTAGGGTAGTTGCGCGTGGGTGCTCGTCTTGACTCACGACAATTGGATCCCCTTTTCTTTGGGGGATAGTTACCGGAACAATTTCTTTGGCAAGGCGACCGTTTGCTTGAGCGGCAGCAGCTTTATTCTGGCTATCTAAAGCCATTCGATCTTGATCAATCCGATTGATCTTAAAGTCGTCGGCAACATTCTCAGCTGTTTCGGGCATGGAATCGACTCCGTACGCTTGTTTCATCAGCGGATTGACAAAGCGCCAGCCAATAGTCGTATCTTGAATGGAGTTATTGCGTGAGAATGCTGATTCAGCTTTAGGCATCACAAAAGGTGCGCGACTCATGCTTTCAACACCGCCTGCGATCATTAGATCGGCCTCTCCCGAGGCAATCGCTCGAGCTGCGGTACCAACAGCATCCATTCCTGAGCCACAAAGGCGATTGATAGTTGCACCAGGTACGTTAGGTGATAGACCAGCCAATAGGGAGCTCATACGCGCAACATTTCGGTTGTCCTCGCCAGCTTGATTGGCGCACCCGAAAATAACATCATCTACCTCATTCCAATTCACTTGGGGGTTGCGCTCCATCAGCGCTTTAATAGGAATAGCCCCTAGATCATCCGTCCTAATACTGGAGAGTGATCCGCCATATCGTCCTATTGGGGTGCGAATAGCGTCGCAGATATAAACGGTGGCGATATTTTTTTTGCTCATAGAATGAATTTTTCAAATAGATTTAAAGGCAGCCTCAATCATATCTTTTAAATCAAGTAGATGAGGTGAATATGTTTCCAGTACTTTATTGAGGCGACCATCAGCTGGCGTGCTGAAATTTAAAGATGCTTGCTGTCCGTTTAATAATTTTATTGGGGTGGAGATTGCGGATATATCGGGTAACCAATTAGCAATGCAGTATTGTTTTTCCTCAATACTTTCAATTGCCAAATTGATCTCCTTTTCAATTTGCTCCCAATGGCTAAGTTTTTGCCGTTTGATTTCGGAGATAAATTCTTTGCGTTTAGTGGGTTCTAAGGTTGCAATCCAAGCCATGCCCAATGAGGTGCGCTCAATTGGTACGCGTTGCCCAGCCACCACTGTTCTAAGTGCAATATTTCTGGTGTAGCGAATAGATTCTAGGTAGACCATTTCCATTCGGTCTGCAATAGCGAGACCAACATTGAGCTTGTATTTTTCGGATGCCTTCCTCATCAATGGGGCAGCCAATTTAATTTCTTGTGAGCCGGTTTTGTAGGCATGCCCTAGGCTCAGGGTGGTGGGAGCAAGTCGATAGGCTGAGTCTTTTTTGCTGTGCTCTAAAAAGCCGGAGAGAACTAGCGTTTGTGTCAGCCTACTCACTGTAGAGGGTGGTAATTTAGTGCGCTCTGCTATTTCGCTGTTGCCCAGTAGATCGACGCCTGGCTTGAAGCAGCGCAGAATTTCCAGCCCTCTAATGAGGGAGCGATTAAGTTTGGCTGAAGATTGTTTTAATTCCATCTAGTGGAATTAGAACATAAATTTGCGCATAATTTGCGTCATACTCATTCTCAATTACTTCTATAAAAATATCCTTGGAGATGCCTGTGATTTATCTAGTTTTGGGATTTAAGCGAAGCCTAGTTACGAGCTTTATTGCAGGCTTAGCCACCTTTTTTTGTGTGGGCTCAGCTGTTGCGCAATACCCGGATCGCCCCATTAAGGTAATTGTGCCTTTTGCGCCAGGCGGCGGCACTGATTTGGTAGCAAGAACTTTGGGTGTTTCGATGGCTGAGGATCTTCGTCAATCTATTGTTATCGACAATAAGCCAGGCGGTAGCACCATTATTGGAACAGATGCTTTGGCCAAGAGTCCAGCCGATGGTTATTCACTAGTCGTGGCTACTTTAGCTCATGCAGTCAATCCAAGTCTAAAAGCCAAGTTACCCTATTCTCAAGATAAGGACTTTGCACCAGTAATTTTGGTGGGCGTTTCTCCAAACGTCGTTGTGGTTTCTGCTGACAGCCCATATAAAACTTTTCAAGATTTTCTAGTTGCCGCAAAAGCAAATCCAGGAAAGCTTTCTTATGCATCTCAAGGTGGAGGAACATCTGCACATTTGGCCGGTGAGTTATTTAATTCAATTGCTGGTACAAAGTTAACGCATGTTCCATATAAGGGTGCTGGCCCTGCTTTAACGGATGTGATTGGTGGGCAGGTGGATGTCATGTTTGCTACTGCTTCGGCTGTAGGGAGTTTGGTGGAGGCTGGAAAGTTGCGGGCGCTTGCTGTGACAACCCCTACGCGCTCCCCGACACCGTTATTAGCTAAGTTACCCACGGTTGCAGAGAGTGGAGTGCCAGGCTACTCTGCGGGTAGTTGGTATGGCTATTTCGCCCCTGCCGGAACACCGCCCGATGTGATTAATAAGTTAAATGCCTCTATCAAAAAAGCTGCTCAATCCACAGCATTCAAGAGTCGAGTTGAAAGTGAAGGCTTGGTAATTAAAACAGGCACTCCAGAAGAATTTGGCAAATTTGTGAAGGCAGAAGAGTTGCGTTGGCGTGCTGTCATTAAGGCTGCCAATATTGCTCCAGATTAAATAAAAATAAAAAAGGAATACTTAATGCAATTTCAATTGATTGAATTGAAGATTCAAGCTGGCATCGCCACCATCCATCTCAATAGACCAGACAAGCGCAATGCAATGAGCGATGAAATGCGCACAGAATTCATCGAGGCATTGGAAATGGTGGCGGCAGATAAGGCAATTCGCGCTCTGGTGCTCACCGGTAACGGCAAAGGTTTTTGTGCTGGCGGTGATATCTCAGGAATGGAAAAGAGGATGCAGGCACCTACTGGAGAGATTGCATTTAACGGATGGCATCGCCAACAGCGTGTTCACCATGCAGTTTCGCTATTGCATACGATGCCCAAGCCAACTATCGCCGCCGTTAATGGGGCGGCATCCGGTTTGGGCGCGGATACTGCTTTAGCCTGCGATTTCATCATTGCTTCTGAGTATGCGAATTTCACCTGGTCCTATATCAATCGAGGAATTATTCCAGATGGTGGGGGAATGTATTTTTTACCTAGGCGAGTAGGTTTGCCTATAGCGAAAGCACTGATCTTTTCTGGCAGAAAAGTAGATGTTGAAGAAGCGGTCCGAATTGGCATTGTTGATCGTCTAGTGTCATCCGAAACTTTGTTGTCAGAAGCTCAAACATGGGCAGCTGAAATGAGTAAAGGCTCAGCTACAGCCCTGGCTTTAGCGAAAACAATTTTGAATCAAACATTCGAAACGAATGCGACTCAGGTATTTGCACAAGGAAGTCAAGCCCAGGGAATTTGCTATACCAGCGTAGAGCATCGTGAAGCTGTGATGGCATTTTTAGAAAAATCTGCCGCCGCAAAGAAAAATTGAATATAAAAAATCAGAGTTAAGACAAGTCATGATAGATGCTATTGAGAAGTTAATGAAGCCGCAAACTATTGCGGTGATTGGTGCTTCAACAGACCCTAAAAAAACAGCCGGAAGGCCAATTGCTTATTTGCAAAAACATCATTTCAAGGGAACGATTTATCCAGTCAATCCCAGGGTTGAGGAAATTTCAGGGCTTAAGTGTTATCCAGATATTGGTTCATTACCGCAAACCCCCGATGTAGCAATCATTATGGTGGGTACAGAGAAAGCGCTGAGTGCCGTGAAGGAGCTTGCCGCCTTGGGTACCCCAGTAGCGATTGTGCTCACGAGTGGTTTTGCTGAACATGGGGCGGAGGGGCTTCGCAAGCAGGAGGAGTTAATTGCTGCGGCTGGCAATATGCGCATTCTTGGACCTAATACGATTGGCATGGTCAATATCACCGATGACATTCCGCTGTCTCCCAGTAGCGCTCTCGAGATGGATGAATTTCCTAAAGGATCGGTGAGTGTTATTTCTCAAAGTGGTGGAATCCTGGGCTCTCTATTATCTCGCGCCACCGCTTCTGGAATCGGATTATCTAAATTGGTGTCTACCAGCAATGAGGCCGATCTCGGTCTGGCAGATTTTGTAAACTACCTAGTCAATGATTCAAGCACTAGAGTGATATTGCTCTATATCGAAAGCATCCGTCACCCTGAAAAATTTAGAGCAGCGGCATTAAAGGCAAAAGCTGCTGGAAAACCGATTGTGGTTTACAAGGTTGGCAAATCTGAAGCGGGGATTAAGGCGGCCGTTTCTCATACAGGCGCTCTTGCGGGCACCGATAAAATGTATGACGCTTTATTTAAGCAAGTTGGGATAATTCGCGCCAATAAATTTTCGGATTTCTTGGACATTCCTGCAGCATTGGCTTCTGGAAGGGATTTGCAAGGAAAGCGCGTTGCGATTTTGACTTCCACGGGTGGGGCTGGCACCTTGGTGGCTGATAGCTTGGGGGAGTGGGGCTTTGACACTCCTGCTCCAGATGAGGCTACTGCAGCCCGTTTGCGTGCACTACAGCCTGGCGATCAGGCTGTGCTGGATCGCAATCCAATCGACGTTACTCTCGCAGGTTTACAGCCAGATTTATTGCGAGGTGCTATCAGTGCACTGCTTGATAGCCCAACTTATGATGCACTCATTTTAATTCTGGGATCATCAAGCTTATCGATGCCTGATCTCATGGCGGGTGCGGTGCGTGATTGTATACAGACCAGTAATAAGCCAGTAATTGCTTATGTTAGTCCACATGCACCAATTGCCGGAGCTTTAATGACCAAGCTTGGTGTGCCAGCGTTTTCTCAACCGGAAAGTTGTAGCGTTGCTTTATCCAGCATGTTGCATGCCAGTAAATTAAAAAATCATCTGATATTAGAGGGATCTATCGCCGACATGCCTATCGGTATAGATGTGGATTCCTTGCATGGATCATTGAACGAGCATCAAGCTAAAAATTTATTCTGCAGCTTTGCTATTCCTAGCGTGAAAGAGGTGGTTTTTAAGGTTGAGAGCTCAAATGTAGATATTGCTCGTGAGCTTGGTAGCAGAGTGGTTTTGAAGATTTTGTCTGGCCAGATTCTGCATAAGACTGAGGTGGGGGGTGTTGCAATCAATGTCCCTGCAGGCGAGATTGCAAGCAAGATTCATTACATGGCTCAAGAGGTGCAGTCAAAGTCTGGCGTGGTGATTGAAGAGTTTTTAATACAAGAAATGGCTTCTGGCGGAATTGAAATGATGGTGGGTATGCACCGAGATCCTCTGGGTACTGCAATTTTAGTTGGTATGGGTGGTGTGACAGCAGAGCTGTTCAAGGATACTCATATGCGACTGATTACACCGGGTAAAGCATTTCATGAGCAAGAGGCTTTAGATATGCTCAAGCAACTAAAGACTTGGCCTTTGCTAGACGGCTATCGCGGTAGGCCAAAATGTGATGTGGATGCTTTGGTGAAGGCAATTGTGCAATTTTCAAAATTAGTCGCCTGCTTGGAAGATCGCCTATTGGAATGCGAGATCAATCCAATCTTTGTATTCCCTGAGGGTCATGGGGTGAAAGCGGCTGATGGAATTGCAGTGTTTAAATAAAGATGCAATCTACCTTCTCAATGAAAACCCACCAAATCCCCTATCAAGAGGGCTATGTATCCTGGAACGAGTTCGGAGAGTCTCGTAGTGGCGTGCCGCCATTGGTATTGCTCCATGGGGGGCATGGTAGCTGGGAGCATTGGTTTAAAAATACAGAGGCACTGTCAGAGCATTTTCATGTATTCATACCCGATATGCCAGGATTTGGAAAATCATCCTTTTTCGATGAGCCACTTCAGACTGGAATGATTGATCCCATACTTGCAACTCTGAATACGCTATTTGGGTCTGATCAAGAAATCAATATTGCTGGATTTTCATTTGGCGGTTTTGTGACCGCCCATTTGGTGAATCAGCGCATGGGAATTGCCAAGATTGCCTTATTAGGCAGTGCTGGTCACGCTGGCCCAAGGCGTCCTCGTGGCGAATTATTGTCATGGAGAGATTTTTATTTAGCACAAGATTGGGGCAATCTACAGCGGGCAATGCGAGAAAATCTATTTCAGCAAATGATTAGTAAGGGTGAGAGAGTTGACGACCTTGCAATTCGGATTCATCAAGATGCCTGCGTTGCCACGCGCTTCAGAAGTAGGCCTATAGCTCGTCCCGGCGGGTTATTGGAGCAGTTACAGTCATATGCGGGGAAGATATTAATGATTTGGGGTGAGCATGATGTGACTTGCACACCGGAATATGTCATTCAGAAGTTAGCGGATGGAAAGGTGGATTGTTCTAGCGTCATTATTCAAGATACTGGGCACTGGGTTCAATATGAAAAGCCGGATGAGGTAAATGATTTATTAGTGGACTGGTTTAAATAATAAAAACAAATAATGAGCAAAATAAAAATTCATTCTGATTCAAATGTGATGGTTGTAACAGTGGACAATCCGCCGATTAATGCAGGCTCAGCGGAAGTTCGAAGTGGGCTGTTAGAAGCTATTCGTGAGCTGGAGTCCGACGGCAAGCTTGAGGCTGCTGTCATTATTGGAGGCGGTACAACATTCATAGCGGGCTCCGATATTAAGGAGTTTTCTTTGCCCTTGGCTGAGCCACAACTGCCAACAGTAATTGCTGCAATTGAAAATTGCTCAAAGCCGGTGGTGTGCGCCTTGCATGGCGCTGCATTAGGCGGTGGTTTTGAGTTGGCTTTGGGATGTGATGCCCGCATTGCTTTAGTCGGCACTTTGCTTGGATTGCCAGAGGTAACGCTTGGGATTATTCCGGGAGCGGGCGGAACGCAAAGATTGCCTAGATTAGTTGGTGTTGAAAAATCGATTGAGTTAATTTGCTCGGGCGCGCGCATTCAAGCTGATGAAGCCTTAAAACTTGGCATAGTCAATGAAGTAGTTCAAGAAAATTTACTGGCGCATGCATTGATATTGGCTAGGTCGATGATTGGTCAAAAAAATCGAATTCGAGATATTTCAATGCCAACAGGAGATGCTGATGCCATTTTGGCGGCGTCTCAAAAGGCCTTGAAGGCAGGTAAAAATCGTCCCCAAGTCAAAGAGGCGATTGCCATGATTTGCAACGCCCAGGCTCTTCCAATAGACCAGGCACTGGCTGTTGAGCGTGAATCTTTTCAGACTCTGAGAGTCTCGATAGAGGCTAAGGCGCTTAGGCATCAGTTTTTTGCTGAGCGTAAGCTATTTAAGGCATTGAGTTCTAACGATGCGCAAGCTCAAGCGCTTGAGCAGATTGCCGTGATTGGTGCCGGAACCATGGGCTCTGGCATTGCAATGGCTTGCTTATCGGCAGGTTATGCAGTGATTTTGCTCGATCAAGATGAGCTTGCTCTTCATAATGGCGTTAAGCGGGTTGAACAGTTTTATCAATCTCGACTCCAGAGTGGAAGAATGAGTCAGGGTCGGGTCAGTGAGCTTCTCCAGCGCTTTTCATTTGGCTCTGATTGGAATGTAATTTCTGCCGCTGATTTAATTATTGAGGCTGTTTTTGAGGACATTGATGTAAAGCACGAAGTATTTGCGAAGATGGATACTCATGCTAAAAGTTCTGCGCTCTTGGCATCCAACACATCTTATTTAGATATTGATGCAATTGCCGCTAAGACAAGTAATCCCTCAAGAGTATTGGGATTGCATTTCTTTAGCCCAGCGCAGGTGATGAAATTAATTGAAATTATTCGCTGCAAAAAGACATCTCCAGTTGCGCTCGCTACAGGATTAAGTTTTGCAAAGCGTCTAGGTAAGTTGCCCATTATTAGCGCTAATTCATTTGGGTTTATTGGTAATCGGATTTATTCTGCTTATCGTCGACAATGCGAATTTATGTTGGAAGAGGGGGCATACCCCGAACAGATTGATGCTGCTCTAGAGGCGTATGGATTTGCGATGGGCCCTTTTGCTGTTGCTGATTTATCAGGATTGGATATTGCCTGGAGGATGCGCAAGAGCCAGGCCGCCAGTCGAGATCCTGGACATCGTTACGTATCAATTCCTGATACTTTGTGTCTTGCCGGTCGTTTAGGTCGAAAGGTAGGCGCTGGCTATTACCGATATCCAGAAGACTCCAAGGAAAAAGTGTTAGACCCCGTGGTGAGCGAAATCATTGAAGCAGCAAGCAAGGAGAAAGGGATTATCAGACGCCCGTTTAATGCTGATGAAATTGTGAATCGCGTGCTCTTAACCATGATTAATGAAGTTGCCCACTTGCTATCCGAGGGGGTGACTACAGTGGCGGACGATTGTGATATTGCGCTAGTTAATGGCTATGGTTTTCCGCGTTGGCAAGGTGGACCTGTATTTATTGCAAGAGCCAAGGGGCAGAAGTTGCTAGATCAAGAGTTAAAGCAACTTGCCAAAGTTAGTGGTCCCGGTTTTTTGCTTGCCAATACTGATGTCTTGTTTATTTAGTCTGAAGGATATTGTTTTATGAAAATTGTCATTCCGGATGACTACCAAGATTGCGTTCGAAATCTAGATTGCTTTATTAAATTGCAGAAGCATGATGTCCAAATTTTTAATGACACAGTTCATGAATTAGATGCTCAGGTGGAGCGTTTTAAGGATGCTGAAGCCATTGTGTTGACACGCGAAAGAACGGCAATTACTCGAGAGCTCATTGACCGTCTTCCTCATCTCAAGCTTATTTCCCAAACAGGAAAGATGGCATCCCACGTCGATCTTGAGGCTTGTAAAGAGCATGGCATTGTGGTGATGGATGGCCGCGGATCTGGCAGCGCTACCGCCGAAATGAATCTATTGCTTATTTTGGCCGCATTAAGAAATCTAGTCCCCGAAGTAAATCGTTTGCAATCTGGCCAGTGGCAGGGATCCCTGGGGCGACAGCTATCTGGCAAGGTTCTTGGGGTGTATGGATTTGGCCGAATTGGGCAGCAAGTTTGCCAATTGGGCCGCGCTTTCGGTGCAAATATTTTAGTTTGGGGTCGTGAATCTAGCTTAAGCAGGGCTCGCGAGATGGGTTTTGATGTTGCCCAGTCTAAGCAGGAATTTTTTAGCAAAAGCGATATTGTTTGCTTGCAATTAAGGTTGAATAAAGAAACGCTGAGGATAGTGACAGCAGCCGATTTAGCTTTAATGAAATCAGACGCTCTTTTAGTCAACGCAAGTAGAGCAGAATTAATTGAGTCAGGCGCGCTGTATGAAGGGCTCAAAGCTGGCCACCCGGGATTTGCGGCAATTGATGTGTATGAACAAGAGCCAGTATTAATGGCTGCTGATCCACTGTTGCAGCTACCAAATTGTTTATGTACGCCTCATTTAGGCTTTGTGGAAAAAGATAACTATGAAGCATATTTTGGAGTTGCCTTTGACAACATTAATGACTTCGTTGATGGAAATGTGAAAAATCGTGTCGTTTAATTTTTGATTGGGATAAAAATGAATTTTGAATTAAGCAGTGAGCAGCAGGCATTTGCAGACGCGGTGAGAAAATTTGCGGCTAAGGAGCTTGCTCCTGGCGCGCTCGAGCGAGCCCATAACCCTCGTTACCCTTGGGATATTGCCGCTAAGCTTGGTGAGCAAGGTTTATTAGGAATCGCATTTCCTGAAAAGGATGGAGGGCAGGGAGGAACTCTAATGGATGCGGTGATTGCCATTCAGGAGGTGGCACTGCATTGCCCCAAATCTGCTGATGTGGTCCAGGCAGGAAATTTTGGCGCTATCAGGACTTTTGTGGAATACGCGAGCGAACAGCAAAAAGAAAAATATTTGCCTGATCTCTTGGCCGGGAGAAAGATTTTGGGATTAGGCATGAGTGAGCCAGAAGCTGGGTCTGCAGTAACGGAATTGCAGACTTCCGCCAAAAAGGTCGATGGCGGCTATTTAATCAACGGTTCAAAGGTTTTTTCAACGCATAGTCCTGAGGCTGCTGTGTTTTTAGTTTACGTCCGATTTGGTCCGGGCTTAGATGGCATAGGATCTATTTTGGTAGAGAGGGGGGCGGAAGGTTTAACTGTAGGCCAGCCCAACAGCTTTATGAGTGGCGAAGAGTGGTCCCAGCTCTATTTTGAAGATTGTTATATTTCTGATGATTCAGTTTTGCTTGGTCCTGGTGGATTTAAGAAGCAAATTAGCGGCTTCAATATTGAGCGGATTGGCAATTCATCACGCGCTCTTGCTTTGGGTCGCTATGCTTTCCTTAAGGCAAAAGAGTATGCATCTGTTCGCAAACAGTTTGGCAAAGAGATTTGTGAATTTCAGGGAATTCAGTGGAAATTTGCTGAAATGGCAGTGAAATTGGATGCTGCTCAACTCTTGCTCTATCGGGCTGCCGTGAATGCGGATGTAGGTCTGCCATCAGCCTACGAAACTACAGTGGCTAAATTAATGTGCAACAACACTGGATTTGAGGTTGCCAATGAATCATTGCAAGTGATGGGCGCAACTGGCTATAGTCAAGAGACTCTCGTTGAGTATTGCGTCAGGCGAACCCGAGGCTGGATGATTGCCGGTGGGTCTCTTGAGATTTTAAAGAATAGAATCGCTGAAGAGGTTTTTGAGAGGCGCTTTAATCAGCGCGCATAAGTCATTTATGGTTTACAGTTTTTAAAAATATTCAATATGGAGACAAACTAATAATGAAGCTCACTAAAGTTATTGCATTAACTGCTGCTTTATCCGCAAGCCTCATATCGCTGAGTTTTGCGCAATCTGCAGCTTCCTACCCCAATAAACCAATCAAGATAGTGGTTTCATTCACGGCCGGTGGAACAACTGATATTTTGGCGCGGGAAGTTGGAAATCAAATGAGTATTCGATGGAAGGTGCCCGTTGTTATTGAGAACAAGCCTGGAGCTGCCGGAAACTTGGGGACGGAGATTGTGGGTCGTGCTGCTCCGGACGGCTATACATTGTTAGCGAGTTCTATTGGCCCCATTTCGATCAATCCAACGCTGTTTGGAAGTTTGCCGGTCAATCCTCAAAAAGCATTGCAGCCCGTTGCTTTGCTTGGAGATGTCCCAAATATTCTGGTGGTGCCTTCATCAAGTGGGATTAAAAACTGGAAAGAATTAACGGCGTATTTAAAGGCAAATCCCGGATCAATCAACTATGGGTCAACGGGTATCGGCACTACTGCGCATTTAATTAGTTATTTTTTCGCGCAAAAGTTGGGCATGGATGCAACTCATATTCCTTATAAAGGAGCTGAAGCCACGCGCGATCTAGTGGCCGGACGTTTACAGTATATGTTTGCAACGGCGCCTTCGGTAATTCCTTTGATTAAAGCTGGGCAGTTGAATGCGATTGCTGTTTCATCAAAGAAAAGAATTAGCGCGATGCCTGATTTGCCTACCCTGACAGAATTGGGTGTGGATATTGCTACTGGTGCTTGGTTTGGCTTCTTTGCGCCAGCCGGAACTGATCCTGCGATTGTGAAGAAATTAAATGAGACCACATTGAGTATTTTGGAGGAGCCAGCTATTAAGCAAAAATTGCTTGGGCTGGGTGCTGACCCTGTCCCAATGAATGTGGCCGAGTTTACAAAATTTGTGCATAACGATTACGCGCTATGGGCTCCGATCGTCAAGGCATCAGGCGCCAAGCCCGAGTAAAAAATGACTTTATTAGAAAAGTTTGGGCAGTTTATTGAGGCATCTCAAGCGCAAGTGTTTTCAGCTAGCACAATGCATCATGCGCGTCGAGCTCTTCTTGATTGGCATGGAGCATTAGTTGCTGGATCTAATTCCGAGGCGGCAAAGCGTCTAATGAAGGCTTATGATGAAGAGCTTGGCATTGGAAAATGTTCGATTGCAGGCACTACGCAAAAAACGTTTTCTCGAGCAGCCGCTTTTATGAATGGCACGATCTCGCATATTGCTGAGTTTGATGATATTTTTCGAGATGGGGCTTATCACCCAGCATGTCCAACAATCTCAGCTGCCTTCGCTTTAGCGGAGGCTCGTGATGATTCGGTTGAACATCTTCTCGCGGCAATGATTGTGGGTTATGAAGTTTCGACTCGAATTAGCAAAGTCATTCAACCGAGTCATTATGAGTACTTTCATACCACTGGAACCGCGGGCGTATTTGGATCTGCGGCGGCTTGTTCATATCTTTTGGGGCTAAATGCAAATCAAGCTTGTGATGCTTTAGCAACGGCAGGAACTTTCGCAAGTGGCTTGCAGCAAGCCTTCCGTTCTGACTCGATGACAAAGCCGATGCACCCAGGTCATGCTGCTGAGGTAGGTTTAAATGCTGCGCTGGTAGCTCAGGCTGGCATGACGGGTACTTCTGATTTACTGGAGGGTGATGCTGGTTTTGGTGCGGCACTCTGTAAAAATCCCCGATGGGATGAGCTATTTGAAAATCTTGGTTCGACCTGGAATATTGAGCAAATGACTTTTAAAAATCACGGTTGCTGTGGGCATAATTTTCCAGCCATTGATGCAGTCGCACATCTATTGAATCAATACCCTATTAGCCCTGAAAATATTACTCAGATTCGGGTCGGGGCCTATAAGGCGACAAATGAAGTGTGTAAGTATGTTCATCCTAAAACGCCTTTTGAAGCTAAATTTAGTTTGACCTATACCGTTTCTGCGCGAATTATTTTGGGACGTGTCAGGGAGCGGGCATTTCTGCCGGAATCCTTAGTAAATCCAGATATCTATGCACTTGAAGATAAGGTGGAATTGAGTGTTGATCAGGAGTGTGCCTCAAAATTTCCACTGCATCGATCGGCAAAAGTAGCGATTGAGATGAGCGATGGTTCTGTGTATTCGCATCATCAGCATACTCGGCACGGGGATCCAGATGAACCCTTAACGGATCAAGAGTTGCTTGATAAATTTATTGAGTTAACCGAGTCAAGAATTAGTCTTGCTAGTGCACAGGGTTTGTCCGATGCCATATTAAGTCAAGGGCAGGGGTCTGTTAGAGATTTATCTCGGTTCTGGTCAAGAGCGGCTTTATAGCGTTTAATCAACATACAATACAGCGCAGCATCCCGATAAATTGGGAATGTGAATGGGAGAAAAAATGACTCTAGGTAGATTGCAGTTGCCATCATTAAAAAATCAGGTGAGTGCGGAAGAATGGAATGCGCGCGTTGATCTAGCAGCCTGTTACCGCTTGATTGCGCATTACGGTATGTCCGATATGATGGCTAATCACATCACCATTCGGGTCCCAGGAGAGGAAGATGCGTTTTTGACCAATCCATATGGGATGATGTACGAAGAGATGACGGCATCATGTTTGGTAAAAATTAATCACGATGGTCAAGTTCTTTATAAGCCGGACTTTGGTGAGCTCAATTACGGTTTTAATAAACCTGGTTACATCTTGCATAGCGCTGTTCACAAAGCTCGCCCTGAAGTTAATTGCGTCATTCACACTCATACCCCAGCGGGGATGGCGATTTCATCTTTAGAATGTGGCCTACTTCCCATCAATCAAACTGCCATGCGATTTTTGAAGATTAGTTATCACGATTACATGGGCGTAGTTCTTGATATGGCGGAGCAAGAGGTGTTAGTTCGGGATCTTGGAAATTCAGAAGCAATGATTTTGCGTAACCACGGACTGCTTACTCTAGGTAAAACCGTTGGCGAGGCATTTAATTGGATGCATCGACTTGAGACTTCTTGTCGCGCTCAGCTTGCGGCGATGGCATGTAATACCCCATTGCAAAAAGTGTCGCAGCAGGTTTTGGAAGAGACTTATTTAAATTATCAGCCGCAAACTCGTCGCCCTTATGGATTGATGGAGTGGCCAGCATTACTCAGGATGCTTGATCGCATGGATCCTAGTTTTAGGGAATAATCCAAAGGATATGGCTATTTCAGTGCATCAATCTCCATTGCGAATTTTAGCCAGTAAAGCGGCCATTCCTGAGCTCGTCTCTAAATTGAGGGCGGAGATCCACTTCCCCTACCAAGTACTGTCTGATGATCAGATTAGTCCCGGCGCTGAATTTGATGTTGCATTAATTTCCCGTGATATTACCTCTCTTTCAACAAAGCAAAAGGCCCTGCCCTCTACCCAAGCATTCTATGATTTGCTATTGGCTGCAAAAGATTTGCGTTGGGTTCAGATTCATTCTGCTGGAGCTGATCGCCCAATTTATTTAGAGCTCATGAAGCAGGGGATAACCATCTCTGGCTCATCGGGTGTAAATGCGCCCATCGTGGCACAAAATGCAATTGCAGGCGTGCTGATGCTTGCCCGTCACTTTCCCAAGATGCTTGAAGCTAAGCGTCAGCGACGCTGGGATTCTTTAATTAATTATCCCCTCCCAGCAGACTTGTCTGGGCAAACTGCCGTTATTGTGGGCAGAGGTCCTATTGGTAATGATATTGCCAGGGTGTTAACTGGATTTGGCGTGCATTGCATCCAAATTCGCTTTAATGAGCAGGTTGGAGAGAGTCAGTTAATTGATGTGGAGAGTCGGCATATCTCGGAATTGAAATCCATTCTAGGTTTGGCAAATTGGTTAATTTTGGCTTGCCCTCTTAGTTCTGTGACTAATCAACTCATTGATGCTGATGCAATCGATTTATTGCCATCAAGTTCGCACATTATCAACATTGCGCGCGGAGAAATTATTTGTGAGCCCGCTTTAATCTCAGCATTGAAAAATAAAAAAATTGCTGGTGCATATTTAGATGTCTTTGCGTCAGAACCTTTGGATGTAGACTCCCCCCTATGGGATCTGGAGAATGTCATTATTACTCCACACTCAGCAGGACATTCTGCTGGAAACGAATTGAGGGTGCTAGATTTATTCGTTCAAAATTTAGGTCGACTCCATCGAGGTGATGTGCTCAAGAATGCCATTAAGGCTCCAATCTAAGCCTCGGCTAGCGATCTAATTTAGCTAATACCCTGCCTCGACCAGATTGCACATGGCGCTCCGCAAGATTTTTAGCGCGACGGGTTTCCCCTTTAATGATCGCTTCAAAAATTGCTTGATGCTCTTTGTTTGACCGTCGCATATTGCTTGGCGAGTTAAAAAAGCTTCTTCTGAATAAATGCATCTCTTTGACTAGTTCGTCATAAGTTTGATGAAGTCGTTGATTTCCCGATAGATGAAGAATTAGAGCATGAAATTCTAAGTTGATTTCATAATAGGCCGTACCATCACCAGCCTCACATGCTTGATCCATTTGCTTCAGCAGATCTTGGAGTTTGGTTCGTTGTTCTTCGTTGATGTGCTCGCAAGCTTGTTCTGCGGCGTGCCCAAATAGCAGGGTGCGAAGTTCGTAGTTTTCTAGCATATCTCGCACGGAAGCTTGGCGCACAAAGACGCCTCGATTTGGGACGGCGGTGACTAAACCAAGGCCAGTGAGTATGCGAATCGCTTCTCGAATGGGTCCGCGACTAGTGCCCATTTTTGTCGCAAGATTTACCTCATTTAGACGATCTCCGGGCGCAATTTCTCCGCTATAAATGAGCCGTTTTAGCTCTTCAGCGATAGCCGGTGAAAGGCCTTGATCTCGTTTTTCTTTAATAAATTCCATAGGTTAGAACCGTTTGAGGCGGGTATTGCTCGTTCATTATGGTAACACCTTGCTGTAAGTATGGGCTTTAATTTGATTCTAATAGTGTTGACACTTTTAATCATATAGAAGATACTTCATTTCAGACTTTTATAACACTATTTAACTTATGCCACATATTCCTGCCTCTTCCGCTTTATCCCGTTTTCGCGTAATTGATCTGACTCAAGTGCGTGCTGGTCCAACAGCATGTCGCCAATTGGCTGACTGGGGTGCGGACGTGATTCAAGTACAAATGCCCGATCACATGCGAGGTGATGACACGCTAGGCGGGCAAGATGGATCCGATTACCAATATACCCATCGAAACAAGCGCTCAATTACATTGAATTTGAAAGAGCCAGAAGGAATTGCCATCTTGAAGCGTTTGATAGGCACCGCTGACGTTGTGGTGGAAAACTTTAGACCTGATGTGAAATTTAGATTGGGAATTGATTACGAAACCCTCAGTAAGCAGTATCCAAAATTGGTGTATGCCAGCATTTCTGGTTTTGGCCAGTCAGGACCGATGGCGCAACGCCCTGGATTTGATCAAATCGCCCAAGGTATGAGTGGTTTGATGTCCGTAACCGGTATGCCCGGTGATGGGCCAATGCGCGTTGGAATCCCCATTGCAGATTTGTGCGCAGGCATTTTTGCTGCTCAGGGAATTTTAGTAGCGCTACTTGAACGTGACGCCTCTGGAAAAGGGCAGTGGCTGCATACTTCATTGCTAGAGGCAATGGTTTATATGATGGACTTTCAGACCTCACGTTGGTTGATTGATCAGGATGTGCCGACACAGGCTGGAAACTATCATCCAACTAGCATTCCAACGGGCGTTTATAAAGCGCGTGATGGTTATATGAATATTGCGGTATTTGGTTCGAAGATATGGGAGCGCTTCTGCGATATTCTTGGTGCCCCTGAGTGGGTGACGGATGAGCGTTACAAAGATAAGATGGGCAGATCCATTAATCGAGATTCTATTAATGCAGAAATTAATCGACGCTTAGCATCGCAAGATCGTGCATATTGGGTGGAGCGATTTAATGCTGGTGGCGTGGCATGCGGTTTGATTAATGATGTCAAGGGCGTCTTCGAAGAGGAGCAGGTGCAGCATCTTGGTATCGTTAAAGAGGTGGTGTCAGCACATCATGGCCCACAAAAGTTAGTCGGTCAACCTGTTCAGTTAGCAAGAACGCCAAGTACCATTGCACGCGCCGCACCTAAGCGCGGTGAGCATAGCGAAGAAATCTTAAAAGAAATTGGTCTTGACTCCGCGGAGTTATCGAACCTTAAAGCAAAGGGAGTTTTTTGATGGGCAAGATTCAGTATCAATCCACCACTGATCGAGTAAAGGTTTGGTTAGATGGGGATGGCGCCACTTTAAATATTCAATTTAACAACCCCGAACGACACAACGCATTATCTGTGGATATGTGGGAGGCGGTAACGCCACTGCTAGCTCAGGCCGAGCTCGATTCCGATATCCGTCTTGTGGTTTTTTCGGGGGCAGGTGAAAAGGCTTTTGTTTCTGGGGCGGATATTTCTCAATTTGAGGATATGCGTGCCGCAAAAGAGGCTGTAACCCGCTATGAAATGATGGCTGAGCAAGCGTTGATGGGTATATACAACTTTAGTAAGCCTACCTTGGCATGTATTCGTGGATATTGCATTGGCGGTGGCGTGAATGTCGCAATGAGTTGTGATATCCGTATTGCGAGCGATGATGCTGTATTTTCAATTCCAGCAGCTCGATTGGGATTGGGCTATCGTTATTCAGCACTTAAAAATTTAGTGGATTTGGTAGGCCCAGCTGTAGCCAAAGATTTATTTTTCACTGCTCGACGTATTGATGCTCAAGAAGCAAATCGAGTGGGCTTGATTACTCGAGTGGCTTCCGTCGATGGGCTTGCAGAATTACTTTCTGAGTACAAGCAGGCGCTAGCAGCAAATGCTCCAATTACTGTATGTGCCGGTAAGTCAATTATTCGCGAAATTCTCAAGCCATCTCCAGAAATTGATCATGAGCACTGCCGCACATTGATTAAAAATTGTTTTGAGAGCGAAGATTACGCAGAGGGAAGACGCGCGTTTATGGAAAAGCGTAAACCTGTCTTCCGTGGCAAATAATTCAAGGAAAATTGCATGAAATCGTATTGGATGAAAAGTGATGGGAAGGTTGCGGATATTGAGTTGCGTGAAGTGGAGCAACCTAAACCAGGTCCTGGACAAATTTTAATAAGAGTAAGGGCCTCAGGCTTAAATCGTGGTGAGTTTATTTTGGGGCATGGGCTTCATAAGACTGGTGATGCGAAAGCCATTGGCATGGATGCGGCAGGTGAGGTCGTTGCTTGTGGAGAGGGTGTTGCTGGTTTTTCTGTAGGCGATCGAGTCTTTGGTCGGTGTCCGGGAGCGTTCTCGGAATTTGCTCTCATGGATCAAAAAGAGATTATGGCAATGCCGGCATCCCTCAGTTGGGAGCAGGCAGCGGCAATTCCTCTCACTTTCCACGTTGTATTTGATATGTTGGTGATCCAGGGGCATCTTAAGGCTGGTGAATGGGTTTTTATTCCTGGTGTAAGTTCAGGAGTAGGTGTTTCTGCCTTATTGATGGCAAAAGCGCTTGGCGCTAAAGTGATTGGTACCTCAGGCTCTCAAGAAAAGCTGGATCGACTTCGTGGTTTAGGGTTGGATCTAGGAATTTGTACCAGGGCGCCTAATTTCTATGATCAAGTCATGGATGCGACTAATAGAAAAGGCGTTGATCTGGTTATCAATACCGTTGGAGGATCTGTTTTTGCTGAATGTATTCGCTGCATGGCATTTCAAGGTCGCTTAGCAACAGTGGGATATGTAGATGGTGTTCTCAAGGCTGAAATTGATATCGAAGCATTGCATTCAAAACGCCTCACATTGTTTGGTGTTTCAAATAAGTTACGCACTCAATTGCAACGCTCTGAGTCGGTGCCTGCTTTTAGGGAGCAAATGCTTCCCTTGTTTGCCGCTAAACGTATCGTGCCATTGGTAGACCAAGTGTTTCCATTTGGGCAATTGGTCGAAGCAAAAGCCGCCATGGAAGCTAACCAGCATTTAGGAAAAATTGTTTTGGCTGGAACCGCATCAGGAAATTGAGGAGATTAGGATGAGTAAATTTAAAATTTTTGCACTGGCATTATTGGCGACAATGACTGTCAATCCGGCTTTGGCACAAAATGCGCCATATCCCAATAAACCCATTAAATTAATTGTTGGGTTTGCCCCGGGCGGAGCCGCTGATTATGTGGCGCGCAATGTTGGCGTGGCTTTAGGCCAAGCTCTCGGCCAAACAATCATTATTGAAAATAAACCAGGAGCGGGCTCGAGCATTGCTGCAGAGCAGGTCGCTAAATCTGCGCCAGATGGCTATACCTTACTAATTGCGAGTCCTAGCAGCATTTCAGTGAACCCTGCCTTAAACCAAAAGCTGGGCTACAAGGTGAGCGATTTGTTGCCTGTTAGTAAGTTGACTAGCTCCCCTCTGGTCATTGCTGTTAATCCAAATATTGGTGTCACTAGTACAAAAGACTTGATTGCAAAGGCCAAGAGTAATCCGGGCGGTCTAAATTACGCAACCTCTGGCAATGGTTCCGCACCCCACTTAGGCGCAGCGCTTTTTTCGCAGGTGGCTGACGTCAAAATGACTCACATCCCATTCCGTGGAGGGTCCCTAGCTGTTCAGTCGGTTATTGCTGGTGATACTCAGTTAACTTTTGGCACCCCGCCATCAGTTTTACCAATGATTCAAGCAGGTCGTCTGACGGGCCTTGGAATCTCAAGTAAGGAGCGATCCGCATTGGCACCTGGTTTGCCGGGAATGCGTGAAGCTGGCTTACCGGAATTTGTGATTGATTTTTGGTACGGGTTTTTTGTTCCAAATGGAACGCCAGCACCAATTGTGCAAAAGTTATTTGATGCAACACAGATTGCCTTGAAACAAGCGAATGTTAAAGCGGCATTAGCGCGCGAGGGTACAGACGTATCGCTTTCAAGCTCACCAGCCCAATTTGCTGCATTTTTAAATCAAGACGAAAAGTTTTGGGTTCAGCTTGTCAAGAGCGCTAATGTCAGTTTGGATTAGTGCCATTGGAGGCAAATATTTTGTTGGCAGATAAATAAAAATAAGTGGAGGAGATAGCATGTCAGAAAAAGAAAATAATCATAGTCGTCGTAGTGCAATGAAACTTGGGGTTGGGGTGGCATCATTGGTAGCAGCAGGTGTTGGCACTCAAGCAAATGCTGCTGAGATTAAAACCCCTTTTGCAGTTGAGCAGGTATACATTCCCATTGCGGGAAGTACGCAAGAATTTCCGGTCAGAAGAATTTATTGTATTGGACGAAATTATGCAGCGCATGCTCGCGAAATGGGTTCAGACCCAACGCGCGAACCCCCATTCTTTTTTCAAAAACCAACAGACGCAATTCAATTTGTTGCGCCCAATAAATTAGTCGATCATCCTTATCCTTCGCTTACAAAAAATTATCATTACGAAGTGGAGTTGGTGGCTGCCCTCAATAAGGGTGGTAAAAATATCCCCGTTGAAAAGGCGCTTGAGCATGTGTTTGGTTACGCCTTGGGTTTAGATATGACTCGTAGGGATTTGCAGAGATTCATGGGAGACCAGAAAAAGCCTTGGGAGATTGGCAAATCTTTTGACCACTCTGCACCAATTGGCCCTATATTCCCAGTAGCGAAAGTGGGGCATTTCAAGGGCGGCGCGATTACTTTGTCGGTCAACGGGGTGGTAAAGCAAAACGCCGACCTTAATCAAATGATTTGGTCTGTGGCAGAGCAAATCTCAAAATTATCTGAAGCCAATGAGTTGTTCCCGGGGGACATTATTTACTCGGGCACGCCTGAGAATGTAGGGCCCGTAGTAAAAGGTGATGTGGTGCGCTGTACCATTGCCGGCTTACCGGACCTTAGCATCAAGATTGTTTAGATCATCCTTCGACCCCGTCAAAAGCGATAAATGCATTTGGTGCGGGGTCAAATTGAAGATTAGCTACTTCCACCTCTAATTACCCCATTCTTATTGATGTAAATCAAATCCGGGCAACAGGATGCGATCAGAATGAAGGTTTGATGGAGAAATTTTTTGAGAGAAGGTGGAATTCGTGAAACTTGAATTTATTGGCCCAGCATCGTTGCTGGAGAATGGCGATGTACTCTTCCCGGCTATTCTTGATGGCAAGCCCCTAGCCTGTAATTTTAGTTATGAAGCCTTACAAGATTTAGATATTGATGGCGCCTCGGGCAATGCCCTCGATTTATTTAAGACGTACCAGCTTAAGCTTTTATCTATTGCAGAAAGTAAGATTCTTGCTGGGCATGCGCTTAATGGCGCAGTACATTTATTTAGCCATGACTTGATTTTGGATTAATTCCCGACCAAGTTTTTTTGAATTTCTTGTAATTTATACGAAAGAGAATTTATGTCATTTAATCACTCAGTAATTTGGATCGATCATCAAGAGGCGCACGTGATTTATTTCAATCCCTCTGCAAGTCAGAGTGAAGTTATTAAAACTAAATCTACGCACACTAATTTACATCACAAAAGTGGGTCGGTGAGCGGAGCTCATTCTGTTGCCGATCATCACTTTCTTCATGAGGTGATTCAGGCCGTCAAAGAATCAAAAGAGATCTTAATTGTTGGGCCTGGTTCCGCAAAATTAGAGCTCATGAAGCACGCTAATAAGCACGATCATGTTATTGCCGAAAAAGTTGTTGGTATTGAAACTGTCGATCATCCTAGTGATGGCCAGTTGCTGGCCTACGCCAAAAAGTATTTTGTCAAAGTAGATGCCTTAAAGGGTGACACCGTTATTAATCCGTAATTGAATTATCCCCCAAATTTTGGGGGATAATTTACCCATGCTTCTCACTTTTGCCTTCATTGCCAATGCTTTATTAGCCTTCATTGTGATTTTGATTCACTATGAAGTGCTATTTCAACTAGATAAAAATCTTCCCAAAGTTGCCCATATTGCCCCTCGTTTTAAGGTTCTCTTGGGTGTTATCGCTGTTTTTGCAGCACATGTTTTAGAAATTTGGATTTTTGCGCTGGGTTATTTCGCAACGCTTCAGTTCCCAGCGATGGGAACCCTGGCGGGAGAGATATCGGGACATGGCATGTTGCTTGATTGCGCCTACCTCTCTTTTATTACGTATACCACTGTAGGTTATGGCGAGATATTTGCTCAGGGATACTTGAGATATTTGACGGGCGTAGAGGCATTAACGGGACTCATTTTAATTACATGGTCTGCCTCATTTCTATTTATTGAAATGCAGCAGTATTGGATGATGTATAAATCCAACCAAACGAAGCAATTTAAATAAATAAAGTTCTTACTAAAAAATGAGCGCTGAATATTCTTTAAAAGAAAAATTACGAAGCATCGTTTTTGAATCCAGTACGCGCCTGGGATTGCGTTTTGATCAAACTCTGATTTTTGCAATCCTTTTTTCTTTGTTGGTGGTGGTCTTAGATAGCATTGAATCTGTATCAAAAAGCTATCATGTCGAACTTGCATGGTTAGAGTGGATTTTTACCGCCTTATTCTCAATTGAGTATGTAGTAAGGATCTATTGTGCGCCTAACCGCATCAAATACATCTTTAGTTTTTTTGGTCTGATTGATTTATTGGCGGTATTGCCAACCTATCTGGCCTTGCTTTTCCCTGAGTTGCACGCACTCATTGATGTTCGAATATTGCGCCTCATTCGTGTCTTTAGGATTTTTAAGTTAACTCAATATATGTCTGAATATCAGCATCTTGCTGATGCCATGGCTGCGAGTAGAAGAAAGATTCTGGTGTTCCTCTCCGTCGTACTGATGGTGGTGATGGTAATGGGAACCTTAATGTATGTAGTGGAGGGCCCTGCCCACGGCTTCACCAGTATCCCTGTTGCTATTTACTGGGCCATAACGACCATGACTACCGTCGGATTTGGTGATATCACACCGCAAACAGATTTGGGTAAGCTGATCGCTTCAATCATGATGTTGATGGGTTGGGGAACCTTGGCTGTGCCAACGGGGATTGTGACGGCTGAGATGTCCCATTCAAGAAGGTTTGGTCGATGGGGTGATCGCGTTTGCCCTGCCTGTATGCGCGATGGTTATACGGCCGAGGATCGCTACTGCTCTTCATGTGGTGTAAAGCTGTCGCCCTAATAGCAGGACTTAGATGTCTTTCATTAAGCGAAGTATCAATAATCGAGTTTGTGCATAACCGTTTTTAATTTCCATATCGCGACCGTATTGCAAAGATAGTCGGCCAATTGGGGTGTGGGCTTGCCCACTTAACAGAAATCTCTGGGTGTTAACAACATTATTTTGGTAAGCGTTATTAATCGTAGTTGCGCCTCCAGCCACATAAAAATAGGAGGCTCCAACGGTGAAGATTTGGTTAATTCGATAAATGGGACCCAGCTGTGTAGTTGTTAGCGGTTTTTGGGTGAGGGACGAATTTGTGCTGGCGTTTCCACATGCTAACCCGCACTGGCTATTTCCTCCAAACCACATGGTGTCAACAGCAATCATTCCATCTAGGCTAGATGTGATGGGGGTTTGAAAACCAATCTGAAGATCAGCTCGAAAACGATTTTCGCTCACATTAAAGGCTTTTTGGCTTGAATAGCTACCAGTTGGGGTAATGAGGTAACCAGCAACTCCAACATAGGTTCTTGTGGTTTTATTGGCGTATGGCCAAACTGCAGTTGCTAGGGTAAAGTCGCCCACCCCGGTATCGCTTGGTAGGTTCGAAAGCGACCCAGCTGGTTTCACGATGCCATAAGGTAATTGAATATAGGTAACGGCGGGTAGATCGCCCATGGTGTAGGTGGTGGCGCCACGCAGAATCAAGCTTTGAGTGTCGATTACTGGACTTGCATTTGGCGGCCTTGAATTGATTGAGCCGTTTTTATAAAACGTTGAGTTTTCGGTATTGAGATAGCTGAGGGTGATTAAATTTCTATCTGGGGGTGGCGCGACAATATCATTCGGTTGCAAATCAATTGCCCATGACAAGCTCGACCCAGTTAGGGCGATTAAGAGGGGTAGGGCTCGCATCCAGTTCATGATTTAGGTATTCTAAAGTGGAATAAGGTGGCAAGCGTGGTTAGCGCGCAATCTATTATGGAAAATACTGATGAAATTCATCTTTAATGCGACCCCAGGCTTTATTAATATAGCCCGCTAAAGCTCAGCGCCGTTTGAATTGTTTGAAGATGAATGTCTACTGTTGTTGTGATTTCTTTTCCGTAGCCTCCAGCCATTGAGAATGCAATAGGAATTTGGCGGTCTGCTCCATATTGAAAGACGCACTCATCTCTTAATCGCATACCATTTTTACTGATTTTAAGCTTTCCCAGTCTATCTCCTTCATGGGGGTCGGCTCCGGCTAGGTAAATAATAAATTCTGGTCTAAATTGTTCATCAATAATCTCTAGGCCATGATGGAGAGACTGGAGGTAGATATCATCAGTGCATTCATTACTCAGTCCAATATCGAGATCACTTACTTCTTTTGTGAATGGGAAGTTATTTTCACCATGAATAGAGAATGTAAAAATGGTGGAGTCATTTTGAAGGATGGAGGCTGTTCCATTTCCTTGATGCACGTCTAAATCAATGATGGCTACTTTTAATTTAGAGCACACCTCTTTTTGTAATGCTCTTGCCGCAATTGCGGAGTCATTAAATACGCAGAACCCGCTACCCTTGTTTCGATAGGCATGGTGGGTTCCTCCTGCTAGGTTTGCAGCCAGACCTTCATCTAGCGCGATTTTTGCAGCTGCGAGAGTCGCACCCGCAGATTTGCGTGATCGCTCTACCATTTCGAGGCTCCAGGGAAAGCCAATCTCTTGCTGCTCTTGGGCGCTCAACGTCCCTTCAATGATTTTGATCAGGTAGCCTGGGTCATGTGCATAGAGAATTTGGGTGTCTGTAATGGCTGGGGGATCAATCAGTTCAATGCCCTCTAGTTTTGCAACTAAATTTCTGAGGCGCCCATACTTTTCCATGGGAAAACGGTGCCCTTGGGGTAGCGGTAAAACATAGTGGTCGGTATAAAAGGCTTTCAATGATCTTTCCATGCAATTTGATTTCTGATTAGTCTATTCAATTTGAGGTAGTCTTTGTGGAAAACAAGTTTTCTCGGTTTGTGTCAAACTTTCACTATTAGTGAGGTAATGGCATTTGGTCGGAGCTTTTGGCGGGTTAATTCGCTCGTCTGCGCTTACGGTTAGGTAAATTCAATAAATAATAGGTGACTTGTGACAACTGCTCGAATGGTTAGTCTTTCTGAACACGGTACTGCTGATGTAATTCAATTGATTAGTAAGGAGCTGCCTGCACCTGGTAAGGGCGAAGTGCAGCTTAGGCAAACAGCAATAGGCTTTAACTTTATTGACGTATATCAGCGAGCTGGTGCCTATCCGCTAGATTTACCTTCGGGTCTAGGGCATGAGGCTGTAGGCGTAGTTGAGGCCCTAGGCGAGGGCGTCACTCGATTCAAGGTGGGTGATCGTGTGATGTATATGAATGCAGGCATTGGCGCATACACAAGCGCTCGAAATGTCGCGGTAGACAAATTAGTCTCAGTTCCGGAAAATGTTTCAGATGAAGTTGCTGCAGCTGTATTTTTTAAAGCAATGACTGCGCAATATCTCATTCAGAAGACCTACAAAGTGAAGGCGGGTGATGTGGTCTTGGTGCATGCTGCCGCTGGTGGTGTCGGTCAAATCTTGGCTGGCTGGGCAAAATCATTGGGCGCTTTTGTGGTTGGCAGTGTTGGTTCGGAGGCGAAATTTACAGTTGCCAAAGAAGCAGGTTGTGATGCAGTGGTCGATTACTCTAAGTCTAATTGGGTCGAGGAATTTTTGAAGGCTACGGGTGGTCGTAAGGCAAATGTGGTTTATGACTCCGTAGCAAAAACTACTTTCCTGGGCTCGCTAGATTGTGCCGCACCTTTTGGTACGGTAGCTTTATTTGGCGCGGCATCTGGTCCAGCTCCAGAAATTCAGCCAGAGATTTTGAATAAAAAAGGTTGCCTTTTCTTAACTAGACCTTCGGTATTTCCGCACAATGCCACCCCTGAATTGTTACAAGAGAACGCGCGTGCTGTATTTGATGCGATTGCGCAGGGGCGGGTGAAGGTTCAGATTGGCGCTAAATTCAAGCTTGAAGACGCTGCGCAGGCTCATAAAGCGGCAGAAGGTCGGCAGGTTACTGGTGCAATCATCATCACTCCTTAATGCATGCAAGCTCTAGACTATTTGATCTAGACGCTTATTTGGCCCCGCTCTGGCGGGGCTTTTCTATAACTATGTTCTATACCCGCTTAGAAATCTGCGCTGTAGAATCAACAATCTAGACTTTATCTGTGCATTAGCCCAACTTAGGAGCTTGTATGAATCAAAAGATTGTCAAAAAAGCGTTTGCCACCGCCATTGCGGTTTCCTTAGTTTTTGCGCCAGCGGTCAGTAGCGCCTGTACAAGCTTCCTTTTAAAGGGTAATGATGGCGGTTTTGTCTATGGGCGCACTATGGAATTTGGTTTGCCTCTAAAGTCGCAGCTTACTGTGATCCCAAGAAACCTTCCTTTGATGGGGGTGGGTATTGATAGTAAGCCAGGCTCTGGTCTGAACTGGACTTCCAAGTATGCGGTCGCTGGCATGAATGGCCTAGGTATGCCGGTACTTGTGGATGGGATGAATGAGAAAGGTCTAGTTGGTGGTTTACTGAATGCGCCCAATACCGCGGTATATCAAGTGGTTGCGCCAGCAGATTCAGCCAATAGCATCGCCTCTATTCAGATGTTGATGTATGCCTTGACGAATTTTGCTACGGTGGATGAGGTGAAGGCGGGTTTTAGCAAGATTAAAGTAAATCGCTCCATTATTCCTGCCTACAACAATCAGTCTGCGCCGGTGCGAATGACTTTGCATGATGCTAAGGGTAAAAGCATTGTGATTGAGTATTTAAAAGGTGAGTTAGTCATTACCGATAACCCTGTTGGCGTGATGACAAACGACCCAGCTTTTAGGGATCAGTTGAACAATATTGGTAACTATGCAAACTTAACGAATGTTGAGAAAAACCCACTCGTTATTAATGGCGCAAGTTATGCTCCTCCAAGTTCAGGTAGCGGCTTGCATGGCTTGCCAGGGGATTACCTTAGTCCAAGCCGATTTATTCGTGCCTTATTTTTGACAAAATCTGCCCCAACAACTTACTCTACTAGTCAGCAAACAAATACAGCTTGGCATATCTTGGGTAGCTTTGATATACCGCCTGGTGCTATCAGCTTGCCAGCCACTAATGCTTATGGTGGGGGTGCTGGTGGAATTGAGATTACTGAATGGACTATTGTGGCGGACAATAAGAACATGATTTACTACCTAAAAATGTTTGAGTCAACCAATGTACAGTCTTTTGATTTAAAGAAGATTGACGTGAATGCTAAGCAAATAAAATACTACGATGTGAATAAGCCTCAATCTTATATCGCCATTAATTAGTCACGCTTCTTAATTAGTCTGAGGATTGGTCAATGAGCTCATGCATAAAATTTTTAATTGCTAGCCTTTGTGTTGGAGCATTTTCTTTTGTTCAGGCGCAAATCCCAGATACAAAATACTCCCAGGGAATTTCTTATATCTCAGGCGGAGTAGGTGAAGAGGAGTCTCAAGCAATTTTGGCGGAATCTAAGCAATGGCCGATTTTGCTTGAGTTATCCCAGCTTGATGGCGGTAGGGGCGTTTGGATTTTTGGTGCCCAGGTCAAGGTTTTGAATGAAGGCAATCAAGTTATCTTCAATGCCATTGCAGAAGGGCCGTATATTCTCATCAATTTACCCGCTGGCAACCACTTGATTGAGGCCTCCTACCAGGGGGTGGTGCAAAAGAAGGCTGTGAGCATCAATCCAGGTGGAAATCAGAAGATTTCGATCTTTTGGAGGTAGGAATTGGATCTAGCTCCAAGACGAACTATAATCTTCTAACCATTTGAATTAAAAGAAATTTATTCTTTTAAAACTGCTTTAGGAAGTTTGATGGCCTCTAAAGGCTGTGGGACATAGCCTGAAGTGGTTTGATTCAAGCCATTTTTCTCATGACAGCTATTCTTTCTCCCACCTCCAAGTTCTCGCAGTCGATGCTCGAGGCTCGTGCGATTGCTTGTTCGCGGGGAGAGCGAGAGTTATTCGTTAATCTCAATATGCGAGTGTTATCTGGTGAATGTTTGCATGTGCGTGGTGAGAATGGTGTGGGCAAGACTAGTTTGTTGCGTTTGCTGGCGGGCCTCTCCTTGCCCGAGACTGGCGATATTCTTTGGGATGAAAAGCTCATTCAAGAGGATATTAAGAATTACCATCGCGCGCTTTTCTTCATGGGGCATCGGGATGCTTTGAAGGATGACCTGACAGCTTTAGAGAATCTACAAATGTACGCTGCGATAGATGGCATTCAATCTGATGGTGAGGCTGCTCTATCGGCATTATGGCAATCTGGCCTAAGGGGCCGAGAAAATCTTCCGGTGAGCTGCTTATCTGCCGGGCAAAAGAAACGGGTTTTGATTGCTCGAATGATTACTCGTGACGCACAAGTCTGGATTTTGGATGAGCCTTTTAATGCTCTAGATACCCAGTCAGTTCAAGACTTGCAAAGATTGATTATTGATCATTTGGCACGCAATGGCTTGGCGATATTAACCAGCCATCAATCATTAAGCATTCCGGGCTTAAAGGTTCTTGATCTATGAGCGCCTTTATTGCGATTGTGCAACGAGATTTATTGCTTGTGATGCGTCGCAAGAGCGAGGTCTTAACGGCAGTGTTTTTCTTTGTGCTGGTAACCAGTTTGTTTCCATTGGGAATCGGTGCCGATACGGTTTTATTGAGAAAAATTGCACCAGGGGTAATTTGGGTTGCTGCCTTACTCTCAACCTTGCTTGGTCTGCAGCGCATGTTCGCAGCAGACTATGCTGATGGGACCTTAGAACAACTTATCTTATCGCCCAACCTATTTTCGATGCTGGTTTTTGGCAAAATCGTTGCCCATTGGTTGGTATGTGGTCTGCCACTAGTTTTATTGGCACCAATCATCGGTATCCAGTTTGATTTGGATGTGAATTCTCTCAAAGTTTTAATGGGAACACTGCTACTTGGCACCCCCGTTCTATCATTGTTGGGCTCTATTGGCGCCGCATTAACCTTGGGCATTAGAGGAGGTAGTGTTCTAATGAGCCTCTTGATTTTGCCGCTCTATATTCCAGTCCTTATTTTTGGTGCAGGGGCGGTATATGCCAATAGTGTTGGCTTAGATATTTCGGGACATTTTTCTCTGTTAGGCGCTTTATTCATTTTGGCGGTAGCATTTGTGCCTTGGGTTAGCGCTAGCGCTGTAAAGATTGCTATTGAATGAGTAATGTAAATAATTCTTCGACATCTGTTGTATTGAACTGGTTTAAATTTTCAAGCCCCAGTACTTTTTATCCTTTGGCTGGAAAAATGATTCCTTGGTTCTGGGTGCTCTCTGCAATTTTTGGGCTTGCTGGTTTGTGGGTAAGTTTTTTTGTTGCCCCAGTAGATGCTGTTCAGGGACAAGGTTACCGAATCATTTTTATTCATGTTCCAGCGTCCTGGATGTCCATGTTTATTTATTTGGTGATGGCTACTTGGGCGGGACTTGGCCTGGTTTTTAATACGCGTTTATCGGCAATGATGGCGCAGGCACTTGCACCTATTGGCGCTTGGATGGCATTCTTGTCTTTATGGACGGGCGCATTTTGGGGTAAACCAATGTGGGGTGCTTGGTGGGTGTGGGATGCACGCTTAACCTCAGAACTGATTCTCCTATTTTTATATTTAGGCTTTATTGCCTTACAGGCCTCAATCGATAATGCACGTAGGGCTGATAAGGCTGGAGCGATTCTGGCATTGGTTGGCGTTGTCAATATTCCGATTATTTATTTTTCTGTCAAATGGTGGAATACCTTACACCAGGGTGCATCTGTATCCCTTACCAAGGCTCCAGCGATGGCGCAGACTATGCTTTGGGGAATGCTACTAATGGCTTTATGCTTTTGGATGTACTCAATTGCAGTAGGGTTAATGCGCGTCCGTGCAATCATTCTTGAGCGAGAGGCTCATACTGATTGGGTGAGGCAATTAAATGAGATCAAAAGCTAATGTGGAATAGTCCGGCTGAATTTTTCGCTATGGGCGGATACGCTCTGTACGTATGGTGTAGTTTTGGAGTCTGCACGCTTGTGTTGCTACTGGAGCCTTTAATGATTAAGGCCCGTCACAGGGCAATTGTACGAAGACTGCGTCAAGAAGTTTTGGCGGAGCGTTTTACTCAAGGAGTAAAGTAATGAAGCCCAGACATAAGCGGGCCGCGATTATTATCGGTGCACTCATCGCCATCGCTTTGGCCGCAGTTTTAATTCTGAATGCTCTCAATAGCAATATCGCGTTATATGTGACGCCTAGTGAGGTTGCTGCGGGCAAGGCGCCCAATGGTCAAGTCTTCCGTATTGGCGGCATGGTTAAGGATGGGACCTTGAAGCGCGATGGACTAACCGTGTACTTTGTCATTACTGATATGGCAAAAGATATTTCTGTGGCCTATACCGGCATCCTTCCGGATTTATTTAAGGAGGGGAAGGGAGCGGTAATTCAGGGCCGTCTTGATCCTAATGGGCAATTTATTGCTAGCGAGGTGTTGGCTAAGCACGATGAAAACTATATGCCCCCTGAGGCAAAGCATGCTTTAGAGCAGGCTCAAAAAAATGGAAGTAAATAATGATTCCTGAGTTTGGGCACTATGCATTAATTTTGGCTTTATGCGTCGCCCTGGTTCAAGGCATCCTACCCTTGATTGGTGCGCATCAAGGTAGGCGTGAATGGTTGGTGTTGGCGCGGCCAGCTGCCCAAACAGTGTTCATGTTGCTCGCAATTTCTTTTGCGACCTTAGCGTGGAGTTTTTATGTGAATGATTTTTCTGTCTTATATGTGGCAGAGCATTCGAATTCTCAACTTCCGGTTGTGTATCGCCTTGGCGCGGTTTGGGGTGGTCACGAGGGATCGCTTTTGTTGTGGGTTTTCTTGTTATCGACCTGGACTTTTTTGGTGGCGCAGTTATCTAAGTCTCTTGATGAATTTATGGTGGCGCGCGTTATAGGTGTATTGGGGCTGGTAATTACAGGCTTGCTCTTATTTGTGCTGACTACCTCAAGCCCATTTGAAAGATTATTACCGGCGGCACAAGATGGCCGCTCGCTTAATCCGCTTTTGCAAGATCCTGGTTTAGTGTTTCATCCTCCAATGCTATACATGGGCTATGTAGGATTTTCAGTAGCATTCGCATTCGCTATTGCCTCATTGCTGTCCGGCAGGCTTGATGCGGCTTGGGCACGTTGGTCGCGCCCTTGGACAACGGCGGCTTGGATATTTTTAACTTTAGGTATTGCTCTTGGTTCGTGGTGGGCTTATTACGAATTAGGTTGGGGTGGTTGGTGGTTTTGGGATCCCGTTGAAAATGCCTCATTTATACCTTGGCTTGTAGGCACCGCCTTATTGCATTCCTTGGCTGTGACAGAGAAACGGGGTGGGTTTAAGAGTTGGACTGTGCTTTTGGCAATCTCGGCTTTTTCTTTATCCCTCCTCGGGACTTTCTTAGTGAGATCTGGTGTTCTCACATCGGTACATGCTTTTGCAACCGATCCAAAGCGCGGTATTTTTATTCTGATCTTTTTAGCGCTTGTGGTTGGATCATCATTGGTGTTATATGCGTGGCGCGCTCCGAAGAGTTCGATCGGTGGAAAATTTAGCCTCACATCTCGTGAAACTTTTATTTTGCTCGGAAACGTTTTCTTGGTGGTTTCCGCTGCTTCAGTCTTGCTTGGAACGCTCTATCCCTTATTGATTGACGCTCTTCATCTCGGGAAGATTTCTGTGGGCCCGCCATACTTTAATAGCGTATTCGTACCAATCATGATTCCTTTGTTGGTCTTGATGGGTATTGGTCCTTGGACTAACTGGAAGGGTAGCGATTTATTCATAGTGATTAAGCGCTTGTGGCTTGCTGCTTTGGTTGCAGTTATTGCTGCCGCGCTGATTCCCTGGATGATGGGTGATTTTTCTTGGTTGAGTAGTATCGGTTTTGCCTTAGCATTTTGGGTTATCGTTTCGGGAGTGATGCAAGTCATTCGTCAGGTCGGATCGGGCAAGTTGACGCGCTCATTTATCGGAATGCAAGTTGCTCATCTCGGTATCGCCATTTTTGTTATTGGCGTTACCATGGTTGGAGCATTCCAAGAAGAAAAAGATGTTCGCATGTCGGCTGGTGAGAGTGTCAGTGTGGGTGGATATGAAATTCGTTTAGAAGGTGTTTCTGCCGTTCCAGGCCCTAATTACAATGCGATGCAGGGCAACTTCTTGCTGATGCGCAATGGTCAGATTGAGGCAACCCTGTATCCTGAAAAGCGTAGCTACTTTTCTTCTACCATGCCTATGACTGAGGCTGCAATTGATGTAGGTCTGACTCGCGATATTTATGTTTCTCTAGGTGAAGAGCTGGCTGATAAGGCCTGGGCTGTAAGGGTTTATTACAAACCGTTTGTGGACTGGATTTGGGGTGGTTGTTTGTTAATGGCTCTAGGTGGTGTTTTGGCAATGTCTGATAAACGCTATCGTATGAAATTGAAGAGAGGCACCCTATGAAGGCAAAGTTTTTGATTCCCCTTCTGCTCTTTATTGTCCTCGTTGGATTTTTAGCGGTTGGATTAAATCGTGACCCGCATGAAGTGCCTTCACCATTGATTGATAAACCAGCTCCTGCTTTTGAATTGTCTCAACTACAAAATCCTCAAAAAACCTTTTCTCCGCAAACTATGAAGGGGCAGACTTGGGTATTAAATGTTTGGGCATCATGGTGCGTTGCCTGCCGAGAAGAGCATCCAGTGCTGGTGGAAATGGGTAGATTAAATTTAGCCCCTATTATTGGGCTAAATTACAAAGATCAGCGTGACGCTGCTTTAGCCATGTTAGATCGTCAAGGCAACCCTTATTTACTATCTGCATTTGATGCAAACGGCCGAGTTGGAATTGATTATGGTGTGTACGGCGTACCAGAAACCTATGTGATTGATAAGCTTGGTGTGATTCGGTTTAAACATATTGGTCCAATTACGATGGATTTGCTCAATCGTAAAATCATTCCATTATTGGCTGAGCTGAAATGAGTTTTAAGCGAGCTCTTGCTTCCATTCTGATGGTCTATTTGGCCGCTAGCTCTTTTTCCCTTTCCTTGGCGAAGGATGCTGCCCCGTTGGCCGATGATCCAGTAATGGAGCAGCGCCTCATTGCCATCTCAGAGGAAATGCGTTGCCTTGTTTGTCAAAATGAATCCCTGGCGGGTTCACGTTCTGATTTAGCAAACGATTTACGCAGAGAAATCCGAAACCTCATTCAAGAAGGTAAGACTGACGAGCAAATTCGATCTTTTATGGTTGAGCGATACGGTGATTTTGTTTTGTACCGTCCACCTGTTAAGCCGATCACTTGGTTTTTATGGGTAGGACCTTTTATTATTTTGCTCGCGGGTATTGTCGGGCTGTTAGTTTATTTACGTCGCAGAAATCAGAGCATTCCTAGTGCGACACTTTCCGATGAAGATAATCGTCGCATTGATGCACTTCTAAAGACTGCCGCATCTAATTCAAGAGAAAGCGCACATGACTAGCTTTTTGATTTCCGCACTTCTATTGCTTGTCTTGGTTTTGGCTTTATTGTTACGCCCACTCTTTTTTCCTGCAAAAGAGTTAGCCACATCGCGCCGTCAAATGAACGCCACCATTTATAAGGAAGAGTTGGATAAGCTCGAGCTTGAGCGCAACTCGGGGTTGATAGATGCTGCAAGCTATGAGCAGGCTCATGCTGAAATGCGGCAACGCCTTTTTCAGGATACGGATGAGGCAGATGATTTAGCTGTATCTAGATCTCCCAAAATGACTATTGTGGGGATTGGTATTTTTGTTGTAATGCTATCTGCCGGGCTTTATTTTGTTTTAGGGAGTGCCTCTAAGATAACTGAGCAAGAGGCTCAAAAACCCGTGACCCAAGAAGCGGTTGAAAAAATGGTTTCTGAGTTTGCTGCCAAGATGGAGGCTGAGCCAGATAATCTCAAGGGCTGGGCAATGTTAGCGCGCTCCTATCGAATTTTGGGGCGCAATGTTGAAGCACAGAAGGCCTACGAGCGCGCCGGATCTTTCATTGACTCAGACCCACAGCTATTGGCTGACTATGCTGATGTGTTAGCCGCCAATGCTAATGGAAATTTCTCTGGTAAGCCTGTGCATTTGCTAAATAAAGCACTTAGTCTGGATCCCAATAATTTACTAGCCCTATGGCTTTTAGGTACGGCATCGTTCAATGCTCAGGACTATAAGTCGGCAGTTAAATCATGGGAACGGTTGGCCAAGCAATTGCCACCTGAAACTGATGAAGCGCGAGCAATTGCCGCTTCGATTGCTGAGGCTAGATCTAAAGGTGGTTTATCTCCAAATACTCCTTCAGTCATTCACGGTAAAGATGTCAGTGGGCGGGTTGATGTTGCCCCAGAGTTAAAGTCTCGCTTAAAGTCTGGCGATGTCTTAATGGTGATCGCACGTAAGCCTGGTGAACGCATGCCTGTTGCCGTTTTAAAAACCCCAGTGACTTCATTCCCAATGAATTTTGTTTTGAATGATGCTCTTGCGATGAATCCAAATAGCTTGCTTTCACAGCTACCTGAAGTTTCGATTGAAATTCGTATCTCCAAGACGGGGATGGCTATGCCAGAATCCGGCGATTTAATTTCAGCGCCTCAAATTATTAAAGTGGGCGCAAGTGATGTTCAGTTCTTAATTAACCAAGTAAGGCCTTAATTACCCGCGTCCAACATATGGCATATTGGTCGCCATAATGGTCATGAATAGGATGTTGCTCTCCAGAGGTAGTTGGGCCATATGCAGAACTGCTTGTCCAACGTGATCAACATCCATGAGTGGCTCCGCCTTATTGGAGCCATCTGCCTGACGTATTCCGGCAGCCATAGGTATGGTCATTTCAGTGCCTGCATTTCCAATGTCAATCTGACCGCAGGCGATATTAAATGGTCGACCATCCAGGGCAATGGATTTGGTGAGCCCAGTGATGGCGTGTTTGGTAGCAGTGTAGGGCGCAGACATTGGACGTGGTGCATGTGCCGAGATTGAGCCATTATTAATAATTCTGCCCCCTTGCGGCGACTGCGTTTTCATCATTCGAATGGCCTCTTGGGAGCATAAAAAAGCACCGCATAAGTTGGCATTAACAACATTCATCCATTGCTCGTAACTTAAATCTTCCATTGGAATGGCTGGCGCTCCCATGCCGGCATTGTTAAAAAGTACATCGATGCGGCCAAAATGATCTTTGATTTGGGTAAATAGTTGTTTGACTTGCTCTGGGTTGCCAACATCACACGTAATTGGTAGGCAGTCCTTGGTGCTTCCATCAATCTCTTGGATGGCCGAGGATAATTTCCCCATATTTCTGCCAGTCAGGACTACTTTAAATCCACCCTGCATGAGGGCTTTAGCCGCCGCTTTGCCGATTCCCGTTCCCGCTCCCGTGACAAGTGCTACTTTATTGAGGGTTGAATTCATGATGAGTAGATTATTCTATGCAAAGCATCATCTTATCTCGAATAATGGAGTGGTGAATTGATTCGACATCCTATCTTTTGGCTCGGGGCATAATGCTAAAAAGAAAAGAATTCCTATGAACTTCATACGCAGAAATATCTACAATCCTTGGGCTGTTTTGGCGGCCTTTTTTATCTTGGTCGCGATTCTCTTTGCTACCTTGTGGGTATTGGTTCCACCCCCTCCTAGGTCCATAGAGTTGGCAACGGGGTTTCCAACCGGCCTTTATCAGAAGTTTGGAGAAAGACTCCAGAGTGAGTTGGCTGAAGAGGGGGTATCACTGAAGTTGCGCACCACAGGTGGTACTAGCGATAACTTGGCGCTGCTCAATGACCCAGATTCTGGGGTTGATTTTGCGATGATTCAGGGTGGAGTAGCCGATGTCTCGAAATACCCTCAGCTAGTGGCAATCGCCGGTGTGTTTTATGAGCCAGTTTGGGTTTGGTATCGAGAGTCTGCATTCAAAAATGAAGGCGGGCAATTGCATTTATTAAGCCAACTCAAAGGCAAGCGCGTCTCTATTGGAAATGAAGGTAGTGGAACTCTCATTTTGACTTCCGAGCTGTTGCGTGTGAGTGACTTAAGTATCAATGACTTTTACGCTCAGAAGCTAAAACCAGATGAAGCATTGGCAAAGTTTAAGAGTGGGGAGTTAGATGCTGTATTTTTGGTGAGCGCTGCTGAAGCGCCAATCATGAAAAGCTTTTATGAAACACCCGAAATTCGTTTGATGGACTTTCATCAGGTAGAGGCATACCTGCATCATTTGCCTTACCTCTCGAAGGTCACTGTGCCTCGTGGCGTTGTGAGTATTGCCTATGATCTGCCAAAGCGCGACATACAGGTATTGGCTGCTACGGCTACTTTGGTGGGTAAGGATGATATAAGTCCGGCTCTAGTAACGCTCTTATTGGGAGACACATACGACATTCTGAAGTCATACTCATATTTGCAAAAACCAGGAGAGTTTCCATCGGGAGTGGGCTTAGATTTTCCTTTGCATGTAGACGCTGAGATTTATCTAAAGGATGGACCTTCATTCTTGCATCGACATCTTCCTTTCTGGACTGCTGTATGGATTGGTCGATTTGCAAAAATCGTGATCCCTTTATTGGTGATTTTAATCCCACTCTTTACATATATCCCCACTTTGAAGAATTTGCTATTGCGTCTCAAGTTATCCCAGGTTTACGAGGAGCTGAAGGTGATTGAGAGGAATGCTGCGTATCCCGAGTTGAGGGCTAAGAATTTTAAGGAGCTAGAAAATATTGAGCGACGAGTTGCAGGCATGAAAGTCTCCATGCTCGATGCTAAAGAGTTGTATGATTTAAAGGGTCATGTCGGCGAAGTCCGCGGGCGTTTGAGCTTAGTATCTCAGGAGAAGGTATGAAGAAGGTTGTAATTCAGTTTGGTTTTTTCTTGATTGCGGGATGTGCATCTATGGGGCTGTTTGCACAACCTTATCCTTCAAAACCAGTTTCCATGGTGGTTCCTCAGGCAGCTGGAGGAACTAACGATATTGTGGCTAGATTAATTGCGCCCGCTTTTGGTGAGGCGCTAGACGGATCCGTGGTAGTGGAGAACAAGCCGGGGGCTGGCGGAAATATTGGCACTCAAGGTGTGGCACGCTCAGCGAAGGATGGATACACTTTGCTTCTGACGATCAATAGCGCTCAGGCAATTAACCCATCTTTATATAAAAATCCTGGATTTGATCCGGTCAACGATTTTATTCCACTGTATTACATTGGTGCGACACCCTATGTTTTAGTATCACCCCCGGGTTCACCTTATAAGACCTTGGCTGATGTTATTGCGGCAGCCAAGAAGAGGCCTGGAGAGTTATCGTATGCATCTGCCGGAAATGGCACCATTAGTCATTTACTAGGTGCAATGCTGAACACTAGTGCGGGTATAGAAATGCAGCATATCCCTTACAAGGGAGTTGCACCTGCAATCAATGATGTGTTGGGCGGTCAGGTTCCGCTTGCATTTGCAAGCCTACCTTCTGCTTTGAATTACATTAAAGCTGGCAAGCTGCAAGCGCTTGCGATTAGTTCCGCGAAACGCTCTAGCGCAGCACCAGAAATTCCAACCATTGCTGAGACTTATCCAGATTGCGTTGGTGAAGTATGGGTTGCCCTCTTTGCTCCTGCTGGTGTTAATTCAGAGGTAGTGAAAAAAATTCAGGCAGCTATGAGCAAGGTAATGAGTCGTGCTGATGTTAGGGAGAAGTTGAGTGCCCAAGGTTTAGAATTGAATCCAGTTCCTCCTGCAAAATTAGGCGCCCTCCTGAAGGAAGAGTTGGTTAAATGGGCGAAGATTGTGAAGGCTTCTGGGGCGCAGTTAGATTGAGTATCACTCAAGCTCAGATCGCCAGATGACTCAATCCAGCTTCTCGCCACCGATAACTTCGGTTGAATTGTTGCCCCAAGCTTTGAGAGATGATGGCTTTGCCATTGTCTCTGCTGAGGGCGTTGCGAAAATGGCTGGAGTTACTGTGCCCGGGTTGATGGAGTTAAATCAATTCTGGGAAGGCTTACCACGTGATCCATATTTAAAGGATGGCGGTAGGTATCGTTTTCGTCGGCATGTCAGTTACGAAATTCAAAATGACTCTCTGGTGATGGTGCCCCATCGCGCACATTGGCAGTCGGTAGACTACAACGCCTTGCATGGTGGTATTGAAAGATGGTTTGAGCCTTCTCAGTCAGAGTTGACCAAAAGCCCTATCTGGCAGACCCTTCTATTGGGGGTTGCGCGCATCCTAAATAGTGTTCAGCCCGCCAAGACTTGGTTTGTCGAGGCGCATCAATTTAGGATTGATACAACTGATGGCATCGGTCGTCCAACGCCTGAGGGTGCTCATCGGGATGGAGTGGATTTTGTTGCCGTCTTTTTATTGAATCGAGTGGGCATCAAAGGTGGTGAGACGCGTATCTTTGATGCGACCGGTTCTGCAGGTCTTAGATTTACATTGAGTCAGCCTTGGTCTTTGCTGTTAATGAACGATGCTAGGATGATTCATGAATCTACTCCAATACAGCCTACTGGTTTGCATGGATACCGCGATACTTTGGTTTTAACCTATCGCTCAAATGGCTTTCAGGATTCGCCAAGCCACAGCCAGCAATAGATCTATCGAGATTACTATGGCCAATATATATCGTGTTGCTTGTGCTGCAGGATTTTCTGGTGATCGCGTAGATGTAGCTAAGCCACTAGTTGCGGAGATATTAAAAAAGGGAGGGCCAGCCTGCCTTATTTTTGAAAGTCTGGCTGAGCGAACCTTGGCTTTGGCGCAATTGGAGCGCCAGCAAGATCAAACTAAAGGCTATGAGCCACTTTTAAGGGAGATGCTCGAACCCATTTTGAGTGACTGCGTACAAAATGGCATACCCATTGTGGGTAATTTTGGAGCGGCTAACCCAGCCGCCGCCGCTGAATGTGTTGCGCAAATTGCACGAGAAAAAAATTTACCACCTTTAAAAATTGCCATTGTTCAGGGTGATGATATTTCGTCTGCAGACATGCGCGATGTGATTGAGAGTCGATTAAGTCAAGCGTATTTAGATTCTCTCAAAAATAGCCAGTTGGTTAGCGCCAACGTCTATCTTGGTGCGCGCGAGATTGCTGATGCATTGCAAGCTGGTGCGCAGGTCGTGATCACTGGTCGTGTTGCTGATCCAGCCTTGACTGTGGGGCCCTTAATGGCCCATTTTAAAAGGTCATGGGATGATTGGAATTTCCTAGGCTCTGCAACAATGGCTGGTCATTTACTAGAATGCGGCGCGCAGGTAACGGGAGGTTATTTTTCCGACCCCGGCATGAAAGATGTTCCTGATTTAGCCAATGTCGGCTTTCCCATTGTTGAGTTTGATGAAAACGGAAATGGCTGCATCACCAAGCCGAGTAATACAGGCGGTGTGGTCAATCGAATGACGGTGACCGAGCAGCTTTTGTATGAAGTACATAACCCCGCTCAATACTTAACGCCAGATGTGGTGGCGGATATCAGTCAAATCCAGTTAGATGATTTAGGAGCTAACAGAGTTGCTTTTTCTGGTGTCCTTGGCCACCCAAGGCCGGAAAATCTAAAGGCTAATATTTGCATTGATGGTGGCTGGCTTGCTGAAGCTGAAATTTCTTATGCAGGACATAATGCCTATCAGAGGGCGCAACTAGCGGCTCAGATTATTCGAGAGCGTTTATCCCCATTTCTGGAGTTGCGAGTCGATTTCATTGGATCGTCTAGCGTATTTTCAAGCGACCTTGGTAAGGGGCCGCAATTTACCGCTGAAGGTGGGTTTGAAGATATTCGCTTGAGAGTGGCTGCCGCCCATCAGATGAAATCAGAGGCAAATCGAGTTTGTAGAGAAGTTACGGCTTTATATACCTGCGGGCCCGCTGGCGGTGGAGGTGTTCGGACGAGCATTCGTCCGCGCTTAAATACTTTGGTTTGTTTAATTCCACGGGAATATATTCGGGCTTCCTATGTATTTTATCAGGGGGTTCAATGACCCAAAAATTGATTCCTTTATATCAATTAGCGCATGCACGTACTGGCGATAAGGGTAATCGATCAAACATCAGTGTTATTGCCTATCGCCCTGAAGACTTTGAGCTGCTTCTGCGTGAATTAACGGTAGAGCGAGTGGCTAAGCATTTTGGTTTTCGAGTGCCTGGCTTGATTGAGCGGTTTGTATTGCCGCAACTATTTGCGATGAACTTTGTGATTGATGATGTTTTGGATGGAGGCGTCAACCTCTCCCTGAACTTGGATGCCCATGGCAAGAGTTTGTCGTACTGGTTGCTTGCCATGGATATTGAAGTTAATTCATAAAGCGTTACTTATTCTGGTTCCATCCCCGCTTCTTTAATCGCCTTTGCCCATTTTGCGGTTTCTAGTTTAATTTTCTTGTCTAGCATCTCGGGAGTGCCTGGTTGGCTTTCAAAGCCCATTGCAGAAAACCGCTCAACTAAATCTTTTGATTTCGCCGCTTCATTAATTGCTTTGTTTAACTTGGTGACAACATCTTTAGGAAGTCCGGCAGGTCCAAATGCCGCAAAGAACGCAATCAACTCATAATTCTTAATACCTAGAGCCTCGTTGACTGTAGGTAGCTCTGGAATTGCTGGAGAGCGCTTGAGAGAGGTTACTGCCAGACCACGAATTTTGCCGGCCTGAACTTGTGGCAGGGTTACTGCAAAGTCAGCGGTAAACATATTGACTTGACCGCCAATCAAATCAGTCATCGCATTTGGACCGCTCTTATAGGAGACTCCGGTCATCTTAATTCCAGCAACGCTTGCCAACATTTCTGAAGATACGCGCTGCGAGGTGCTGGCGTAAGCAAATGTAATTTTCCCCGGATCTGCTTTAGCTAAAGAAACAAATCCATTGAGTGATTTTGCTGGCACTTCATTATTAATAGCCACGATCAGCGGCACTGAGCCGAAATAACCAATAGGAGTAAATGCGGTATCTTGGTTGTATGGCAAATTCTTTACCAAGCTTTTTAATGCAGCATTTGTGCTATTGGTTCCAAAGAGTAGGGTATAGCCATCTGCAGGTGCTTTGGCGACCACTTCAGCTCCTATCATGCCATTTGCTCCAGGACGGTTTTCAATGACAACCGGTTGACCCAAGGTCTCAGTCATTTTGGCTGCAAACGCACGACCAATTTGATCTGTCGCACTTCCCGGAGCGAAGGGGACAATCGCTTTGATGGGCTTGTTGGGGTATGTCTGAGCAAATGCTGACAAGTTGGCGCAGGCCAGTAGTGCTATGAGGGCGAATTTAAGTAAGTTACTTTGAGGTTGTATTTGCTTCATGGGTAGGGCTCTCCGTGATGTTTTTCCTAGTGTATCGTGTTTATTGGGCGGGTAGAATGGGGTATTGAATTTAGTAAGATCCTATGCGATTTAAATCTACCGGCTATACACCCCTGATGCTCATGGCGCAAACTTGCGCCCTGCTTGGATTTGCATGTTACGCCGTGGTGCTTACTGCACTGCAAGATGAGTGGCAACTGAGCAATTTGCAATCTGGCTTAATAGCTAGCGCTTTTTTCTTTGGTTATATGTTGATGGTTCCTTTAGCCACTGCATTGACTGATCGCGTTGATGCAAAAAAAGTCTACATCTTTGGCGGTCTATCAGCTACATTTGGCTTATTGGGTATGGGTCTCTTGGCACATAACTTCTGGACAGCTTTGATATTTATGGCTTTGAATGGAGCAGGATTAGCCGGTACTTATATGCCGGGCCTAAAGATTCTTTCCGATCGAATTCAATCCGGTGAATTGACTCGGCACATTGCTTTTTACACTGCTTTTTTTGGAATTGGTACTGGATTTTCATATCTATGTTCTGGGTGGATACTCAGCGAGCTAGGGTGGCGATATGTTTTTGGTTTGATCGCAATGGGCCCTTTTACCGCCTCACTCATCGTCCTATTCTTCATTCCCAAACTAGACCATGAAAAATGGCATGGCCCCATTCAAATTCGCTTACGCGATATCTTCCCTTTGGATAAATGGCGACTAGTCCTGCAAGATAAGACCGCCTCTGGATTTATTTTTGGCTATACAGTTCATTCCATCGAGTTATTTGCATCACGTAGTTGGATTGTGGCGTTTTTTGGTTTTTGTGCAATTGTTTCTGGCGAACCTTTTTTATTAACTGCAACCACTCTAGCGGGCGTCATTAATTTCTTTGGTGTTCCATCATCTATCTTAGGTAATGAAATTGCCTTAAGAGTTGGTAGGCAGAAGTGGATTTGTTTTGTCATGATTGCTAGCGCAATCTTTGGGGTTGCGCTAGCCATGTCAACGGGTCAATCTTGGTGGCTTGTAGTCACATTGGCTATTGGGCATACCTTATTCATCATGGCTGATTCAGCTACCCTCACTGCAGGTTTGGTGATTAGCGCTCAGGAAAATATCAAGGGTGCGGCAATGGGCTTGCACTCATTAATGGGGTTTGGAGGCGGCCTATTGGGCCCCGCTATTTTTGGATTTGTTTTAGATCTTACGGGTTCACGCGCCACTCAAATCTCTTGGGTCTGGGCTTACGCAGCTGTCGTAATTTGGGGTGTGGTATTTGTGTTTTATGAGCGCCGCAACGGCTGGGTGAATAAGACGCTTAAAAGAAATCCTTAAGTATTCATGACTATATCTTCAATGAATAATAGTTGCTATCACTGCGGTAGTTTTATTCTGCCAGGCGATTCTTTTGAAGCGGAGTTAGGTGGCGAGCCTAGAAAATTTTGTTGCGCAGGTTGCTTGGCAATTGCGCAAACGATTCACGGTGAAGGTCTAGAGGTTTTTTATGCGCGTCGCGCTCAGTCTAGTGACAAGCCAGCTGACTATCTTCTAGCTAACGAGATCCCCAAAAGTCTACAGCCATATGATGATCCGTCATTGCGCAGTAGATATACCCGCCCCAGTGGAGAGGAGGGCGATTTACAAACTACCTTGCGTCTTGAAAAAATTCGATGTGCTGCTTGTGTGTGGTTGTGTGAGCAGCACTTAAGAAGAATCCCGGGCGTTAAAGACGTTCAGATTAATTACGTTAGCCAAAAACTCACCGCAAAATATTCTCCGGAAAACACGAGCTTAGCGCGTTTACTCTTCGAGGTAGAGAGGATCGGATATGAGGCTTGGCCTTTTGAACCATCGCTTTCCCTAGAGAGATCAAAGAAAGAGCGTCGTCAGTTGCTTACTAGGCTTGGCGTTGCCATGCTGGGGATGATGCAGGTGATGATGTATGCGTGGCCATCCTATGTTGGCGATAGCGATATTACAGCGGAGTATGACTTGCTTTTGGGTTGGACTAGCTGGGCCCTAACAGTTCCGGTAATGGTCTATTCGGCGGGACCAATCTTTCAAGCTGCATGGCGCAGCGTGATTTCTTTTCGCAAGTCACATATGTTGGGGATGGATGTTCCGATTGCGCTGGCTTTAGCTCTTGCCTTTTTTGCTGGGACAATTAATCTGGTAACTGGGTCAGGACATGGTTACTTTGACTCCATCACTATGTTTGTCGCATTTATTTTGGCTGCGCGCTATATCGAATTATTAGCGAGGCAAGATGCGCAAGGTGGTGCTGAAGCATTAGCAAAGCAATTGCCCGCAACATGCGAGCGCTTGCCGCACTACCCATCATCCCAAGAGTTAGAGATTGTCCCCGTTGTCAATTGCAATCCCGGTGACATTTTGCGTGTATCACCAGGCGAAATTGTTCCTGCAGATGGTGAATTGATTGAGGTTGAAAGTGCGTTAGATGAGTCTTTACTGACGGGCGAATCAAAGCCGGTAGATAAAAAAATAGGTGATCGACTCTATGCGGGTACGCATAATATCTTGAATCCATTACTAATGAGGATTGATGCGGTTGGCCAGTCTACCCGTATCGCTGGTATTGCATCTTTATTGGACCGTGCGTTACAAGCAAAGCCTTTGATGGTGAGTCTTGCTGAAAAGTGGGCTGGATACTTTGTAGGCTTTTTATTGTTAAGCGCATTTATTTCTTCAGGAATTTGGCTGTATGTTGACTCTAGTAAAGCTTGGACAGTTTTGGTGTCTATTTTGGTGGCTAGTTGTCCTTGTGCCTTATCGCTCGCCGTTCCAACTGCAATGGCCGCAGCGCAAGGTGCGGTAACTAAATTGGGTTTATTGATTGTGCGTGGCCATGTATTAGAGGGTTTGGTAAAGGCAACAGATTTAGTCTTGGATAAAACAGGCACGCTCACTATGGGTCAGCCAGAGCTTCAGGATGTTGTGGTTGCGCGCCCAGAATTTTCTCGTGAAAAGGTGTTGACTCTCGCGGCTTCGATGGAGTCTGGTCAAAAGCATCCCCTTGCACTATCTTTATTACGCGCCGCGCAGGCTGATAATCTGTCGCTCATTGGATTACAAAATCCTACTGTCAATATTTTGGGTAAGGGTTTGAGCTCCGGTGTCTATCGCTTGGGAAGTGCCTCTTGGGTAGGTGCCAAGCAAAATATCCATGAGGGTCAATATGGCCAAGTTCATTTGGCTGACGACAAAGGCTTAATAGCGAGTTTCATTTTCCTAGATACTCCAAGAGATGGTCTAAAGGATTTATTGGCAGCCGCATACTCCAGAAAGATCACTGTTCATTTGGTATCGGGTGATGATCCGGTTACGGTTTCGTGGTGGGCAAGTAGGGTGGGGATTGGCAGTTACAAAGGGGGCTGCTCCCCCGAAGAAAAGTACGACTATATTGAGCGCCTTCAAAAAGAGGGTCGATTTGTGTGGGCGATTGGTGATGGTATCAACGACGCCCCTTTGCTTGCTCGGGCTGATGTTTCTATTGCTGTTGGTGCTGGAGCTCCTCTGGCAACCGCTGGCGCTGATGCGATTTTGACGGCCAGCTCACTGGCGCCACTGGCTAAAACATTGCTATTGGCAGATAAAACTCAGCTCATCATTAAGGAAAACCTGATTTGGGCGCTTATTTATAACCTCTTAGCAATTCCGGCGGCCATGATGGGTTGGATGAACCCTTGGTTAGCTGGCATTGGGATGTCTCTTTCTTCGCTGGCTGTCACATTAAATGCCTGGCGCCTGAGAAAGGCCTAGACTAGAGCTATGGAGAGCTTATTTCTTTTAATCCCTTTATCACTGATTTTGGTAGGCCTTTTGGCCTGGATTTTGTACTGGTCGGTCAAGAGTGGTCAATTTGACGATTTGAATGGTCCAGGGGAGGCAATTTTGATGGATGATGACACTCCAAAACCTCAAAAAGTTAGTGACTACTCTCAAAAATAGTCATATTTTTCATAAATATGGAAGTGTCTAGATCTTTAATAGGGCTTTAAAGATTGCAAATGTCCACATCCTTTTTGATGTAGATCAAAACGCCCGAAGTACCTTACTTTGATAATGGTTCGAGTCTATTTGGATTATGTCGCTGTTTGGTCACTAAAAGGAGAAACCATGGGAATTACCGTGGGGAACAATCAAGATACCTTCAACTATAAGGTCGTCAGCCAATTTGCCATTGTTACGGTACTTTGGGGGATTGTGGGCATGCTCGTGGGGGTTATCCTCGCTGCGCAGCTCATATGGCCTGAAATTACTTTTAATATTCCTTGGCTCAGCTACGGTCGCTTGCGTCCTTTGCATACCAATGCGGTGATTTTTGCTTTTGGCGGTTCTGCCTTATTTGCGACCTCTTATTACATCGTGCAGCGCACCTGTCAGGTCCGACTCTTTTGCGACAAGTTGGCAGCGTTTACTTTTTGGGGTTGGCAGGCAGTCATCGTTTTAGCTGCAGTCACTTTGCCATTAGGCATCACTACTTCTAAAGAGTATGCAGAATTAGAGTGGCCAATTGATATTTTAATTACAGTAGTTTGGGTTGCTTACGCAGTGGTATTTTTTGGCACCGTGATCAAACGTAAGACTAAACATATCTACGTTTCTAACTGGTTTTTTGGTGCCTATATTTTGACGATTGCGATTTTGCATATTGTTAACAATATTGAGATGCCAGCAAGCCTCTTCAAGTCTTACTCTGCTTATGCGGGTACGCAAGATGCGATGATTCAGTGGTGGTATGGCCATAACGCAGTGGGCTTCTTCTTGACCACCAGTTTCTTGGGCATGATGTACTACTTCATTCCTAAGCAAGCTGAGCGCCCAATCTATTCATATCGTTTATCGATCGTCCACTTCTGGGCATTGAACTTTACGTATATGTGGGCTGGTCCTCACCACCTACAACACACAGCGTTGCCAGATTGGACTCAGTCTTTAGGAATGGTGTTCTCTTTGATTTTGCTAGCTCCATCATGGGGTGGCATGATCAACGGCATCATGACGTTGTCTGGCGCGTGGCATAAATTGCGTCGTGATCCAATCTTGAAGTTCTTGGTTGTCGCATTGTCCTTCTACGGTATGTCAACTTTCGAAGGCTCAATGATGTCAATTAAAACTGTGAATAGCTTGTCGCATTACACAGACTGGACTATTGGGCACGTGCATTCAGGTGCGTTGGGTTGGGTTGCCATGATTACGATTGGCTCCTTGTACTACCTGATTCCACGTTTAGTGGGTCAGCGTGATATGTACAGCACAAAGTTAATTGAATTGCATTTCTGGATCGCCACTATTGGCGTGGTGATTTACATCGCCGCTATGTGGATTGCCGGAGTAATGCAGGGCTTGATGTGGAGAGCCTTCGAACCAGATGGCACATTGACTTATAGCTTCGTCGAGTCTGTCAAAGCAACCTACCCATTTTATGTAATTCGTTTGTTAGGCGGTCTGTGCTACTTGAGTGGTATGTTCGTGATGGCTTACAACGTATACAAGACAGTGATTGGTAAAAAATTCATTGACGCTGCAATTCCACAAACGTCAGTAGCTGCTCATTAAGGATAAGAACATGTCAGAACAACGTCGATTTTTTTCCCACGAAACGCTTGAGCGTAACGTTGGTTGGCTAATCATTGCAACCATCGCAGCTGTTGCGGTTGCTGGTTTGGTGCAGATCATTCCTTTATTTTTCCAACACTCCACTACAGAGCCTAGCCCTGGCGTGGAGCCATACTCGGCCTTACGTTTAGCTGGGCGCGATATTTATCAGCGCGAAGGTTGCTTAGGTTGCCATTCTCAGCAGATTCGTACTTTGCGTTCTGAGGTTGAGCGCTATGGTCCTTACTCCCTAGCTGGTGAGTCAGTATTTGATCATCCATTCTTATGGGGTAGTAAGCGTACTGGTCCCGATTTAGCTCGCGTTGGCGGTCGTTACTCCGATGACTGGCATCGCATTCACTTGCGGAATCCTCGCGATGTCGTTCCCGAGTCCAATATGCCAGGCTACCCCTATCTACAAAAGCCAGCAGCGGCAGATACGATCGCTTCCCATATGACGGCAATGCGTCGCCTAGGTGTTCCTTATACCGATGAGCAAATTGCGAATGCGCCAAAAGAGCTCGAAGGTAAGACTGAAGAGGATGCGTTGATTGCGTATTTACAAGGTTTGGGTGTGAATCGTCGCTACATTGTGGTTGATGAGGTTGTTGCTAAGTAATTTTTAGCGGATAAATCTTATGCAAAATATCGCGCCCTACCTCTCTGCCATCTCTTCTGTACTTGGCTTAGTTGTATTTTTAGGAATTGTTTGGTGGGCCTGGTCCTCAAAAAGACAGGCAGCCAATCAAGAGTCCGCCGAACTTCCGTTCGATCTTCCCGATGAATTTAGTAAGGACAAATCATGAGTGACTTTCTTGGTGCCGGTTGGAGTACCTATATCGCCTTAGTAACGCTGGTCGGTATTATTTGGTGCGTATGGCTGTTGTTTTCCCAGTTAAAGGTAAAGGTAAAGCTTAAGCCTGATGGCGAAGTGGCTGATACAGGCCATGTATGGGATGGTGATTTGCGCGAACTAAATAATCCATTGCCACGTTGGTGGATGTGGATGTTCTTGCTTTCTTGCATCTTTGGTCTGGTATATCTTGTTTTGTATCCGGGCCTTGGATCTTATCCTGGCGTCCTGGGCTACAGCACAGATGGCGCCCTCATGAGTTCCATGACGACCGCGAATGATGAATTAAAGCCTGTGTACGCAAAATATATCAAGATGGATATTGAGCAAGTGGCTGCAGATCCTAAGGCTCGTGAAATGGGTCAGCGTCTCTTCTTGAATTCCTGTGCACAGTGCCATGGCTCAGATGCTGGCGGCGCTAAAGGCTTCCCTAATCTGACTGATGGTGATTGGTTGTACGGCGGCTCACCTGAAAATATTAAGACCACCTTAATTAATGGCCGTGCAGGTGTCATGCCTCCATTTCCACAGCTAGATAGCAAGCAAATTGTGGATGTGGCCAACTATGTTCGTAGCCTCTCTGGCTTACCTGCAGACGATCTGAAAGCTGCGCGTGGTGCAGAGGTGTACAAAGCAAACTGCGTAGCTTGCCACGGTGCAGACGGTAAGGGTAATATTGCTTTAGGTGCCCCTAATTTGACTGATAAAACTTGGTTGTACGGTGGCTCAGAGGCGACGATTGTAGAGACCATCACTAAAGGTCGTATGGCGATGATGCCCGCTCAAGATAAGGTGCTCAGTCCTGAGAAAATTCATCTCTTGACAGCCTATGTTTGGGGTTTATCCAATAATAAATCTACTCAAGCTAAATAATTAGTGTCAGAAAATTCGCCGGTTGGGAAACCTATTCCTATAGATGTGATTGAGGAATCTCTTTACGAGGTCCGGCGAAAGATTTACCCTCGCTCAGTCAGCGGCCTATTTGCCCGCTGGCGTTTTATTTTGGTATTTGCCACACAGTTACTTTTTTATGGCCTTCCTTGGGTAAGTTGGAATGGTCGTCAAGCGGTACTCTTTGATTTAATTCAGCGTAAGTTTTATATTTTTGGCTTGGTGTTGTGGCCGCAAGATGTCATCTATCTGACGCTGCTATTAATTCTTTCCGCCTTAGCGCTTTTTCTCTTTACAGCGGTCGCTGGTCGCTTATTTTGTGGGTATGCCTGCCCACAAACAGTCTATACCGAAATCTTTATGTGGATTGAGCGCAAGGTGGAGGGCGATCGATTTGCGCGTATTCGCCTAGATGGCGAGGAGTGGCCTTGGAGTTTTCGCAAATGGCGCTTAAAAATCACGAAGCATTTTTTATGGCTGGTGATTGCTTTTTGGACTGGCTTTACTTTTATTGGTTACTTCACGCCTATTGAAACTTTAGGTATAGCCATCTTGCATTTATCTCTTGGCCCATGGCAACTGTTTTGGCTTTGCTTCTATAGTTTTGCTACTTGGGGTAACGCGGGATTCATGCGTGAACAGGTTTGCAAGTATATGTGTCCCTATGCTCGCTTTCAGAGTGTGATGGTGGATAAGGATACATTCCTAGTGACTTACGATAAGGTTCGCGGGGAGCCAAGGGGTAGTCGGAGTAAGTCTGCCGATCATGCAAGTCTTGGGCTAGGTGATTGCGTTGACTGCAGTATTTGTGTTCAAGTTTGTCCAACGGGAATCGATATCCGGGATGGTTTGCAGTACATGTGTATTGGTTGTGGGGCCTGCATTGATGCCTGCAATCAGGTGATGGAAAAAGTGAACTATCCAAAGGGATTGATTAGGTACACCACCGAGAGAGCAATCGAGGATAAGGAATCGAATCAAAGCGCGATACGGCATATCCTGCGCCCAAGGGTATTGATATACACCGCTTTTATCACAGTGCTTACGGGTGCTTTTTTAGTATCTTTGGCAACGCGTAATCCCCTGCGGGTGGATGTCATGCGCGACCGGGGTGCTTTGGCCCGTGAGGTCGATGGTGCTCGTATTGAAAATATTTATCGTATTCAGATTATGAATGCCTCCGAGAACCCTATGAAAGTGCATATCAAGGCATCAGGTCTTTCAAATTTGAGGATTTTGGATTCTCAAGGTAGAGAGATATCTGAGATTGAGGTGGCGCCGGCAAGCAATCAACTCTTACCAATTAAGGTAAGTACAAATATTGGTGAAAATGAGCCGGGCAATTACCCGATTCATTTTGATGTGTCCGCGGATGAGATGTCGGGCGATAAGCCAGTCATTCGAGTGCGCGATGAAAAATCAAGCTTTATTATTCCCCGCTAAGCTCAATAGCGAAAGATGGAGAGGATGAATATGACAGAACAACAGCTAAATAAACCTTGGTTTAAGCAGCTTTGGCCATGGTTGCTCATTAGTGGGCCTGCGGTGGCGGCTATCGGCTGCATGATTACTATTTACCTTGCTGTTAATTTATACGCAGACAAGCCAGTTCGAGATGGAGTTATCAAGCGCGGCTTGAAGGTGGAGCAGATCAAAGTTGAGCGAGATCGCAAATGAAGTACCGTCTATTCATCTGGATTATGTGGCCATCCTTTTTGGTATCCATCTTGGCTGAGGGTTTGCTCTTTACTATTGTTCATCCAGCTGAACTTCTTTTCTTTGGACATCATCCTAATATCTCAGATGAGGGAATCTATACTCTGGGGTTTTTTGTAATCTGGATATTTTGTTCGTTCTCAAGTGCGCTTACCGCTTACATTCTTCCAGGTATTGATACTGAAGGAAGCAAAGGCTCTGATCGAGGATTGATCTAAAAACTGAGGCGACTATGTTTTGATCTGGACAGCACGATTTGGATTGGGAATGCTAGCTAATTCATAAAGGCCATCCATATCGATCAGCTTAATATGGCGCTGCTTAATTTGAATGAGGCCAGATTCAGCAAAGCGGGACAGCATACGGCTGACCGTTTCGATTTGAATTCCAAGGTAGCTGCCAATCTCTACACGGCTCATGCGTAAATCAAATTCATTATTCAAGTAACCGCGAGCCGCGAGTCGCTGGGAAAGATTCAGCAAGAAAGCCGCTAAACGCTCTTCAGCGCGCAAACTTCCTAAAGAAAGTAGGTGACGCTGATCTTGAGTGAGTTCTCTACTGAGGATGCGATGAAATTGTTGTTGTAGAACTGGAATTTGGCGTGCTAAATCCTCAAATGCCTCGTAGCGAATAATGCAGACTTCACTATCTTCAAGCGCAATCGCTTCTGATTGATACTGACCCTCGCCAATGCCATCAAGCCCCAAGATCTCTCCAGGGAGATGAAATCCGATGACCTGCTGCCGTCCATCTTCTAGGCCGTACTCAGTCTTAAGCGTTCCAAATCTAACGCTATACACTGCATTTAAGGGGTCTCCGTGGCGATACAGGCTTTCCCCTTTTTGTAGGCGGACCCTATCCTTCACGAGGGTGTCAATCTTGGCAATATCAGTAGAGCTGATACCTACTGGCAGGCAAAACTGACCCAGTACACATACTGAGCATTTGCTGCTTGGGGCATCCGAGCTGGTGAAATTCATATTCAATCTATTTAGCAGATGAGTTTATTCTACTAGGATATGCATAGTTTTGTTAATTCCTTATACAGCTGGATGCTTGGATGTTAACCGTCAGCCTAGTGTTGGCCATATTCATGGGCGCATTGGTAAGTGGTTGGCACTGCGCTTTGATGTGCGGCGGAATCGCTGCCGCTATCGAGCGCCCCAGAGAGGGTCGTCCTGACTCTGTGATTGTCTTGCAGAGCAGGGTGCAATTGTTTTATTTGCAATTGCTGATGCACTTTGGTCGCCTAACTACATATGTTTTATTAGGTGCGCTGGCTGCTTGGCTAGGTGCGAGTATTTGGCAGCAAGATATCGTTCCAATTCAGAGACCGTTGTTCGCTTTTACCGCTCTCATGTTGCTCTTCATGGGTGTCCGTTTATTGCGGCAGCAAAATAAAAGTTCGCTATTGGTCGGAAAGTGGTTGGGCGCGCGTATGGCTACTTATTGGGCAAAATATCTAGGCCGTTTTGCAGGGCATTCTTCACGCTGGTTTAGTGGCATGCTGTGGGGTTTGGTGCCTTGCGGCCTGGTGTATAGCGTTCTACCTCTTGCCTTTTTATCGGGTGATCCATGGACGGGGGCTGCTCTGATGTTGGCGTTTGGTTTGGGAACACTGCCGAATCTATTATTGATCTCTAAATTTTCAGCAGCGCTTACCCAATTTGGACGGTATCCTTGGGTGCGCTATATTGCTGCTGGTCTGTTATTTTCTGCGGGTGTATTTGGCCTGTATCGTGCCTGGTATTTACCTGATGCGTTGTTAAAAGGGGGCTTTTGTATTTCTTAGGGCAGATCTTTGTCGACTGCGCTAAAAATAGCCTCTTGTAGGTTTGGGTAAATACAGTCATCTGGTAGCTGCTCTAGCAAGCCGCTACGCACTGCCATTTCATAGGGTTGATGTGCCAATCCACAAATAACAAGAGCAACACCCCTTACCTTGCATGCCCGCTCAAGTTCAAGTATGGCATCCATGCCAGAGCTATCTATATAAATCACATTTTTAAAGTCGAGAAGGAGTTTTTCAGAGGGCAACTCATTTTCAATCTTTTCTAGTAACTGCACAGCGCCAAAGAAAATTGCTCCATAAATTCGAAGAGCGGAAATTTTTCCTTGTTGATTTATTAGACTTGGAAAATCATTTGCATTAGCGGCTTCATAACGCGACAAACTTGAAATTCGATAGATGAAAGTGATGAACGCCAAAAGTAAGCCTACCTGAATGGCAACCGTGAGGTCAAGCATGATAGTCAGCAGAAAGACGCTAAGCATTGTCAGGCGATAGGGTAATCGGAATTGTTTTAAATCTAAAAATTTCCTCCATTCACCCATATTCCATGCAACAAACATTAAAATAGCAGCTAGACATGCTAGGGGAATATTTTTAGCGAGTGGGGCGCCAAATAAAATAATGGCAAGCAGCACGATCGAGTGAACAATCCCGGCAATCGGGGTATTTCCCCCGCTTTGAATATTGGTGACAGTTCTTGCAATAGTGCCGGTTGCTGGCATTCCTCCAAAAAAGGGTGTAATGAAGTTTGCAACACCCTGCGCCATTAATTCTTGGTTGGAGTCGTGACGATCATGAATCAACCCATCGGCGATACGGGCGCACAAGAGTGATTCAATTGCGCCGAGAAGTGCCAGGGTGATCGCTGGTGCAATCATGAACTGAGCGGTTTCCCAGGTAATTGGAATCCATTGAAAACTGGGAAGACTTGAGGGTATTCCGCCAAAGCGGCTGCCAATTGTCTCAACTGGTAAATTGAATACCGCTGTAAGCACTGTGGCTATCACCATAGCAATTACTGTGCCGGGTATTTGACTTAGATGCCCAAGCCGCTTTTGAAAAACTCTCCACAGTATGAGAAATGCGAGGCTACCCATCGATAAGGTTAGCGCAAAAGGATTGACGGTGTCCATTGCTGCATACAGCGCATGAATTAATTGGAAGAACTCCGCAGGCATTTTTGCGATCTGCAGGCCAAAAAATTCTTTAATCTGAGATAAGCCAATCAGCACGGCAATGCCATTTGTGAATCCGATGATCACTGCGACGGGGATAAAGCGAATTAAGGTGCCTAGTCGCAATAAGCCCATGAGGAATAAAAAGATTCCAGACATGGCGGTAGCAAGCAATAAATTACCCACCCCATAGCGTTCCACTATGCCGTAAACAATCACAATAAAGGCGCCTGCTGGCCCCCCGATTTGGACGCGACTTCCGCCAAAAACAGAGATGAGGGCGCCGGCGATAATTGCGGTAAAGATGCCGGTTTCCGGTTTTAGCCCGCTGGCGATTGCAAACGCCATGGCAAGGGGGAGAGCAACCACCCCCACTGTAATGCCGGCCAAAATATCTCGGGTAAAGAAGGCGCGGTTGTAGCCTTTGAAGGAGTGGAGTAGTTTTGGGTAAAAAAACATGCGTTAAGGATAATTCTAGAGCCTAAACCACTGTAGGGCTAGCCAAGCAGGTCTACTTAGCCGACCCTTGAAGATATGGAAATATGCTGTGCAATACTTGAGCAATTAAGTTTTCCTTTTACACTTTTTAGGTGAATAATAAGCATTATGATGGAGTAGTAGGTATTTGGGTTTAATTTATAAACAGGAGTCAATATGTTCAAGCATTTATTAGTGCCCGTTGATGGGTCAGATGTAAGTAAAAAGTCTTTGAAGAAAGTGGCTGAAATCGCTAAAGCTGATGGCGCTGCAGTGACTTTAGTTTATGTTTCAGATCCAATGCCACCAATTGTGTATTCGGATAGCACAATGGGTTATGGAATTTCTCAAAAAGAGCACAAGAAAGCATGCGATGCATTTGCTGCTGATGTATTCAAAAAAGCGGCTACCGCATTAGGCGCCAGCATTAAAGCTAAAACTCTACATATTGCCGATAGCAATCTGTCAGAAGGGATCCTAGAGGGTGCCAAGAAAGCCAAGGCTGATGTTATTGTGATGGCATCACACAAGCGTACTGGCCTGAAGAGTGTTTTGCTGGGTAGCGAAACACACGAAGTGATTGTGCACTCAAAATTACCAGTTTTGGTGCTCGGCTAAGTCCTCAGCCAACTTCGTTTAAAGGGATCTATTCGGATCCCTTTTTAGTTTTTAGGCGGCGTGCCAAGCAGGAGAATTTCTCTGGTGAGAAGTCCGCTATCACTATCGCGCATATTCCATAAATCGAGCTGAGTTTTTGATCCATAAGGGTCTACGTAGATGCCATCTTTTCGTAATTCAAAGTGAAGATGGGGGCCAGTAGAGCGGCCAGTAGACCCGACATACCCAATTTCAAGCCCTCGTCGCACTTCATTGCCTACATCCAATTCCACGTTGTAGTTACTTAAATGAGCGTAGTAGGTGCGGTAATTTCCAGGGTGCTCCAGAACAATCAGATTGCCAAAGGCTCCGCTATAGCCAAGATGTACTACTTTGCCTGTAGCTACGCTAAAGACGGGGGTTCCGGTGGGCGCTGAATAGTCAATGCCCATATGGGTTCGGTAACGTTGTTTTGGGATCGTTGCAGGATTATTTTTAGTTGGGACTGCTTTTTTGCTTGAGGCACGCACACTACCTACCCCGCGTGAGATCCGTCGATAGCTCAATGGGTTGGTCCAAAACGTACGCTCAATCGATTCGCCGTTGGCGGTATAAAAGGCCCCTGGAAGACCGCTACGCTCAATCCAAAATGCACTAGCAAATACCTCTTGAGAATCAGGCTCAATAATTTCAGCGGCCCAAATTTGCGCCCAGCGCTCTTTGTCACCAAAATCGACAATGAGACGGACAATGCTATTGGTATTCTCTAGAGAATTATTTTCTTCTGGATAAATTTGCTTAATGACGGAATTGAGTTCCCAAACCAATTCCACAGGCAATTGATCCCCAACTTTTTTGGGGTCATACAGCACGTCACGTAGTGGTAGTTGGATTTCGGTGAAACGCTTGGATTCATCTTTGAGATAGTCTTGTTGAATTAAAAATCCGCCAGCTGCCGATGGGGTGAATGTCCAAATTTCTGTTTTAGCGTCTTGTATCGGGCCATTCATGATGCTTAGGGATTCAAAGCGATTGCGAGTTCCAAGGGCAAGCGCATAGGGGATGCAGCTGCCCCGTAAGCGATCAAAAAATCCTTTGGTTTGCGCTTTGAAAAAATCATTAAAACTGCGGTCACTGACCCCAATATTGGTGGGTAGATTGTCTTCAGTAAAACTTCTTTTCATACAGCCGCGCTGTATACGGTAATCCAAATTTGCTCCACTATCGCTGCTGTACTCACCCTCGATGCGTTTAAAAAGCTCGGGATTAAGACTCATACCTTTGGAGGATTGATTAAGGGAGCTATTGTTTAGTTTTACTCCTGCTTGTTTATTACTCTTTGCAACTGTTTTGGCGCGTACCTGAGGTGTTTTATTGGCCTGTTGCCCAAAAGCATTTGAGGCAAGATGGATACCTGGCAATTGAATCAGGCCAAATAAAGCGATGCCTATAACTATGTGCATCCCCGGCAAAAAGGAGCGGGGTGGTTTACGAACAATTTTTTTCACTCATCAATTATCCAATATTGTTGTTTTAAGGCTGGATATTTGAATTTTTGTGCTGTGCTGCAGCAATCATGGCTCTGAGATCTATGTGGTCCTGACCTGGTTAACAAGTGCTGTACGTGAGGCATTATTCCCCCGGTACTAATGAGGGGCATTTGAATAAAATTGTAGATACAATAATTTTTTGAATATAGGAGATCTCATGCCGATCATTGAGTCAGTATCCGTTGCAGCAGTAGCAGTACCTCTGGATAAGATCACCTCTTTTTCTACCCGCACCGTCTCCGAGCGCCATTACTGTTTAGTAAAGGTGCGTGGCAAAGATGGAAATGAAGGTATTGGTTTTTGTTATGTTGGCAGTGCTGGTGGAGATATTGCCAAGATTGCTGTCGAACAATTACTGGCCCCCAAATTGATTGGTCAAAACAGTCATCGCAGTGAGGGTTTGTGGATTGAGATGTATAACGAATCTATTTTGCAAGGACGCACTGGCGCCGTCATGCGTGGCATTTCGATTTTAGATACGGCACTGTGGGACTTAAATGCCCGCGCAGCGCGATTACCTCTGCATCAGTATTTAGGCTCCGTAGTAGATGATCGCGTGCCTGCTTATGCGAGTGGCGGATATTACTTGGATGGTAAGACGCCCGCTAAGCTCGGTAAAGAAATGGAATCCTACGTAAAACAGGGTTTTAAGGCTGTCAAAATGAAGGTAGGGCGCCTATCACCAAAGGATGAAGAGGCGCGTGTAAAAGCGGCACGTAAGGCAGTTGGCGAGGATGTTTTGCTGACTCTGGATGCCAATAATGCTTGGAGAGATTTACCTACGGCGCTGGAATATGTCCGCCGATTTGAGGCGTATAACCCATACTGGATAGAGGAACCCTTTTCTCCTGACGCGATTGATCTACATGCTGCATTGGCTCGGCAAACCAAGATTAATGTGGCAACTGGCGAAATGGAGGCAGGGCGCTGGCGTTTTAGGGAGTTAATTGACGCAGGTGGCGCCGCTATTTTGCAATCCGATGCTGCGGTGTGTGGAGGTATTACTGAATGGCGTCGTATATCTGCATACGCCGATTTAAAGGGGGTTATTGTTTGTCCGCACTGGATGCATGATTTGCATGCTCCCCTAGTAGCTGCTACGCCTAATGCACGCTTTGTGGAATTTTTCTTGGATGATCAGGTCTTGAACTTCCGTAGGCTGATCAATAAGCAGCTGACGTTTAAAAACGGGGATTTGATTTTGCATAAAACCCCGGGCCTAGGATTTGAGTTTGATGAAGTTGCGATCAAAAAATATGCCGGTAAGGCTGCCTGGACGAAGATTGCGTAGTTCAATTTAGCGCGCGGTTCAAGTACACAACTTCTTTGGCAATAAAAAATCCCGCACATAACGCGGGATTTTTTATGATCTTAAACAAGCCAATAATTCTTATGAAGATTTTGGATTCAGTCTAAAGTGGGTGATAGATTGGGTAATCAGCACCAGACCAAAACCAATGAATCCCACTAGATCGGCCTCGGTAGAAGGGTAGGCAAGCGCAACCCCAGAGATGACCATGATGATGCGTTCGAAGGTTTTGGTTTTCTCAATGAACCAGCCTTGAAGACCGCCTGCTAGACAGATGATCCCTACGACTGCTGTGAATGAAATCCAAGCAATCTGCATCCAATCTGCTTGCTCTAATGCGGATGTTGAGCCCATCAATAGCAGACTTACACCGGACTTATCTAGAACAAACATAAACGGTACAAGAATAGCTGGCGCTACATATTTCCAAGTTTGCAAAGTGGTCTTGTAGGGATTGCCTTTACAAATTGCAGCTGCGGCAAATGGTGAAAGTGCTGTGGGTGGAGATACCTCTGAAAGCACTGCGTAATAGAAGATAAACATATGGGCTGCAAAAGCAGGCACTCCCAAATTAATGAGGGCTGGTGCTGCAATCACGGCACAAATAATGTAGGAGGCGGTGACTGGAACTGCAAGGCCAACCACCCAAACTACGAGTGCAGTAAAAATTGCAGTTAGCAAGAGTGAGCCACCAGCATACTGAATCACAATCGAACTGAACTTTAAGCCAAGGCCGGTTAATGTGACCGTACCAACAATCAAGCCTGCACCAGCACAGGTAGCAGCAATCGCCAGAACGCCTGTGGAGCCCGAAGCTAATGCTTTTGTTAGGTTGGAGTTGTAAAGACCAGAGAGAATAGGTTCTTTTCCCTTAAACCAGTCCCAAGAAATGATGGCAGTATCTTTACGCAGCATGCTGGAGAGGGCTGAGACTACAGTTGCCCAAAACACAGACATTACTGGTGAGAAGCCGAGCAGCATAAATACGACGATTGATATCAGGGAGAAGAAATGAAACCAATATTTTTTGGTGAGCTGCCATGCTGTTTCTGCTGCTTGGAAATGAATATTTTTCATTCCATATTTACGGACATCGATTTCTACCATGACAAATAAGCCAAGATAGAAAAGAATGGTTGGGATGGTTGCCATGAGCAAGACATCCAGATAGGAGATTTTTAAGAAGTCTGCAATAAGGAATGCAGCAGCGCCAAGGACGGGTGGTGAAATGATTGCACCAAGTCCTCCGGCCGCCAAGAGCCCGCCAGCGGCATTTTTCTCGTAACCCACCTTATCAAGCATGGGGGCGGCAACTGATCCAACAGTCACGGTAGTTGCTACGCCTGATCCAGATGGGCCGCCTAATAAGAAGGAAGACATCACAATAGTTCTACCAACACCGGATGATTTGCCGCCCATGGCAGCAAATGAAAAATCGATAAAGAATTTTCCGGCCCCAGTAAATTGCAAGAAGGCACCAAAGATTGTGAATAAGATAATGAGGGTTGCCGAGACATCAACAGCCGTTCCATAGATGCCCTCAAGCGTCATGTACATATAACCTACTAGGCGATCTAAATCGTAACCTTTATGAGTCCAAGGTGCGGGTAGATAGTTACCAAATAGGGCGTACAGTAAGAAGAGTACTGTAACTCCGACCAAAATCATCCCATTGGTTCTTCTGACGCTTTCAAGGATGAGAAGAATTAGGCCAATACCCACCATGACATCAGTAGGGTTGGGCGCAGTGTTTCTATCAAATAAATCATCTCCACCGCTCAGGATGTAATACGCAATATAGACAGATCCAATCGCGCAGATCACATCCCACCACATGAGGCGGTTTTTAAAGCGACTGGCGATGGGAAAGCTAAGGAAAACTAGAAATAAAACTAAGGCAACGTGAATGACGCGGAGCTGTTGGGTCGGAACAATCGAATATGCGGCATACAGGTGAAACAGAGACATGCCAACCGCTACCAGGGTAATGAATTTCGCTAGTAGACCCTTGTAATCATTGGAGTCACCCTCTTCCTGCTTGATGAAGGCATCCAATTTTTCCTGGGTTTCATTATCAATAACAGCTTGTGTCATGGCTCTACCTATTTATATTGATTAATTCGGTGATGCAAAATCAAAGAGAGTGGAATCCACTCTCTTTGATTGACTGCTTAATTTACTTTAACGTTCTTTTCTTTGAAGAATTTCAAGGCGCCAGCATGAAATTCAATAGGCGTTGATTTTTGCTTCTGATTCTCTAGAGTCACGTTCATATACTCTTGATGAGTGCGAACTAGCTCTAACTTATTGTCAAATACTGCCTTAACAATTTTGTAGGCTTCTGCATCAGGCATATTGGCATTAACTACCAAGATGTTAGCAACCGCAGCCACTTTATTGTCTTTAGCCATTCCGCTATAGGTTGCTTTTGGAATCACTGTGGGGAAATACAGGTTGCCATATTTTTTATTCATGATGGGTACTTCGTCGGTAGTGTCTACCATCACAATTTTCATTCCAGGGCTATTAGCAAGATCGGTTACAGCCGCAGTTGGTAAGCCACCAACCCAGAAGAAGGCATCAATTTTGCGATCTTTTACAGCATTGACAGATTCAGCAACGCTCAAGCGCTCACGTTTAACATCTTTGTCTTTATCAAGACCAGCTGCCTCTAGTAGGCGAAAGGCCATGACTTCAGTCGCGCTACCAGGTGCGCCAGTGCTAACGCGCTTGCCTTTGAGATCTTTCATCGACTTGATACCAGTTGAGTCGACGGTCACTACGTGCATGAGGTTTGGGTAAAGCACTAAGAGGGTGCGTAAGTCCACCTTCTTATTGGCAAATTTACCTTCACCATCTTTAGCATCCTTAGCAGCGTCGGCCATAGAAAAACCAACATAAGGCTTACCGGTACCAATTAAATTGAGGTTATCTACAGAGCCACCAGTAACTTCCGCTGTTGCTGCCATTCCGGGAACCTTGCTAGACAGTACTGATGCAAGTCCGCCACCCATAGGGTAGTAAACGCCTCCGGTGCCACCGGTAGCGATAGAGATATTTTGCGCTTGTGCTACCCCCCACATTAATCCAAGTGAGATAGCGATCACTTTAAACAGTTTCATTTTTTTCTCCTGTTGTGTATCTAGTTAAATAAATCAAAGGCCCGGCATACTGAAATGAATCTTTTCTAGCTCGCTCAACAACTTTTCTTGCTGTTCCTTGCTCAACTGCATCAGTGGTGGGCGAACGCGTAACCACTCCGCATCTTTGCTGTAGTGTGCTACTGCGGTCTTCATGCCAGCAATCATTTGATACTGAGCAAAAATTGAGCGTACTTGATCTAGTTCTTGTTGGCGTTGATCTGCGTCAGCTTCTTTCCAATGTTTGGCTAATTCAGCGATTGCCCTAGGGTTTACGTTAGCAGTTGCGGAGATGCAGCCAACCCCGCCAGCGCGTAATGTGCGCATTAGGAACACTTCACTACCGGCATAAACACGGAAGCCGGATGGGGCCAGTAATTTAATGACGGACTCTGTGTAAGCCCAGTCCCCAGAGCTATCTTTCATACCAACAACCGTTTTTGGATACTCTTTAGTGAGGCGCTCCAATAAGGAAAGGCTTAAGTTGATTTTGGTGACCGGTGGGATGTTGTAAATGTAAACCTGTAAATCTGCGCTTCCTACTTTTTGGATAACTTCCGAGAAATAAGCAAAGAGGCCATCATCAGTGACGTCTTTATAGTAGAACGGTGGCAGCATGAGCACTCCGGCACATTTGTGCTGAACTGCATGGCGAGTCATGCTGACAGTAGCATCGATAGAAGTAGCTCCAGTACCAGGCATCATATGGGCTGGATTGAGGCCTCCTTCAACTAGCGCGGTTAATGTACCCATCTTCTGCGGTGCAGACATTGAATTTGCTTCAGAGTTCGTGCCAAAAATGGCTTGACCCACACCATTAGCTTCTAGCCATTGACATTGTTTTAGTAATTTTTTTGCATCTGGACTGCCATCCTGATTAAACGGTGTTAATACTGGCGACAATACTGCTGGCAAAGTTGAGGGGTGAAGGGTGATGGTCATGCTTACTCCAATTTAATTTTTTACTTCGGTCAGAAGTGGCTGTTGATTATAAAAAGCTTCCAAGTTATCGATTGCTAAATTTGTCATTAGTTGCCTGGTTTCTGAAGTGGCACTTCCAATATGCGGCGTTAACAATACATTATCAATATTTAAGAAATCAGCGTTTGGATTGGGTTCATTTTCGAACACATCTAGCGCTGCTCCAGCAATTTTCTTTTGCTGCAGTGCAACTAATAAGTCGGCTTCATTAACAACACTGCCACGAGCGATATTAATCAAATATCCCTCTGGTCCTAATGCATCGAGTACGGCTGCGTTAATCATTCTTTCCGTATCGGGATTTGCGGGACAGGCAAGAACGAGTATGTCGCTAGCTTTAGCCAATGACAGAATATCGGGGAAGTACTTGTAGGGAATATTTTTTTGGGAGGGTCCGGTATAGGCTATTTCAACCTTAAAGGACTCAAGGCGTTTGGCGAGATCCTGCCCAATTCTACCCATGCCTGCAATACCAATCCGTTTGCCAGCCAGTGTAGTGGTGATGGCAAAAGGAGCCTGAGACCATGCAGCGCTTTTAACGAATGCATGTGCTTGCGGAATACGTCTTAGAAGCCCAAATAACATACCAATCGCCAATTCACATACCGCATCATTTAAGACGCCAGGGGTGTTGCTAGCTTTAATTCCACGCTTTTTGAGGAGGGGGAGGGGTAAATTGTCATAACCAACCCCGCAAGTAGCCACCATCCTGACATTGGGCAATTGCTCGAATAGGCTTTCTGGCAGCGTAGTATTTGAACGCGTCAAAATTGCCATGAAATTTCCTTCGGGTACCCTGCCTTGAGGGTCTAAAAGTACTGTAGTTGCCAGTCGTAGTTGAATTTCCCTTTGCATAATTTCAGGGAATTGGCCGACCTGTAGCACCGAATTGACTGGGATCATGTCTCTCTTACATTTTTATTGGAATAATGAAAGCATTGTATGAGGATTTGTAATCCTTATCTTGCCCACGAAGGAGAGATTCGATGTTGTTTACCCCAGCTGAAACTAAGGTAGTTATTGTCGGTGGCGGAACTATGGGCGCTGATGTGGCAGCCGTTTGCGCGCGCGGTGGATGCGCTGTGCAGGTGGTCGAGCCAACTACGGAGCGTCGTGCACTTTTGCCAGATTATTTTGCCAACACGATGATAGATTTGGGGTACGAGCATCGCCTACATTTACTATCTTTAGCCGGCACTCTTGAGGAAGTTGATTGGTCGGATATCGATCTTGTGATTGAGTGTGTTCCAGAGCGCTTGGATATCAAGCAGGAATTATTTGCCAAGCTCGAGCAATATGCAAAACCTGAAGCGGTCTTAGCAAGTAACAGTACCAGTTTCCCCATCAGTCAAATTGCGAGTGGTTTAAAAACAGCTGCGCGAATGATTGGGTTACATTTTTTTATGCCTGCTCATTTGATTCCTTGCGTAGAAGTGGTTTATGGCGAAAAAACTTCACCAATGGTCGCCGAGAGTCTTTCTAGGTTGATGACTGCTTGTGGCATGGTCCCAGTAACAGTTAAAAAAGACTTACCAGGGTTTTTGGCAAATCGCTTGCAACATGCATTATCGAGAGAGGCTTTTGCCATGGTCGATGCGGGTATTGCTAGCTTGGAAGATATTGATAAAGCGGTTCGTTTTGGTTTTGGTTTTCGTTACATTGCGGCAGGACCAGCAATGCAAAGGGACCATGCTGGGCTTGAGGTGCATGGCGCTGGGGGTGCAACGATTTATCCCACGCTGAATAACTCTTCTACTATTGCTAAATGCCTGAGCGATCGAATTGCGAGTGGAAAATTTGGAATGAAGACTGGCGAGGGTTTTTATTCTTGGACTGCGGAGACAATTCAGGCTGAGCGTGAGCGCTATCAAGAGGCATTGCGCGAGGGATTAAAAATCATTCAAAAAGACTTGCCTAAAATCGAGTAGTCAGTAATTAAGCAAGATCTTTGAGGTGTAGTTTTCGCAGGTGTGGCGCGAGTTTGTAGGTTAAGAGCACCACCCCGATGGTTGCTGCACCACCAAAGACAATCGATGGGATGAGCCCCATCAGGCTTGCGGCAATGCCAGATTCAAGAGCGCCCAATTCATTTGAAGAGCCAATAAAAATGCCATTGATTGCGCTGACTCTGCCGCGCATATGATCGGGTGTTGTTAATTGCATAATGCTGCTGCGGATGACAACTGATATCGAGTCGCAGCAGCCGGAAACAAAAAGAAAGAGTGCGCATAGCCATAAATTCTGGGAAAGACCAAAGGCAATGATTGCTAGACCAAAGCCTCCCACCGAGAGAAATAAATGCTTTCCAGAATCGGTTAATAGTGGACGCTGAGCAAGATAAATACCGGTAATGACTGCTCCTGCTGCTGGGGCTGCGCGCAAAATACCCAGAGTCTCAGGGCCAGCGTCGAGCACTTCTTTTACAAACGCGGGCAGTATGGATACTGCGCCACCAAATAGTACTGCGAACATATCTAGCGCCATGATCCCAAGAATGAGTTCATGCTTGCGGACGTAATGAATGCCCTCAAGAAGACTGGTTAAGAAATGGGTGTTAAGCGTAGTATTTTTTTGATGTTGAATTTGAATGAAGGTGATGCCATACAAACCAACTGCACCGCTCAGGGCAACCAAAGCATAGGTCCACTCCAGTCCGGCAAATCCAATCATCAAGCCCCCCAAGCCAGGGCCAGCAACTACGCAAATTTGAAATGCAGAAGACGCATAGGCTGTATACCGGGTCATTTGGTCTCTGGGGATCAGTTGGCCGAAAATAGCCTGGTACGACGGACGTAATAGAGCGCGAGCAAGCCCCAAGAAAGCAACAGCAGTGTAGATGAGTGGTACTGGTGGGCTGAGCCAATTTAAAGCGATTGCCATCAGAAATAAGCCAACGGCGACGTGTAATAAGCATGAAATCGCTGCAATGATCTTGCGTGAGTGGTGATCTACCGCATAGCCGGCATACAGTGCCAGAATGAAATAAGGGATTAACTCTGCCAACCCAATGAGACCCAGTGAAACCACGCTATGGGTGATCTCGTATAAATGCCACCCCACCGCAACCATCATCATTTGGTAGCTTAAGGTAGCTCCTATGCGATAAAGCAATAGGGTTCTGAAGGCTTGGCTTGTTTTCATGAATAACGTTAGTGTAATGGGCTACTGATTTATCCTTGTGGAATGAAAAAATTGATTATTCGTATTTGGGACTTACCGATTCGTCTCTTCCATTGGCTTTTGGTGCTTTGCATCATTGCCAGCTTTATTACCGTGAAGATCGGTGGTAATGCTATGAGCTTACATGCTCAAATTGGATACTGTGTTCTCGCTTTAATTATTTTCAGAATTTGCTGGGGGATTGTTGGATCTCATCATGCTCGCTTTGTTAATTTCATCCCAAGTCCCCGGGAATTGCTCAATTATTTATCTGGAAAATCAAAAGCTACCTTAGGCCATAATCCTATGGGCGCGCTGTCTGTGGTGGGTCTACTTGTATCTGTTGGAGTGCAGGCGGTAACTGGTTTATTTGCAAATGACGATATTGCCTTCGAGGGGCCATTTGCAAAATATGTTTCAAACGACACTGTTGCCCTGTTGACATCCGTGCATCATTTCAATGAAAAAGTGTTATTGATATTAATTGCACTACATTTATGTGCAATCTTCTACTATCAAAAATGGCGGGGCAAAGATTTGATTACACCTATGTTGAAGGGTGATAAAGAAATTGACCCAAGCGAGGAGGCGGAATATTCGCCTGTCGACTTGGGCCAAGCCTCCAAGGATGGAGGTTTGCAACGTGGCTTAGCTTTATTGCTGCTAAGCTTGATTGCGGTGGTGTTGGGTTACTTCATTACCCGCTAATTTATTTTGATTACTTTTTCTTAAAGTCATCATGGCAACCTTTACAGGTTGCGCCAGCGGCACCGAATGCCTTTTTAATTGCCTCTTGATCGCCGGACTGCGCAGCGGTATTGAGGTTAGCTACAGCGACTTGCATTTTCTCTGCAGCAGATTTGAATTTAGCGTTATCGGACCAAACACCGGGTAGCGCGTTACCGCCTTCAGTGCCTGCACCAAATGCCTGCCAAGGAAGTGTTGATAGGATTGAAACAACAGCTGCATTTTTGGCGACATCATCTTTATTAAATGGCGCTTCACCTTTTACTACTGCGCCAATCTTTCCGAAGGAATTAGCCATTACGGTAAATGCGCTTTGACGGTACTTGATTGCATCTTCAGGCTTTTTAAATTGCGCATAGGCAATTCCGCTCACTAATAATGTTGGTGCAAGGGCAATTAAAGCAAAATGTTTGAGTTTCATGAGGGGCTCCAATGATTTCAGTTCATGCTAGGGATGGGGTTAACTAGGCCCAGCATACTCTCGATTAATATTTTTTGCTAATTAGAAATGCGCTCAGAAGATCATCCTTAACGGACTGGTCAGCACCAGAATTAACCATTCAAAAAAGGACATAAGTGGGGTCATCCAGAGGCTACCAATAATTCCAGTAAATACCAGTCCTAGGACGATAAAAAAACCCCATGGCTCCAATTTCCCCAGCGCGATAGATTGACGTGTTGGCAATAGACTGCTCAGTATCCGGCCTCCATCCAAGGGCGGCAGGGGAAATAGGTTAAAAACGAGTAGGCCAAGGTTCCAGGTGATTCCAGCTTGGGACATCGAAATCAGGAACTTTTCATTGATACCTAGCCCAACGAGAGCAATCAGCAAGGTCAGCCATAGCAAGGCTTGGACGAAATTCGATCCAGGGCCAGCCAAAGCCACCCAAATGGAGTCAATCCGAGGGTTTCGAAGGCGCCCGAAGTTGACGGGTACGGGTTTGGCGTAACCGACTAAAAAAGGCGATCCGCTCAAAATGAGCAGTAGGGGGATGAGAATGGTCCCGACGGGATCGATGTGCTTAGCGGGATTAAGGCTGACCCTGCCAAGCATGTAGGCAGTGTTGTCGCCGAATTTTCGGGCGGCATAACCATGTGCTGCTTCATGGATAGTAATGGCAAAAATCAATGGAATCGCATTTATAGCGACAGCTTGGATAGAATAGTCAGTAATCATGGCAATATGATATCTATAGGAGTAAAAAGTGACTGACGATAAGAAACCCGAACCAAAAACCCCGGCTAAGCCAGTAATTGCTAAACCTCCAGCACGCCCGCCTGCTCCAAAAGGCCCATCAGGCCCCGGGGGTCGACCTCAGGCAGGCTTTGGTGGCGGGAAAGGCATGATGCGTAAGGCTGGTCGCGGCCGATAGTGGATAATTACACCATCAATTAATGTATTTAATGAGGATTTAGCATGAACGAATGGCATAACGAGTCAAAAGAAGAAGTTAATAAAAAAATCATCACTTTGATCGTGATGTTGGCGGCTGCTACTAGCTTGGCCATTTTGTTTGCATTGGTTGCTGCTCACACTGGTTACGTATTCGGCTAATAATCTCCGATGACTAGCCATCGCCAACCTGCAGTATTTACTGGCCATGGCAGTCCGATGTACGCTATTGAGCCCAATCGCTACACAGCGGCTTGGAGTGCTCTTGGCAAGTCACTAAAACGTCCTGATGCCATTTTGGTCATCTCGGCCCATTGGGTTACTCGAGGTGTGTGGGTTACGGCAATGCCCAAGCCTAAAACGATCCATGATTTTGGTGGATTTCCCCAGGCCTTGTTTGATATTCAGTACCCTGCGCCAGGATCCCCTGCGCTTGCGGATCGCGTGAAAGAGCTTCTGAATGTTCCGGTAGTGCTTGAGGAAAATGAGTGGGGCATTGATCATGGTGCCTGGTCCATTCTCAAGTATATGTACCCCAATGCGGATGTTCCGGTAGTGCAACTGAGCTTAGATGGCTCTTTAAGTGCAGCCGAACATTACACGCTTGCTAAACAACTGAAACCCTTGCGTGATGAAAATATCTTGATATTGGGCAGCGGTAATGTTGTGCATAACTTGCGAACCATTCGCTGGGGGGATGGTTCACAACCTTATCCTTGGGCTCAAGAGTTCAATCAGTTTTTTGTTTCTGAGATGAAGGCAAATCACCATGAGACATTGATTCACTGGGAGAAGTTTGGTGAATCTGCGCATTTATCTATTCCCACGCCTGAGCACTATTGGCCTGCGCTTTATATTCTTGCTCTGCAAGAGGAGGGCGCGCAGCCCAATGTATTGGTTGATGGCATGGAAATGGGCTCCATCAGTATGTTGAGCTTTTCTGTTTAGCGAATGTGATTATGTGGCTCTCTATTTTTGCTATTTTTTTCGGCGCAGGCTTAGGCGCTTTATTACGTGCCGGGTTTAATTTAGCAACCGTTGGAATTACTTCGACTCTCCCATTAGGAACTTTCATTGCCAACATGGTGGGTGGTTATTTGATTGGTCTTGCAGTTGCCTTTTTCGGAAATAATCCCAGCCTGTCTCCGGAATGGAAATTATTTGTGATTACTGGTTTTTTGGGTGGATTGACCACTTTCTCTAGTTTTTCAGCGGAGGTGGTTGCGTTTATTCAGCGTGGCGAATTGGGGTGGGCTCTTGGTACCGCCCTTTTGCACCTCATTGGTTCTTTAGCATTAACTATTTTAGGAATTTGGACCTTTCAGTCGCTCCGTTAACTTAGGTTTTGGTTCTGGGCAGGGGATTTCGGTATAGTTAGCAAAACAAGTATCAAGCAGTATCAAATTGAGTAAATAAAGGATAAAAAATGAAGACATCTCGTAGAGACTTTTTGGCATATGGTTCTGCATTCACCCTAGTAAATAGCGTGCCTTCTTTCGCTTTTGCGCAAAGCAAGCCTTTATTTGAGTCAATCAATATGTTTATTCCAGCGGCTCCAGGTGGCGGCTGGGATAGCACTGGAAGAGCGATTGAGATGGCTGCAAAAGAAGCGGGTTTAGTTGGCTCTTTTCAGTTTGAGAACGTGGGTGGAGCGGGTGGTATGGTTGGCCTACCTCGCTTTGTCAATCAACGTAAAGGACAGGCGAATGCCTTGATGGTTGGCGGCTCAGTAATGGTTGGTGCGGCCATTACCAATAAGAGTCCAGTAACTATGGCTGATGTCACGCCGATTGCTTGTTTGACTGAAGAGGCAGGAATTATTGTTGTGCCTGCTGATGGAAAAATTAAAACCTGGAAAGAGTTTGAAGAGGCAATTAAGGCCAATCCAAAATCGGTCTCAGTTGCAGGTGGAAGCGCCGGCGGTACAGATCATCAACTTTTAGGTCTCATCATTAAGGCGCTTGGTAAAAATCCAAGAGACGCTGCTTATGTGGCTTTCGCGGGCGGTGGCCCAGCAAACGCCGCTATTCTTGGCGGTCAAGTGGTTGCGGGTATCTCCGGCTACTCTGAGTTTGCTGAGCAAATTAAGGCTGGAAAGATGCGCGCGATTGCGGTGTCCGGAACAAAGCGCATTCCCGGTGTGGATGTCCCCACTCTGAGAGAACTTGGTGTCAATGTCACAGCAGCAAATTGGCGTGGCATTTTTGGCGCCCCCGGAATCAATGCGGCTCAAAAGGCAGCTCTTGTGGAGTTGGCAACGAAGTTGCATGGCACAAAAGGCTGGCTTGAGACATTAGACAAGCGCAAGTGGACAGATGCATTTGTAGCGGGCGCTGCATTCGATGTGCAACTGAAAAAATATATTACAGAAACCGAAACTGTACTCAAAGAATTAGGTCTTGCATGAGTACCCGTCTAGTTGCCAGTTTTTTACTGGTCTTTTGTGGGGTGGCTATCTGGCAGGTCTTTAGTATTCCAGAATCAACAATGTATTCGGAGGTTGGGCCAGTTTTAGCCCCCTCCATTTTGGTTGCATTGCTTTCTTTATTGGGTGTTTTCTATTTACTTTCTACGATTAGCCGTAAGGCTCCTGATTGTGTGCACCAAGAGGAAGAGCGTCCATTGCCCGGTGGATCAAGACGTGTTATTTATCTGCTCGGTGGTGGGCTAGCATTTATTTTGCTCGCTAAATTGATTGGCTTTTTAATTTCTGCCTCTTTATGTGGGCTTGGAGTTTCAATGGCGTTTGATGCAAAGTTCAATGTGAAAACGGTATTAATGGTTACCGCTATTGCTGGTGCATTTTGGACTTTATTCTCAGCGCTCTTGGGTGTTGATTTAGGCCCACTCGTTAATTTTAGTTTTTAAGTAAAGATCCATATGAGCTCATTTGATTCCCTCATGCAGGGTTTTGCTGTTGCCTTACAACCAATGACCTTGTTGTATGGATTTCTCGGTTGTTTGGTAGGTACTTTGGTCGGGGTGCTACCTGGCATTGGCCCAGCTTTGACAATTGCCTTGCTGCTTCCTTTGACTTTTAAAGTTCCTGCAACCGCCATTTTTGTTTTATTCGCTGGTATTTATTACGGAGCGATGTATGGCGGTTCTACCACTTCAATTCTTTTAAATACCCCGGGGGAGTCGGCTACGATCGTAACCTCCCTAGAGGGAAATAAGATGGCTCGTCGCGGTAGGGCGGGTCCGGCCTTAGCTACCGCTGCAATTGGGAGTTTTGTTGCGGGAACAATCGGCACTATTGCGCTAACCTTTTTTGCTCCCTGGGTGGTAGATGCTGCCTTGGCATTTGGCCCAGCAGAATACTTTAGTCTCATGGTGCTCGCTTTAGTAACGGTTTCTGCTGTATTGGGAAGCTCTGCTTTACGCGGCCTCATTAGCTTGGTAGCTGGCCTTCTCTTTGGTCTAATCGGCATTGATTTGCAAACTGGACAGCCGCGCTTTACTTTTGGGCAACCAGAGTTTTTGGATGGCATTGAAGTAACCATTGTGGCGGTTGGTTTATTTGCTATTGGTGAGGCGCTTTACTTAGCGTGGCAAGGAAAAGAAAACAAGAAGACTGAGGTTCTAGCAGTTTCCGGAAGTCTCTGGCTATCAAAAGAGGATTTTTCGAGATCGTGGAAGGCCTGGATTCGGGGGAGTTTGTTGGGCTTCCCGATCGGGGCCATGCCTGCTGGTGGCGCAGAGTTGCCAACCTTGCTATCGTATTTTGCTGAAAAGAAGCTCTCCAAAAAGCCTGAAGAATTTGGACATGGTGCAATCGAGGGTGTTGCTGGTCCGGAGGCTGCAAACAATGCCTCCGCCGCTGGTGTGCTAATGCCATTATTAACTCTTGGCATTCCCACATCTGCTACAGCGGCGATTATTTTGTCTGCCTTTGAGTCTTATGGAATTCAGGTGGGTCCTACATTATTTGCCCAACAAAGTGGTTTAGTGTGGACGCTGATTGCTAGCCTCTATATTGGTAACGTCATTCTGTTGGTGTTGAACTTGCCTTTAGTGGGTCTATGGGTCAAGCTCCTTAAAATTCCTCCACAATGGTTATACGCTGGAATCGTAGTCATTTCGGTTGCTGGTGTTTATGGTTCATCCAACTCCGTGTTTGATGTGGGCTTGCTATTTTTCTTTGGCTTACTCGGATTTGGAATGCGTCGTTTTGATTTTCCGGCGGCCCCAATGATTATTGGTTTAATTCTTGGGCCTATGGCTGAGCAATCTATGCGTCAGGCGCTGACCATTAGTCAGGGTGATTGGAGTACTTTCTTTGTTCGCCCAATATCTGGCACGCTCATGGCAGTTGCGATTGCCTTGTTAGTGATTCCAAATGCGCTTCGCCTGATTAGGTCACGCAAGGCAGCGGCTTAAATAAACCCAACTCCACCAAGAAGAGCTCCAAGGGCTATCAGGTAGAGCGGATGAATTTTAGAGATCTGAGTGGCAGCGATAACGGCGATAGTAAGTGCTGTCGCTGTCCAGTGATCATTAAAGTTCACCATCAACTTCCAAGATGATGCGAGTACAAGTCCGACCGCGAGCGATGCGGAAGCATACTGAATAATCTTTTTCTTCTCCGGATCTTGGATGCCAGTGATGTAGCGCTCAAGATAAAACACCATAATGCACGATGGCCAGCAAATAGCGATAGAGGCCACAATTGCTCCGACCAGGCCATAAAGCTGCCAACCGATTAAGGTGACAGTCATAAAATTCGGACCTGGAGCGGCTTGCGCAATAGCAAAAAAATCAGCAAAAGTGTCTGCGTTAATCCAGTGCTCCTGATTGACTGTCAGGTCAAACAAGGATGGTAGTACGGCAATAATTCCGCCATAAGCAACAAAGGAAAAAAGTGATAACTTAATAAATAGGCTAAGTAATAAGGTCATGACTTCTTAGCCTTTCTTCTGGCGAAGAAAAATGCAGCGGGCGCCACACTTAAAAGTACCCACCCAAGCGCTAAATTGAAATACACCCCCAGCAAAATAGTTAATGCAACCACGAGGAGCATTGGGGGGTAACGAAACTCATCCTTCAGCATCTTAAATCCCGTGCTGGCAATCAGCCCCACCCCCACTGCAGCTATGCCCTTCAGCGCGCCTTGCACATACTTTAGGTAGCTATAGTGGTCATAGAGGATGGCAAGCAAAATGACTACAAGAATTGGTCCAATAGTCAAGCCACCGACTGCCGCAAGCGCTCCACGTGCCCCGCAAAATCTTGATCCTACGCAGATTCCAACATTAATGACGTTGGGTCCGGGCATTACCTGGCATACACCTAAGATTGCACTAAATTCTTCTGAGGTAAGCAGCTTTTCTTTTTCGACGAGACCTCGGCGTGCCCAAGGGAGAACTCCTCCAAAACCTGATAAACCAATTTTGCTAAAGCAGATAAAGATCTGGAGGGGAGTTAGTTTTTTCAAGTGAGAAATGACTGCTTAATTATTTCAACACAAACGGGTGCGGAATGGGTTTATTGGATAGCCAGGCCTCTAGTGTTTCGGTAATTTTGTTAGAGAAGTTCTGAAAAATAGGTTCTGCAACAAAGCCCAGATGCGGTGTTGCCAGCAGATTAGTGGTATTGCGCAGCGAGCTATCAACCGGTAATGGTTCAACATCAAATACATCGATAGCAGCCTGCCTTGGTCTTCCTGCGCTAAGCGCTTGTTGAAGGTCTGGCATATCAATTAATGCTGCGCGCGAAGTATTGACCAAAATTGAATCGGGGCGCATCAGAGCAAGCTCATTTTTGCTAATTAACCCTTTGGTTCCAGGTCCTGCAACTAAGTGCATGGTGACGACTTTTGATGTCTTGAGTAACTCTTCTAAGCTAACCGATATAGCATTTTCTGCAGCAGCTCTTTCAGGAGTCATGCGTGGACTCCAGGCAACCACTTCCATTCCAAAAGCTGCGCCCACTTTGGCTACGCGACTACCAATTGAGCCCAATCCCATTACGCCTAGTCTTTCGCCGGCAAGCATAGGGAGAACAGATAAGTCATCGCGCCAGCCGCCAGATGAGATGAGCCTATTTTCCTCAACCAATCTCTTGCATGCTCCCAAAATTAAGGCCCAAGTTAATTCGGCGGTACTCTCTTTTGAGGGGCCGCTGGGTGTGCAGGCAATTGGAATATTTCTAGAAGCTAAAGATTGAGCTTCTAGGGTCCCGTTGCGCTCACCGGTAAACATGAAGAATTTTAATTTAGGGAGGCGGGCAATTAGCGTCTCATTAAATGGAGTTCTATCGCGAACAATGACGATAGCATCTGCGTCCTTGATCGCTTCGTATAAAACTTCACCCTGCAATGGCTCGTGGTGAATGGTGATATTCGCCAGTTGATCGAGCTTGTCCCACTTGGAGTAGCGCCGCAAAGAGCGCTCGTAATCGCCAAGAATGACAATGTTTGGTATTTGAGCCATTGTTAGGTGCTTGTAGTTAAATTAATTCGGAGTGCAAAGACTTAAGATGTGCTTGAGGTCAGGTGCTTGACCTAACTTCCACAATGCTGAAATCAACTGCTGAGTTTTTTCTTTGCCAATGACTGGCTCAGTGAGACTGGTAAATTTCTGCTCTAAGTTCGCGTCGCTCATTGGATTCTCTACAGAGCCAATCGCATTCTTAACAAAGATATGAACTTCTTTGCCATTTTTCAGAATGGCCTTGACATCTACAGAAGCCTCACTAATGGAAGTGTCAGTAGTGGCATTTACTTTTGCGCGTAGTGCGACAACGTCAGCACGATTGACAATGTCATCGGCATATTCACCTTCGCCTGCCTGCCCAAAGATCAGGCCTACTGCACAACCGTGGTAGACACTAAATTTACCTTCTAGGCCATCTTTAGGAGTTTTCTTGCCAGTTAATTCTAGAACGAGTGGGTGCACGCGCAACTCAATACGCTCTACATCGTCTGCCGTTACTCCTTGAGCGCGCAATTGTGCGCAAGCATCAATCGCTGGGTGAATCACAATACCGCAGGCAAAAGGCTTGTAAGTATTCAAGGAAATCTCAAAAGATTTACCGAGTTCGCGATCGATTTCTGACCAGTCACATTTAGTGGATACGGTTTGCATATAACCTCGACCAGCCTCTAATGCCTTAGGGCTTGCTGTGAAGCCATGCTTTGCCAGTAGTGCTGAAAGTTGTCCTGCGCGAGCTGCGCCTCCTGGGTGAAATGGCTTAGTCATTGTTCCGAACTGTTCGCGCATCCCCACGGGCTGTGAAGCTGCAATGCCAAGAGCCATGGTGGTTTTTTGCAGATCGAGACCCAAAAGTCTTGAGCAGGCTGCAGCTGAACCAAGCATTCCAGTTGAGCCTGTGATGTGCCAACCGCGATGGTAGTGGTCAGGATACATGGCATTTCCTACTCTGCAGGCAACATCAATCCCCAGTGTGAGTGAGTCAATGATCTGACGTCCATTGACATTCATGTGCTCACCAAGCGCCAAGATAGCTGATGCAACCGGACCGGCAGGATGAATAACTGTTTTTAAGTGAGTGTCATCAAAGTCAAAAGTGTGGGAGCTAATGCCATTAATCAGCGCTGCGCCACCCATATCCACTTTATCTTTACGCCCTAATATGCTAGCTTGTGGCGCTGGTTGAAATTCTCTAATGGCTGATAGCGAAGACTCAACACTTTCATGGTTTGCTGCACCAATTGCGCAACCAAGCCAGTTTAAGAATGTGCGGTGTGCCTCGTGATCCACTTCAGCTGACCAGCCTTGGCTTGGATGATTTGTAACAAATTCAGCCAAGATTTTTGTGACTGGTGGTGCGTTTAGATCAGCGGCAGCTTGAATGGCGTGAGACATGTGATTTCCTGTGTAATATCAAAAAGTAGTTTATTAATGGTTCAAAATAAGTGGGTCGAATTATTCGATCTCAATTTTTCTGTCTTTAGCAACCTTCGTCCAGCGAGCGATATCTTCTTTGATATAAGTTGAAAATTGCTCTGGGGACATTGGCATGAGTGTCATTGCCTCGCTTGTCATTTGCTCCGCAAACTCTGGTGTAGCAAGCACCTTATTTAATTCTGCATTGAGTTTCTTCACAATTGCATCTGGCATATTTGCTGGCCCTGAAATGCCGTACCATTGTTGGCCATCAAAGCCGTTATAACCAAGTTCTTTAAACGTTGGGATATTGGGTTCTGCTGAGCTACGTTTTTGGCCTGTAACAGCAAGGGCACGCACGCGATTTGACTTAATGTAAGGCATCGCAGCGTAGAGGGTTGGAAACATTGCCTGAGTTTGACCTGCCAATAAATCGGTATAGGCCGGACCTATTCCGCGATAAGGTACGTGCACCATAAAAATATTCGCCGCTAACTTAAATTGCTCCATTCCGAGATGGGTCAGTGTGCCAGGACCTGCAGAGCCATAACTGAGCTTAGATGGATTCTTTTTGGCATATTCCACAAACTCTTTTAAGTTTTTAATGGGCAAATCTTGGTTGATCACTAGTGTGTTCGGTGTTGCGCCGATCATACCAATTGCAGTGAAGTCTTTAATCGCGTCATATGGAAGCTTGCGGACAGCAGGATTGGTGCCGTGAGTACCCACATATGAAACCATAATAGTGTAGCCATCAGGAGCTGCTTTCGCGATGACCTGAGATGCTATTGAGCCTCCGCCTCCACCCATGTTTTCAACCACGATGGATTGACCTAGATTTTTAGATAGTCTTTCAGCTACTTTTCGGGCTAAATTATCTAAGCCACCCCCGGCTGCAACGGGTGCAATAAGCTTGATGGGTTTAGTGGGATAGTTAGTGGCTGGTGTTTGAGCCATGCTCAACGGTGCCATCAGCAGTCCAAATAGTCCTGCGAGCAGCGGGGATAAAGCGCGCGTGAGGTATTTATTTTGAAGCTTCTTCATGTCTCAAGTCCTTGTTATTTTTAATGTAAATCCTGAATTTGTATAGAATTCTACTATTGATAGATAAAAAAATTTGGCGAAGGAAGCAATATGATTTTGGAACACTGTGACATTGAGATTGACCCAGCTAAGGGTGCTGAGTTTGAGGAGGCCATTTTGCGTGGCGTGAACACGGTGATTTCTAAATCAAAGGGGTTTAGAGGTTTTAAGGTCAATCGCAGCCTGGAGACCCCAGCCCGCTTTCTCCTGATGATTTATTGGGATAGCCTGGAAAACCATACGGTAGATTTTCGAGGTTCAGAAGCTTTTGCGGAGTGGCGCGCTATCGTGGGGCCATTTTTTGTAAAGCCACCATTTGTTGAGCACTTCACCCTTGTGGGGAAGTCAGCTTAAGTCGCTAGCTTTTTACGTATTGAGTTCTCAACAGGGATAGAGTCTAGATTAGGCTCAAGGGCCTCGCGTTCATCGAATACAAAGCAGGTTCCGGTGTAGTGCGCGGAGCCCACTTCCTCAAAATATTTCAGAATGCCGCCTTCAAGTTGGTAGCTGTGTTGCATGCCGATCTCGCGCATGTATAGGCCAGATTTTTCACAGCGAATTCCGCCAGTACAAAAGCTCACCAAAGTTTTATCTGCCAGCTCCTCTTTGCGGGCGGCGATTGCCTCCGGAAATTCTGTAAATTTATTGATATTGAAATGCAGTGCATTTTCAAAGGTGCCGTAATCCACTTCAAAAGCATTGCGCGTATCAATCATGACTACTTCACGTCCCAAATCATCCGTCCCTCTATCGAGCCACTCTTGCAATTTTTTGGGGCTAATAAAATTTGCGCGACCCTCCTCTGGCCTGATGGTTGGATGATTCATACGAATAATTTCGCTCTTTATCTTAATGAGCATCTTTTTAAAGGGCTGCGTTTCCGACCAGCTATCTTTTGACTCTAAGGATTTGAAGCGGGGATCTTCACGAAGCCAGTCTAAAAAGCCGCGCAACTCATGCTCATTGCCAGCTAAAAAAAGATTAATGCCTTCCCCAGTTAGCAAGATGGTGCCCTTGAGCTGGCGTGCATGACATTCATCTAGCATTTTTGCTCGCAATTCCGTGAGCTGATCAAGGCTGACAAATAAGTAGGCGGCTATATTAAGGATGGGCTTCATGGCTATTGTTTGATGGCTAGTGGTTCATTATCGAGCAAGATGGCAATAGGGTGATAATCTTATCGGTATCTTGATATTTTGTAATCAAACCATGCGATAGGAGTACTTTTATGTCTGAGCGTCTCATTCCTTATCAACCAATGGATCTGCAGGAGCCGGCGGATTTGGTTGCGGCCATACGTCAAAGACGGGGCGGGCAGTTTATTAATCTGGACCGAATGCTATTACATAGCATTCCGATTGCCAAGGGATGGAATCATTTTATTGGCGAGATACGAAATAACCTGTCTTTAGACCCTAAGCTTCGCGAGCTCGCTATGTGTGGTGTGGCGGTTCTTAATGGTGCGGAATATGAGTTTTTCCATCATGCGCCTCCCTTCATCAAGGCGGGGGGAACTAAAGCGCAGGTTGAAGGTTTGAGGCTGATAGGGCAAAACAATTTTCCAACGGAATTATTTAGTCAGCTGGAAAATGATACGGTTGCGCTGACGTTTCAGATGACGCGTAACATTAAAGTGGATCCAGATCTCATGAAACGTTTGCAGGCTGCATTGGGCAATACAGATGCCGTAGAGCTAGTGACCGTGATTGCTGCATACAATATGGTTTCTCGATTCTTGATTGCGCTAGACGTCACGCCTGAGGATCATCCCCCTGAATAACTCATGATCAAAGCAAGCTCTATCCATTGGGAGGAGGGTGGCCAAACGCATTCAGCGATTTGGCATTCTGAAAATGGCATAGCGCCCCATAAAAAAGTAGTGCTTGCAGATGACACTATGACTGCAGATGACGCCTATCGTCTGGCATGTGAGGGTAGTGCAATCTTATGGAGGGGTGACTTTCAGAATGCTCGTCAGTTATTACAGGCTTTAGTCAGGCGAGTTGATAGGCCCTCAAAAAAATCAAGGCGGGCAAACAAGAGGGTTGCCGTACCCTCCGATGTGTCCCAGGCGCAAGCACCAGTCGATCTCTTTAATAAGCACCGCCTAAGTCAGTCTCAACGGGCGCGAATATTGGGTATGGTGTTGATAAGGTGTAATGCCGATCACAGTATTTCTTTGCGGCGAGCTCCTGATGTCTCTACTGCATGCCTTGAGGCATACGGTCCCGTTAGCGCACCCTATGTCATTTCCTTGCGCGAGTTATTGGGCGTTATCAGTGCCTATGAGTGGCGCAAGAACGGCGTTCCTGTGCTTGCCGACAGTGAGGGCGAGGCAATTTTTATTTACCCTCATTACGGTGTGTTTTCCCCAATTCGCGGCGAATATCTAGAATTGGTTTGTAGCGCTCCATTACCTAAGACTTTGGATCTTCAGTCTTTAGCTTTTGATATCGGTGTTGGCACTGGTGTGCTGTCGGTGATCCTGGCAATGCGGGGGGTTAAACATATTATCGCTACCGATCAAGATGATCGGGCGCTTGCCTGTGCAATTGAAAATATTGACCGCTTAAATCTCACCTCACAAATTCAAGTCCTTAAGGCGAATTTATTCCCACAAGATAGAGCTGCGCTGATTGTCTGTAATCCACCATGGCTACCTGCAAGGCCAAGTTCCACCCTGGAGCATGCTATCTACGATCCCGACAGTCAAATGCTGAAAGGATTTTTAGCTGGCCTTAAGAGTCATTTATTGGATCAAGGTGAGGGCTGGCTGATTCTGTCTGATTTGGCCGAGCATCTGGGGTTGCGTACTCGAAAAGAATTGCTGAGCTGGATAGAGCAGGCGGGGCTGATGGTGTTGGATCGAATTGATACCAAACCTAAGCACCATAAAGTGTATGAGCAAACAGACTCACTCCATTTTGCAAGAGCTGCCGAGGTTACTTCCTTATGGCGACTGGGTATCCAGAACTAACTTTATTTGGCAAATAATTGAGTGGGGTCTTCAAATGCCTTGAATTCAAGGGCATTACCAGCTGGGTCTAAAAAGAACATGGTTGCCTGTTCGCCAACCTTGCCCTTAAAGCGAACCTGTGGCTCCATGATGAATTCAAGCCCCGCATTGCGTAAACGTTCTGCTAAATCATTCCAATCTTGCATTGTTAGTACCACGCCAAAATGCCTTACTGGCACTTGATGGTCGTCTACTTCGCTTGACGCAATATTGCCGCATTCTTCAGGCGCTAAATGCGCTACAAGCTGGTGCCCAAAAAAATTAAAATCAATCCATTGATCGGAGCTGCGCCCCTCTTCGCAACCTAATACCGTGCCATAGAAGCTACGCGCTGCCTCTAAATCATTGACTGGAAAGGCAAGATGAAATGGTTGAATCTGTGACATCGGGATCCTTGCTAAATGGTTGATGGCTATTAATGCTGGCTTGATCAAGGTTTAGTATATTGAAAGCATCAAAAATAATCCCGACTCGAGACAAAATTGGTCGAAAACGGATTAATGAGGTCTGCAACGAGGCCATTTCATGAAGTTCCTATCAATTGAGAAACTGAGTTATGACAAGCAAGACAAGTAAAGAGAAAAATCTAGCCCCTGAAAGTGGTTTACGTAAAGGCTTAACCAGTTATGGAGATAAAGGCTTCTCTTTGTTTTTGCGTAAGGCATTTATCAAGGGCGCGGGCTATACGAACAGCGCATTAGATCGCCCAGTGATTGGAATTATTAACACGGGTAGTGCATATAACCCTTGCCATGGGAACATGCCACAGCTCATAGAGGCTGTTAAGCGAGGCGTAATGTTGGCCGGTGGTTTGCCGATGGATTTTCCGACTATCTCCATTCATGAGAGTTTTGCAGCGCCCACTAGTATGTATTTGCGCAATTTAATGTCGATGGATACTGAGGAAATGTTACGAGCGCAACCTATGGATGCGGTCGTGATGATTGGTGGTTGCGACAAAACTGTGCCTGCGCAAATGATGGGTGCAGCCTCAGCCGGCTTGCCCGCAATTCAATTAATCACAGGTTCAATGTTGACTGGCTCTCATCGAAGTGAGCGGGTTGGTGCTTGTACAGATTGTCGCCGTTATTGGGGAAAGTTTCGTGCCGGCGAAATTGATGAAATCGAAAAGGATGAGGTCAATGATCAATTGGTGGCTAGTGTAGGCACTTGTTCTGTGATGGGAACTGCAAGCACTATGGCTTGTATCTCCGAGGCTTTGGGGATGACCGTTCCTGGCGGGGCTACTCCTCCCGCAGTAACGGCCGACCGCATTCGGGTTGCTGAAGAGACAGGTGCGCGTGCAGTTCAAATGGCTAAAGACGGTTTAACTATCGATCAGGTGTTGACTGCCGATGCTTTTGAAAATGCTATGCGCGTTTTGCTGGCGATTGGCGGGTCTACGAATGGCATTGTTCATCTAGCTGCAATTGCTGGAAGGATGGGCTTGGAAATTGATCTCGATGCCTTGGATCGAATGGGTGATGAAACGCCGGTTCTGGTGGATTTGAAGCCATCAGGCGACCATTACATGGAAAATTTTCATGATGCAGGCGGGATGACGACTTTGCTGCGGGAGCTAAAGCCTTTGTTAAAACTCAATGCCATGACGGTAACCGGTCGCACATTGGGTGAGGAGATTGATGCCGCTCCGCCGAGCTTTAAGCAAGATGTAGTGCGTAAATTGGATAACCCCATTTATCCGCGCGGAAGTATTGCTGTATTGCATGGGAATTTAGCTCCTGGCGGCGCGATCATCAAGCAATCTGCAGCCAATGAGGCATTAATGGAGCATGAGGGGCGCGCAGTTGTTTTTGAGAATTCAGAGGATCTCGCTAGCCGGATCGATAGTCCAGATTTGGATGTCTGTGCTGACGACATCTTGGTATTGAAAAATATTGGCCCTAAGGGTGCGCCTGGAATGCCCGAGGCTGGATATATTCCAATTCCGATGAAATTGGCACGCGCTGGCGTGAAGGATATTGTGCGTATCTCTGATGGCAGAATGAGTGGTACTGCCTTTGGGACTATCGTTTTACACGTCACGCCTGAGGCTGCAATCGGTGGCCCATTGGCATACGTCAAGAATGGTGATCGCATCCGCTTGAGCGTGAAAAATCGGGAAATAAACTTGTTAATCTCTGATGAAGAATTAAGTAAGCGAATGCAAGAAAGCCCAGTGATACATCCTACCGCAGAGCGCGGATATCTAAAGTTGTTTTTGGATACGGTTACGCAAGCTGATAAAGGCGTAGATTTTGACTTTCTGAGGGCGGTAAGGATGGTTGGCAAAACCCCAAAGCGTTGATTAAAGGGCCGATAAAGGGCTACCGCTGTTCAACTTGGCCTCTTGCCTGGGTCACGGTCAAATATAAAGTTTTGGTGTAAAGTTTGCCGTGTTGCCAAAATTGGCAGGCGGACATGATCTTGTCCGCATAACTCAAAATAACTACATCTGAGTGGAGATTGTTTTTTATGAAATATGCAGCATTTAAATTATTGAATGACCCTAGTAAGACTCGGGTCGGCGCGATTTCTGCTGATGGCAAAAGTGTCAACGAATATCAGTTGGATACAGATCTTTCTGAGGATGGAGTGGTTGCACTCTTGCGCTTAGAGTTGGCCGGAAAGTTGCCGACTCAAGCATCTGCGACTCATGAAATTTCTGCTATTCGTCTTTTGGCTCCAATTCCTAGACCAAGAAGAAACATCTTCTGCGTTGGTAAAAATTATTTTGAGCATGCAAAAGAATTTGGCACTAGCGGGTATGACAGCAGCACATCTAAGCCCGGTGATGAGATCCCTAAGGATCCGATTATTTTTACCAAACCCCCAGAGTCCGTCATTGGAACTCAAGATAAGGTTGTCATCCCGAAAAAGGTTTCAGTGGATATCGACTATGAGGTTGAGTTGACTATCGTCATTGGTAAGGGCGGCAAGGGAATTTCCCAGGCAGACGCAATGAAGCATGTATGGGCTTACACGATCATCAATGATGTTACTGCACGTGATTGGCAGCAAAGACATAAGCAGTGGTTTTTAGGTAAGAGTTTTGATACGTTCTGCCCAATGGGTCCATGGGTTGTTACTGCGGACGAGTTAGATCATCAGAATATTCCTGTGAAATGTTTTGTTAACGGAGAGTTAAGACAAAGTTCTAACTCCAAGGATTTGATATTTAATATTCCAAAGTTGATTGAAACTATTTCAGCGGGTATTACGCTTTATCCTGGCGACATTATTGCTACTGGCACCCCGGCTGGAGTGGGTCTAGGATTTAAGCCGCCAAAATATCTCAAGGCTGGCGATGTTGTTCGCCTTGAGGTAGATGGAGTTGGTGTTCTGGAGAACACCATGGTCTTAGGCGAATAATTTAATCATTACAACAATATACACAGTAACAATTTAGGAGATATTCATGACGGCTGTAACTTGGACTGGTGGTACTGAGCATTGGATTAAACGTGGAGATATCAATTTATTTCTATGGCAAAAAAAGGCCAATCCCAATAAACCGTTTTTAGGAACCATTTTCTTTGTGCATGGATCATCCATGGCATCGCAGCCTACGTTTGACCTTCATGTTCCAGGTCGCCCATTCTCTTCGGCGATGGATTGGTTTGCGGATCAGGGTTTTGAAACCTGGACCATGGATAACGAGGGTTATGGGCGTTCAGACAAAAACCGCGATATCAACTTTGATATCAGCAACGGTGCTGATGATTTGGTCGCTGGAAGTGAATACATTCTTGATCACACCAGCTCTAAATCATTGCTGATGTACGGCATCTCCTCAGGCGCTTTGAAGGCAGCGTTATTTACACAGCGCAAGCCTGAGCGAGTTGCTAAGTTAGCCTTAGACGCTTTTGTGTGGACTGGAGAGGGGAGTCATACTCTAGAGCAGCGTAAGAAAAAATTACCAGAGTTCATTGCTAAAAATCGTCGTCCAATTGATCGTGCTTTTGTGCATAGTATTTTTGATCGCGATCATCCTGGTACTGCTGATGAAGCTACTATTGAGTCTTTCGCTGATGCTATTTTGACTCTAGATGATTCAATGCCAACAGGTACTTATGTGGATATGTGCTCAAAGTTGCCATTGGTTGATCCTAAAAAAATCCCTGTACCAACCATTATTTTGCGCGGTGAGTATGACGGTATTGCGGGTATGGATGACTTAATTGATTTTTATAAATTGTTGCCAAACTCAGACAAGCAATTCAGTGTGATGGCTGGAATCTCCCATGCTAGTTTTCAACAAAAAAACTACATGATGGTCTATCAGATTCTGTATAGCTACTTCACAATGCCTGCGCCTGTTTATAGGGGGTAATCATGAAAAAATTTGTGAAGTGGGCCGTTAGCGTTTTGGCAATCGCTGGGTTTATTGCCGCTCCAGTATCCGCTCAAGTTAACTACCCAGATCGGCCGGTGAAATTGATTGTTCCCTTTGGTCCCGGAGGGTTTACTGATGTTGTTGCTCGTATCTTGGGGCAAAAACTGTCAGTCGCCTTGGGGCAGCAGTTTGTTGTAGAAAACAAGCCGGGTGCAGGCTCAACCATTGGTACGGATTCTGTTGCTAAAGCAGCTCCGGATGGTTACACCTTGGTGATGGTCTCAACGGCCCACGTTTTAGGACCCTGGATTTATAAAAAGGTTCCTTATGACGCATTAAAGGACTTTACGGTTGTCAGCAAGTTAGTTGATTCTGCATACGTTCTTGCCGTTAATCCAAAGGTGCCAGCGAAGAATGTGAAGGAGTTTATTGCGCTAGCGAAGGCTTCCCCAGACTCTATTCGCTATGCATCATCTGGTAATGGCGGAAATCAGCATTTAATGGGAGGCCTATTTGCCACCATGACTGATATCCAGCTCCAACATGTGCCCTACAAAGGTAGTTCTGGTGCTACCAATGATCTACTGGCGGGTATTGTGGAAAGTAGCTTTGCTGCGGTACCTAATGTGCTGCCTCATATCCAGCAGGGTAAGTTGCGCGCTTTGGCAGTAACCACTGGTAAGCGTATTCCTCAGCTTCCTAATGTTCCCACTTTGGCTGAAGCGGGGGTTCCTGGTTATGAAGCATCAGTGTGGTTAGCATTACTTGCTCCCGCTAACACTCCGCCAGATATTGTCAATAAACTGAATAAAGAAATTGTGAAGATATTGGCAAGCCCTGAAACAAAGAAGGCTTTGTTTGATGCCGGCGTGGAAAGTGCGTATGCACCCCCTGAGGCCATGACCGTTTATATGGGTAAGGAATATGAGCGTTGGGGCAAGGTTATTAAAGATGCCAACATCACCATGCAGTAATTGTGGCCGTTAAGCCGTATTTATTAAACCTCCAGCAGAAATGTTGGGGGTTTTTTTGAGTGCGCATTTGTTCTATCTATTAAAACCTTGTTGTAGTATGAAAATCATCAGCAATCAATAACTAATTTAATTAAATAATATGAGACAACAATTCCAAATGGGTACTTTTTTCTCTTATGTGGCATGTATTTTTTGGGCCGCCATAGCTGGCCCGAGTTTTGCCCAGACTGCGGATGCTTGGCCCACCAAGCCAATTACGATGGTGGTGCCATTTCCTCCGGGTGGTGTGGCAGATACTGTAGGGAGGCCGGTTGCGGAGGCGCTCACTAGAATTTTGGGGCAACCTGTCGTCGTAGAGAATAAACCTGGAGCTGGTGGTGGAATTGGTATGGCTGCCGTTGCAAAATCTAAGCCTGATGGCTACACCATTCTGATGGCTTTATCTTCAATCTCGATTATTCCAGAGGCTGATAAGGTAGTAGGTAAGGAGCCATCCTTTCAGCTTAATCAATTAAAGCCGATTGCTCGATTCACTGCGGATCCAACGGTTTTGGTTGTTCGAGCTGATAGTCCTTGGAAAGATTACAAATCATTTGTGGCTGCAATGAGGGCAAATCCAGGTAAATATAATTTTGGATCATCTGGTAATTACGGAACGATGCATGTTCCCATGGAGATGTTGAAGTCCTCAGAGAAGTTTTATATGGTGCACATTCCGTACACAGGTGCTGGGCCTGCAATTGTAGGGTTGCTTGGCGGGCAAGTTGATGCAATTGCTACTGGCCCATCTTCCATTGTTCAACAGTTGAAGGCGGGTAAAGTTCGGGCTCTTGCGCATTGGGGTGATGGTCGTCTAGCGAGTATGCCGGATGTGCCAAGCTTTAAAGAATTGGGCGTCAAGATTGAATTTGCTCAGTGGGCTGGATTATTTGTTCCAAGTGCGACCCCTGATGCGATTACCAATAAGTTACGTGAAGCATCTAAATTGGCTGCAAATGATGAGCGCGTAAGGACGGTAATCAATGGCGCTGGTAGTCCGATCTTGTATATGGATGCGCCTGAATTTAAGGTCTACTGGGATAAAGAGTCGGCGCAAATGGTTAATGTCGTGAAGAAAATTGGCAAAGTAGAGTAATTGAGCTGAAAAGAAAAACGCCACCCTGGTGGGTGGCGTTGGACTGTTACATACTTCAAAATGGTGGAGTCGGCGGGAATCGAACCCGCGTCCGCAAATCCTCCACAACAAGTTCTACATACTTAGTCATATCATTTAATTTAGCCAGCTAGGCACAGATTGACATGTTCCACGCTGACGATTCACTAAATTTTCGTACTACCCCTCGTGACGCGAGATAGTCTTATCTCTTGTAAATGACCCTGATGTAGCTTGCGCTACCTGACCCAAGAGAGAATCAGTTCAGGGGCAACCGCAATTAAGCGGCTAGTGCGTAACGTTCGTCGTTAGCAGTTATTACATTCCCATTGATTTACGAGATAACGGGTCCTCGGTATGCCCTTGATGCTTTGTAATCCACGTCGAAACCATGTCGACCCCGGAGTTCATGCATTGGTATCTCTATTTTAAGGCCGATAGCCTTAAATTGCTGATGTTCTTTTATCCCCTATTGGGAAAGATGATTTCTAGCAGTTCAAGAGGGTGGCGTACGAGGTAATCGGCCCCCCAAGCCTCGGGAGGTTCATCGCAGCCGCAGTAGCCATAAGCAGCAGCGATAGTTTTCATGCCCGCCGCTTTCCCTGCAACGATGTCACGAATATCATCGCCGACATAAATAGACTTGGATGGATCAATGTTGGCAATTTTTGCAGCGTGCAAAATGGGTTCAGGGTGAGGTTTTGAATACGGCGTAGTGTCACCCGATACCGTAGAAGCAGCCCTTTGGCGCAGGCCCATTAGCTCGGTTAAGGGATGGGTAAAGCGTTCACTCTTATTGGTGACGATACCCCAAGGGAGTTGCGCATAATCTAACTGGTTGAGTAAGTGGTCAATCCCTTCAAATAATTGACTGTCAACCAGAAGTGCTTTTTCATAGTTAGTGAAAAATTCATCTCTTAGGGAAATAAAGTCGGGATGATCGGTATCAATGCCAAAGGCGCCCCCAATCAATCCCCGAGCTCCAGCAGAGGCGCAGGGGCGTAATACTTCATAGGGCTTAGGTTTGAGTTTGCGCGCGACCAGAAGCTGATTAGCAGCCGCTACAAGGTCTGGAGCGGTATCGGCAAGGGTGCCATCCAAATCAAAAAACACCCCGTTGTAGGGGCTTTTTAAGCCGCTATTCATTTGCGCGCAGCAATCATGTAGTTCACATCCACATCATCACCGAGGCTGTAGACCTGGGAGAGGGGGTTGTAGCTCATTCCTTTAATGCCGATCATCTCTAGGTCAGCTTGGCGGGTAAATGCCACTAATTCTGATGGTTTGATGAATTTGGCGTATTCGTGAGTGCCTTTCGGCAGTAGTCTGAGGATGTATTCAGCCCCAATAATGGCAAATAAGTAGGATTTTGGGCTGCGATTTAAGGTGCTAAAAAATAGGGTGCCTCCTGGTTTGCACAGCTTTGCGCAGGCCTGGACTACTGATGCTGGGTTTGGAACATGCTCTAGCATCTCCATGCAAGTGACAACGTCGTATTGCTCTGGCTCTTCCTCAGCGAGTGCTTCGGCCGAAATAGAACGATATGTGAGGTTGGCGCCGACCTCTAGCGCATGTAATTCAGCGACTTTGAGTGCTTTTTCAGATAAATCTATGCCGCAGGTATCAGCTCCTGATTGAGCAATGGATTCAGCGAGGATGCCGCCACCGCAGCCCACATCAAGCACTTTTTTTCCATTCAGATCCACGAAGGACTTAATCCAGTCTAGGCGTAAGGGATTGATTGCATGCAATGGCTTGAATTCGCTATTGGGATCCCACCAGCGGTGCGCTAGGGCGCTAAATTTAGCGATTTCAGACTGATCGACGTTCATAGTTTTCAGGGTAATGAGTGATGCTTGAAGTGGAATAAATTACGAATATAGCGGAAATAAAAAAGCCCGCTAGAAGCGGGCTTTTTTACAAGTAAAAAGAATTACTTAGTTGCAGCTGTACCAACAACTTCGATGTCAGTACGGCGGTTCTTAGCGCGGCCTTCAGCAGTTGCATTGCTTGCAACCGGATTGCTCTTGCCTTTTGATTCTGTGTAAATACGGCTACCGTCAACACCTTTGCTTACTAAGTAAGCTTTAACAGACTGAGCACGACGCTGGCCAAGAGCCATGTTGTATGCGTCTGTACCAACGCTATCAGTGTTACCAACAGCAATAATTACTTCTAATTTGATCTTCTTCAAGTCAGCGGCGATCTTGTCCAAAGTAGCCTTGCCTTCTGGCTTCAATGTCGCTTTGTCGAAGTCATAAAGTGTGTCAGCTTGCAAAGTGATCTTGCTTTGGCTTACACCAGATGCAGCAGCAGCTTTAGGGGCCAACCAGCCATCACAACCCTTAGCAGCAGTTGCAGGTGTCCAGTTGTTATCGCGCCAGCACAATGTGCCATCGCCGTTTTTCCAGTTTAGGGCGCCATCGCCGTTTTGCCAGTTATCAGAAGCCATTGCTGCAGATGCAGAAACAGTAATAACGGAAGCGAGCAACAGTTTTAGGGTTTTGTTCATTTTTAGTCCTCAAAAATCTCTTTTTAATTAAAGTCAAACTTAAATGTAATTCGCCCTACTTTGAAGCAAAAAACCGCAAAGCGACACATCTCAATTTCGTACAAACTGACAGAATCTTAGCATAGGGGCTACCAGTCATCAAAATGATATTATTTCTAAATGGAACAAGCCGCTAAAGAAACACTACCAATATCCCTCGAAGACGAAATGCGGCGGTCCTATTTGGACTACGCAATGAGCGTCATTGTCGGCAGAGCCCTGCCAGACGTGCGTGACGGGCTTAAACCCGTGCATCGACGGGTCTTATTCGCGATGTATGAATTAAACAACGATTGGAACCGTGCTTACAAAAAATCTGCCCGTATAGTTGGCGATGTGATCGGTAAATACCATCCACATGGCGATTCTGCGGTGTATGACACCATTGTTCGTATGGCCCAGGACTTCTCGCTACGCTATATGCTGGTTGACGGCCAGGGTAACTTCGGCTCCGTAGACGGCGATAACGCCGCTGCGATGCGATATACCGAGATCCGCCTGCGTAAGATCGCTCATGAGCTTTTGGCCGATTTGGACAAAGAAACCGTTGACTTTGGACCAAACTATGACGGCAGCGAGAAAGAACCCCTGATTCTTCCTGCAAAAGTGCCTAATTTGCTGATTAACGGCAGTTCTGGCATTGCTGTGGGTATGGCGACAAATATCCCCCCCCATAACCTGGATGAGGTGGTTTCAGCCTGTTTACACGTCCTTCATAACCCTGAATGCACGATTGATGAGCTCATCGAGATCATTCCGGCACCAGATTTCCCAACTGCCGGGATCATTTATGGGGTTCAAGGGGTTCGCGAGGGCTATCGCACTGGTCGTGGCCGTGTGGTTATGCGGGCCAAAACCCATTTCGAAGATATCGACAAGGGTGCGCGCCAAGCCATCATCGTTGATGAGTTGCCTTACCAAGTAAACAAGAAGAACTTGCTTGAGCGCATCGCTGAGCTGGTGAATGAGAAAAAAGTAGAAGGTATTTCTGATCTGCGCGACGAGTCTGATAAATCAGGTATGCGCGTAGTGATTGAGCTTAAGCGCGGTGAGGTACCTGAGGTTGTATTGAATAACCTTTATAAGAGCACCCAGCTTCAAGACAACTTTGGCATGAACATGGTGGCCTTGGTTGATAACCAGCCACGTTTGTTGAACTTAAAGCAGATGCTGGAGTACTTCTTACAGCATCGTCGCGAAGTAGTGACTCGTCGTACGATTTTTGAATTGCGCAAAGCGCGCGAACGCGGCCATGTCTTAGAGGGTTTAGCTGTTGCGTTGGCAAATATTGATGAATTTATTGCCATCATTAAAGCCGCTGCAAACCCAGTTGTTGCTAAGCAAGAGTTAATGGGTAAGGCTTGGGATTCATCTATGGTGCGTGAGATGTTAGCTCGCGCTGAAACCGATACTCCTGGTGGTCGTAATGCGTATCGTCCTGAAGGTTTGTTGCCAGAGTACGGTATGCAGACCACTGGCCTATATCGCTTATCCGATAGTCAAGCGCAAGAAATTTTGCAGATGCGTTTACAGCGCTTGACTGGCCTCGAGCAAGACAAGATTGTGAATGAATATAAAGAGGTAATGGCGGAAATTTCCGACTTGCTCGACTTGCTTGCGAAGCCAGAGCGCGTTACTCAAGTCATTGAATCTGAATTAAAAGAAGTTCAATCTGAATTCGGTATTGCTGGTGGCGATACTGGTCGTCGTTCATTTATTGAAATGAATGCGACTGAATTGTTTACAGAAGATTTGATCACTCCTCAAGATATGGTGGTCACGCTTTCTAATACCGGCTATATGAAGAGCCAGCCATTGAGCGAGTACCGCGCGCAGAAGCGTGGCGGTCGTGGCAAGCAGGCTGCAGCTACCAAGAACGAAGATTGGATTGAAACTTTATTCGTCGCAAATACGCACGACATTATTCTGTGCTTCTCTGATCGTGGTCGCATGTATTGGCTCAAAGTGTGGGAGGTTCCGCAAGGAAGCCGTACCTCACGCGGCAAACCAATCGTCAATATGTTCCCGCTGATTGAAGGAGAAAAGATTACTGTGATTCTCCCAATCAAGGGATACCAGGATGATCACTATGTCTTTATGGCTACTAGCTTGGGCACGGTGAAGAAGACGCGTTTATCTGATTTCTCTAACCCACGTAAGGCTGGAATTATTGCTGTCGATTTAAATGAGAATGACTTCTTAGTTGGCGCAGCTATTACTGATGGTCAGCATGATGTGATGTTGTTCTCTGATGCTGGTAAAGCGGTACGCTTTGATGAGAATGATGTGCGTCCAATGGGTCGTACAGCACGCGGTGTACGGGGTATGAATTTGGGCGATGGCCACCAAGTGATTGCGATGCTAGTTGCTCCAGCTGAAGCAGCGGAAGGTGCTGAGGCTGCGGTTGTGGATGCTAATGGGGTAACTATTCCTAGCAGCGTCTTAACTGCAACTGAAAATGGTTTTGGTAAGCGCACGCCGATTGGCGAGTACACCCGTCATGGCCGCGGAACAAAAGGCATGATTGCAATTCAGACGACAGAGCGCAACGGTAAGGTGGTGGCCGCGGCTTTAGTTTCTCCTGAAGACCAAATTATGTTGATTACCACTGGCGGCATCTTGGTACGTACACGTGTATCAGAGATTCGTGAGATGGGTCGCGCCACTCAAGGTGTGACCTTGATCAACGTCGATGAAGGCACTCGTTTGTCTGGCTTACAGCGTATCGCTGAGAGTGATTCGGATGATGAGAATGAAATCGATGATGGTGAAGAGGGCGAAGCAGGTGATGTAGCCGCTGATCCAGCGGTTGACTCTAATTCCGATGAAGCTGGTGATGCCTAATTGGCATTTGATTAAGGTTAATTAATTCATCATGACGTTTGACCGCCGCATTTTCAATTTCGCTGCGGGGCCAGCTACCGTGCCTGAAGAGGTGCTAAAGCAGGCTGCTGCTGAGATGTTGAACTGGCATGGACTCGGCACTAGCGTGATGGAAATTAGTCACCGCAGTAAAGAGTTCATGGCGGTTTATGAAGAGGCCTTGCATGACCTGCGTACTTTGATGAATATCCCCGACTCATATGAGATCTTGTTGCTTCAAGGTGGCGGGCTTGGTCAAAACGCAGCTATTCCCATGAATCTCATGTCCTTGGGACCTAATGGCCCTAAAGCAGATTTTTTGGTGACTGGTATTTGGTCGGAAAAGTCTTATAAAGAGGCGGACAAATATGGCGTTGCGCATTTAGCGGCATCCTCTGCAGACGAAAAATTTAATACGATTCCAGCACGCTCTACCTGGCGCTTATCTGATAATGCTGCTTATGTTCATTATTGTGCGAATGAAACAATTGGCGGTGTAGAGTTTCCGGGCGTTCCCGATGTCAATGGCAAACTGTTGGTTGCCGATGTCTCGAGCAATATCCTCTCCAAGGAAATGGATGTCACCAAATGTGGGGTTTGGTTTGGTGGTGCTCAGAAAAATATTGGCCCATCTGGCGTTACGATTGTGATCGTCCGCAAAGATTTGCTTGGTCATAGTATGAAGATCACACCGTCGATTTGGGATTGGACAAAGCAAGCCGCCAATCAGTCGATGCTTAATACTCCACCTACCTTTGCAATCTACATGGCTGGTCTTGGCTTTAAGTGGCTATTGAAGCAAGGTGGTGTGAAGGCCATTGAGAAGCGCAATCAAGAAAAGGCGGATTTACTTTACAACTTCCTGGATCAAAGTGGTTTGTATGAGAATCGTATCCCTAAGGAATATCGCTCCCGCATGAATGTCACCTTCTTTTTGAAGGATGAAAATTTAAATGCACAGTTCTTAGAGCAATCCAATGCAGCGGGTCTAGTAGCCCTGCGTGGTCATAAGGCGGCCGGCGGTATGCGTGCCAGTATTTACAACGCAATGCCACTCGAGGGTGTCAAGGCGCTAGTGGAATTTATGCGTGACTTTGAAAGGCGTGCCTAATGAGCTCCAAAGACCAGAGTACCGAAGAGCAGCGTTTAGCACCAATACGGGACAAGATTGACGCACTCGATGCGCAGATTTTGGATTTGCTGACACAGCGCGCAAAAGCAGCTCAAGAAGTCGGCCACATCAAAGGCGGATTTGCATCGCCAGTCTTTAGGCCGGAGCGTGAGCGCCAAGTCGTTGCCCGCTTGCAAGAACTCAGCAAGGGCCCTTTATTACCAGATGGAATTGCTGCAATTTGGCGTGAAGTGATGTCAGCTTGCCGTGCCCTAGAGGCTCGCCAGACTATTGCTTATCTTGGTCCGGTTGGAACATTTTCAGAGCAAGCGGCACAAACCTATTTTGGTCACTCAATTGCAGGTTTACCTTGTAGCAGTATTGATGAAGTCTTTAAAGCGGTTGAGAAGGGTGCGGCACAGTTTGGCGTTGTTCCAGTCGAGAACTCAAGTGAAGGTGCGATTTCAAGAACCTTGGACTTGCTACTAGATTCTCCAATGCGCATTAGTGGCGAAGTAGTCCTACCGATTCGCCATCATCTTCTAACAAAGAGCGGTAACTTGAATGGCGTCACAACAGTTTGCGCTCATGCTCAAGCTTTGGCCCAATGTCAGCAGTGGTTGAGCTTGCATGCACCACAACTTCAGCGTCAGGCAGTCAGTAGCAATGCTGAGGCTGCTCGAATGGCTGCTAGCGATCCCACCTTAGCTGCGATCGCAGGTGAGCCTGCGCAAGAGGCATATGGCTTGCAGGCAGTTGCTGCGCAGATTCAAGATGATCCACATAACCGTACGCGTTTTGTTGTAGTGGGTACTTATGAGTGTCAGCCTACTGGTAAAGATCAGACCTCTTTGGTGCTTTCTGTAGATAACCAACCTGGCGCTGTTCATCGCTTACTTGAGCCTCTTGCAAAACATGGTGTTTCAATGAATCGTTTCGAGTCACGTCCAGCGCGCAAGGGCACTTGGGAATATCACTTTTACATTGATGTCGCAGGACACGCTGAAGATGCTAGAGTCGCAAAGGCTTTAGCAGAGTTAAAGACGACAGCAGCTTTTTATAAAAACCTTGGTTCATATCCACACTCAGCATGAGCTCTAAGATCGGTTTAAAACATATTCAGGCAATCGCACCTTATGTAGGTGGTCGCCCTATTAGCGAAGTAGCTCGCGAATACGGCTTGGATGAAAACAAGATTGTGAAGCTAGCATCTAATGAGAATCCATTGGGTATGCCAAAGTCCGCTCAAGAGGCCATGCTCAAGGCTGCCGGTGATTTAGGCCGCTATCCTGACTCTAATGGCTTTGAGTTAAAAAATGTTCTGTCTGCTCGTTTAGGAGTTCCAGCAGATTGGATTACCTTAGGTAATGGTAGTAATGATATTTTGGAGTTGGCAGCACGGGCTGTTGCGCAATCAGGCGATGACATTATTTTTTCTCGACACGCATTTGCCGTTTATCCGTTGGCCGCTCAAGCGGTTGGAGCTCGCGCAATAGAAGTAGATGCTACCGCAGCTTATGGCCATGATTTGCCTGCCATGTTGCAAGCTGTTAAGGCCTCTGGCGATAAGGCGAAACTAGTTTTTGTTGCTAACCCGAATAACCCAACCGGTAGCTACTTAAGCGCCAAAGAGATTGAAGAGTTTCTCTCTGCCTTACCACCGCATGTTGTCGTGGTACTAGATGAGGCTTACAACGAGTACCTGACTCCTGAGCAGCAATATGACGCTGTTGCCTGGGTAAAGCGTTTTCCGAATATGATTTTGTCGCGTAGCTTTTCTAAAGCGTATGGTTTAGCGGGTTTGCGGATTGGTTACGGTGTTGCTCAGCCTGTCTTGACTGATTTATTGAATCGTATTCGTCAACCCTTTAATGTGAACAGTTTGGCGCAAGCGGCAGCAATTGCTGCACTACAAGACGCTGAATTTTTGCAGCAAGGCTATGAATTAAATCGTGCGGGCTTTGCTCAGTTGACCCAAGCATTTGATCGGCTTGGTCTGAACTATTTGCCTTCGGCCGGTAACTTTGTATTGGTCAAGGTGGGCGAGGATGATGGTGCTGGCGCTCGTATTAATTTAGAGTTGCTCAAACGTGGCGTTATTGTTCGTCCAGTGGGTAACTATGGTCTGCCGCAGTGGCTGCGAATTTCGATTGGCTTGCCTCAAGAGAATGATGCATTCATATCCGCACTGAGTGATATCTTGACATCGAAGTAATTCGATCATTCAACAATCAGAAGATCCATTCAAGACGCCCATGGCAATTATTAATCCAGTAAGCAATTTCGGTACCGTCACTATTGTTGGCGTTGGTTTGATTGGCGCGTCTCTGGGTTTGTCTCTCAAGAAAGCTGGCGTTGTCAAAAAAGTCTTGGGAGTGGGGCGCAGCCAGGAAAATCTAGATCAGGCTCTAAAGATGGGTGCCATTGATGGCGTTGTGGATTTAACAGATGCCGCTAAGCAATCCGACGTGATTGTGCTCTGTGTGCCCGTTGCTCAAATGAGGGCGGCCTTTGAGGTGCTTGAGCCTCATTTAGAAGCTAGAACCATGATTACCGATGCTGGTAGTACTAAAGGCGATGTGATATTGGCCGCTAAGGAAGTGTTAGGTAAGAAAGCTTGTCAGTTTGTTCCAGCACATCCTATTGCGGGTGGTGCCCAACACGGTGCTAGCGCTGCTAAAGCAGATCTCTTTGAGGGCAAACAAACGATTCTTTGTCCTTTGCAAGAAAATTCTCCACAAGATACCGATTTAATCGAAGGTTTTTGGCAGTCCACTGGATCTGTAGTGAAGAAGATTTCTTGTGTGCAGCATGATGCGATCTATGCTGCGGTATCCCACTTACCTCATTTACTGTCTTACGCATTGATGGCAAGTGTGGTTAATTCAGAAGATGCAGAGCAAAAGCTCAGTCATGTCGGTGCGGGCTTTAAGGATTTCACCCGCATTGCAGCTTCGAGCCCCGAGATGTGGCGAGATATTTGTTTGGGTAATCGTGCGGCGATCCTAAAAGAATTGGATCAATACTTATTGATCGTCGGTCATATGCGTAAATTAATCTCTGAAAGTGATGGCGCTGGTCTGGAAAAATTATTTAACAAGGCTAGTAAAGCACGTCAAGATTTGGATGTGCTTTGATGAGTGGCTTGCCAGGCATTAAGATTGGTCCATTTAAGCGAGCACAAGGCTCCATTGTCTTGCCGGGCTCGAAGAGTATTTCCAATCGCGCTCTTTTATTAGCAGCCTTATCTACGGGTACCACTACCCTCAAAAATTTACTGGATGCTGATGATACTCAAGTGATGCGCAATGCTTTGCGTAAGTTGGGTTTAACCGTAACGGATCAGCCGAATAAGATTTGTGTGATCGAAGGTTGTGGCGGCAAATTTCCAATACAAGATGCAGATCTTTTTATGGGTAATGCGGGTACAGCGATTCGTCCACTAACTGCCGCGCTCGCAATGCAGGGTGGCAACTACCGTTTATCGGGAGTGCCACGTATGCATGAGCGCCCTATTCGTGATTTGGTGGATGGTTTGCGCCAAGTGGGCGCGAAGATTGATTACGAATTGCAAGAAGGTTACCCGCCTATCAAGATCTCCGGCGCGGATATTCAAATTAAAGATGTGGTTAGGGTTCGAGGTGACGTATCTAGTCAATTTCTCACCGCTTTGTTAATGGCATTGCCATTAGTGGCTACACAGTCGGTCAAAATTGAAGTGATTGGTGAACTCATCTCTCGACCGTATATTGAGATCACACTCAAATTGATGTCGCGTTTTGGTGTCAAGGTCGCTTGCCCTGATGCGCAGTCATTTATTATCCCTGCCAAAACATCAGAAGTTGTATATCAAAGCCCTGGAACCTTATCTGTAGAGGGTGATGCATCTTCAGCATCTTACTTCTTGGCGCTAGGCGCTATTGGTGGTGGACCTGTGCGCGTATTGGGTGTTGGTAGCGATAGCATTCAGGGTGATGTCGCTTTTGCGGATGCGCTTGCATTGATGGGTGCGAAGATTGATGCTGGTGAGGATTGGATTGAGGTCACTGGTGTAAAAAATTCCAATGGCAAACTCAATGGCATTACGATGGATTGCACGGAGATTCCTGATGCGGCAATGACGCTCGCTGTTGCTGCGTTATTTGCCGAGGGCCCAACTCGCCTTAATAACATTGCTAGTTGGCGTGTAAAAGAAACAGATCGTATTGCGGCAATGGCCAAAGAGTTGAAAAAATTAGGTGCAATTGTCGAAGAGGGTCCTGACTATATCGTCGTTCAGGCACCCCATGCTCCGGCAGATTGGAAGTCACCGAGTGAGGGTATTGATACTTATGACGACCACCGGGTAGCCATGTGTTTCTCCTTGGCAGCGTTTGGTCCTAATGCACTTCAGATTAATGATCCTGATTGCGTGGCTAAAACATTCCCAACTTACTTTGCTGAGTTTGCAAAGGTCGTTTCTTAACGCTTGGCATTAATGAATCTACCCCCAGTGATTGCGATTGATGGCCCAACTGCTTCTGGTAAAGGGACGGTTGCTTCTTTGGTAGCAGAAAAGCTAGGTTTTCATTACTTGGATAGTGGAGCGCTCTATCGCTTAGTTGCCTTAGGCAGTCAAAAAGCCTCAATTGACCCAAAAAACGGTCCAGAGCTGGGTATTTTGGCTAAAAAACTGGTGATTTCTTTTAAAAATGGTCAAATTCTGCTCGATTCTGAGGATGTCACCGAAGCTATTCGTGCCGAGGAAATCGGTCTGCGCGCCTCAGCAATTGCTGTCCACCCTGAGGTTAGGCAGGCCTTGGTAGGTGTTCAGCATGGTTTTCGGGTTGCCCCTGGCTTGGTTGCTGATGGTCGTGACATGGCCAGCGTGATATTTCCAGATGCAGTTTTAAAGGTTTTCCTGACTGCAACAGCTCAAGCTAGGGCCGAACGTCGGTATAAGCAATTGATAGCTAAGGGAATTTCTGCTAAACTTGAAGACTTGCTGCATGATTTGCAGGAGCGTGATGCCAGAGACAGCAGTCGAGGTGCCGCACCCTTGTTGGTAGCAGATGGCGCCAAAGTGCTTGAAACATCAGAATTATCGATAGATCAAGCGGTTAAGACGGTTTTAGATTGGTATCAATCCAAGGCAACTTAAGCGTCAGTAGTAGATGTCAGTAGTAAAGCTGTAGTTTTGGTGTCTTGGGGAACTCTACAACGCGATTTTCTAATAGAGCGTGTTTCTTGGGGCTTTTTTAACCTAACCCGTCAGGCCTTCTGGCGGCACAAAGTGAATATACATGTCTGAATCATTTGCAGAACTATTTGAAGAATCATTAACCCGATCGAATATGAAGACCGGCCAAGTTATTTCGGCTGAAGTTCTTCGCATCGACCATAACTTCGTCGTTGTTAACGCTGGCTTAAAGTCTGAAGCGTTTATTCCCGTTGAAGAATTCCATAACGACGCTGGCGAGATTGAAGTAGCTCCTGGCGATTTCGTTTCTGTTGCTATTGACGCTCTTGAGAACGGCTATGGCGACACAATCCTTTCCCGTGACAAAGCGAAGCGCTTGGCATCATGGATGAACTTGGAAAAAGCTCTCGAGCAAGCTGAGATCGTTACCGGTACTGTTACTGGTAAGGTTAAAGGCGGCTTGACTGTGATGGTTAACGGTATCCGCGCATTCTTGCCTGGATCACTCGTTGATACACGCCCAATCAAAGACACCAGCCCTTACGAAGGTAAGACGATGGAGTTCAAGGTTATCAAGCTTGACCGTAAGCGTAATAACGTAGTGTTGTCACGTCGTGCAGTGGTTGAAGCTAGCCAAGGTGAAGAGCGCGCGAAGTTGATGTCTAACCTTAAAGAAGGTAGCGTTGTTCAAGGTATCGTTAAGAACATTACGGACTACGGCGCATTCGTGGATCTCGGTGGCATCGATGGCCTCTTGCACATTACCGATTTGGCATGGCGTCGTGTGCGTCACCCAAGCGAGATGTTGACTGTTGGTCAAGAAGTTACAGCAAAGATTTTGAAGTTCGATCAAGAGAAGAACCGCGTTTCACTCGGTGTGAAGCAGCTTGGTGATGATCCATGGGTTGGTATCGCTCGCCGTTACCCACCGAACACCCGTTTATTCGGTAAGGTAACCAACCTCACTGATTACGGCGCGTTCGTTGAAATCGAATCTGGCATTGAAGGTTTGGTACACGTTTCTGAAATGGACTGGACCAACAAGAACGTTGCCCCAAGTAAAGCTACTGCACTAGGAACCGAAGTTGAAGTGATGGTTCTGGACATTGATGAAGACAAGCGTCGTATTAGCTTGGGCATCAAGCAGTGCAAAGCTAATCCATGGGAAGAGTTCTCACGTGGCCAGCAAAAAGGCGATAAGTTGACTGGCGCAATCAAGTCTATTACTGACTTCGGTGTGTTCATCGGCTTGCCAGGTGGTATCGACGGTTTAGTTCACCTCTCAGACCTCTCATGGAATGAGCCAGGCGAAGAGGCTGTTAAGAAATACAAAAAAGGCGATGAAGTTGAAGCTACTGTATTGGCCATCGATGTTGAGAAAGAGCGTATCTCTCTTGGCATTAAGCAATTGTCTGGTGACCCATTCAATAACTACACATCCGTAAGCGATAAGGGTAGCCTTGTCACTGGCACTGTGAAGGCTGTTGATGCTAAGGGTGCAACCATTCACTTGGCTGATGAAGTTGAAGCTTACTTGCGCGCTTCCGAGATCTCAACAGATCGCGTAGAAGATGCACGCAATGTATTGAAAGAAGGCGATAGCGTAACTGCAATGATCATTAACATTGATCGTAAGTCACGTGTAATCAATCTTTCAATCAAAGCTAAAGACAGCTCTGACCAACAAGATGCTATGAGCAAGCTCCAAGGTGATGCGCAGTCTGGCACAACCAATCTGGGTGCTTTGTTGAAGGCTAAGTTGGACAATCAAGGCTAAATCAATATCGCCGCTTTCCATTAGGAGAGCGGCGGTTTTTTATTGATAGATCATGTCAGATCAAGAGCAACAAGCAATTACTCGCTCCGAACTTGTGGAGAGCTTGGCGGAACAATTTCCCCAGCTGCTGCCTAGGGATGTGGAGTTAGCAGTAAAAACATTGTTAGACGCTATGACTCACGCTTTAGCCGCAGGTAAGCGTATTGAGTTGCGTGGTGTTGGCAGTTTTGTTTTGCATCACCGTCCAGCACGTACTGGCCGCAATCCTAAATCTGGTGAGAAGGTATTAATCCCAGAAAAAAGGGTGCCACACTTTAAGCCTGGAAAAGAATTGCGTGAGCGCGTTGATTACAAGCCGCTAAAGCAAGCGGGACCCAAAGAGGGTTCTGGTGCCTAGTCGCCTAACACATAAGCAGTGGTCCATTCGGGCCATTTTTTTATTTAAGTTCTGCACATCATGATTCAGATCTCAACCTCATGGCTATTGTTGTTGCCTATTCTATTCGGGGTAGGGTGGCTGGCTTCACGCTGGGACTTGCGTCTTGAAAATCGCATGGATGAACGTGAGCGTATGCGACAGCAGCGCTCCACATTTAAAGGTTTAAGCCTTTTATTAAATGAACAGCCAGATCAGGCAATTGAAACTTTAGTCAAGATTGCTCAATTAGATCCTGAAACTATTGAGTTGCATTTTGCTTTGGGTAACTTATTTCGCCGCCGTGGTGAGACTGAGCGAGCTATTCGGGTGCATCAACATTTAGCCAACCGCGATGACTTAAAACCCCGCGATCGTGATCATGCCGCCTATGAATTAGGCCGCGATTTTTTACGTGCTGGCTTGCTAGACCGTGCGGAAGCTTCTTTGAATCGTGTGGGCGATGGTAAGTTCGCTGCCCCCGCGAAAGAAAGCTTGCTGGAGATGTATCAGATCGAGCGTGATTGGAAAAAAGCGATTGTTGCTGCTAGTGAGCTAGAAGGTTTGCAGGGCAAGTCACACCATACAGAAATCGCACAATTTCATTGTGAGATTGGGCAAGAGGCGCTTCGCCGAAAAGATTTACCGGAAGTCGAGAGATCGATTCAATTGGCTTTGCAAGCCATTCCAAATCATGCGCGCGCATTGATTTTGCAGGGTGATTATTTGATGGCGGTTGATCGTCCAGCTCAAGCAATAGAAGTTTGGAGCATTGTGGCCGGCACCCATCCTGCATATATGCATTTATTGGCGGATCGTTGGATGGCGGCGCACGCCGTGATTGATAAGGCGGATGCTGGTTTGACTGCCCTCTGCGAATTGCTAAAGACTCAAGCTTCAGGCGAGTTATTAGATATCGTTCAAAAGCATATGGTGCAAATTCGTGGTGCGCAAGCTGCCGAAGCGATGTTGGTCCAAGTAATGCAGGACTCACCAAGCTTAAGTGCTTTATCAAAACTTGCTGAGACACGTTTGATGCTTGCCCAGACAAATAGCGGTTCACCAGAAAGAATTGCTGACTTACAGGCAACTTTAAGTTTATTGAAGCAGCGAACAACTAGTCTTGCGCGCTACACCTGCGGGAACTGCGGCTTTCGGGCGCGACGTTTTTATTGGCAATGCCCAGGCTGTAATCATTGGGAGGCATACTCCCCAAGGCGTAGCGAGGGAGCCGTTCCTAGCGGCCCTTCGATGTAACTGAAAATAATTACGATTTACTTGGAGATATTTTGAAAGTCACCATCATTGGAAGCGGTTATGTCGGTCTTGTTACTGGCGCTTGCTTAGCAGAACAGGGTAATAATGTTTTTTGCGTGGATGTGGATCCCAAAAAAATTGATATTCTGAATTCTGGTGGCGTCCCCATTTATGAGCCAGGCTTAAAAGAAATGATTGAGCGCAATCGCGCAGCTGGTAGACTCCAATTTTCGACAGATATCGCAGCCTCTGTTGCTCATGGCGATATTCAATTTATTGCTGTTGGTACTCCTCCTGATGAAGATGGCTCAGCCGATCTTCAGTATGTGGTTGCTGCTGCTCGTAATATTGGTCGCCATATGACCACTCCGAAAGTGATCGTGGATAAATCGACTGTACCAGTAGGTACTGCCGATAAAGTTTCGGCTGCTATCGCCGAGGAGTTAAGTAAAAGAGGTCTTTCGCCAGAACTCTGCTCAGTGGTTTCTAATCCAGAGTTTCTTAAGGAGGGCGCTGCTGTAGAAGACTTTATGCGCCCTGATCGTATTGTGATTGGAACTCAAAACACTCCAGCTGGTCAGCGCGCTAAAGAGCAAATGCGTAAACTCTACGCTCCATTTAATCGTCATCATGAGCGCACCTATTACATGGATGTGAAAAGTGCTGAGCTCACTAAATACGCCGCTAATGCAATGCTAGCCACCCGCATTTCTTTCATGAACGAGTTGGCTAATTTGGCTGACTTGGTTGGTGCTGATATTGAGGCGGTTCGCCAAGGTATTGGTTCGGACTCTCGCATTGGATATGGCTTTTTATATTCTGGAACTGGCTATGGAGGCTCTTGCTTTCCTAAAGACGTTTCAGCTTTATCTAAGACTGCTATCGAGCATGGCCGCGATCTTAAGATTCTGGATGCTGTTGAAGCAGTCAATGAGGCGCAAAAATATATTCTGGTTGAAAAGATCGAGAAACGCTTTGGCAAGGACTTGTCTGGTAAAAAGTTCGCTTTGTGGGGCCTCGCTTTCAAACCCAATACTGACGATATGCGCGAAGCACCTAGCCGGGTCATCATCACAGAGCTGGTTAAGCGTGGAGCACAGGTCGTTGCTCATGACCCTGTGGCAATGCCTGAGGCGAAACATTGCTTGGATCTCGACTTTAAGAATAATCCAGCAGGCCTAAAACAAGTATCGCTGGTAGATGATCCGATGGTTGCAGTAGAGCAGGCAGATGCCTTAGTTATCGTCACGGAATGGAAAGCCTTCCGTAGCCCTGATTTTGATCTTTTGAAGGCTAAACTCAAGAATCCTATTATCTTTGATGGCCGTAATTTATATGAGCCTCAGGCTATGCAAGAATTAGGCATTGAATACCAGGGTATTGGTCGTCATAATTAAGCGCAATACAAATAACAATAGATAAATAAGCTCCCGTGGAAAAAGCAAACCGAGAACAATTTTCTAAAGCCCGCTTGTTGGTGGTTGGGGATGTCATGCTCGATCGCTATTGGTTTGGTGATACGAATCGCATTTCTCCTGAAGCTCCTGTGCCAGTTGTGCAGGTAGGTAAGATTGATGAGCGTCTTGGTGGAGCTGCAAACGTGGCTCGTAACGTAGCGGCGCTCGGCGCAAAGACAACGATCTTAGGCGTGATTGGTGATGATGAGTCTGGACGCCGTGTTTCCGAGTTGCTCAAAGAAAGTGGCGTAGATAGCCAGCTGGAAATCGATGGCAAGGTACCTACAACCGTTAAGTTGCGTGTGATTGCGAGACAGCAGCAACTCATTCGTTTAGATTTTGAAGAGGCTCCGAGTGAGGCGGCCTTAGCCCATAAGCTGGAGCGGTATGAGAAGCTCGTTGGCGATGCTGATGTGGTGATTTTGTCGGATTACGGAAAAGGTGCTTTAGGACAGGTGGCTCTGATGATTGAGCAGGCTAGGGCGCAGAAGAAGATGATATTGGTTGACCCTAAGGGCGATGATTACGCTAAATACCGCGGTGCCACTGTATTGACGCCTAATCGCAGTGAATTGCGTCAAGTAGTGGGTCAGTGGACAAGCGAGGAAGATTTAACTAGGCGGGCGCAAGATTTGCGACGCTCCCTTGATCTCCAGGCCTTACTATTGACTCGATCTGAAGAGGGTATGAGTTTATTTACCGAGGCTGGTGTGAGTCATGTCAAGGCTCAGGCTCGCGAAGTATTTGACGTTTCGGGTGCTGGCGATACGGTGATTGGTACTTTAGCGGTAGCGTTGGCGGCCCAGTGGCCACTTGAAAGAGCAATGTCTTTGGCGAATCGTGCGGGTGGCATTGTTGTTGGAAAATTAGGAACCGCGACGGTGACTTCCGAGGAATTGCAATGACTATTATCGTAACGGGCGCCGCTGGATTTATTGGTGCCAATATTGTTCAGGCACTCAATGCGCGCGGTGAGAAAAATATTATCGCTGTAGATGATTTACGCCCTGCAGATAAATATCGCAATCTTGCTGACTTGGACATCATTGATTATCTCGACAAGGATGAGTTCCTAGAAGCATTTAGGAGTGGCCGCTTTGGTAAGGTTAAAGCGGTTTTTCATGAGGGCGCATGTTCTGACACCATGGAGACTGATGGCATTTTCATGATGGCTAATAACTTTCGCTACACCATGGATTTGCTTGATATTTGTACCGAGCAAAAGGTGCAACTCTTGTACGCATCTTCGGCTGCAACTTATGGTGGTTCTGATGTATTTGTTGAGAGTCGTGAGCATGAGAAGCCTCTTAATATTTATGGCTACTCTAAGTTCCTGTTTGACCAGGTCATGCGTAAACGCTTTGCTGAGAATGCAAACTCTGCTCAAGTAGTTGGTTTCCGGTATTTCAATGTGTATGGTCCGCGTGAATCACACAAGGGGCGTATGGCTTCTGTTGCCTTTCATCAATACCATCAGTACAAAGCGAATGGTAAGGTTAAGCTCTTTGGCGAGTATGGCGGTTATGGGCCTGGCGAGCAAAGTCGTGACTTTGTATCAGTTGAAGATGTGGTGAAGGTTAATCTTTATTTTTTAGATCATCCTGAAATTAGTGGCATTTTTAATCTTGGCAGTGGTCGCGCGCAACCATTTAATGATGTTGCTCATGCGGTAGCAAACGCGATGCGTAAAATCGATAACGCTAACCCCGCTAGCCTAGAAGAGTTGGTTAAAGAAAAGGCGATTGAGTACATCCCATTTCCAGACGCTCTTAAGGGGAAGTATCAGTGCTTCACTCAGGCTGATTTAACAAAACTACGCGCTGCCGGATATACAGAGCCTTTCTTAAATGTGGAGCAGGGTGTCAGCCGTTATATAGCCTGGCTATCGGCCAATGCAGATTTCTTGGCAAGTCCGCTCTAGTATGAAAATGAGGGCCCCTGGGGGTTCATTCAAAGCTTGATAGGTACCTTACTTAGTTATTCTTTATTTCAAACTATTCACGAGCTACTATGTAACTAATGAAGCTAGGGGGTTAATATGCGCAAGTACTTCACTGTTCAGTTATTTCTGCTGTATTGTTGCCTCCCGCTTTTTTCTAGTAGCACTTTAGCTAATACCACTCGGGATGAGGTAAGTATTGAAAGTATCAAAGCTCCTCCTAGGGATGTTAAGGATATTCTCAGATTAGTAGAGCAAACTAAGCCGGATTTAGCGGTAGTTGAGCGGGCTAAAAAAATCATCGCGATGCCTGTGCCCAGCGCTCAGGATAATGAAGAATTAAATCATTTTTATAGAAGGCGATCAGCCGCGTTTGAGGATCTTGGTAATACCAGTGAGGCATTAAAAAATCTAGAAATTGCTGTTAAACAGCACCCATCAAAAAATCCTAAGCTGTATTTGGGTGATCTAATTGATCTTAGCGTCCTGGAGAATTCTGCTGGTAAGCAATCGCTTGCAATTAACTACATTCAGCAAGCCCAAGCTTACCAATTATCAACCCTGCCCAATTTGACTGGATTCCAAATAACCATGGGCAGACTCCTTAGTTCCTATTATTCCTATTCAGGTAATTTTGAGGCTGCAAAGAAGGCTTTGGATGCTTTAGAGGCTACTTTAAATACTTTGAGACGGACAAAGGCTTTTACGAATTATGGCCCATTCTGGGAATCTAATTATGAGAGCGCTCGGGGTATTTATTATTCCACGCAAGGGCAATGGGTTGAGAGTGAGAGGTCTTTGAGAAAGGCGATTTTTTTGCTTGAAGCACAGTATGAAAAAGTCAAACATAATGCCAACAAAATTGATATAGCAAGCGATGAGGTACGCACTGCATCGGATCCAATGAATAACCCTCGAATTTACGTTACTCAAATTGCTAATAGAGAGTTAAATTTAGCAAATGTTTTATTGAGGCAGCGAAGGCTAATAGACGCTGAATTTTATGCTCGTAAGTCCATCACACTTTCATTATCAAGCTTTGGATCAAATTCAATTGAGGTTGCTCGTGGCCTTCGTACGCTTGCTGTAATTGTGAATGAGCAAGGTCGATATCCTGAAGCTGTAGCACTTTCCAAGGTTGCATTAAATACGGTTAAGGCTGCAGGTGCGGATGGCGCAAATGGCACTCTTGCTCTAGCCCGAAGATCTCTAGGTGCATCACTTGTGGCGGATGGAAAATATGCCGAAGCTAATCAAGTTTTTGATGAGATGGTTGCTGGAATTAAAACTGACCCTGAGATGGCAAAGACATACCGGCTGGGTGACTTCGATTGGGTTTTGGCGTCCCTGAAGATTGGGAAATCTAAGCAAGCATATGAGATGTCCAATAGAATGACTCAGGATCTCGAGGGTATATCCGATAAGAATTCGCCTAGACTTGCAATGGCGCGCGCATTTAAGGCTGCAAGCTTACAGGCTGAGGGGAGACAGTCGGAAGCAGATGAGGCGTTTAAAGCTTCGATCCCTATCTTGATAGATCAAGCGCGAAATGATGCCGAGAATGATACAGCGAGTATTAGACAACAACAACGCATGGCGTTTCTGCTAGAGAGTTATTTAGCTTCCTTAGCGCTAGCCGCGAAGGGAGATTCTTCTCAAGCTTCATTGGCGGCGGCTCAGGCTTTCCAGGTTGCAGATATTGCTAGAGGCAGCGCTGTTCAGAGGGCTTTAACTGCAAGTGCAGCGCGTGCAAATATTCAGGATCCTCAACTTGCTGGTCTGGCAAGGCAAGAGCAGGATTTGCAAAGAAGAATCAATACCTTATCGGAATTGCTAACGGGGTTGCGTTCGGCATCACCCGATCAGCAGTTACCCGCAGTGCAGGGAAAAATTCAGTCTGATCTTGAGGTATTTAAATCTCAGCGTGAAGCGCTTAAAAAAGAGATTGAGAAAAAATTTCCTGATTATGCAGAACTTGTTGAGCCAAAACCAGCCACGATTGAGCGTACTCAGCGCTTATTGAAGGCTGACGAAGTTCTCGTTTCTTGGTATTTTGCCGAAAATGTCGGATATGTTTGGGCGATAGGCAAGCAGGGCGCCTCCCAATTTTCTCAATTACCAATTGGTCGCAAGCAAATGGCCGCCCAAGTTGCGCAATTAAGGAAGGCGCTGGACCCTGGGGTGTCAACAATCGATGAAATACCAGCGTTTGATGTAGTCCTTGCCTATAAGCTTTATCAAACAATTTTGGCGCCAGTGGAGGCGGGTTTTAAGGGCAAGAAAGTCATGTTGGTTGTTCCTCATGCAGAGCTTGGCCAGCTGCCAATTTCCTTGTTGGTTACCCAGGCGATAGCTCAGCCTGCAAAGGGAGGCCCCATTACTTTTGAGGGATATAAGTCTGTACCTTGGCTTACTAGGGAAATTGCAGTCGCCCAGGTTCCCTCTGTAACTGCGCTAACCGCCCTGAGAAGTCTTCCTGAGGGTAACTCAAATAGGAAAAATTTTATTGGCTTTGGAGATCCTTACTTTAGTGGCGCTCAAGAAAGGAATGCTCAAAAATCAGCTTCAACACAGTTGGCTACCCGTGGTAGACCTCTTGCACTAAGAAGTGTTCCTAAAACTGCGGGTGTTAGCTCTGCAGAGTTGGCTCTTTTACCGCGATTGCCGGACACTAGTCTGGAGATTGAGGAGATTGGCAAAGTGGTTGGGGCACAGTCTAGCGATATATTTTTGCATAAGCAGGCAAGCGTGAAGCAGGTGACATCAATGGATTTGTCAGATCGCAAAGTTATCATGTTTTCGACTCATGGCTTAGTTCCTGGCGAGCTCAATGGGTTGACTCAGCCTGCGCTTGCAATGTCATCCCCTGAGGTAACAGGGGACCAAGATGATGGCCTATTAACAATGGACAAAGTGATTGCTTTGAAGTTAGACGCTGATTGGGTGGTTCTTTCTGCATGCAATACTGCGGCAGGCGAGGGTGCTGGCTCAGAGGCTGTTTCTGGCTTGGGTAGAGCATTCTTTTTTGCTGGAGCTAAAGCGCTTTTAGTTTCTAATTGGCCAGTGGATTCAGTGGCATCAAGACAATTGATGACGGACTTATTCAAACGCCAACAGCAAAATCAAGGGCTCCCAAAGTCTGAAGCTTTGCGTCAGGCGATGCTTAATCAAGTCGACCAAGGGGGCATGAGGGAGGGTGGAGCCATGAAATATTCTTATGCCCACCCTTTGTTTTGGGCTCCCTTTGTGGTTGTAGGTGATTGATTTGGTATTGTGTAATGATTGATTCTTAATGATCTGAGGTATTTATGAAATTTATTCAATTTTTTGCTGCATCACTTTTTCTGCTTGCCGCACAAATAGCATTTTCAGCACCTTTAATTAGTCCAAAAGAGGCAGCACTCCCAGCGGCTTCTGGCGCATTGGCAACACGTGGTATTTCTCGAGGGCCTTCAGTCAAGCTGGCTTCCCCTGAGGCTGATGTTCCCGTAAACTCCCCGATTGATTTTAAGGTTCATTTTGAGGCGCGCGGTGAGGGAAAAATTGATCCCAATTCTGTCAAGGTAATCTATATGAAATCCCCTTTTGTAGACCTAACTCCTCGACTGAAAAGCGCGATTAGCGCAAGTGGTATTGATTTTGCAAAGGCGGATATACCTCCAGGAACCCACATGATCCGGGTAACAGTGAAAGATGTTGATGGGCGAGAAACAAATTCAGTATTTACTTTGAATGTTGCTAAATAATGGATTGCCCATTTTGTCTCTCTGAAATTGCTGAGGAGGCTACAGTTTGCAAAGTCTGTACTCGAGATGTCTACTTATTTAAGCCAATGATGGCTAAGGTAGTTGAGCTAGAGAAGCGTCTCGAACAAATTCCAAATCAAGAAGCCTATGAGCATCGTATTGCCGAATTGCAGTTATTGCTTGATGAGCAAGCTGAAAAATATGCTCAACCTAGAAGTCTCGCTAAGTCTTTGCTTGATATTTTTACTTACATAGGCGTTCCTCTTCTGTTTTTATTGGCCGCACATGGGCTCATTACCATTGTGTATGACACCAAGCCTTTGTATTTGAGGTTGATATCAATTGTGTTGCCTTTACCTTTTGGTTATTTCCTGTTTAAGAGTGCACCACGCAAGCTATTCCCATGGTTTATTGGGGTGGTATTTTTGGCAATAGCGTCCGTAATTGGAATGAGTTGGATGACTTCGCTCGTAGATGGTTCTCCCATTTGGCCTCAAAATGGCTTTGAATGGCGCGAAGTTTTAGAGTACTCGGCAAGTATTGCCTTTAGTTTTCTAACTGGGATGCTATTGGGGGGTGTTGCTTATGCAAGCAGACAGCGTCATCTTCGAGCGGCATTAATCAACCCATTCCTAAAAGTGGTTGTTGGCGGATTAGGCGGGGCGCAAATTTCTCCTGCTAGTCTTCATAGTACGCTAAAAAAAATGCAGGAATATGGTGGAACAATTGTTGCTCTTGGAACCACCATCGTATCTATCTATACTGGCTTAAAGGGAATTATTGGTTAAGTAGGAAATCATTGATTCATTTGTAGCTCTTATAATTTGGTCAACAACCTTTATTTCCATTCGTTGTAACTGATCCACTTGCACCTTGTGTGAGTGGATTTTTTATTTATTAATGGAGATTAAATGAGTCAATTATTAAAGTCCTTACTATTTGCTGCCATGATTGCGGTGTCAGGTTTGAGCGCGGCGAACCCTATAAATGTCAATACTGCCACTCAATCCGAGTTGGAGAGCATTAAAGGTATCGGACCATCCAAAGCGAAAACTATTATTGCCGAGCGCTTGGATGGAGGGCATTTTCAAGATGCCAATGATTTGCAAAAACGGGTTCGCGGTATTGGTATGAAGTCAGTGGAAAAGATGGTGGATAACGGATTAACCATTGAGGCTCCTGGCGCTTTTCGCGAGCCCAATGGCCGCACCAGTAAGGAGGGCTCCAGCTCTAGAGGGCGTGGTTCGCGTGGCCAGAATGGTTCTCGCAATCATGCGGATCGTGCGGGGCCAAATCGCCGAAATTAAGCCCTTTTATGTCTAGTCCCGCTTATGGCTAAAATGGCTTTATGAGCACACCTTCTTACTTAACTATTTCACAGACCGTGGGTAATACACCCTTGGTTCGTTTGCAGCGTATTCCTGGCGCAGAAAACGATTCTAAAAATAATCTGATCTTAGGGAAGTTGGAGGGTAACAATCCGGCCGGGTCGGTTAAAGACCGACCTGCGCTGTCGATGATTATGCGCGCTCAAGAGCGTGGTGAAATTAAACCTGGCGATACGCTTATCGAGGCTACTAGCGGCAACACTGGTATTGCATTGGCAATGACAGCCGCTATGCTAGGCTACAAAATGGTTTTAGTTATGCCCGAAAATCAAAGTATTGAGCGCAGACAGAGTATGGCCGCTTATGGCGCTGAGCTAATTCTGACTGCCGCTTCTGGTGGTATGGAGTTTGCGCGAGACTACGCTCTTCAATTGCAAAAAGAAGGTCGCGGTAAATTGCTTGACCAGTTTGCCAATCCAGATAATCCACGCGCCCATATTGAGACTACTGGCCCAGAAATTTGGCGCGATACCGATGGTCAAATTACCCATTTTGTTTCTGCAATGGGAACGACTGGAACGATTACTGGTGTATCGACCTATTTGAAGTCCATGAATCCAGCGATTCAGATTATCGGCGCACAGCCAGAAGAGGGCTCTCAAATCCCCGGAATTCGTAAATGGGCTCCGGAGTATCTTCCTAAGATTTATCAAGGGGATAGGGTGGATCGTATTGAGTATGTTACCCAAGCGGATGCTGAGGAAATGGCTCGCCGACTGGCTGCAGAAGAAGGTATTTTTTGCGGCATCTCTGCTGGCGGCGCTCTTGTGGTTGCGTTAAGGATTGCTCGTCAAGTTGAGAATGCCACGATAGTTTTTATTGTGTGCGATCGGGGCGATCGCTATCTCTCTACGGGCGTTTTTCCAGCATAATATTTGCCTAGGTTTGCTTTAACTTTTTCTTGTTGCTCGTCTTCTTGGGCTTCACTTCCTTAGTGCTTGATTTGATAGGTGTTACTGGCACCACACTTTGATTTTTGTATCCCAACGCTTCAGCGAATTCCGCAACACTTTGTGCGTAAAAATAACTACGGTTGTATTGCACAATAGTTAGAAAATTATTTAAGCCAACCACATAGCGCACCTGATCATTGCCATCTTTGTCTGGATAAGGCAAGTCAACAATCAGTGCTTTACTCTGCGGCGCAACCCCACCTGCCTGTAGATCGCCCTGGGCCTTTATCAAAATCCCTTTCGTGATAAGTTCTTCAACGGAATACTTTAATTGAGGCTCGCCGTCAGCAAGGGCTTTAGCTGCATTAATTCCGGATTCTGGTATGGGAAAGTAAATCGGCATCCCGGGTTGCCATCCATGCTTTTTCATGAAATTCGCAACGCTGGCAATGGCATCTTTAGGAGATTGTTTAAGGTCAATGTAACCATCACCATCTCCGTCGACTGCAAAGCTACGGATGCTGCTGGGCATAAATTGGGGTAAGCCAATAGCGCCAGCGTAGGAGCTATTTTGATTTAGGCAGGCGTTAAAGCGGCTTGGATTAACTTCTTTATTGGTGTTCTTGGCCGGAAGATTTCCACCTGCCTCAGCCCAGCATAAAAGGATAAGTTCCCGAAGTTGATCTTTAAAGAGCTGCTCTCGGCTTAATTTGTTTGGAGTATCTGGGTAGCTAAATGCCAGGGTGGATAGAACATCCTTGACCCGAAAATTCCCAGTTTGTCGCCCATAGATGGTTTCGATGCCGATGATGGCCACAATGAGCTCTGCGGGCACCCCTGACTCCTGTTCTATTTGGGAGAGGTAGGCTCGGTTTTGCTCCCAAAAGCTGTTGCCAGCCTTGAGGCGTACTGGCTCAATAAACCGTTTGCGATAGGCTACCCAGTTCTTTTTAAAGGTGCTCGATGGGGGTAACACCAATTTCCGAATCGAGGGAATCGTTTTAGCATCAGAAAAGCTGGATTCTAGGGTAGCCAACGGGATTTTCTGATTTTGAGCTACTTGGGCTAAGAGTTCGCTCAGGTTTTGACTAAAGCGGGCTTCTGAAGCTACATCCTCGGACTGGTTTACGATAGTCTCTTTAGGTTCCGGCTTTTGAATTGGTGCGGTAGAGCAGGCGCTTAAGAACAGTGTCAAGAGCAGGATTGAGGTGAGGTAGGAAGCGCGAAAATTCATGAATAGACGGATGGGTTTTTGATCAGCGGTTGGACTAAATTACATTATAAAAATTACAGTTTTGCTATTGAGGATTTCTAGTAATGACAACAGGATACATAACTCATCCGGATTTTCTGAAACACGAGATGGGTGGCCATCATCCCGAGTGCCCAGAGCGTATTCAAGCGATCAATGATCAACTGATTAGGAGTGGTGTCGACCGCTTCCTGCATCATCTAGATGCGCCTTTGGCGACCGAGGATCAATTGGAGCTGGTTCATAGTCCTGACCATATTGCCTTTGTAAAGGAACGGGCGCCAGCTAGCGGCTACTTTATGTTGGATGGCGATACCATTATGAATCCCCATACTTGGAGCGCTGCTTTGCGCGCTGCAGGTGCCGCGATCGCTGGAGTCGATGCGGTCATGAAGGGTGAAGTTGAAAATGTTTTCTGTGCAGTTCGTCCGCCTGGGCATCACGCTGAGCCAACCCGATCAATGGGATTTTGTGTCTTTGATAACGTAGCAGTAGCTGCTCGTTATGCAATGGAAACTTACGGCATTGAACGTGTTGCCATTATTGATTTCGATGTTCATCACGGCAATGGTACTGAAGCTGCTTTTTTTAACGATCCCAACGTCTTAATGTGTAGCTTTTTCCAGCATCCTTTTTATCCCTACAGCGGGCTGGATCAGGCAACTAATATGGTGAACGTTCCCCTACCAGCATCCACCCGTGGAGATGTTGTGCGTTCAATTGTGGAGGAGCAATGGCTACCACGTCTTCGAGACTTTGAACCCGAGTTGGTAATTATTTCCGCGGGATTTGATGCGCATCGTGAAGATGATTTGGGACAAATGGGATTGGTAGAGGATGACTATGCCTGGATTACCAAAAAACTCAAAGAGATTGCAGGTCAATATTCTCAGGGCAGGATCGTCAGTTGCTTGGAGGGTGGGTACAACCTTTCAGCGTTGGGTCGTAGCGTAGTTGCCCATGTGAAGGCGCTAGCTGATATCTGAAAGTAATTTTAATTTTTAGCGAAGAATAGATTGAAGGTCAATATGGCAAATATTTTTGAGCAAGGCTTAGAACGTAATCCAGCGAATTTCACGCCAATCACTCCGTTGTTATTTTTAGAGCGATCAGCCGAAGTGTATCCAGGGCGTTTAGCTATTGTTCATGGCAAATTGCGGCAGACCTGGAGTCAAACTTATGACCGCTGCCGCCGCTTAGCAAGCGCCCTTCAAAAGCATGGCATTGGTCTTGGGGATACGGTGGCGGTGATGCTGCCTAATACACCCCCGATGGTCGAGGCTCACTTTGGGATCCCTATGGCTGGAGCAGTTCTCAACGCACTGAATACTAGACTGGATCCAGAGTCGATTGCTTTCATGCTTAACCATGGCGAAGCTAAGGTGGTTATCGTTGATCCGGAATTTTCTGGGGTGATGAAGAAGGCTTTGGAAATGGCTAAGAAGGAGAGTGGCCGGGATTTCTTGGTGATTGATGTTGAGGAAAAAGAATTTGATGTTCCTGGTGAAAAGTTAGGCAAGCTGACCTATGAACAACTCTTGGCGGAAGGCGACCCCCAATTTGCATGGCAGGTTCCTGCAGACGAGTGGCAGGCTATTTGCTTGAATTACACCTCTGGCACTACGGGCAATCCAAAAGGCGTGGTGTATCACCATCGTGGCGCAGCGATTAATGCGGTCTCCAATATTTTGGATTGGGATATTAATAAGCACCCAGTCTATCTTTGGACTTTACCTATGTTTCATTGCAATGGCTGGTGCTTTCCGTGGACAGTTGCTGCCCGCGCAGGTATTAACGTTTGCCTACGTCGTGTAGACGCCCAACATATTTTTGCTGCCATTAAGGATCATGGTGTAACACATTACTGTGCCGCCCCAATCGTACATAACTTATTGGTAAATGCGCCAGATGAATTAAAAGAGGGTGTGCCCTCTGGTGTAAAAGGTTTGATTGCGGGCGCCGCCCCTCCGGCGTCAATTATTGAGGGTATGGAAAAATTAGGTTTTGATCTAACGCATGTGTATGGTTTGACTGAGGTCTATGGCCCTGCAGCGGTGTGTGTGAAGCAAGATGAATGGAATGAATTGGATATTGGTGAGCGCGCTCGTTTAAATGCACGTCAAGGTGTGCGCTACCACATGCAGCAGGCGATTACTGTGCTTAATCCCGAAACTCTCGAGCCCGTTCCCGCTGATGGTGAAACCATGGGCGAGATTATGTTTAAGGGCAACATCGCAATGAAGGGCTATCTCAAAAATGAGAAAGCTACTAAAGAAGCGTTTGAGGGCGGCTGGTTTCATTCCGGCGATTTGGCGGTGATGAACCCAGATGGTTACGTCAAGATTAAGGATCGTAGTAAAGACATCATTATTTCTGGGGGCGAGAATATTTCCTCAATCGAAGTAGAGGACGTACTCTATCGTCATCCTGCTGTTATTGCTGCTGCGGTAGTGGCTAAGCCAGATCCAAAATGGGGCGAGACCCCTTGCGCCTTCCTGGAGATTAAGCCAGGCGTGGAGGTAACCGTAGCCGATATTGTTGCCCACTGTAAGCAACATTTGGCAGGCTTTAAGGTTCCTAAGGCGGTGGTCTTTGGCGAACTTCCCAAGACCTCGACTGGAAAAATCCAGAAGTTTGAGCTGCGCAAGCAAGCCGGTTCAGCCGCCGCAATCGACGTTTAGTCTGAGGTAGTGCGAGAGGGATAAAATAGAAAAGTTACCAAAAAAGTAGAGAGCAAGTATGAAAATCCTAGTGGCTGCAAAGCGCGTTGTTGATTACAACGTCAAAATCCGGGTGAAGTCCGATAACTCTGGCGTAGATTTGGCAAATGTCAAAATGAGCATGAACCCGTTTGATGAGATCGCGGTAGAAGAGGCTGTGCGCTTAAAAGAGGCTGGTGTTGCTACCGAGGTAATCGTAGTATCTGTTGGTCCTACCCAGTGCCAAGAAACGCTGCGTACCGCTTTAGCCATTGGTGCAGATCGTGCGATTTTGGTAGAGACTGAGCAAGATGTTCAGCCTCTAGGCGTTGCTAAGTTGCTCAAAGCTTTATCAGATAAAGAGCAGGCGCAAATCATTATTTTAGGTAAACAAGCGATTGATGACGATAGTAATCAAACTGGTCAAATGTTGGCTAGTCTATTGGATATCCCGCAAGCCACATTTGCTTCTAAAGTGGTAGTGGCTGACGGTAAAGCGAGCGTGACACGTGAAGTTGATGGTGGTCTAGAAACGATTGCGATTACTTTGCCTGCGGTGATCACCACTGACTTGCGTTTGAATGAGCCGCGTTATGTCACTCTGCCTAACATCATGAAGGCCAAGAAAAAGCCCTTAGAGGTGATTAAGCCCGAAGAGCTCGGTGTAGATATTGCACCGCGACTTAAAACACTCAAAGTTGAAGAGCCGCCCAAGCGCTCTGCTGGTGTGATGGTTCCCGATGTAGCGGCATTGGTGGAAAAACTCAAAAATGAAGCGAAGGTGATTTAAATGGCTACCCCTATCTCACTCGTGATAGCTGAACACGACAATCAATCTCTCAAAGCGGCCACCCTAAATGCAGTAGCCGCTGCCCTACAAATCTCACCAGAAGTCGATATCTTGGTTGCTGGCAGCGCTGCAGATGCGGCTGCTCAGGCTGCTACCCAAATTGCTGGGGTGCGTAAAGTCATCCAAATCGACTCTCCAAACTTAGCCGATCAATTGGCTGAGCCATTGGCCGCGCAAATCCTCTCCCTTGCCAGTGCTTATAGCCATATCTTGGCACCAGCTACTGCTAATGGTAAGAATGTTCTTCCCCGCGTTGCTGCTAAGTTAGATGTTGCCCAGCTATCAGATATTACGAAGGTAGTCTCACCCGATACCTTTGAGCGTCCGATTTATGCTGGCAATGCAATAGCAACTGTGCAGTCAAATGATCCAATTAAAGTGATTACTGTGCGTACAACTGGATTTGATCCAGTCGCAGCTACCGGTGGTTCTGCTGCACTAGAAAAAGCAGCTACTGCCGACTCTGCTGGCAAATCTTCTTTTGTAGGTCGCGAGCTTACTAAGTCCGATCGCCCAGAACTGACTGCGGCTAAGATTATTGTCTCAGGTGGTCGAGGCCTAGGCTCTGGTGAAAAATATCAAGAGCTGATTACACCGCTGGCAGATAAGCTCGGAGCTGCTCTAGGCGCTTCACGCGCGGCAGTCGATGCTGGTTATGTTCCCAATGATTATCAAGTTGGTCAGACCGGTAAGATTGTTGCTCCACAGTTGTATATCGCTGTAGGCATCTCTGGCGCGATCCAGCATTTAGCTGGTATGAAAGACTCCAATGTGATTGTCGCCATCAATAAGGATCCCGAAGCCCCTATCTTCGCTGTTGCGGATTATGGCCTGGTGGCGGATTTGAATGTGGCTATACCTGAGTTGACTAGCGCATTGAGTTAAACCACTTTTTAATACTCTTTCAATTGATTGGAGTTTTATGCCATATGTAGCCCCAGTAAAAGATATGTTGTTTGTAATGAACGAGCTTTCTGGGTTATCCGATGTGGTGGTATATCCCCGGTATGCAGAAGCAGGAGCGGATGTGGATTTAGCTCCTGCTATTTTGGAAGAGTCGGCCAAATTTAATCAAGATGTGGTGGCGCCACTCAATTGGCCTGGTGATCAAAATCCAAGTTCCCTGAAAAACGGGGTGGTGACAACCACCCCAGGGTTTAAAGAGGCGTTTGAACAATTTGCTGCAGCCGGTTGGCAGGGAGTGATTCATCCTCCAGAGTTTGGTGGCCAAGGTTTACCAAAGTTGATTGCTACAGCTTGTTTTGAAATGGTTCATTCAGCAAGTCTGTCTTTTGCTTTATGCCCCATGTTGACGGATGGTGCGATTGAGGCCTTACTTACCGCCGCTAGTCCTGAACTCCAAGAACGCTATGTTCCGAAGATGATCTCAGGCGAGTGGACTGGTTCTATGTGTCTCACAGAACCTCAGGCTGGATCAGACTTGTCAATGGTCCGCGCACGTGCCGTTCCTGAGGGTGACGGCACTTACAAAATTTTTGCTACCAAGATTTATATCACTTACGGTGAGCACGATATGGCAAAGAATATCGTGCATCTTGTTTTAGCGAGAACCCCTGACGCCCCAGAGGGTGTTAAAGGAATTTCATTATTTGTTGTCCCGAAATTTTTAGTCAATGCCGATGGCTCTTTGGGTGAGCGTAATGATGTTCATTGTGTTTCCATTGAACACAAGCTTGGCATTAAAGCGAGTCCGACCGCGGTATTGCAATTTGGTGACCATGGTGGCGCAGTGGGCTACTTAGTGGGTGAAGAAAATCGTGGTCTAGAGTACATGTTTGTCATGATGAACGCTGCTCGCTTTGCTGTGGGTATGCAAGGTATTGCCGTGGCTGAGCGCGCTTATCAAAAGGCGGTTCAATATGCGAAAGATCGCGTACAGAGTCGCGACTTGGCTGGCTCGCCTGGCCCAGTGGCAATTATTCATCAGCCGGATGTAAAGCGCATGTTGATGACGATGCGTGCATACACTGAAGCATCTCGTGCTTTGGCTTATTATGCCGCCGCCGCTTATGATGCCCAGCATGCAGCTCCAGAAGAGGCTGTGTGCAAAGCGAATCAAGCTATCTACGAATTCTTGGTCCCTATTGTGAAGGGCTTCTCGACAGAAATGTCGATTGAAGTGGCAAGTTTAGGCGTGCAAGTTCATGGTGGCATGGGCTTTATTGAAGAGACGGGCGCTGCCCAGCATTATCGCGATGCGCGAATCTTAACAATCTACGAAGGAACTACTGCTATTCAGGCAAATGACCTGATTGGAAGAAAAACGGTACGAGATGGTGGTGCTACTGCAAAAATATTCTCGGAAAAAATTCAGCAAACTGAAAAAGATTTGGCGAGTAGTGGAACTGCTGATGCCAAGGCTGTTCTTAAGCAATTGACGCTGGCACGTGAATCATTTGAATTGTCTGTCGCCTATATCGTTGCGAATGCCAAGTCTGAAGTGAAGTCTGTGTATGCGGGAAGTGTTGCTTACCTACGTTTATGTGGGCTCGTCTTGGGCGCATGGCAAATGGCGCGTGCATTATTGGCTGCGCAAAGTTTGCGAGGGGCTGATCCTAGTTTCTATGATGCGAAAATTGCAACGGCACGATTCTTTGCTGAAAATTTATTGCCCCAAGCGCAAGCTTTGGCTACTTCTATTGTAGAAAGTGGGCAGTCTACCAATGCACTTTCTGTGGAGCAATTCTAGGAATCTGATATTACTTGCTACTTTACAAAAGCTATCCGCATTATTGGGATAGCTTTTTTGCTTCCTTGAGTTGCGAGATAAAGAATTGCTCAAATGCAACTGCAAGAAATGTCATCATGACGCCGGCACCAAATACCAATGAAAAAATAACCGTGAGAACAACTGGCCAGCCTGATTTGGTAGACCTCTCGGGAGTGATTCCGGGATTAAACTGAGCGTCCCATTTTTCATCAGGGCGAAGACCAAAGGTAATAGTGGTTAGCCAGCTTGCTTCAAGTGTAATAAAGCCAAAGGTAATCAGAACCCAGCCCGGAGCGGAGTGAAAGTGAGAGTCTTTGAGGATGAGCCATCCAGCGATACCGCCGATAAATGCAAAGAGCTGAGTCCAGCCCCAGAAGGATTTCAATCCTTGTAGATAAAAACAATTCAATCCCGTTCCTGGGAAAAATAATCCAAGAGAGCAGAACAGTAATTTATATTTTTTCATTGAGACTTTCGATAGCAAATATTTTTCTAATCTTTTTATTTGGTAGGGTTGTTTTTCTGTATGAAGCTAAGAACTTCACGGTCCGCACCAATCATGAGTAATTGATCTCCATTGCGAACAATGGTGCGGTAATCATTGAGCTCATACAGGAAGTCGTTTTCTAGTTCCATGCGTTGCGGAGCGCATGCCATCTTGGTGCTAGCAATTTGGTCAAGAGTAAAGCCACGAGCATCCTCAGTGATGCGAGCGGTAAACCGATTGCAACCAGTTGATCCGCTGAGCCGTTCACCATTGGCGTCAAAAATCATTTGGATGGGGTTGCTACTATCGCCCTGGGGGATTTGACGGCTGCGAACTTCTCCTCGCGCATTGGGGGCTAGATTCCAGCGCACAAGTTCCCATTTGGTGTTGCGTAATTCGCTGCTGGGAGGGCTGATTTTGGCATTACAGGGTGGTATGACATTGGCGCAAGCGCTTAATAAGCTCAATCCTAGACATGAAATCACAAGAAATACCCTGTTTGAAGCGCTCTTAGAGGGGGTAAAAAAAGCTATTTTTTTGGGCATATTCTTATAAGTTATTGTTTTTTATACATATTTAACTATCTATCACGTCTTATTCTACTGTTTAAGCTAAGTGGGTGGGCGCTTAAATAGGTGGATCAAGTAGGGGTTTTCGTCTAGAATATGAGGTTTTCCGCTATACCGTGCATTTGTTTTATGAATTTGCTCAGTTAGCTGGAGCCCAAGATTTTGTAGTAATTTCATTGGGTTGTAATCAACCTGTTTTCATTTTAGATTTTAAGGAATAAGTATGGTCGTCATTCGACTGGCACGCGGCGGTTCAAAGAAGCGCCCTTTTTATAGCATCGTGGCTACAGACAAGCGCAATCGTCGCGACTCGAACTTTATCGAGCGTATTGGTTACTTCAATCCACAGGCAGCTGAGTCAGAGCAAGCAATGCGCATCGCTCAAGACCGTTTGACTTATTGGACTGGTGTTGGCGCGCAGATTTCTCCAACTGTAGTTCGTTTGATCAAAAACAATCCTGCTGTTTAAAGACTTCAAATCCAAAGACTTTTTCATCACGATGAAGTCTTTGGTAGCAGAATTCATTGGTAGTTTTATTTGGAGAAACAGGGTGGCTTCAATATGAACACACCTTCTCTAAATGATTTGATTGAGCTCGGTGCAGTACAAGATGCTCAAGGCTTACAAGGTCAGATTAAGGTTCGCCCTCATTCATCTGACCCCGTTGCCCTCTTATCCAGCAAAGAACTTTGGTTATCTCTCATTCCTCGCCGGCATGTGGGCGTTTCTGCGTCCGCTGAACAAGCATCACTAACGCTTTACAAAGTGAAGCAAGCAAAGATGCATAGCGGCACCGTGGTGATTGCTCTTGATGGTGTTACTGATCGAGATCAAGCAGAAGCATTAAAAGGTGCACGTATTTTGGTGGGCCGCGATGTATTTCCAAAAACAGAAAAAGATAGCTATTACTGGGTGGATCTCATTGGGTGCAAAGCAATCAATCTCCAGGATCAAGACTTAGGAGAGGTGATTGACGTTACCGATAATGGTGCCCATGGTGTCATTGCTATTGGCAACCCAGAAACAAAAACTATTTTGCAACTCGTTCCCTTTGTTAAGGAAGTGGTGCAGAACGTTGACTTACCAAGCAAGCGCATTACACTGGACTGGCAGGCTGACTGGTAGCCCGATATTCAGTAAAGATGCCTATCTTCGACTATGCGCTTTGATGTAGTTACTCTATTTCCTGAAATGTTCTCCGCTTTAACGCAGTGGGGTATTACTGGCCGAGCATGCGAGCAGGGTCTTGCTAGTGTGAATCTTTGGAACCCCCGTGACTATTGTTCTGATGCCCGTAAAACTGTGGATGATCGCGCTTATGGTGGCGGTCCAGGTATGGTCATGATGGTAAAACCCCTGGAAGATACGATATCTGCTGTTAAAGCAGCTCATCAGTCTGCTGGGCTAGCTTCTGGGCCAATTTGTCTTTTGGCGCCTCAAGGTCAGGTATTTTCTCAGAAGATAGCAACAGATATCCTTAATTATCGTAATTTAACCTTTATTTGCGGTCGATACGAGGCTGTTGACCAGCGATTTATCGATAGAAATGTAGATTTACAACTTTCAATGGGTGATTTTGTGGTTTCTGGGGGTGAATTACCTGCAATGACTATGATGGATGCGGTGATTCGTCTGATTCCTGGGGTCCTTGGCGATGATGAGTCTGCGGTTCAGGATAGCTTTATTAATGGTCTTTTGGACTATCCACACTACACCCGCCCAGAAATATATGAAAATTTATCTGTTCCGGACGTGCTTTTAGGCGGACATCACGCTAAAATAGCGGATTGGCGTCGGCAAAAGTCTTTAGAGCTGACGCTAAGGCTCAGGCCTGATTTAATTGAATCGGCTAGAGCTAATGGGTTGCTAAGTAAAGAAGATGAGCAATTTCTTCGAACACTGTGAGTAATTGCAGTTTCGGATAAATGGTTTATGTTTTGATTTAGTGAAATGGTTTTAACTACATCCTCTGTCTGGTCCGTTGATGCAAATCTCGGGATTAAACGCTGACAAGATGTTTAAGGATTAATAATGAATTTGATCGAAAAAATTGAGCAAGAAGAAATTGCTCGCTTAAGTGCCAACAAAACTCTTCCAAGTTTTGCTCCTGGCGACACCGTAATCGTTGGTGTAAACGTGGTTGAAGGTACACGTAAGCGTACTCAGGCCTTTGAAGGCGTTGTGATTGCTAAGCGCAATCGCGGACTGAATTCTAGCTTTATCGTTCGCAAGATTTCATCTGGCGAAGGTGTAGAGCGTACATTCCAAACTTACTCACCATTGATCGCTAGCATTGAAGTGAAGCGTCGCGGTGATGTACGTCGTGCGAAGTTGTACTACTTGCGCGATCGTTCAGGTAAGTCTGCACGTATTAAAGAGAAGCTACCTGCTCGTAAGGTTGCCGCTCCAACTGCTGCATAAGCATTGCTTTAATGCGAAGAGAAGGCAGCTTAGGCTGCCTTTTTTATTGTCCTAAAATAGCCCCATGACTGAGCAATCATCTCCTCAAAAGCAAGTGATTAGTTTCGCAGCGCCCGCTAGTTTTGATGCGCAGGCAGTTGCGATTCATGAGGTTTGTATTAATGAGCCCAGAGTGCACTCTTCTCGGTTGGAGCCACATAGCCTGAGGGAGCGCTTTCAAAACCCCCCAGTCTGGGAACCGGAAATTACGGATGAAAGTCGACATGCTCTAGCCATGGATATTGTTTCTAAGCGCCAGGCGGCTGGAAAAGTCACTCGTGCTGCTGTGCTTATTCCCTTGGTATTGAATGAAGCTGGTTTATCAGTTCTCTTGACTCAGAGGACTGATCATTTGCACGATCATGCCGGTCAAATTAGCTTCCCCGGAGGTCGGATGGATCCTGAGGATCAAAGTCCTTATGACACCGCTTTGCGAGAGAGTCAGGAGGAAATTGGTCTAAGCCCTGATGGCGTTGAAATTATCGGCCATCTTCCTCAATACTTGACTGTTTCAGGCTATAGTGTGACGCCAGTTGTGGGATTAGTAAAACCTCAGGCAGAATATGCTTTAGATGCTTTTGAAGTGGCGGATGTTTTTGAAGTGCCTTTACATTTCTTGATGGATCCTGCAAATCATCAGGTGCGGGTCTGGGAGAGTGATCGAGGTGGTCGTCGGTTTTATTCAATGCCCTATGAAAATCGTTTTATCTGGGGTGCTACCGCTGGAATGTTGCGTAACCTTTATCATTTATTAAAAGTATGACTTTCTTTTCTATACTCTTCGCGTTGATTGCTGAGCAATATCGCCCAGTAACTTCTACTCATTGGATTGCGCGTATCAGTGCACGTTGGCTAGATTGGGTTGCCGGTGAGTTTGGTGGCAAAACCGAGGAGGGTGCAAGCCCCGTTGGTGCTCGTATGGCTTGCTTGGTAGCATTTATTCTGCCAACCTTTCTTGTGTTTGTGATTTATGTTGTCTTCATGGTGACATATCCAATTTTAGGGTTTGTGTGGAATGTATTGATCGCCTATTTATTCTTCGGGTTCCGTCAATTTAGCCACTCATTCACATTGGTTCATGAGGCGATTGCGAATCACGACTTACCTGCAGCTCGCGCAGCGTTAGCCCAGTGGTATGGCCCTGAGTTAGATGCTTCCAATCTCACTGAAACAGAGGTTATCTCCTTGGCTTTGGAGCGTGCGATTATTGGTTCTCATCATCATGTCTTTGGCGTATTGTTTTGGTTCTTAATGCCAATGGGTCCCGCTGGTGTTGTTCTGTACCGCCTGGCTGATACCGCTTCTCAGCGCTGGTCTGAGAAGGGTGACTTTAATTTAAGCGAGGCTGCTCGTCATTTCTTCTATGTATTAGATTGGATTCCTGCTCGCATCACCGCAATGGGCTTTGCGATTGTTGGCAACTTTGAAGGTGCTGTATATGCTTGGCGTCACTTGACTGGTAAATGGTCTGACTCTTTATCTGCAGTGATTTTGGCTTCTGGAAGTGGCGCTCTGGGAGTGCGCTTAGGTGAGCCGATGAGTGAACCCGATAGCGATGAAGCATTGCGTATGGCTGAGGCCGGCGAGCCGGTAGTTTACGAGGTGGGTCTGGAGCCTAATGAACGCACTATGCGATCTGCAATTGGCTTGGTATGGCGCTTGGTTATCGCTTGGATGGCTTTATTGCTAATGCTGACCATCGCTCTTTGGCTTGGCTAATCCCCTGAATCTGCGTATCGGCAGTTTTAGAGTCTGAGCGTAACTGTCTAAATAGCGCTAGTCTTTCTGGCGCTATTTCATTTCTGTCTACTGCCTCACGTATTGCGCAATCAGGTTCTGATTGGTGGGCACAATTATGAAATCGACACTTCCCAAGCAGGTCATGAAACTCCCTAAAGGCATGCTCAAGTTCGCTGACGGACATATGCGCTAAGCCAAACTCCTGAAAGCCTGGGGAATCTATCAGAGCGCCTAATTTGCCATTGGCATCGCGACCCCAGGACTCTGGTAATTCAAAATAGCGGCAGGCTGTTGTGGTGTGCTTGCCAGTATCTAAGCGCACTGAATATTCTTGAGTGATGGCTGCAGCATTAGGCACCCAAGCATTTAGCAGGCTGGATTTACCCATGCCCGATTGACCCACAAATACGGAGACTTTGCCGCGAATAGCAGGCCTCAAAGCCTCTATCGAGGCTTCGTCAAATTTAGCTGATACCTCAGTGACAGGGTACCCCATACGAGCGTAGGGCGCGATGATTTTGCGAGCCTGCTCCAAATTGTCCTTGAGGTCGCATTTATTCAGAAGAATATGCAGGCCAATTTGATTGGCTTCTGCGGCAACGACTGCTCTGCCTAATAAATCTGGTGAGAAGGCGGGTTGTGTAGCCAGGACTACTAATATTTGATCTACGTTAGATGCAATGAGCTTGCTTTTGAATGCGTCGGAACGATAAAGGAGATTTTCTCTTGGTTCAATATGAATGATGCGCGCTTGATCTGCCGATGTCATTTCTAGCAACATGCGATCACCTACTGCACCAATATGTTGTTTTGCAGGTGTACTGACCTGAATCAACTCGCCAGCAGGAGATTCATTTCCGCGCTCATCTTTGACTAAGCGCTGCGCCAAATAATGCCTACCGTAGGAGGCGGTTAAGAGTGCGCGAAATTGCTCCATTGATCCCGGCACTCTTACTTAAATTGTTTGAGGTTGGCAATGCGTAATGGGGCGGGAGGGTGAGAGCTGTAAAAAGCCGTATAGATTGGATCAGGAGTTAGAGTTGATGCATTATCTTGATACAACTTCACTAAGGCCGTGATCAAGTCTTTGGCAGATGATTTATCGGCTGCAAAGCCATCGGCTTCATATTCATGTTTGCGAGAAGCAAGACTGGAAAGTGGTGTGAAAAAGAAGCTAAATACAGGGGATACCAGCATGAAGAGGGCTAGGGCCAATCCACCGTTGTAACCATTGGGGTTGGGCATTACACCCAAGTCTGAATAGAACCAGGCTTGAGTACTAATCCAGCCTAATAATGCAAACATAGCAAAACTAAGTGCGAAGGAAACAAACAGGCGTTTGCGAATATGATTGCACTTAAAGTGGCCAAGTTCGTGAGCAAGAACGGCCTCCACTTCACCAGGATTGAGTTTTTCAATTAGCGTATCAAAGAAGACAATGCGCTTTGCTTTTCCCATTCCAGCAAAAAACGCATTTCCGTGCGCACTGCGTTTACTCCCATCCATCACAAAGAGGCCTTGGCTTGCAAAATCGCAGCGCTTTAAGAGTGCTTCAATTTGGGTTTTAAGTGGGCCCTCCTCTAGAGGTTGGAACTTATTGAACATGGGCGCAATAAATGTAGGGAATATCCATTGCATCAAAAGACTGAAGGCAGTGAGAACACCCCAAGCCCAAAGCCACCAGTAGTCACCCGCTTGAGCCATAAGGCTAAGAATGACCCAGAGTAGTGGCACCCCAATAGCGCCGCCAATACCGATGCCTTTAAACATATCGCTAAAGAAGAGTTTCTTATTCATACGGTTAAAGCCAAAACGTTCTTCTAAGTAAAATTGCTTGTACCAAGAAAATGGAATGTCAATGATTCCAGAGATCAATACGATCGATACGAGCAGTGCAATTTGCTGCGCGATACCTTCGCCTAGGAGTTGCAGTAACGCTATATTGAGAATTTGTAAGCCACCTAGCAAAGTGAAGGCGATAAGGATGATGGCGCTGACGCCATTCTCCAAAATGCCAAGTCGAAGTTTGGCGATTGTGTAGTCGGCGGCCTTTTGGTGCTCCGCTAAAGTGATTTGCGAGGAAAATTCCGCGGGGACCGAATCACGGTGGATGGCCACGTGATGAATCTGACGCTGGGATAACCAGTGGCGTAAGCCAAAGCTGGTGAAAAAGGCGATTAGGAAAACGATAGTAAATGTCATTTATGCATTATAGAAGCGCCGTAAATAGATTGCGTGGACTATGCTGTAATATGCTTATTCAAATCGTTAGAGTTCAAAATAACGCATCTTAGCTAGTAATTTGAAGGAGTAGATGGGAATGCAGTCAACTCACATTATCGCCATTAGGCATGGTGAAACAGATTGGAATGCTCTTGGTCGATATCAAGGACAAACTGATATTCCTTTAAACGATTCTGGCCTGGCGCAAGCTAAGCAGGCCGCCTCGTTTTTGCGCGATAAAACTATCCACGCCATTTACACAAGCAATCTTAGTCGCGCAGCCCAGACTGCTGCAGAAATTGCTCAGGCTCGAAATGAGAGTGTCCGCATCATTCCTGAGCTTCGGGAGCAGCATTACGGCGTTTTTCAGGGTCTAACTGGTGCCGAGGTTAAGGAGCGTTGGCCAGACGCCCATCGCAAGTGGCATGATCGCGTGCCCGAATTTGGTCCTGAGGGCGGCGAAACTCGCAATCAATTTAAAGAGCGTTGCATTCAAGCGTTACAGCAGATTGCTAAGCAGCATCCTGGCGAAATTTTAGCGGTAGTGTGTCACGGAGGCGTGCTAGATTGTTTGTATCGCGAGGCCACCAAGCTATCCATGGATATTCCTCGCACATGGCCTTTGGAGAACGCCTCTATGAATCATCTTCGCTATGACGAAAATGGATTTTCATTGGTAGATTGGGGAAATGTGTCGCATCTGGATCAAGCTGGTCGAGATGAAATGAAGGAATGTTTTCCTGGGCCGTAATGTATTTGTATGATCATTTTCTAAAGGACTGACAATGAATCGGTTTTCTAAAATAAGCTCCATTTCTTTGCTTGCTCTACTAGGTTTAATGAGTAACGCTTCTGATGCTGGAACTGTGACCGTCATCACTTCTTTTTCGAAAGAAATTACACAGGTTTACAAGACTGCATTTGAGAAAGCTAACCCCACTATTAAGCTGGAGATTCTGAATAAGAATACTGTTCAAGGAATATCCTACGTTCGTGAGTTGCCGGCTGGTCAGCGCCCAGAAATTTTTTGGGCCTCCGCCCCTGACGCATTTGAGGTTCTTGCTGGGCAAAATCTATTGCTCAATGTCAGTGATCAAGCAAATAAGGCGGTGCCCGCCAAAGTCGGTAACTATCCGATAAATAACCCGCAGGGTTTGTATTTGGGTCAAGCCCTTTCTGGGTACGGCTTGATGTGGAACACACGCTATCTTAGTGCCAATAAGATTCCCGCCCCAAGTCAGTGGGCCGATTTGACTAAGTCAATTTATTTCAATCATGTCGCCATTAGTTCTCCCTCGCGATCTGGTACCACCCATTTAACAGTCGAAACGATTTTGCAAGGTGAGGGTTGGGATAAAGGCTGGAGTCAGTTGTTGCAAATTGCAGGTAATAGCGCAGCGATTACTGAAAGAAGTTTTGGTGTGCCTGATGGCGTAAACAATGGACAGTTTGGTGTAGGCCTAGTGGTTGATTTTTTTGCTTTGGCTAGTAAGGCTAGTGGTTTCCCGGTGGATTTTGCTTACCCTAATGTCACGGCAATTGTGCCGGCTAATATCGGCCTGATCAATGGTAGTAAAAATTCTGAGGAAGCGAAGAAATTCATAGCGTTTAGCGTCTCCTTGGAAGGTCAGACTTTACTTTTAGATCCAAAGATTTCTCGTTTACCTGTTTTGCCGTTAAACAATTTTTCTAGCAAGGTGCCTGCTGGATACCCCAATGCGTTTGAGATTGCTAAGCGTGCAAAAGTAAACTTCAATTCAGATTTATCTGAAGAGCGCTATAACGTTGTCTCTTCAATGTTTGATCAAACGATTACATTTCGCCACAAAGAATTGCAAGCGGCCACCAAGGCTATCCATGAAGCTAGCGCAGCATTGGCAAAAAAACCATCCGCCCAAGGTCAGGCTCTTTTGAAACAGGCGCAGGATTTAGCTTTCACCCCAATTGTGACCTCGAGTCTGGTGGGTAATAAAAATTTCCTTGCTTTGTTTGCGACTAGTAAAAAGGATGCTGCTGCCAATAAGGAGATTTCGGGCCTGGAAGATCGATGGAATGCTCAAGCAAAAGAGCATTACGCAAAGGCCAAAAACTTTGCTGAGCAGGCTTTGGCTTTGGCTAAGTAACTCTTTGAGCAATGACTTTTAAACAAGTTAAGCCGGGTGTTTGGATTGCTGGGGCCTTAGTCTTCAGCTTTCTATTACTGTTCTTATTACTTCCAGTAGCACGCGTTTTTTATACAGCGTTTATCGATGGTGATGGCGGTTTTACGCTTCATCATTTCACTGCATTTTTTGCGCAAGGCTTAATGAGGGAATCATTCTTCAACAGTCTCTATGTGGCATGCATGTCTGCTGTTATGGCAGCAATTCTTGCGGTACCGTTAGCTTATTTCACGGTTCGGTTTCAGTTTCGAGGCGCTTTGCTCATTCAGACTCTTGGCGTTTTACCTTTAATCATGCCCCCATTTGTTGGCGCAGTAGCAATGCAGTTAATTTTTGGTAGATCTGGCTCCATCAACCTTTTGCTTAAGGAGTATTGGGGTTTCACCATTCCTTTGATGGATGGATTGAATGGGATTATTTTTGTTGAATCGATCCATTACTTCCCATTTATCCTGATGAATCTAACTGTCGCACTTCGAAATATTGATGGTGCTATGGAGGAGGCTGCGCTTAACTTAGGTTGTAAGGGTTGGCGTTTGTTTTGGAGGGTGATATTTCCGCTGGGGATGCCAGGTTTTATTGCTGGCGCCTCGCTCGTATTTGTCAAAGTGTTTGATGATCTCGGAACGCCTTTAGTCTTGGGGCAAACGAATATGCTCGCTCCACAGGCGTATTTACGTATTACCCAGGTAGGGCTCGAAGATCCTTTGGGTTATGTCATTAGTGTCATCATGATTTTGTTTTCGATTCTGGCTATGGCTCTATCTGCCAGGATGTTGGCGAATAAGGAATACTCGACCACTCAAAAAGGGGGCTCTAGTATTGAAAAGCGCAAACTATCTTTGTGGTCCGCTTTCTTTATTTATGGGTGGATTTTTGTTGTGCTGATCATTGCTTTGGCTCCCCATATTGGAGTTCTGCTGTTGTCTTTTGCGAAGGTGTGGAGCTTTGCTCCGCTGCCAGATGGTTACACCCTTGAGCATTATCAAACTATCTTTAACGGCTCTACGGAAATGATTCGCAATACTTTAGTTTATTGTGGATTGGCCGCCGGTCTAGATGTGGTTCTTGGTGTAACGATTGCCTATTTAATTTTCCGCACACAGTTGCCCTATCGAAAATCATTGGACTGGATGGCAACTGCATCCTTGGCGGTGCCTGGCATCGTGCTAGCCATCGGCTATTTGCGTCTTTTTAAGGGGGTGTCTTTGCCAGGCAGCGATATTTTGTTAACCAGCACTTCATTAATGATTGTTTTGGCATACGCAGTGAGGCGATTACCTTATGCTTTGCGCTCTTGCGTTGCCGCATTACAGCAGGTTCATATTTCCCTTGAGGAGGCGGCAGAATCTTTGGGTGCTGGTAAGACGCGAACTATTCAAAGAATTCTGGTGCCACTAATGGCTGGTGGAATTTTGGCAGGCTTTGTGACTAGCTTTATTACTGCAGCTGTTGAGCTTTCTGCAACCCTGCTATTAACCTCAACTGAGGCGCAGGCGCCAATGAGTTATGGCATATATCTATTTATGCAAAGTGCTGCAGGGCGTGGGCCAGGGGCCGCATTGGGGGTATTGGCTATTGTTGTAGTGGCATTAGGCACTTATTTTTCACATGTGATTGTTGAGAGACTTGGTAAAACCCATTCTGCTCAGATAAACCCATCGCAACACTAAAAGTTATATTGGATCGACTAATCAATTTAGGCTCTATGAAAAAAGTATCCGTTCAGTGTGAAAACATCAAACTCTCTTATGGGGCCACTGAGGTCTTAAAAGATATTAGTCTTGAGATTAAGCCGGGAGAATTTTTTGCCCTACTGGGACCATCGGGATCTGGTAAGTCAAGTCTCTTACGTTTGATTGCTGGATTTAATCAGCAGCAAGCTGGTAGGTTATTGGTAGATGGAAAGGATATTGGCTCTAAGGCACCATGGGAAAGAAATATCGGCATGGTATTTCAGAGTTATGCGCTTTGGCCGCATCTTTCTGTGTGGGATAACGTTGCATTTGGATTGGTTGAGCGTAAGACCCCTAAAGATCTGATCCAGTCTAAAGTAACGGCGGCACTTGAGCAGGTTGGCTTGCTGGGATTTGCACACCGAAAACCTAATCAGTTATCGGGTGGGCAGCAACAGCGCGTAGCACTTGCAAGAACTATTGTGATTGAGCCTCAAGTACTGCTTTTGGACGAGCCTTTATCCAATTTGGACAAGACCTTACGTGTCCAGATGCGTCAAGAACTTCTTTCAATGCAAAGAAGGCTTGGATTAACGACTATTTTTGTTACGCATGATCAAGAAGAGGCAATGACCACGGCTGATCGAATGGCGGTCTTGGATCAGGGCGTCCTTCAGCAAGTCGGAACTCCAACAGAGTTATATGATGACCCCGTTAATCCCTTTGTGGCTAGCTTTGTAGGTAGCATGAACTTTGTAGAGTCCCGGGTGAAGGGGGTGCGCGCAGGCGGACTAGAATTATCCGCCCCAAGTCTTGGAGATTTTTTGGTGCAGACTGCGATTCATAGGCGAGTTGAAGATCGCGTGCAAGTGAGTTTTAGACCTCAGGCAATTCAGATATGTGAGCCCAATCAAGTCAATCCCGAGGAAAGCATTATTTTTTCTGGAACGGTTTTATCAAGTGAGTTCCTCGGGCAATTTACCCGCTATCACCTGAAGGCTGGGGACGTGGATTTGGTTGTTGATCATCCTCACCGCATTGGTTTAAAACCATTTGCAGAAAATGCATCAGTCAGTCTGGCGCTTAAGCTCTCAGAGGTGAAACTCTTTTAGAGGTGGACTATTTTTTGCTGTTAGCATTCCCCCATAATTTGCGGATGAGGGATAGCGGCACAATAAAGATATGATTGACACAATGAATACCACCAATACAAAGTCAGCACCAGCCAATGAACACCTCATTTGGGTCGATATGGAGATGTCTGGTTTAGATCCTGAAAAAGAGCGGATCCTGGAAATCGCCATTATTGTGACCGACGCGCATCTCAATATGATTGCGACGGCTCCAGTATGGGTAGTGCATCAAGAAGATGCATTGTTAGATGCAATGGATGCTTGGAATAAGGGCACCCATGGACGCTCCGGTCTAATCGATAAGGTGAAGGCTTCAACTGTGGATGAAGCTACAGTTGAGGCAGAATGTATTGCCTTTTTGAAGAAATACATCAAGCCCGGTATTGCGCCGATGTGCGGTAATACGATTGGCCAAGATAGGCGCTTTATGGCGAAATATATGCCAAAACTAGAAGCCTTCTTTCACTATCGGAATATTGATGTATCGACTCTGAAAGAGCTCTGTAAGCGTTGGCATCCAGAGCTTCTTAAGGGTTTTACAAAAAAACAGGCACACACGGCTTTAGCTGATATTGAAGAATCAATCGAAGAGCTGAAGTATTACCGCGAGAAATTCATTGTCCCCTTGCCAGCGCAAGCCTCAAGCTAAGGCATGAGATCAAGAAAAAGGTCCAATATGGGCCTTTTTAGAATCCCTGACTCAATCATTTTTTGATGGCGCTTTTGGGTCTAAATGCTTTGACGATGGTTTCATCAGTTTCAATATACGGCCCGCCAATGAGATCAATGCAGTAGGGTACGGCTGCAAAGATGCCGGGAACAATTGATTTACCCTCTGCATCCCTCAAGCCCTCTAGAGTTTCCTTAATGGATTTGGGTTGGCCAGGTAAATTGATCACCAGGGCGGTATGGCCCTCAATTTCTCGTAAAACGGCTGTTTGACGGGACAGAATGGCTGTTGGCACGAAGCGCAGGCTGATTTGACGCATTTGCTCGCCAAATCCAGGCATTTCGCGGGTTCCAGCATCAAGGGTGGCCTCAGGGGTCACATCTCTGCGAGAGGGGCCTGTACCGCCTGTAGTGAGGATTAAATCGCACCCCAGCTCATCCGCCAGCTCCACAATGGTTTCTGTAATAATCTCGCGCTCATCGGCGATGAGACGCTCATGAAAGACGCATGGGGTGCTGATAGCGTTTTGAAGCCAGGTTTGCAGTGCGGGAATCCCCTCGTCGGTATATATACCCTTGCTTGCTCTATCGGAGATCGAAATTAGGCCAATTTTGATTTCATTGGGGGAGGATCGTTTCCAGGCTTCGGTATGCTTCATGTTTCTATTCTAGCTATTATTAGGACATGTTTACATACTCATCAAATCAGTTTCAAGAAATCGTTGATTTCATGCTTAAAGAGGCCAAAAGAAGGGGTGCCTCAGATGCCATAGCCGAGATCTCCGAAGGTCAAGGTCTTTCGGTGACGGTCCGCAAAGGTGAAGTGGAGACAATTGAGCAAAGTCTCGATAAACAGGTTGGGGTTACCGTATTTTTAGGACATCGACGGGGCAATGCGAGTACCAGCGATTTTTCCAGGGAATCTTTAAAAACTACTATCGAGGCGGCATATCATATTGCTCAACATACGGCGGAGGATGTTTGCGCAGGACCTGCTGAAAAAGCACTCCTAGAAAAAAATCCCTTAGATCTCGATTTGTATCATCCATGGAATTTGGATTCCGCCACAGCAATAGAGATTGCCCGTGCTGCTGAGGGCGCTGCTTTTGCCGTAAGCAAGCAAATTCAAAATAGTGATGGTGCTTCCGTTTCAGCGCATCACGCCCATTTCATGATGGGGACCAGCCATGGTTTCATGGGGGGTTATCCATTTTCACGTCACTATATTTCTTGCGCTCCTATTGCAAATGAGGGTGGTAAAAATGGTCGCATGCAAAGGGATGATTGGTATTCCAGCTCGCGAATTCCAGAGGCGTTGGCAGATCCTGCGGCAATTGGTCGATATGCGGCAGAGCGAGCACTTTCAAGGCTCAAGGCAAGATCGCTCACCACCCGTCGTTGCCCAGTGATTTTTGAAGCTCCATTAGCTGCTGGCTTATTAGGTGGCTTGGTTCAAGCGGTCTCAGGTGGCGCTTTATATCGTCGCTCAAGCTTTTTATTAGATAGCTTAGGTAAACAGGTTTTACCCAAACATATTAGCCTTTTGGAAAATCCCCACCTCAAAGGAATGACAGGAAGCGCGCCATTCGATGAAGAGGGCGTCAAGACTTCTGCCAGAACAGTAGTCGATAAGGGAATCTTGCAGGGTTACTTCTTATCCACTTATTCTGCGCGCAAGTTAGGCATGCAGACAACCGGCAATGCCGGTGGTTCACACCACTTAACATTGCAAAGTCGCAAGACGCCTAAAGGGGGTTTGCCTGCCTTGTTGAAGGAGATGGGTACTGGGCTCTTGGTAACTGAGTTGATGGGGCAGGGCGTGAACTATGTGACCGGCGACTACTCGCGAGGCGCCTTTGGTTACTGGGTCGAGAATGGTGAAATTCAATATCCAGTAGAAGAGGTAACCATTGCTGGTAATTTACGAGATATGCTCTTGGATATTCAAATGATTGGTAGTGATTCATTGATCCGCGGTACCAAGGAGACTGGGTCCATATTAATTGGATCGATGACCATTGGTGGTAAATAAAGTGATATCAATCAATCGTTAAAGCGAAGCGCGAAACCGAAGTGATATAAAAGCAAAATACAAAACTAAAATAGATGCAATCAATTTGAAGGAGAGAGTAATGCAAAGACGTTCTTTTTTAAAGAAAGCTACCATTGGCGCAGGCGCAGCAGCGTTGGCTACCCCAGTAGTGGCGCAGAGCTTGCCAACGCTCAACTGGCGTTTGGTGTCCAGTTTTCCGAAATCCCTAGATACTTTATTTGGCACCCCAGAGGTATTTGCAAGTGCATTACGCAAAGCAACTGACGGTAAATTTAATGTCAAAGTCTTTGCCGCTGGAGAGGTGGTGCCTGCATTGCAGGTATTAGATGCTGTTCAAAACGGTACTGTCGAATGTGGGCACACGGCCAGCTACTATTACCTGGGCAAGAACAGTGCTTTTATTTTTGATACGGCAGCCCCATTTGGTATGACAGCCCGTCAGCAGGCTGCTTGGATGTTGCACGGTAACGGCATGAAATTGATGCGTGAACTTTATGCAAGCTACAACATCGTGAATTTTTTGGGCGGACAGACGGGCACTCAGATGGGGGGTTGGTTCCGTAAGGAAATCAAATCACCAGAAGATCTCAAGGGACTTAAGTTCCGAATCGCAGGCTTTGCAGGCCAAGTGCTTGCAAAGTTAGGAGTAGTTCCTCAACAACTACCAGCCGGTGAAATTTATTCTGCATTAGAAAAAGGCACGATTGACGCCGCTGAGTTTGTCGGTCCTTATGATGATGAAAAGTTGGGCCTAGCGAAGGTGGCTAAAAATTATTATTACCCCGCATTCTGGGAGGGTGCGGCTGGGCTCTCATTCTTGGTTAATAAGAAGCAGTGGGATTCTTTGCCGCCTTCATATCAAGCCGCATGGGAAGCAGCTTGCTTTGAAGCTCATACTGATATGTGCGCAAAGTATGATGCATTGAACCCGCCAGCATTACAGCGCCTCATTCAGAACGGCGCCGTATTGCGCAAGTTCAATACTTCCGTGTTAGATGCCTGCTTCAAGGCGGCTCAACAAACCTATGCGGAAGAGTCTGCTAAGAATCCGCAGTTCAAGAAAATATTCGAAGACTATCGCGTATTCAGAAACATGGAGGCCCAGTGGTTTGGTGTTGCCGAGCAAGCCTTTGCGCAGTACAGCTTTGCTAAAAAATTATGATGTGATTTGCGATTGCAAATGAAATATAAAGGGCTCCTAGGAGCCCTTTATATTTGTGTATCTTTGATACTTAAGCGCGAAATTACTTTCGCTCAAGCGTAATAAAGCTAAAGGTAATGTCGCCCTCAGATGCCGGGGTACGTTCTACCTCTTTCCATTCGGATTCGTTGGGCACCTTAAAGAAGGTATCGCCGCCATCCACATCAATATCGATTTCTGTAATGTATAGACGATCCGCTTTTGGAAAGGCCTGGGTAAAAAGTTGTTCCCCACCAATAACGAATACGCGGGGGAATTCACTTAAGGTGGCAAGTGCTGCGTCGAGGGAATTCACCACTTCGGCGCCAGTCAGTCGTAAGTTAGCATTACGGCTCACCACAATATTGCGACGTCCTGGAAGCGGACGGCCAATAGATTCCCAGGTCTTGCGACCCATGATGACTGGGTGACCCATCGTCACTTTTTTAAAGAACTGTAGGTCAGCAGAAATCTTCCAAGGCATTTGATTGTCTCGACCAATCACGTGATTGCGTGAACGGGCGACAATCATGGAGATGGCGGGATGGGTGGCTACAGTCATGGTGATCTAATTTCTTAAACAGCTACAGGGGCTTTAATCGCGGGATGGGATTCATAGCCAGCGATCTCAAAATCTTCGAATTCATAATCAAAGATGGAGTCGGGCTTGCGCAAAATTTTGAGTTTCGGTAATGGATAGAAATCTCTTGAGAGTTGAAGGTCGACTTGCTCAAGGTGATTGCTATAGAGATGGCAGTCGCCACCAGTCCAAACAAAGTCACCAACTTCAAGATTGCACTGTTGCGCCATCATGTGGGTTAATAAAGCATAGCTAGCGATGTTGAAGGGTACGCCTAAGAAAATATCCGCACTACGTTGATAGAGTTGACATGACAATTTCCCGTCAGCAACATAGAACTGAAAGAAAGCATGACATGGTGCTAGTGCCATTCGCGGAATATCTGCCACGTTCCAGGCTGAGACAATAATGCGACGAGAGTCAGGATTCTTTTTAAGCGTTTCTACAACCTCGGCGATTTGATCGATATGTTGCCCATTAGGGGCTGGCCAAGAACGCCACTGATAGCCGTAAATGGGGCCGAGATCACCATCAGGTGCAGCCCATTCATTCCAAATGGAAACACCACGCTCTTTAAGCCAGTTGTTATCTGTACTGCCTTGGAGGAACCAGAGTAATTCCAAAATGATGGACTTTAGGTGCAGCTTCTTAGTGGTTACCATTGGAAAGCCTTCAGCCAAATTAAAGCGCATTTGGTGGCCAAAGATAGAGATCGTGCCTGTTCCGGTTCTATCGGATTTTTGGACGCCCTTTTCGAGGACTTCCTTCATGAGATTGTGATATTGACGCATGGGTTTATTCAGTCAAATAATTCAGTGATATGGAGAGCTTACTCGATTGTCGGCAAGCTTACCCCGAGCGCTTTATGAAGCTTGGGGGAGGTCGTGGTGTATTGGAGTTGAATCTGCTTTTCTGGGGCTATGTAGGCAGCTGCAGCAAATGCCGCTAAGGCCGCCTCATGAAATCCCGACAAAATCAGCTTTTTCTTGCCTGGGTAAATATTGATATCCCCCACGGCATAAATTCCTGGGGTGCTGGTCTGAAACTGGGCGGTATCAACGGCTATTTGTTTGCGGTCAATATTCAATCCCCAGTTAGCGATTGGACCGAGTTTGGGGGAGAGGCCATAGAAGAGTAAGAGGGAGTCTAGGCCAATCATTTGGACTTCACCATCAATATTGGTAACTGCAATTTCACTCAGTTTTCCATTCGATAATTCAAGACCGGTAATTTGGCCAATCAATAATTGCATTTCTCCCGCTGTGCAAAGGGTGCGCATCTTGGCTACGGATTGCGGGGCAGCCCTAAAGTCATCGCGACGATGAATGAGGGTGACGCTCGCCGCCTTATCAACAAAGTGCAGTGCCCAGTCAAGTGCAGAGTCGCCGCCACCGCAAATCACAATGCGTTTATCTTGAAATTGCTCGGGATCTCTGACGCGGTAGAAGACTTGCTGATCTACAAAAGATTCTATGCCATCAAGATTGAGGGTGCGAGGTTGAAATGCGCCGACGCCACCGGCAATAAAAACAGTCTTGCTGAGAAAGTGTTGATCTTGTGATGTGCCAATCAGAAACCGGCCATCTGCTTGTTTCTCAAGAGTAGAAACTTCTTGATTTAAATGAAACTGGGGGGCAAATGGTTTGATTTGTTGGAGTAGGTTGCTAATGAGTTCGCGACCTGTGCATACGGGGATCGCAGGAATATCGTAGATCGGCTTATCGGGGTATAGCTCGATGCATTGACCGCCTACCTCAGGTAGGGAGTCAATGACATGGGCTTTGATTTCTAGAAGTCCAAGTTCGAAGACCTGGAAGAGTCCCACTGGACCGGCGCCAATAATGACTGCATCGGTTTCAATGGGGGAGTGCAATTTACTTTACCAATTGGTCGAGTTTATTTTTAACGTCTTTCCACTCTTCAGCATCTGGTAATGGTGCTTTAGATTTAGTGATGGATGTCCATGAAGGTGACAGGTCTGCATTTAATTGAATAAATGTTTGCTGATCGCCTGGTACATCATCTTCTGCATAGATGGCATTGACTGGGCACTCAGGAACACACACTGCGCAATCGATGCATTCGTCCGGGTCGATTACCAGAAAGTTAGGGCCTTCGCGAAAACAATCGACAGGGCAGACGTCAACGCAATCTGTGTATTTGCAACGGATACAGGCTTCAGTAACAACGTAAGTCATGATGGTTTGGATGTGAGGAGCCTAAATTTTTAGGCTGCCAAGTTGTAAAACCTCAATTTTAGCCGAATCAGCCTATTTTTCAGGCAAAAGTATGTAATTACTTGGGGTAAAGTCACGCTATGAATACTCAAGCCATTACCCCCGCATTTACTCATAAGCCGAAGATTTTGGTTGCAAGAGCCATATTTCCTGAGGCGCTAGCTAAATTAGAGAAGTCTTACGAGGTTCGATCTAATCAATCTGACCGAATCTTCACCCCAGAAGAGCTCCAAAATGCCCTCTCGGAGGTGGAGGGGGCCTTGGTTGCTGGTAGCGAGCGAATTGATGCTAGCGCCCTGAGTCGCGCTAAAAATCTCAAGATTGTTGCCAATATCTCCGTTGGCTATAACAACTTTGATGTGCCAGCGATTACTGCTGCTGGTGTTATGGCAAGCAATACCCCTGATGTCCTTACGGATACCACGGCGGATTTTGGTTTTGCATTACTCATGGCTACGGCAAGACGTATTACCGAATCTGAGCATTGGGTGAGAAATGGGAAGTGGGATCAATGGTCGATTGTGAATAACCCGCTCGGGATGGATTTGCATCACAGCACCGTAGGCATTATTGGCATGGGTCGTATTGGTCAAGGTATTGCGAAGCGTGCCTTAGGCTTTGGAATGAAGGTGATTTATCACAATCGTAGTCATCTCTCGGTTGAGGATGAAAAATCTTGTGGTGCTACTTATGTTTCCAAGGAAGAATTACTTCGCACTGCTGATCATGTGGTGTTGGTGTTGCCTTACACCGCACAAAATCATCACACCATTGGCGCTGCAGAAATTGCCATGATGAAGCCAACTGCAACTCTGATTAATATTGCTCGTGGCGGAATTGTTGATGATGTCGCTTTAGCTCAAGCCCTGCAATCGGGAAAGATTTTTGCTGCTGGATTGGATGTGTTTGAGGGTGAGCCTAAAGTGCATCCGGAATTGCTGAAATGCAGCAATATTGTTTTGGCTCCACACATTGCGAGTGCTACAGAAAAAACGCGTAGGGCGATGGTAGATCTGGCGATTGAAAACTTAGATGCAGCGCTTGCTGGCAGAAAACCACCAAGCTTGATTAATGCTGAAGTATTTGGTGCTTAAGAAGGAGTGAGGCCTATTGAAGTCGACTGAAATTTAGTCGGCTTCAATTTCTTCTGGAAGCTCTCTCAGTGCAAGTTCGATTCCGCCAAACTTACCTGCAACCCAGTTGTATACCTTGCAAGCAATCCACAATAAGGCAAAACCAAGCAAAGCATTGAGGATCAATGCGGAGAGTACGGTAAATCCAGGGATTGCGCCGTCGCGAATGAAAGCCACAAACAGGGCTAATAAAACGATTGGCACGGAGAAGCAGAGATAAACCAAAACTAGGGTTTTGGCGGTATGCATTGGATCAACGAAGGCGATTTCTTTTTTGGTGAGTTTCATGAGATGCAATCTTAAAGCAGTCCGTCGAAAAGCGCCACATCTACCCAGTCTCCGGCGGCTATATTCCCTTGGTCGTGATGGAGGATGACAAAGCAATTTGCCTCACTCATGGATCTTAGAATTCCAGCACCTTGGCTACCGGTAAGTCTTACGGTAGGCCTTCCATCGGGCCCACGCTCCAAAATAGCGCGTTGAAATTCGGTACGGCCAGGCTTTTTTCGAATAGGGGTTTGCGCAATAGCCTGAATTAATGGCGGCTCAGTCTGGTTCGCGCCATTCAGTTGCAATAGGGCTGAGCGAACAAACTGATAAAAAGTGACCATGACCGCAACAGGATTGCCTGGGAGCCCAAAGAAAAGGCTCTTCCGATCAGGATTCTTTGGATCCGCTGGTTTGAGGACCCCAAAGGCCATAGGTCGACCTGGACGCATCGCAATTTTCCAGAATCCCACGTCCCCCAGCTCTTGCATAATTTGCTTGGTGAAGTCAGCCTCTCCAACGGAAACTCCGCCAGAAGAGATTAGAACATCTGCTAGAGACGCAGCCTCTAAGAATGCCGATTTAAGCGATGCTGGGTCATCACGTACGATGCCGCAATCAATGATTTCCAAGTTGAGGCGATTTAATAAGCCAGTAAGACTATGGCGATTACTGTCGTAGATGCCGCCAGCATCCAAAGCTTGCCCAAGAGGGCGTAATTCGTCGCCGGAGGACAAAATCGCAACCTTCAGTTTGCGATGTACTTTGAGTGTAGCAATGCCTAAAGAGGCTGCTAAACCCAGATCAGAAGGTCTTAATAAGCGTCCGGCAGAAATTGCTGCTTTGCCGCTTTGCAAGTCTTCGCCGCGTAAACGTTGGTTCTCACCGCGCTTGACTTGATTTTGTTTGAAAGTAACTGATGAGCTATCAGAAGACTCGGTAAATTCTTGGGGAATGACCGTATCGCAATTGTTTGGCATGAGTGCGCCAGTCATGATCTTGATGCATTCAGTCTTCCCAATACTTCCTTCATAAGGTTTGCCTGCATATGCAGTGCCAACGACTTTCAGGGTGACGATATCGTCTTTGCTACTTAAGCAATCGCCATTAAACGCAAAGCCATCCATCGCAGAGTTATCAGCAGCCGGCACATCAATAGGTGATAGTAGGTCCTCTGCCAGAATTCGGTTAATAGCTTGATCAAGAGTGACAAGCTCAACACTCCCAGCCTCATTTCTAGATTGCGATTCGGTCAGTAAATCACTGACCAAACTGGCGATCGCTTTTCTTGCTTCATCGACATGCAATGAGGCTGTTAGCAAAATAGGGCTATTCGGAGAGTGAATTTCAAGCTTATTCATTGGGTGTGTTTTCTAAAGTAGCTAGCTCTTCAGGAGTATTGACATTGGCAAACCCACGAGCATTCTCAAACACTACGGTTCCCGCTTTTAAGTCTTTAAACCAGTGATCAATCTTCAAGTCGCCCTTGCCAAGGAAGTGATTCAGAGAGTCTTGTAGGCTAGCTTTCATTAAACAGAAAACAGGTTGAGACCAGACTTTTCCATCAGCTTCTCTAGATGAGGCATATACCAAATCCAGATTCTTTAACTCGAGTTCGGCCACCATCTTTTCTGCGAGATCAGTTGGCAATAGAGGGGAGTCGCAGGGGGTGGTTAAAAGGTACGGAGTTTTGCAATGCTTTAGTCCAATTGAGAATCCAGCTAATGGCCCAGAGAAGTCTGGGGTTTCATCCATGATGACTGGATATCCGTAGCAAGCATATTTTGTAATATTACGATTAGCATTGATGATGATCGCGCTTACTTGAGGTTTGAGTCGACTAATAGAAGACTCAATTAAGGGTTTGCCATGGAAGGGAATCAATCCTTTATCGATGCCCCCCATTCTTTGGGCGCGACCACCCGCCAAAATGAGTCCTGTAATTTTTTCTGAGGAAATCATCAGCCGCCGATGTAAGACATTTCGACCTTGCGAGTGTCGCTTGTTTTGACCGTATTTGACCCTCGAATTTCGGAGTAATGGTCATCGCGGGCTGCCCATGTACTCATCACGGCATTAGCGATCTCTAAATCGGATTTTCCGGAGCGCAGCAGTGTTTTGAAATCAAAACCCGAGTTCGCAAAGAGACAAAGATATAGCTGCCCATCAGTTGAGATACGTGCTCGCGTGCATTCATGACAAAAAGTTTGCGTAACACTGGAGATAAATCCAATTTCACCGGAACCATCAAGATAGCGCCAGCGTTGAGCTACCTCACCTGCATAATTTGCCTCAATGGGTTCAATAGGAAAAAATTCGTTAATGCGATTGGCAACTTCTTGGGAGGGGAGTACTTGTGACATGTCCCAGCCATTTGAGCTGCCAACATCCATAAATTCAATAAAGCGAAGGGTAATACCGCTACCTTTGAAATGTTTTGCCATAGCAATAATCTCTTGGTCATTGGTACCCTTTTTAACCACCATATTGACTTTGAGATTGGTGAAGCCAGCCTCTTGGGCGGCAGCGATTCCATCGAGTACATCGGTCACCGGAAAATCGACATCATTCATTTTTTTGAAAATATCATCATTCAGGCCATCAAGACTAATAGTTAGTCGATGTAAGCCAGCCGCTTTTAATGCAGCAGCCTTTTTGCGTAAGACGCTACCATTGGTTGTGAGCGTGAGATCGAGGGGGTTACCATCAATCGTTCTAATTTTGGCCAACATCTCAACCAGAATTTCTAAGTTTTTTCTCAGAAGCGGCTCGCCACCAGTTAAGCGAATTTTTTCTACGCCAAGCGTGGCAAAGATAGAGCTTAAGCGAGTGATTTCTTCAAAGCTCAAGAGTTCTTTTTGGGAGAGGTATGGGTAGTTTTGATCGAAAACTTCTTTAGGCATGCAATAGGTGCACCGGAAGTTGCATCGATCAGTTACGGAGATTCGTAAATCTCGCAAAGGACGTCCACGCGTATCGGTAGTTAAGTCATTAGCAGCTCGAAGTTGATTGGGAATGGACGGCACAAGGCCCTTGCCTTCATCTAAACGAATGGGGATGACTTTTTCAACCATGGCTAATTATGGCTGTGAAACGGTGTTTCTGCCAAACTGCCAAATATCCTTTTGGGATAAATGACAGTCTGGAGAAAAAAATTAAACCGTTTTTTCTTGGCCGCCGGTTTCTACTAAAACCATCGGGCCATCTGGCAGGCTTACTGGCGCTTTAGGCGCTCTACCTAAATGTAAGACTTCTGGTTCAGCTTGAATCTGTGACTGGACCTGTGCGTGCTTACTGCTGTCTGTAGCAACCCAAACCATGCCAGCAGATTGAACAACGCTATGCAAAGGCGTTTCTTCCAGGGCTTGGAAAGCCACCTTTGGAAGCTCAGGCATTGGCTTTGCAATCACCTCAATCGCAGTTACTGCAGCTGTAGCAACGGCGACCGGTACAGTTGGTGCTGATGAGGCGGTGTTCGTATTTGTCGAGCCATGATCTTGACGAGGAGCACGTTGTTCTCTAGGTGCACGCGGTGTGCGCTCTTTCACTTCTTTAATAGCTGCAGGAGCTTTAAAGGTTTGCGTAATATTTTGGATGGGCATAGAAGCGGATGCTCCAGCCATTCCTGCAGGTGGGCCCGAGAAGGTAGGTGGTGTTGCTACTGCTGCGCTTGAAGCGCCTGCTTCACCAGCATTTTCTGTGCGCTCACCACGCTCGCGTTGACCACGTCCACGACCGCGACGGTTGCGTCCACGACCGCGACGCTCCTCGCCATCGGCATTTGCAGCTACTTCAGTGCCAGGGGCAGCTTCAGTAGCAGGAGTTACTGCAGCTTGGTTTTCTGGTTTTGGATTATTTTGATTGCGGTTGCCGTTATTGCCATTGCGGTTGCGGCCATCTTGACGACCTCTACCACCATTTGCTTCGCGCGGTGCATTGCCACCTTCTGCATTAGCTGCTGCACCTTCAGCTGGGCGCTCACCACGATCATTGCGATCGCCTCGACGACCACGATTACGATTACGATCGCCATTGCGGTTGTTTTGATTGCGGCCACGCGGAGCGCTCGGTGCGGGTTTTACCTCTGGCGCTGGCGATGAGGAGAACAGGCTCTTAATAAACCCAAAGAAGCCACCAGTGCTCGCCGTTTCCGTATTGGCCTTATCGGCGCGTACAGGGCGTGGCTGGCTCATTGGGGCTGGTGCATTCGGAGTAATTCCTTTTACAGCTGCCTCAGGGCGTGCTTTAACCTCTGCATCTTTGCGGCTCACTGCAGTGTCAGTCTCGAGCTCGCGCGCAGCTTCTTCAGCCATCACGTAGCTTGCTTTTTGATCATCTAAGCGCGGATCATCATGGCGCAAGCGCTCGAGTTTGTAATGCGGAGTTTCTAAATGCTTGTTTGGAATCATCAAGACATTCACTTTGAAGCGTGTCTCAATCTTGATCACTTCAGGACGCTTCTCATTGAGCAAGAAGGCAGCCACTTCGACTGGAACTTGCGTATGAATAGCGGCCGTGTTTTCTTTCATTGCCTCTTCTTGGATGATGCGCAAGACTTGCAAGGCTGAAGATTCGGTATCGCGAATATGGCCGGTACCGTTACAGCGTGGGCAGGTTACATGACTACCTTCTGATAGGGCTGGACGTAAACGTTGGCGTGACATTTCCATCAAGCCAAACTTAGAAATCTTGCCCATTTGAACGCGAGCACGATCATGGCGGAGGGCATCGCGTAAGCGGTTCTCAACATCCTTTTGTGCTTTGCTCGATTCCATATCAATGAAGTCGATCACGATGAGGCCACCCAAGTCACGTAAACGTGCTTGGCGAGCGATTTCATCAGCAGCCTCTAAGTTTGTGCGTGTTGCAGTCTCTTCAATGTCGGAGCCACGAGTTGCGCGGGCAGAGTTCACGTCAACTGAAACTAAGGCTTCAGTATGGTCAATCACAATTGCGCCACCAGATGGTAATGGCACGGTTCGTGAATACGCTGTTTCAATCTGATGCTCAATTTGAAAGCGGGAGAACAAAGGCACATCGTCCTGGTAACGCTTCACTCTTGGTAAATTGTCCGGCATGACTACCGACATAAATGCCGCAGCTTGCTCGTAGATATCATCGGTATCGATGAGGATCTCGCCAATATCAGGCTGGAAGTAGTCACGAATTGCGCGAATCACTAAGCTAGATTCGAGATAGATCAGTAATGGCGCTGAGTTACCTTTGGCGGCTTCATCAATCGCTTTCCACAATTGCATGAGATAGCTTAAATCCCACTGCAGTTCTGTGGCGTCGCGGCCAATACCGGCAGTACGAGCAATGATGCTCATGCCATCAGGTACTTCTAATTGGGACATCGCTTCGCGGAGTTCTTGGCGGTCTTCGCCTTCGATGCGGCGTGATACGCCTCCTCCACGTGGGTTATTTGGCATCAATACTAAGTAACGACCTGCTAGGGAGATAAACGAGGTAAGGGCGGCGCCTTTTTGGCCGCGCTCTTCTTTTTCTACCTGAACAATGATTTCTTGGCCTTCCCGTAACGCTTCTTTAATGGAAGCATTGCGAACATCAACACCTTCTTTGAAGTAGGTGCGGGCAACTTCTTTAAATGGCAGGAAGCCATGGCGTTCCTCGCCGTAATTTACAAAGCAAGCTTCAAGCGATGGCTCAATGCGAGTAATCACACCTTTGTAAATATTGCCTTTGCGTTGTTCACGACCGGCAGCTTCGATATCGATATCGATGAGTTTTTGACCATCGACGATGGCAACTCGCAACTCTTCTTGTTGAGTTGCATTAAATAACATGCGTTTCATAACACTCTCCTATTGGGGAGTGTGTCGCTGCGCGCTGCGTTAGGGGACAGGTTAGATACCGCTTGGGCGTAAGCCATCAGCGGCTTTGGAGTGTGGATCAAGCTAATCCAGGCATCTTTTGCCCAGTACACCGAATAACTATTGGTTAAATCGGTGCCACACCTGACGATCGCCGCAGAGACCTCCTTTAGGTCATCAATGCAGGCGCGCGCCTGAAAACTGTCTTCTAATCGCGGGTCGCGGCATACGGCACACCAACCCTGCGCCTCATTACAACGGGGGAGGGGCAACCCCGGGAGTCTATTAAGGGCGACTCCAAGCTCCACGATTCAAACCTGACTTCAGGCTGGGATCAAGCCAATAAATTGGCTAGAGCGTTGATTATACGGCACAAGTTGAATGACAATGGGGTATTGTTGAGGCCCTTGTCACCCCCGATCGAGGTGTCAAGAGAGAAAAATCATGAAATCCGAACCTATTTCCAAGCCTTTGACGGCAAAAACACCTGCCGCCGCTGTGCATCTTCAGACTATTGGTCCCGAAGAGGCAGGTCAGCGCTTAGACAATTTCTTGCTCAGGTGGGCTAAAGGGGTTCCCAAAAGTCACGTATATCGCATTATTCGCTCGGGCGAAGTGCGGGTAAATAAGAAGCGTGCGGAGCCGACTACCCGCCTAGTTGAGGGTGATGTGGTCAGAGTTCCGCCGGTGCGGATTGCGGAGCCAGCGCAAATGGCGGCTGTCAATACCGCTCAAACGAAGTCTCGGGCGCGGGGGTATTCGGACAAAATGCCTATTCTCTATGAGGATGAGGCATTGCTGATTGTGAATAAACCGGCAGGTTTGGCTGTCCACGGTGGCTCTGGAATTGCCCTTGGCGTTATTGAAACTCTGCGCATTACCCGTCCAGAATTGAAATTCTTAGAATTGGTTCATCGCTTAGATCGAGATACTTCTGGAGTGCTGCTTTTGGCTAAAAAGCGGAGCGCCTTGGTGGAGTTGCATCGTCAGATTCGGGAGGGGCAGACGGATAAGCGTTATTACTTACTTGCTCATGGCGAAATTACCCAAGGACCTGGTGTGATGCAGCTGAAGTTTCCTCTGCATAAATACTTGTTGGCGAACGGCGAGCGTCGCGTACGAGTCGATCCTGATGGCTTGCCCAGTCATACTGCCTTGCGCGTCAGCAAAATTTTCAAGCGTGAAGACGCTTCAATTACTTTGGCGGAAGCGCAGTTAAAAACAGGTCGCACCCATCAGATCCGCGTACACCTCCAAAAACTGGGTCATGCCATCTTGGGTGATGACAAATATGGTTTTGAGGATCAAGACAAGGCCATCAAATCAAAACGCCTTTACTTGCACGCCCATTTGGCTGGCTTTACCCACCCTCGTACCGGCGAAAAGATGCGTATCGAATCACCGTTGCCCTCCGAATTTACGGCCATGATGCAAACCTTTGAAGTGCCTAAGCATGATTGAAGAACAAAAGCCCGATAGACGTTATGACCTGATTGTGTGGGATTGGGATGGAACTATTATGGATTCCACGCCAACAATCGTGCATTGCATTCAACAATCATGTCGGGACTTGGGATTTAAGGAGCCAGATGATTCATTAGCTAGCTCCGTGATTGGTTTGGGAATTCATGATTCACTCAGAAGGGCAGTGCCTTGGATTGAGCCGGCACACTTCCCAAAACTGACCGAGCGTTTTCGTTATCACTATTTAGCTAAAGATCATGAGCTTGACCTATTTCCGGGGATTCGTGAGTTGCTGGAAAACTTACGCGAAGATGGCTTCTTATTAGGTGTGGCCACGGGGAAATCTCGCGTGGGTTTAAATCGTTCTTTAAAACACCATCAGCTAGAGCATGTATTTCATGAAACTCGCACTGCCGACGAATCGTTTTCTAAACCGCATCCAGGCATGCTGCTTGAGTTGTCGGATGTAATGCAGGTGCCAATGCGTCGAATGTTGATGGTTGGCGATACTACGCATGATTTGGATATGGCAGCGAATGCTGGTGTTGATGCGATTGCAGTTACTTATGGCGCACATCCCTTGAGCACATTACAAGAGGCGGCTTCACTTGCCCAGGTAAATGATGTTCCAGAGTTGGCTCAATGGTTTCAAAAGAATCTCACTGTAACCAAGGAATAAAAAAAGATGGATCAAATTCCAACTGAAAATACAAACCAGAATTGGGAGCGTCAAGCTCTCGAGCATTTATTGCTGGAAAACTTAAAAGAGACTCGAAAAGCGCGTCGATGGAAGGCGGTATTTCGGATTCTGACTTTAATTGTTTTTGTGGGCGCAATTTTGGTGATCTTTGATTTTCATCTTCCCGGTAAAGGGATGGGGATTGAGAAACATACAGCCTTGGTCTCTCTTGAGGGTGAGATTTCCTCAAGCTCTATGGCAAATGCTTTAGATATCAATGCATCCTTAACCTCCGCATTTGAAAATGAAAATAGTGCTGGCGTGGTGTTGCGTATTAATAGTCCTGGTGGATCACCGGTTCAAGCAGGAATGATGAATGATGAAATTCATCGCTTGCGTAAGCTTTACCCAAACAAACCTTTTTATGTTGTTGTTGAAGATATTTGTGCGTCGGGTGGCTATTACGTTGCTGTAGCCGCTGACCAGATTTTGGTAGACAAGGCAAGTCTCGTCGGTTCGATTGGCGTCATCATGGAGGGCTTTGGTTTCACAGGCTTAATGGATAAGTTGGGCGTTACCCGTCGCATGATTACTGCCGGTTCTAACAAGGGCATGATGGATCCATTTTCCAAAGAGAATCCACAGCAAGTGGAGATGATCAAAACCATGATTGATGAAATTCATCAGCAATTTATTGCGGTAGTGAAAGCAGGGCGTGGCGATCGCTTGAAAGAAACCCCTGAGATGTTCTCAGGTCGGGTTTGGAATGGCGAACAAGCAATCAAAATTGGCTTGGTTGATGGATATGGAACGGTGGATTCTGTAGCGCGCGATATTTTCAAGGCTCCGGATATTTTGGACTACACCATGAAAGAAAATTTCGCAGAGCGCGTTGCGAAACGTTTTGGTGCTGAGGTTGGTGCTGCAGCAGGCAAAGCTTTGATTAAGACGCCTGATTTAAAGTAAAAAACCGTAGATCAATAAAGTAGTAAACAAAATACCTAGGCCAGCAATAGAAATACTGCTGGCCTATTTTGTAGTGGGGTACATGCCGCTTCATTTGGATAACGCTTACGCCAGTCGGCAATAGACAGTGTTGTAATCGTTTCCGATTCCAGGCTTAAGTCCATTCCAATACATAGCATTGACTGTGGTGATAGCGCGCTCAGACAGGCCATCAACATTGCGGTATTGCGATAGGGCGTCTCAATCCAAATTTGCGTTTGCTGTAGCTTTCTAGATTCCGCCTCAAGCTGCTTGAGCTTGGCAATGCGGTCTTGCGCATCGTGTGGAATGTAGCCTTGAAACGCAAAGCGTTGCCCATTTAGTCCGCTCGCCATCAATCCCAGGAGAATCGAGCTTGGACCGACTAATGGTTTTACTTTTGCGCCAAGCTTATGGGCTGCTAGGACCAATTCTGCTCCAGGGTCGGCGACGCCAGGCACTCCAGCCTCAGACATCAAGCCCATATCATTGCCGGCTATTAAAGGTTTGAGTAAGTCTATTGGCTTGGCGGCGTCACCGTACTTGGCATTACGCGCAGCCCCACGCCATTCGCTCATTTGCATTTCTTGAATTGTGCAAGCCAGGGGTGAGACGCTATCGACCGCTTTTAGAAATGCACGCGCGGTCTTGGCATCTTCAACAATCCAATAAATTAATTTAGCGGTCTGAGAAATGGTTTCACTAGGGAGCACCCAGGGTAATTGTTCTGCGCGCCCCTCGTCTCCCAAAGTGTTGGGTATTAAATAGAGGGTGCCTAATGTCTTACTCATAGTGTGATGATTTATTTTTTTGGTGGAATATCAAAACCCGCGTCGCGTAGCAGGCCACTTAAGGCAATGAGTGGCAGACCAATCAGTGCAGTTGGATCATCGCTCTTAATCGCTTCTAGCAAGGAGATTCCCAGGCCTTCGGATTTGGCGCTACCTGCGCAGTCGTAGGGCTCCTCGGCTAGAAGATAGGCTTCCAACGCTTCATCGGAGAGCTTGCGAAATTTCACTTCGGTGGGGACATTCAAAGTGGTTTGTAAATCTCCCCTCATCAAGCAAAGGGCAGTTTGGAATGTGACAGTTGCGCCGCGCATCAGTTGAAGTTGCGCTATGGCCCGCTCAAAATTACCGGGCTTCCCAATAGCTGCCCCACAGAGATCGGCAACTTGATCGGAGCCAATAACCCATGCGTCAGGATGTTCTCTGGAAACGGCAGCAGCCTTTGCTTTTGCGAGTCGCAAAGCCAAATCAATGGTGCTCTCACCAGCTAATGGGGTTTCATCAACCTGAGGCGATACCACTGAAAATGGGATGCGCAGGCGCTCTAATAGCTCTCGACGGTAGATTGAGGTGGATGCCAAAATTAGTTTTTTTGCGGAATTACTCATCACTGCTTGTGCCTTCATTTAGACTGATGTCATGAATCGTAATCAAGTTTTACCTCAAGTCGAGCTCTCTGCTGATCCCAGTGCTTTGCGCCGGGTCGATTTTTGTGCCCCGCAGTCTTACCGAGGCAATGGCTTTCTGGACGTCCCAGCCTTGCCTAGAGTGGCTCAAGAGGCGTCTAGCGTTGAGTCGGGAGATGGTTTTGACTGGCAGATTGAGACTCACTTTACCCAATCCCCGGGATCAGAGCCCCGTCAAATACTCCAATTGGGTCTAAAAGGGCGTATTCACCTGGTATGCCAGCGCTGCCTTCAAGACTGTCCTTTGGATTTGGCTGAAGAGCGCCAATTTGTCATTGTGGCCAGCGAGGCTGAGGCTGACGCTTTCCCCATGGAGGATGATCAGCAAGAGCCTTTAGTCGCTAGCCAGCATTTTGATCTGCTAGAGCTAATTGAGGATGAAATTTTGCTTTCTCTTCCCTTAATTCCGAAGCATCCAGAGGGCACCTGTAAAGCTCACAGATCCTCATTTGGAGAGTCTGGAGCAGGTTCTGATGAGCTTGAAAAGCCTGAAAATCCCTTTAACATATTGAAAAATATGAAGAAAAATTCATAAGTCAACTGTATTGAGTCAGTTCATTCGCTGTTTCAATTAACAACAAATCAAGCATTTAGGGGATTTTCCATGCTAGAATATCGCCTTGCTTAGGAGTTCAATATGGCCGTCCAACAGAATAAAAAATCACCTTCCAAACGTGGCATGCATCGTGCGCACGACTTTTTGACCGCACCTGCTACGGCTGTTGAAGCCACAACTGGTGAGGCCCATTTGCGCCACCACATTTCACCAAACGGCTACTATCGTGGTCGTAAAGTTGTTAAAACCAAAAACGACTAATTTTTTAGTCTGAAAAGATAGAAGCGGCTCCAATAAAAGCCGCTTTTTTCTTGGATAAAACCACTTGCAGCATTACATGATTTTATGAGCGTCACTCTTGCTATCGATGCCATGGGCGGAGATCACGGAGTAGTTGTTACGGTCCCGGCTTGTTGCGACTTCCTTGAAAAACATGTAGATGTGAAGATTGCCTTAGTTGGTGATCCGCAATTACTCAAGCAGACCTTGAGTAAATTCCCAAAGGCGCCTAGTGAGCGTATTCAAATTATCCCGGCTAGTGAAGTTGTCTTGATGGATGACCCCATAGAGATTGCGCTTCGTCGGAAAAAAGATTCTTCAATGCGCGTTGCTATCGAACAGGTTAAAGAGGGTGCGGCTGATGCCATCATCTCTTCTGGCAATACAGGTGCTTTGATGGCTATTTCACGTTATGTCCTGAAAACCCTCGAAGGAGTTGACCGTCCTGCAATAGCTACCGCTATCCCCAATGAAAAAGGGCGTGGAACTACTATGCTTGATCTGGGTGCTAACGCAGATTGTGAGCCTATGCACTTACTGCAGTTTGCGCAAATGGCAAACGTCATGGTTCAAGTAGTAGATGGCACCAAGAATCCTTCTATCGGTCTTTTAAATATTGGTGAGGAAGTGATTAAGGGTAATGAAGTGGTCAAGCAGACTAGTGAGCTACTACGTCAATCTAACTTAAACTTTTATGGCAACGTAGAAGGTAATGATATTTTCAAAGGCACGACTGATATCGTTGTCTGTGACGGCTTTGTGGGTAACGTCGTTTTGAAGGCGAGTGAGGGTTTGGCCAAAATGATGAGCGGGATGATTCGTGAAGAATTCAATCGCTCGTGGTTGACCAAGTTAATGGCAATCTGCGCCATGGTTCCTTTGTTACGAGTTCGCAAACGCGTTGATCATCGTCGTTATAACGGGGCGGTACTGTTGGGATTACGTGGCTGCGTCATTAAGAGTCATGGCTCTGCAGATCGTTTCGCATTTGGTTTTGCGCTTGAACGCGCGTATGAGGCGGCAAAGAATCGCATGGTGGAGCGCATAGGCCAGGCTTTTGTGGTGGAGACAAAATAACAATGACTACATATTCACGGGTTGCAGGTACTGGAAGCTACCTTCCGGAGTTGCGTTTAACCAATCAAGATCTTGTGGAGCGTTTGGCGAAGATTGGCCTAGAGACGAGCGATGAATGGATCGTGACACGCAGTGGTATTTCCGCCCGTCATTTTGCCGCAGACAATGAATTAACAAGCGATTTAGCAGTCAATGCCGCTAAGGCAGCATTGACTAGTGCTGGTTGCACATCCGAAGATCTCGATCTGATTATTTTGGCAACCTCTACGCCAGATCATTTGGGCGGCTTTCCAAGTACTGCTTGCGTCGTGCAAGATAAATTAGGTGCACATACCAATTGCGCAGCATTTGATGTGCAAGCAGTGTGCGCAGGTTTTACTTATGCTCTGGCGATTGCGGATGCATTTATTCGTTCGGGAACCTATAAAAAAGTATTGGTGATCGGTGCGGAAACATTTTCTCGGATTCTCAACTTCGAAGATCGCACGACTTCCGTATTGTTTGGAGATGGTGCTGGTGCGGTAGTCCTTGAGGCCTCTCAAGAGCCGGGTATTCTGGCTACTGCATTGCATGCCGATGGCAGTCAGCGCGACATTCTGTGCGTACCAGGTCGCAGTGGTCATGGTCAAGTTCATGGCTCTCCATTTATGACAATGGATGGCCAAGCGGTATTTAAGTTGGCAGTGAAAGTGCTTGAGCAAGTGGCTCATGAGGCCTTAGATAAAGCCAATCTCACACCAGATCAAGTTGACTGGCTGGTTCCACATCAAGCCAATATTCGTATTATGGAGAGTACTGCTCGTAAGATGGGTATGTCGATGGATAAAGTGATTGTGACTGTGCATGAGCATGGCAATACTTCTGCAGCATCGATTCCTTTAGCGCTTGATGCTGGTGTGCGTTCCGGTCAAATTCAGCGTGGCCAACATTTGTTACTAGAAGGTGTTGGTGGCGGATTTGCCTGGGGCGCTGTCGCAATTAAGTATTGAGACAACGGTATTTGGGCAAACGTATTTAATTAACTATTATTCAGCGAATATTTCTATGACATTTGCATTTGTATTTCCAGGACAGGGTTCCCAATCTGTAGGGATGCTCAACTCTATCGCGGATCGCCCTGAAGTGCGCGCGACATTGCAAGAGGCTTCCGAAGCCTTAGGTGAAGATGTTGCAAAGCTGATTGCTGAAGGTCCTGCAGAGGCGCTTGCCCTCACAACGAATACTCAACCAGTGATGTTGACGGCTGCTATTGCGTTTTATCGTACTTGGTTAGCTGCTGGTGGTGCCGTTCCTAAAGTGGTTGCTGGACATAGTCTTGGCGAGTACTCTGCTTTAGTTGCTGCTGACGTTCTTTCTTTTAAAGATGCTGTGCCTTTGGTGCGTTTTCGTGCAGAAGCGATGCAGACTGCTGTGCCAGTCGGCACAGGGGGGATGGCTGCCATCTTGGGTTTAGATGACGCCACTGTAAAAACGGTATGTGCCGAAGCAGCTACTGCTTCAGGCGGTGTTGTTGAGGCGGTGAACTTTAATGCCCCTGGGCAGGTGGTGATTGCTGGTGGTAGCGATGCAGTTGCCAAAGCCTGTGAATTACTCAAAGCGGCTGGTGCAAAGCGTGCTTTGCCATTGCCAGTGTCGGCTCCTTTCCATTCGTCTTTGTTGCAGCCTGCTTCTGAAAAGTTAAAGGCCTACCTAGCGAATATCGAATTTAAGGCCCCAAGCATCTCCGTGATTAACAACGTCGATGTAGAGATTCTTAACGATCCAGCTGCCATTAAAGACGCCTTAGTGCGTCAAGCCGCTAAACCAGTGCGTTGGCAGGAAACCATTAATGCAATGGCTCAGCAGGGTATCACTCAGGTTGTAGAGTGTGGCCCAGGCAAAGTATTGGCGGGACTAACTAAGCGCATCAATGAGAATGTTGTTGGCATTCCTGTTTTTGATGAAGCCAGCCTCACTGAAGCTCTGGCTACAGTGAAGTAAAAAAGAATTTAGAAATAATTCAGAACCCAATATAAGAAACAAGGGAAGACAAATATGAATCTCGACTTAAGTGGACAAATTGCATTAGTTACTGGCGCATCGCGCGGCATTGGTCAGGCCATTGCGGAAGAGTTGGTGAAATGTGGTGCCAAAGTGATTGGCACTGCCACTTCTGAAGATGGTGCCAAAGCAATCAATGCGCGTTTGCAAGCGACCGGCGGGCGTGGCGCAGTTTTAAATGTGACCGATCCAAAAGCATGCGAAGACATGATTGATGTAATCGTAAAAGATTTTGGCGGTATCAATATTTTGGTCAACAACGCTGGCATCACACGCGATAACTTAGCAATGCGCATGAAAACCGATGAATGGACAGATGTTATTGATACCAATTTAAGTGCAGTTTTTCGCCTATCTCAGGCGGTAATGCGTCCTATGATGAAGGCACGTGCTGGTCGCATCATCAATATCACTTCCATTGTCGGGCACATGGGTAATCCCGGTCAGGCGAACTACGCCGCCGCAAAAGCAGGGGTTTCTGGTATGACTCGCGCCTTGGCGCGTGAAATTGGTAGCCGTAATATCACCGTTAATTGCGTAGCCCCTGGCTTTATTGATACTGATATGACCCGCGCTTTGAGTGAAGAGCAGCAAAACGCCCTAAAAGTGAATATCCCCCTGGCACGCCTCGGCAGCCCTGAGGATGTTGCCCAGGCAGTGGCATTTTTAGCCTCTCCAGCCGCTGGATACATTACTGGTAATACCTTACATGTCAATGGCGGACTATATTTAGCCTAAAAATACAGCGGGATTTGGTCATTTTTTGGCGGATTTGCTAATTCAGTCCGCCAAGCTGATAAAATCCCTTTCATCGTTTTTTTACAACCCTTGGGGGACTTAATGGATAACATCGAACAACGCGTTAAGAAGATCGTCGCTGAGCAATTGGGCGTCGCAGAAGCAGAGATCAAGAATGAATCTTCTTTTGTGAATGACTTGGGCGCAGACTCTCTTGACACTGTTGAGCTCGTAATGGCTTTGGAAGATGAATTCGGCATCGAAATTCCTGATGAGGAAGCTGAAAAAATCACTACTGTTCAGCTCGCGATCGATTTTGCTAAATCTAAAGCCCAGGGTTAATTCCCTAGCTTAGTTAACAGCTATTATTGTGTCAGCATCAAATGGCCGTCGCCGGGTTGTCGTTACCGGCTTAGGTCTCATTTCACCTGTTGGTAATTCTGTTGATGTAGCCTGGTCTAATTTGCTTGCGGGCAAATCAGGTGTCGCTACCATCACGAAGTTCGACCATGCTCCACTGAGCGTGCATTTCGCTGGTGAGGTGAAGGATTTCAATGTTGAGGAATACGTTTCTGCTAAAGAGGCGCGCCATATGGATACTTTTATCCATTACGGTATTGCCGCTGGTACGCAAGCGATTCGCGATAGCGGTCTGCAAGTAACTGAAGAGAACGCAGAGCGCATTGGCGTCATGGTTGGCTCTGGCATTGGTGGTTTGCCAATGATCGAAGAGACTGGCGCTGAGTTGTTGGCTCGTGGCCCACGTCGTATCTCCCCATTCTTTGTTCCAGGCTCAATCATTAATATGATTTCTGGTCATCTCAGTATTTTGTTTGGTCTGAAAGGACCAAACGTTGCTGCAGTGACTGCCTGCACAACTGGCTTGCACAGCATTGGATTGGCTGCGCGCTTAATTCAATACGGTGATGCAGATGTGATGGTGGCTGGTGGTGCCGAGTCAACGATTTCCGCATTGGGTGTTGGTGGTTTCGCATCAGCCCGTGCACTATCTACCCGCAATGATGATCCTGCAACGGCTTCACGTCCTTGGGATAGGGACCGTGATGGTTTTGTTCTCGGTGAGGGTGCTGGCGTCGTTGTCTTGGAAGAGTATGAGCATGCCAAGGCGCGTGGCGCAAAGATTTATTGCGAACTCTTAGGTTTTGGTATGAGTGGCGATGCGTATCACATGACTGCGCCAAACATGGATGGTCCGCGCCGTTGCATGGTGAATGCTATGCGTGATGCTGGCTTAAATCCTGATCAGATTCAATACATTAATGCCCACGGTACCTCTACACCCTTGGGTGACAAGAATGAGACTGGTGCGATTAAAGCTGCCCTTGGCGATCATGCCAAAAAAACGCTCATCAACTCCACTAAGTCGATGACTGGCCACCTGTTAGGTGGAGCCGGCGGCTTGGAATCTGTCTTCACTATTCTGGCTCTTCATAATCAGAAATCTCCGCCAACGATCAATATCTTTAATCAAGATCCTGAGTGTGACTTGGACTACTGCGCCAATACTGCTCGAGATGTGAAGATTGATCATGCCGTTAAAAACAACTTTGGCTTTGGGGGTACTAACGGTACCTTGATTTTTGGCAAACTGACCTAATATTCTCTGTAAGCCTTTTCCTAATCTTTTTATTGGTTTTTACCAAGTAGGTCTATAGCAATATGAAAAAGTACTTTATTGCGCTCTTGACTATCTTTAGTCTGGGGCAATTTGCATTTATCCCATTTGCATCTGCGCAAACCCCACGCGTATCCATTCCAGATTTTGCTGATTTGGTTGAGCGCGCCAGCCCAGCGGTTGTGAATATTCGAACCACGGAAAAAGTGATGGTTCAGCAATCTCAAGGGGGCATCCCTGGAATGCCTGAAGATCAGGCGGAGTTCTTCCGACGTTTCTTTGGGGTTCCTATTCCCGGCTTGCCTGGCACGCCAAAGCAAGCGCAACCAAATTCAGGAAAACCACAAGAGGCTGATCGTGGCGTGGGTTCAGGCTTCATTATTGACTCTAATGGTTTAATTTTGACAAATGCCCACGTTGTAGAGGGCGCCAATACGATTTATGTCACATTGACTGATAAGCGTGAGTACAAGGCCAAGTTGCTCGGCATGGATAAGCGCACCGATGTAGCGGTTGTGAAGATTGATGCTCGTGATTTACCCAGACTGCCATTGGGCGATTCTTCTCGGGTAAGGGTAGGAGAGTGGGTTCTTGCAATTGGCTCTCCATTTGGACTCGAAAATACGGTGACTGCCGGAATTGTCTCCGCTAAGAGTCGCGATACTGGTGACTACTTGCCATTCATTCAGACTGATGTAGCGGTAAATCCAGGTAACTCTGGGGGCCCTTTACTCAATACTGCTGGTCAAGTTATCGGCATTAATTCTCAAATCTTTAGTCGCTCCGGCGGCTACATGGGAATCTCGTTTGCTATTCCGATTGATGAGGCGATGCGTGTTGCTGATCAGTTACGCACTAACGGCAGGATGACGCGCGGCCGTATCGGTGTTGCTTTAGGCGAGATGACTAAAGAGATTGCTGAGAGTTTAGGTCTTGGCAAGCCGCGTGGCGCTTATGTGCGAAATGTTGAGCCTGGTGGCCCTGCGGCTGCCGGCGGAGTCGAATCGGGTGATGTGATTTTGAGCTTTAATGGGCGCGATATTGCCAAATCTACCGATTTACCAAGGGCTGTTGGCGATACCAAGCCGGGAACTAGTGCAAGTCTTCAAGTTTGGCGTAAGGGTGCCACAAAGGATTTGATGGTTACAGTGGCTGATACGGAGTCTGGTCAAGCGGTAGCTAAGAAATCAGATAGCTCCGGCTCTAGTGGTGGGAATGTCAATTCCCTGGGCGTGGCTGTTTCAGAGCTTTCCGATAGCAAGAGGCGGGATTTAAACATCCGTGGTGGCGTTGAGGTTACCGCTCTTGGTGAGGGCCCTCTGGGGCGTGCTGGAGTACGCCCTGGGGATGTAATTATTCGGGTTGCCGATACTGATATCAGTGGTGTAAAGCAGTTTGAGGGCCTGGTTAAGGGCTTGGAGGCCAATAAGACGGTTCCAGTATTTGTTCGCCGGGCTGATAGCACCATGGTGATTCCCGTAAGGCCAAAATAGTTAAAAACCTCGGTTTTTAACTAGAAAAAAAGGGTTTGGCGCTCTTTGGGCGCCACCCATTACAATCGCTTTAAGACGACTTTTTGCAGCGCATCATTGTGGTGCGTTCTGACAAGGCGTTTTTTGAAGACCACTTAAGACGCTATGGATTTAATCCGCAATTTTTCTATCATCGCTCATATCGATCACGGTAAATCAACACTTGCTGATCGCATCATTCAATTATGTGGCGGTCTCTCCGATCGTGAAATGGAAGCCCAGGTTTTGGACTCGATGGATATCGAGCGTGAACGTGGCATCACCATTAAAGCCCAAACTGCGGCTCTGACCTACAAGTCAAAGGATGGTAAGACTTACAACATTAACTTAATTGATACGCCAGGACACGTTGACTTCTCTTATGAGGTAAGTCGCTCTTTATCAGCGTGCGAAGGCGCATTGCTCGTAGTCGATGCGAGTCAGGGTGTGGAGGCGCAAACGGTTGCCAATTGCTATATGGCTCTGGAGTTGGGTGTTGAGGTGGTGCCAGTTCTGAATAAGATTGATTTACCTCAGGCTGATCCTGAGCGCGCCAAAAAAGAAATTGAAGATGTCATTGGGATTGATGCATCTGATGCGGTGACATGCTCGGCTAAAACAGGTTTGGGCGTTCAGGATGTGATTGAAGAAATGATTGCTCGCGTCCCTCCGCCAAAGGGAAGCGCTGTCGATCCGTTGCAGGCTTTAATTATTGATTCATGGTTTGACAACTATGTTGGCGTTGTGATGTTGGTACGCGTTGTCAATGGCACCTTAAAACCAAAAGAAAAAATTACCTTAATGGCCAATGGCTCAAGTCATTTGGTTGAGCATGTGGGTGTGTTTAGTCCCAAGTCTGTTGACCGCCCAGAGTTATCCGCCGGTCAAGTGGGTTATGTGATTGCTGGTATTAAAGAGTTAAAAGCTGCTAAGGTAGGCGATACGGTGACGCATTCTCCTGGGCAGCAAGGCCGAGTTCCGGCTACAGTGCCTCTCCCAGGCTTTAAAGAGGTGAAGCCACAAGTTTTTGCTGGTTTGTATCCGGTTGAGTCAAGCGAGTACGACCAATTACGGGAATCTTTAGAGAAGCTGCAATTAAATGATGCCTCGCTCTTGTATGAGCCAGAGGTTTCACAGGCTCTTGGCTTTGGCTTCCGCTGCGGCTTCTTAGGTTTGTTGCACATGGAAATCGTGCAAGAGCGTTTAGAGCGCCAGTACGGCATGAATCTCATCACTACCGCTCCAACAGTGGTATATCAGGTTGAGCAGTCTGATGGTTCAGTCATCCTAGTGGATAACCCATCGAAGATGCCAGAAGCTAGCAAGATTAATACAATTCTGGAGCCTATTGTTACGGTCAATTTGTACATGCCGCAAGAGTATGTTGGCTCAATCATTACTTTGTGCGTTGGTAAGCGCGGTATTCAGATGGATATGAACTATCTGGGGCGCCAAGTCAAATTGACTTATGAATTACCAATGGCCGAGATTGTGTTGGATTTCTTTGACAAAATGAAATCGATCTCACGTGGCTATGCATCCATGGATTATGAGTTCAAAGAATATCGCCCGGCCGATGTTGTGAAGGTGGATATCCTGATTAACGGTGAGCGAGTCGATGCGCTGTCCGTGATTGTGCATAGAAGTAATAGTCAGCATCGTGGACGCGAAGTGGTCGCCAAGATGCGCGGCATTATTCCGCGTCAAATGTTTGATGTGGCGATTCAGGCGGCCATTGGTAGCAACATTGTGGCTCGTGAGAATGTCAAAGCGTTGCGTAAGAACGTTTTGGCCAAATGTTATGGTGGAGATATTTCTCGTAAGCGTAAGTTGCTGGAGAAACAAAAAGAAGGTAAGAAACGAATGAAGCAAGTGGGTAACGTGGAGATTCCACAAGAGGCCTTCTTGGCAATTTTGCAGGTGGATGACTAATGAACTTTGCGCTAATCCTTTTTATCTTGGTGCTTGTATCTGGAGTTGCCTGGGTTGCTGATCGAATCTACTTTGCGCCACAAAGACGAGCAGCCGGCATTGATCGCATGCCTTTATGGCTGGAATATACCGCAGGCTTCTTTCCAGTAATTTGTGCGGTATTTATATTGCGCTCATTTATTGCTGAGCCATTTAAAATTCCTTCAGGTTCGATGATTCCGACCTTGCAGATTGGGGACTTTATCCTGGTGAATAAATTCACCTATGGTATTCGTTTGCCAGTTATTAATAAGAAGGTTGTAGAGCTGGGTTCACCAAAACGTGGTGATGTTGTGGTGTTTCGTTACCCACGTGATGAGTCGGTGGATTACATTAAGCGGATTGTGGCATTGCCAGGAGATACGATTCAGTATCAAGATAAACGTTTAACAGTCAACGGACAGCCGCTTCAGTACAGTGGCGGTGAATCTTACCTCGATCCAGAGAGTATGCGTTACGCCAAGCGTTTTACTGAGTCATTTCCTATCGATCTTGGTGGGAATCGGCATGAGATTTTGAATGATCCTGATCGTCCGGCGGGAAATTTTCCTGCTGAGCGCTTCCCAGGATTTGAAAATTGCCAATACATCGATGCGGGAATTAATTGCACTGTACCGGTAGGTCATTACTTTGCTATGGGTGATAACCGTGACAATAGCGCCGACTCTCGTTATTGGGGGTTTGTTCCGGATAAAAATATTGTTGGTAAAGCCTTCTTTGTTTGGCTGAACCTGGGAAATCTTGGCCGTATTGGCGGCTTCGAATAAAGCCATGAATGCCCGCGCCGTAATCGAGACCGCACCGCTTCAAGCGCAACTTGGCTACACCTTTAAAAAAGTCGAGCTGCTCAATCAGGCGCTGACTCATCGTAGCCATAGTAAAAAGAATAACGAGCGCCTAGAGTTCTTGGGCGATTCCATTTTGAACTGCGTGGTTGCAGAAATGCTTTACGAACGTTATTCAGATTTGGACGAGGGTGATCTCTCTCGAGTCCGCGCAAATCTGGTCAAGCAACAAGCCTTATATGAGATCGCACAAACTCTATCTTTATCTGATTACTTACGACTAGGTGAAGGCGAGCTCAAGAGTGGTGGATTTCGTCGACCATCTATATTGGCTGATACCCTGGAGGCTGTAACAGGAGCGATCTTTTTGGACGGTGGATTTGATGCTGCTAAAACCTGTTTGCGCAAACTCTATTCCATTATTTTGGCTAATGTTGATCCAAAAACACTTGGTAAGGATGACAAAACGCTGCTTCAAGAGTGCTTACAGAGCTATCAATTCCCTTTGCCAACCTACAATGTTGTGGGAACTAGTGGTGCTGCGCACAATCAGCAGTTTGAGGTTGAATGTTTGATTCCCAATCTCAAGGTGTCAGTAAAGGGTGAGGGTGCATCTCGGCGGGCTGCTGAACAGGCTGCTGCTAAGTTGGCCCTGATCGCTGCTCAGAAGGTGTTGCCACAAGCATTGGGTAAGCCTAAAAAAACCCGGTCTGCCAAAAAGAAAGCTGCAAAAAAAGTGGCAACTGAAGAGCAATTAAATCTTAAGCTGAAGGGCTAATCGTGTTTAGATGCGGCACTATCGCCATTGTCGGGCGTCCCAATATGGGCAAATCGACTCTATTGAATGCTTTGGTTGGTCAGAAGATCAGCATTACTTCCCGTAAGGCGCAAACCACGCGGCATCGTATTTTGGGAATTCAGAATCGTGAGGAAGCGCAGTTTATCTTCATTGATACGCCGGGCTTTCAAACGCGTTTAATGAACACTCTCAACAAGGCCCTGAACCGCACCGTGACTACTGCACTACAGGACGTCAACGTCGCATGCTTTGTCGTTGAGGCGGGATATTTTGGTGAGGATGATAAAAAAGTACTGCGTTTGCTTCCGAATGATTTGCCAGTGGTACTGGTCTTGAACAAATTAGACTTATTCAATAGCCGTTTTCAGACTCCTTCTGAGCGTGATCAGGCTTTACTCAATTTCATGAAGGAAATGAGCCAGCCATGGAGTGAGCTTGGTGGCCATGAAGACCAAAGCAAATGTGAATTTGCTGAGATTGTGCCGATGAGTGCTAAAAGTCCTGCAGATATTCAAAGGCTATTGGATGTGCTGGAAGGGTATTTGCCTGAGGCGCCACCAGTCTATGATGGCGATACATTAACGGATCGTAGCGAGCGTTTCCTGGCCGCAGAGATTTTGCGTGAAAAGGTTTTTCGTTTCACGGGTGAAGAATTGCCCTATACCAGCACAGTCGTAATTGATCAGTTCAAGATGGATGGCAAGATGCGTCGAATCGCGGCTACGATTTTGGTTGATCGCGATAGCCACAAGGCAATGATTATTGGTCAAAAGGGTGAGCGTCTGAAAAAGATTTCGACTGATGCCCGCATTGATATGGAAAAGCTTTTTGACGGCAAAGTATTTTTAGAGACCTGGGTTAAGGTCAAGCGTGGGTGGGCTGATGATCGCGCTGAGTTACGGGCGCAAGGACTAGAGTAATTTTTCATGGCGTCGATTCGTGTTTCTGACGAACCTGCTTTTGTATTGCATAGCATTCCTTACAAGGAAACTAGCTTAATTCTTGATGTCTTTACGCGGCAATATGGGCGCATGGCTTTGATCGCCAAGGGTGCTAAACGACCGCACTCAACTTTGCGCCCAGTATTGCAACGTTTCCAACCGCTGCTAGTGTCTTGGAGTGGTAAATCAGAATTGCGCACTCTCACGAAGTCTGAATGGGTGGGTGGCACACCATCCTTAGTTGGTGATGCGCTCCTTTGTGGTTTTTATCTCAATGAGCTTTTAGTTAAATTTTTGGCTCGGGAAGATGAATATGAAAAACTCTATGATCACTACACCGATACTATTTCTGCGTTGTCAAACCTGGAATTCGAGTCTAAGGGTTTAGAAGAGATTCTGCGCCCCTTTGAGTTAACGCTACTTCAAGAAACGGGCTATGCAGCTGCTCTTGATCGCTGTGTTGAAACCAATAGTGCTCCGATATCGGAAGAGCAATATGTGTATCAGCCAGAGCGTGGTGTAAGGCCTGCTCAAGGTGATGACCCTGGGCACTGGCCAGTATTAAGCGGCCGATCATTGTTGGCGATTGCGGCGGGAGACTTTTCTCATCCAGAGACGCTTTCTGAGAGTAAACAATTGATGCGTTTCTTGCTGGGATTACATCTTCAGGACCAAGTCTTGACTACGCGCCAAATTTTGATTGATTTGAAGAAAATCTAGTAATCTACGCAGATGAATAGCTCCCAAACTCTTGAACTGGGTATCAATATTGATCATGTCGCTACCTTGCGTAATGCGAGGGGCACGGCTTATCCAGATCCATTGAGGGCTGCGCGCTTGGCTGAGGAGGCGGGCGCAGATTTAATCACCCTGCATTTGCGTGAAGACCGGCGCCATATAAAGGATGCGGATTTATTGGCCCTACGCCCATTGATCAAAACGCGTATGAATTTAGAGTGCGCCGTGACTCCCGAAATGATTAATATCGCCTGCCAGGTAAAGCCCCATGATGTCTGTCTTGTGCCAGAAAAGCGCGAAGAAGTCACGACTGAGGGTGGGCTCGATGTGGTTGGTCATTTTCAGGCTGTGAAAGAGGCTACCTCTTTGCTGCAGAGCGCTGGAATTCGGGTATCGCTATTTATTGATCCAGAAGAGAAGCAAATTCAGGCTGCTAAAGATGTTGGTGCTACTGTTGTGGAATTGCATACTGGACGTTACGCAGATTTGTCGGGTGATCAACAAGCCAAAGAACTCGAGCGTATTCGTCGGGCGGCTCAGTTTGGCAAAGGGCTTGGTTTGCGCGTGAATGCGGGCCATGGCCTGCATGAGGGCAATGTAATGCCGGTAGCCGCAATTACAGAACTTTCTGAGCTCAATATTGGTCATGCCATTGTTGCTGAGGCCTTATTCAAGGGATGGCAAAAAGCAATCGCCGATATGAAGACTCTGATGGCTCAGGGTAGAGCGAATGCCGCACAAAAGAGCTCTAAATGATCATCGGTATCGGTACAGACATTTTGCAAATAGAGCGCCTTCAGGCTGCCTATGATCGTACTCATGGCCGCCTGGCTGAAAAGGTCCTTGGCCCCGACGAATTCATTATCTTTAAGCAGCGCCTCGCAAGAAATCACAAGCGGGGAATCGCTTTTCTGGCAACCCGTTTTGCAGCAAAAGAAGCCTTCTCTAAGGCAATTGGTCTCGGGATGAGAATGCCGATGACTTGGCGTTCTTTGCAGACGCTCAATGAACCTAGTGGTAAGCCAGTGACATCCTATTTGGGTGCGCTCTCACAGTTTATGCAGGAGCGAAACTGGGAGGCTCAGGTCACTGTGAGTGACGAGCAAGACATGGCGATTGCCCATGTCATCGTAGTTCAAAAATAACCACCGATATTAAGAGGAATGCATGAGTAAGACGACTATGAATCCAGGCCCAATTACCTTGGATGTTGTTGGTCTAGAGTTAAACGCCGAAGATCGCCGTCGTATCTTGCATCCATTGACTGGTGGTGTCATTCTTTTTGGTAGAAACTTTTCTAATCGCAAACAACTAACTAAGCTGTCAGCCCAAATTAAAAAATTGCGCCCAGACGTATTAATTTCTATTGATCATGAGGGTGGTCGGGTGCAGCGCTGTAAGACAGATGGTTTTACTCATCTCCCAGCAATGCGCAAATTGGGCGAGCTCTGGTCTGCAAAGAGTGATGACTCTCATTCTGCGGCTTCAGCTGCGCAAGCAATGGCCGCAGCTACTGCCTGTGGCTATGTCTTGGCTACTGAGTTACGGGCTTGCGGAGTCGACTTTAGCTTTACTCCAGTTCTGGATTTGGATTTTGGACGTAGTGGCGTCATTGGCGATCGCTCATTTAGTCGCGATCCTCAAATTACATTTGCACTCGCCAAGAGTTTGAATGAGGGCTTGCGTCTAGCTGATATGGCCAACTGCGGTAAGCACTTTCCGGGTCATGGCTGGGCTGAGGCGGATTCCCATGTTGCCATTCCAGTTGATGAGCGCTCTTTGAGTGAGATTCTTGGTGACGATGCGAAGCCTTATGAGTGGCTAGATCTCAGCTTGGCTTCAGTTATGCCTGCTCATGTGATTTATCCCAAGGTAGATAAAAATCCCGCAGGATTTTCCAATATCTGGCTGCACTCTATCTTGCGCCAAGAGTTAGGGTTTGAGGGGGTTATTTTCAGTGATGATCTCTCCATGGAAGGTGCTAGCGTTGCTGGTTCCGTCGTTAAGGGCGCAGAGCTCGCGCTTAATGCTGGCTGTGATGCGGTACTAATTTGCAATCGTCCAGATTTGGCAGATCAATTGCTCTCTGAGCTGAAGGTGACAAAGGCAAAGCAATTGGAATCTGCTAAGCGCTTAAATCGATTGATGCCCAAGTCAACTGCTCTCTCATGGGATGAGTTGCAAAAAGAGGCCGAGTATCAACATGCTAAGGGCTTATTAAAGCAATTAAATCTCATTGCTTAGAGACATGTACCAAGACGGTATCAAATCAGTATTTAATTAGCATCAATCTCAGCGCCCATTAAAAAAGCCCAGCAAGCTGGGCTTTTGTAGTACTTGCGAGCTAATTAGTTAGCGCGGCTACGATATTCACCAGTGCGAGTATCGATTTCAATCTTGTCACCTGTATTGCAGAACAAAGGCACTTGTAATTCATAGCCAGTTGCAAGCTTTGCGGTCTTCAATACTTTGCCGGAGCTGGTGTCACCCTTCACTGCTGGCTCTGTGTAAATGATTTCACGAACCAAAGAGTTAGGCATTGCTACTGAAAGTGCTTTCCCTTCGTAGAAAACAACTTCGCATGGCATGCTCTCTTCGAGATAGTTCAGTGCATCACCCATGAACTCAGCCTCAACTTCGTATTGGTTGTAATCAGAATCCATGAATACATACATTGGGTCTGCAAAATAAGAGTAGGTGCACTCTTTCTTGTCGAGAATCACTACATCAAACTTGTCATCAGCTTTAAATACGCCTTCGTTTGGCGCGCCAGTTAACAAGTTCTTAAATTTCATTTTCACAACGGAAGAGTTGCGGCCTGAGCGGCTATATTCGGCTTTTAAAACGACCATGGCATCAGTGCCGATCATCACTACGTTACCAACGCGGAGTTCTTGTGCTGTTTTCATCTTGCTATTCCTGGGGGCAGAGCTTATTTTCTGCGGTTTTTATCAAAAACAAGATTGTAACCGCCTGTATGCCTTTATTGCTTGGGTTTAGGCGATAAAGCGAATTAGACGCGCTGGCAAGCCGCCATCCCCATGCTTTTTGAGTAAATGGGCGCGCCAGAGCTTGGCATGTGCATTCCAGGCATCTAAAGACTCAAGCCATTGGCTGGGCATCCCCCAGGTCATGGCGTTAATTACGGCAAGTCTGAGTGCTTGTGGGGTGTTATCGAGATAAAGGTCTAAGAAGGCTGCTAATTTGACTTCGTGAGCACGATCTTTTTGTTGATAGATATGCCAAATAAACGGTTTGCCGGCGAGTTGCGCTCTAACAAATGAATCCTCGCCACGCACAATATTGAAGTCGCACTGGGTTAGCACCCAGTCATATTCATCCTGAGAAACGAATGGAATGGAGATCAACTGAATCGATTTTGGCAGGATGATAGGTTTGCTCGTGCTTAATTTCAACTGCTCAAGCTGGCCATGAGTCAATAGAATGTCAAAATTCTCGCCTGAGTTAGCTAAATCCTCAAGCCATCTTAAGAGTGGTGCATCTGGATAGCAAAAGACGCTGATACGTTTCGCATGAGGTCTTAATTGAGCCCAGCAAGATTGGAGATCTTCTGGAGTGAGTTTTTCGGATTCATGGACTTCTGATGGAATAGGGTCTAGCAATAGTCCGCCAACCTCATCCTGAAAGCCCGGAAAGAAAAAATACTTTGGGATGCCGTGCGATTGGGGTGAAGGTTTTCCATGAAACTCCGCTATCCAAGGTTCCGCGCTTAAATATTCCAGGTTAAGAATGATGGGCTTTACGGGTGCGATAAAGAGACCTGCCATATACCGCGCTGGCAACTCGCAGCCAAAAGCCTCAATCACGACATCGGGCGTTTGAACTGGGTGTCGAGCATTGACATGGCTAGCCTCCCATGGCTGGATATCAATTTTTTGTTTAATCGATTGATCTACGCCAGAAGCGAGTAAATTAAGGGTTGGCAGATCGTCGCAGAAAATGCGCACCTCTTGGCCATGAAGACTTGTTAAGCTTCTCGCTAGACGCCAGCAAACACCAGCATCACCATAGTTGTCTACGATTTGACAGAAAATATCCCAACGCATGACTAATTCGCTTTTTGAAACCCTTCAGCAGGATGTTAAACGGCTACCCGGATTGCCGGGGGTATATCGCTTCTTTGATGAAGCTGGACACATTTTGTATGTCGGCAAGGCGCGCAACCTAAAAAAACGCGTTTCAAGCTACTTTCAGCGTAAACAACTGTCGCCACGTATAGAGCTCATGGTTGGAAAAATTGCCCGCTATGAAACTACAGTAACACGCTCTGAAACAGAAGCTTTAATTTTAGAGAATAACCTGATTAAGGAGTTGGCCCCGCCATTCAATATCCTATTTAGGGATGATAAGTCTTATCCATATGTGATGTTGACTGGACATCAATTTCCTAGGCTTGCATCGTACCGTGGCAAGGTGGATAAACGTAATCATTATTTTGGACCATTTCCCAACTCTTGGGCGGTGCGCAACAGCGTACAGATTTTGCAAAAAGTCTTTCGTCTGAGAACTTGTGAGGATTCCGTATTTAAAAATCGCAGTAGACCTTGTCTGCTTCATCAAATTCATCGCTGTAGTGCACCTTGCGTGGGCCGCTTAAGTGTCGAGCAGTATGGCCAAGATGTAGCGCAAGCAACACGATTCCTAGAGGGCGACCATAGTCGCGTGCTATCGGAATTGGAAAAAAAGATGCATGCCTATAGCGATGCAATGGAGTTTGAGATGGCTGCTGTGTTGAGGGATCGAATTGCAGATCTCTCTAGTGTTTTGCAACAGCAATCGATGGATACAGTGGCGGACGGCGAGGGTGATGTCGATGTGATTGCGGTTGCGCAATCGGAGGGTGTGGTATGCGTGAACTTAGCCATGATCCGTGGTGGTCGTCACTTGGGTGATAGGGCTTATTTCCCAAAAGGCTTGCGTTCTACCTCTGGTGAGCTTCCTCCGCCTGCAGAAATTCTTGAGGCATTTATTGCTCAGCATTACTTGGAGGAGAGAATGGATGGCGGAGAGGTAACAACGAATCTCATTCCACCAGTTCTCATCTTGAATCATTCATTGCGAAAACTGGGTGATGATGTTACTGCTGCACCTGAAGAGGAGTCTGCTCCTGAGAGTTTGCATGATTTGCTCAATGCACAGGCCGGTAAGCGCATTACCTTTCTTCATCAACCGCAAGGGCAGAGGCGACACTGGTTGGCAATGGCAGAAGGCAATGCAAAGATCGCGATTGCCAAGCGATTAGTTGAAACTGGTGGTCAGTTGGCTAGAGCACGTTCGCTTGCAGACATTTTAGGTTTGGAGTTGGAGAGTCTTGAGCAGCTTCGGATTGAGTGTTTTGATATTAGCCACACATCAGGTGAGGCAACCCAAGCGTCTTGTGTGGTTTATGCCAAGAATGCAATGCAGCCCAGTGAATATCGTCGCTTTAATATCAACGACATTACCCCTGGAGATGATTATGCAGCGATGCGTCAAGTTTTACAAAGGCGCTATGCTAACTTTCAGGAGTTACCTGTTGAAAAGATTCCGCAAGTTATCTTAATTGACGGTGGTAAAGGGCAGGTGGAGATGGCGAGACAAGTTCTTTCCGAGTTTGGGATGGATACCGGCTTGATTGTCGGGGTCGCAAAAGGGGAGGGGCGCAAGGTGGGGCTGGAGACGCTTATCTTTGCGGATGACCGTAAACCACTTGAGCTGGGTATTGATAGTGCAGCATTGCTCCTTGTTGCCCAGATTCGTGATGAGGCCCATCGGTTTGCCATCACTGGGATGCGTGCCAAGCGCGCAAAAGCGAGAACGGTTTCTCAATTGGAGGAAATAGAGGGTATTGGAGCAAAGCGCAGGCAAAAATTACTCGCCCGCTTTGGTGGTTTGCGTGGAGTCGCGAATGCCACTATTGAAGAAATTGCGAGCGTAGAGGGGATTTCAACTGCCCTGGCCGAGCAAATTTATCGGCAGCTACATTGATTTCCGACTCTCACTAGTTTGGTTTATCCTTAAGCCATGCCCTTTAATCTACCCATCGCCTTAACTTGGTTGCGTGTCGCTGCAATTCCTCTCGTTGTCGCGGTGTTTTATTTGCCCAATAGCTGGCTAGCTCCTTTCGACAAGAATCTCGCAGCTACGGTGATTTTTGTTTTTGCAGCGGTGACCGACTGGTTAGATGGATTCTTGGCTCGCAAAATGAAGCAAGAATCGGCATTTGGTCAATTTTTAGATCCAGTGGCTGACAAGTTAATCGTAGCTGCATCCTTACTGGTTTTGCTGAACATGGATCGCGTTCAAGTTTGGGTAGCTTTAATCATTATTGGTCGTGAAATTACCATATCAGCCTTAAGAGAGTGGATGGCACTTTTGGGGGCAGGTAAAAGTGTTGCTGTTCATATGGTTGGTAAGCTCAAAACCACGGCGCAGCTTGTAGCAATTCCTTTTTTATTGCTGAATGACACTCTGTTTGGCTGGTTAAATTGCGCTCAAGTAGGTACGTGGTTAATCTGGGTTGCATCCTTTTTGACGCTGTGGTCAATGTTCTATTACATGAAAAAGGCCTTGCCTCAGCTCGTTCATAATGCTGAATAAAGCTCATTAACCCATAGCTGACAAGGGTTTGACGTCAACATCAGCCCCTGATTTTTTAATCTTCTCTAGAAATAATGCGCTTCCTAAAATAGTTTGTTAAACTACTGCCCTGTTATGCGGGAATAGCTCAGCTGGTAGAGCGATACCTTGCCAAGGTATAGGTCGGGAGTTCGAACCTCCTTTCCCGCTCCAAGTTCGATGGGAAGCCCTAAAAAGCTTCCCATTTTTGATTCAGGCATATGGCGCGTTGGCCGAGTGGTTAGGCAGGAGCCTGCAAAGCTTCGTACGGGGGTTCGATTCCCTCACGCGCCTCCATAAATCTTATGGGGGCTAATTGATTGTGCGGACACCTTTATTTTCTATGAGCTGCATTCTTGATTAAGGCCACTCCCATGTCCATGAAAACAGTATTAGTTACAGGCGGGTCGGGTTACATTGGCTCCCACACCTTAATTAGCTTATTGCAAGCTGGTATGTCTGTCGTTGTTCTCGATAATTTGTGTAATAGTAAAAAAGAGGTTATTGACAGAGTTCAGTACATCACCCAAAAAACGATCGCATTTATTGAGGGCGATATACGCGATCGCAAAGTATTAAAAGCAATCTTTAAAGATTACCCAATTGACGCCGTCATCCATTTTGCTGGACTAAAGGCGGTAGGTGAGTCCGTTGCAAATCCCCTGAGTTACTTTGATAACAATGTGGGTGGTAGTCTAGTTCTGTTTGAAGAGATGGCTCAGGCCAATGTAAAAAAATTGGTCTTTTCTTCATCAGCTACGGTATATGGTGATGCCAAAACCATGCCTATCTCTGAAGATTTTCCGCTCCAAACTTTAAATCCATACGGTCGTAGTAAGTTAATGGTTGAGAATATTCTGCGTGACCTATTTCATTCCGATCCAGCTTGGCGCATCTCTCTTTTGCGCTACTTCAATCCAGTTGGGGCGCATGAGTCTGGATTAATTGGAGAAGATCCTTCTGGAGCGCCCAATAATTTAATGCCCTTTGTGGCGCAAGTAGTTTCCGGCCAGCAAAAAGAGTTATTGGTTTTTGGAGATGACTATGAAACCAAAGATGGTACCGGCGTTCGGGACTATATCCATGTTCAAGATTTAGCAGAAGGCCATTTGGCAGCCCTCCAATACATCGAGCGAGAGCCTGGCTTAGTTGCAGTGAATTTGGGAACAGGAAGGGGATATAGCGTTTTCGAAATGATTGAAGCATTTGAAAAGGTATCCGGTAAAAAGGTATCCTTTAAAGTGGTGGCTCGTCGCCCTGGCGATATAGCAGTTTGCTATGCCGATCCTGCATTAGCAAAAAAGCTGTTTGCTTGGGAGGCAAAGCTAGACATTGATCGCATGTGTGAGGATGCTTGGCGCTGGCAGCAACAAAGCGCCAATGCGGCGCATCAGTAAAGGTGATATGGCGCATCGCCTTTGCAAGAATTTTTCAAACCACGCTGGGTTAGGGTGAGAACTTTAAGTTGTAACCGTTCATTGGGACTGCTAAGAGACCTTTAAATAATCTAGTCGTGACCCCCGTTCTGCAGATCTCAAAATCCATTCTTGACGTATTGCGCTTCTCCCATAAAATGATTCTATTTAGTACTCAGGTGATCCCATCATGACCCAAGCTCCTTTCTTAAGGCTTTGCATCACACTTTCTTTAGTATTTTTATTGGGTGCTTGCGCATCTTCAGGTGACTCTCCAACTGGCACCCCAAGCGAAGTTCAGGAAATCCAGTCACAACTCTTGGGGGACATGCCGTTGCCCGCTGCCTCTAAAATGATTGGTTCTGATTCACTCATTATTGGCCGTGGTGACAACTGGGTGGGTCGCGTTGTTTTATCTGGCGTGCAAACCCCTACTGATATTTACGCATTCTTCCAGGCCGAGTATCCAAAAGCAGGGTGGACAACCGTGAGTGCAGTGAAATCTAAAACCAGTATTTTGGTTTTCACTAAAGGGGACCGTACCTCTACTGTTGAGGTGGGCGAAGGTTCTTTTACGGGTCCAAAAACAATCATCACAATCACCGCGTCACCCAAGAATGCAAATGTTATTGCGCCTAGCAAGAAATAGCATCAAATTGAGCGGCGTAGCAATAAAAAAGGCCTGAACTGAGGCCTTTTGCTTTAGGCCTTGAGCTTATAAGCCTCCAGCTCTGATGAGGCCTACAGCTTGACCCTCAATAGCAAAGTTAGGTTGACGGCTATCGACCAGAATATTTTTAAAGTCTGGGTTCTCAGCTTGTAATTCAATCACCATGCCCTCTGCAGTTTTCTTTTGATTCCAACGCTTGACAGTGACTTCATCATCTAAACGTGCCACCACAATATCTCCATTGCGCACTTCAGATGTTTTTCTAACAGCCAAATAATCGCCATCCAAAATACCGGCATCGCGCATGCTCATCCCTTGTACTTTCAAAAGGTAATCAGCGCCTTTGCTAAATAAACTCGGATCAATCGGCACTTGTTTTTCAATATGCTCCACTGCCATGATCGGCGATCCCGCAGCAACGCGACCAATGAGAGGGAGGGTGAGTTGCTGAAGTGCGCCAGAAGGCAAGGACAGCTGACGATATTTATTTGAGTGGTGGGATTGGTTAAAGCGTTGCGGAATTCGGATACCGCGCGAAGTACCCGGAGTAAGTTCGATGTAACCTTTTTTTGCTAATGCGCGCAGATGCTCTTCAGCTGCATTAGCCGAGGCAAAGCCAAGTCGAGTGGCAATCTCTGCTCGTGTCGGTGGTAGACCGCTATCTTCAATCGCATTCGTAATGAGATCGAGGATCTCACTTTGGCGCGGGGTGAGTTTGGGTAGAGCAGCTAGCTCCTCGGGGAAATCGACTGTATTTATGTCCATACTGGGATTGTATACAGCACTATTTGATAATTCAAGTAGTTTGGCGATGGATAATGGGGCATGAGTACAAATTCAAACAGCCTGGAAAACACGCCCCATATCCTTGTTTTGGGAATGGGCGGCACTATTGCCGGTCTTGCATCCAAGCCAGAAGATAATCCGTTGGATTATCGGGCTGGCCAAGTCGGAGTGGATTCACTGTTAACTCACATTGAGTCAGCACTTCCCAGTGGCTTGACCTTGGTGTCAAAGCAGGTGGCTAATATCAATAGCCGTAATCTTTCTGAAGAGTTACTGACGGAGCTTGGAAACGTTGTGAGGAGTGCTCTAGCTAGCCCTCTGGTGATGGGGATTGTGATTACTCATGGTACAGATACCCTTGAGGAAACTGGCATTTTCCTTCAATTGACTTGCGGAACGCATGCTCTTGATTTGGGTAAACGGGTGATTTTGACAGGTGCGATGTTGCCTAGTAATGCGCCACGGGCCGACGGCCCATCGAACCTCTTGGATGCGATTCGTTGGGTCTCAACCCCAATAGATAATTGCCCTGGGGGCATTTACGGGGTGATGGCTGGTCGAGGCTGCTTAGCTATGGATTTGGCTAAGCGCCATACATCGGCACTCAACGCCCCCATTAAAGATTCCCCCAGCAGTTCTGTCGGTTTGATTAACCCTTCGTGGTTATCTGGGGTCAAGGCTATTCAGGCTGCTTGGACTGAAGATTTGCCAATTCCCCAGGCAGATACCTGGCCTTGGGTTGAGATTTTGACAAGCCATGCGGGCGCGCGAGCCCAAACCATTACCCATTGGATTAAAGCCAATGTAGATGGTCTAGTGTTGGCTGGGTCCGGTATCGGTGGATTTCATGATGTTTGGCGGACACCCCTGGATGAGGCCTCCTCCAAGGGAATTGCTTTAGTCAGATCTAGTAGAACTGGTAGCGGTTTGACCTACCAAGATATTCCAGAGAAGGATGGGGTGGGTTGCCTTGCTGCTGGTAGTCTAGCTGCGCCGAAGGCAAGAATCGCATTGCAATTGGCGATTTATGCGGCAAAACAGGCAAATTTAACCGGTAAACCCCTGACTTGGCAGGATTTTTTTGCTAGAATAGCGGACTTACCTGAAATTAGGTAAGGGTCTTAATAAGCAGTAAATGTGTGTTGTAAGCAGTACGTACAATTTGTTACTACCTTGTCACACTGGCGCTAACTTCAACAACCATCGGAGGTTAGCAAGACGCCCAGGTGACTATATCCTTAAGGAGTGTTAGATGCGTCATTATGAAATCGTCTTTATCGTCCATCCGGACCAAAGCGAGCAAGTGCCTGCAATGATTGATCGCTATAAAGCGACATTAGCAGCTGCTGGCGGCAAAGTTCACCGTATTGAAGACTGGGGTCGTCGTCAGATGGCTTACATGATCGACAAGCTTGCTAAAGCCCACTACGTTTGCATGAATATTGAGTGCGACCAGAAGACTCTGGAAGAGCTCGAGCATGCGTTCAAATTTAACGATGCTGTTTTGCGTCACCTCATCATCAAGACTAAGAAAGCTGAAACAGAGCCTTCCATCATGATGAAAGAAGTGCAACGCGAAGAAGCGCGCAAATCAGCTCAAACCGACGCTCCTGTAGCAGCGGCTTAAGTTAGAAATTTGAAGAGGAATACACAGACTAGAAAACGTATCAGAGTGACGGAGCGGCGTTGAATCATTTCACCCTAACTGCATTCTTGGTATCTAAAGACGCAATTCGATTTACACCAGCAGGAATACCGGTGATGCATTGTCAGCTAGAACATAGCGGTCAAGTAAACGAGGTAGGAGTCGCGAGGAAAATTCAGATGAGCGTTGAAGCCATAGCAATCGGCCCAATACAAAAGGGCCTAGAGCAAATGGACTTAGGAGCCGAGGCAGTGTTTGAGGGATTCTTAGCACCCAAGACTCTACGTAATCAAAGACTTGTTTTCCACATTACCCATATTCAATTGAAAAATTAAAAGAGGAAATCATCATGGCGTTTGGAAAGAAACCCGATTTCAAAAAGAAACCAGCTCAGAACCCATTGTTCAAGCGTAAGCGTTATTGCCGTTTCACTGTTGCTGGCGTAGAACAGATTGACTACAAAGATGTAGATACATTGAAGGACTTTATTGGCGAAAACGCCAAAATTACTCCTGCACGTTTGACAGGCACAAAAGCAAAATATCAGCGTCAACTAGACACTGCTATTAAGCGTGCTCGTTACTTGGCTTTATTGCCATTCTCTGATCAACACAAGAAATAATTGGGAGCCCTCAATGCAAATCATTCTTTTAGAAAAAGTAATTAACCTGGGCAACCTTGGCGACATCGTGCGCGTGAAAGACGGTTACGCTCGTAATTTCCTAATCCCACAACGTAAAGCTCGTCGTGCAACTGAAACAGCAATCGCTGACTTTGCAGTGCGTCGTGCTGAGTTGGAAAAATTGGCTGCTGAGAAATTGGCTGCTGCAGAAGCGGTTGGCGCAAAGCTCAAAGACTTGGTTCTTGAAATCGGTCAAAAAGCTGGCGTTGACGGTCGTTTGTTTGGTTCAGTAACTAACCATGACATCGCTGATGCATTGAAAGCTAAGGGCTTCACAATTGAAAAGGCTTCTGTACGTATGCCTACTGGCCCGTTGAAGATGGTTGGTGACCACCCTGTAGCGGTAGCTGTTCATACCGATGTAGTGGCTGACATCACTATCCGTGTAGTTGGCGAGCAGGCGTAAGTTTAGATCTTAGGTTTAAGCAAATACTAGCCTCATGGCTGAATCCCGTTCACGTACCTTTACGCCAAATCCAGGCATGATGGGTTCTGGGGATACAGCCTTGCAGGCTTTAAAAGTACCACCGCATTCTGTAGAGGCCGAGCAATCTTTGCTCGGCGGTCTGCTGATAGATAACGCAGCCTGGGATCGTCTGGGTGGCGTATTAACGGATAAAGATTTCTATCGTCCTGAACATGCTCTGATCTATAAGGTCATTCAGCGTTTAGTTGGCGACAACCATCCCGCCGATGTCATTACCGTGCATGAGGCCGTGAAGTCTGAGCAGGGTGGCGATTTAGTTGGTATCGATTACCTCAACTCTTTAGCGCAAAGTACTCCAAGCGCGGCAAACATTAAAGGTTATGCCGATATTGTTCGTGATCGCAGTATTTTGCGTCGCCTCATCGAGGTATCTGACAATATTGTCAATTCTGCATTTGTTCCTGAAGGCCGTTCGGTAAGAACTCTGTTGGATGAGGCTGAATCCCGCATTTTGCAGATTGGCGAAGAGGGTAGTCGTAAAGCCGACTATCTCGAGATTGAGCCATTACTGAGAACAGTTGTTGCTCGTATTGATGAGCTCTATAACCGCCAAGGTGGTAGCGACATCACTGGTATTGCCACAGGCTTTATCGATTTAGACAAACAAACCAGTGGCTTGCAAAAGGGTGACTTGGTGATTGTCGCGGGAAGACCATCGATGGGTAAGGCGCAACCGCTAGACGCTAAAGTCAAGACGGTTGATGGCTGGAAATTGATGGGCGACTTGCGTTTTGGCGATCGCCTAGCTTCTGTGGATGGCCAGCATTCCATGGTTACTGGAATCTACCCGCAAGGCACTAAGCAAATATATAAAGTCACCTTTTCTGATGGTCGCGAAGCTGAGTGCTGCGATGAGCATCTATGGCGCGTGATGTATCGCGATTGGTCGGAACCTCGCGTAATCAACACTGCTCGCTTAATGGAGATGTTGCAGTGTGTTCGATATAAAAACAGATTGTGGATCGATCCTGTCTCCGGTGATTTCGGTCATTCGAATGAACTGCCCGTGAATCCTTGGGTTTTAGGCGCGTTGCTTGGCGATGGCACTTTGGCTTTATCTCACAGCAGTGTGATGTTCTCGACAAAGTCACCTGAGCTTGTGGAACGCATGAATGAGCTGGCTGGCTATGAGATGGAATTAGTTCATGCGAATGCATACGACTGGAGATTGGTCTCCAAAGCTAGAATCGCTGCTAATGGCCAACGTCGGTCTGTGCCGACAAATCATTTCCGCTCGGCCTTGCGAGATTTAGGTGTGCTGGGTTGCAGGAGTTTTGATAAACATATTCCCGCAACCTATCTTGAGGCGAACAAGGCTTCCCGTCTAGCGCTATTCCAGGGTCTTATGGATACCGACGGCTGGATTGAGAAGTGGGGCTCTATCCGTTTTTGTACTGCTAGTAAGCAATTGTCGGAAGATGTTGCATCCTTAGCTAGATCATTGGGTGGCTTTTGCTCGGTCGCACAAAAACAATCTAGCTATACATACAAAGGTGAGAAGAAGAGCGGGCGCTTAGCCTATATTCTTAACATGAGTTTTGGCCCTGATTTTGAGGCTTTTACTTTGCCAGAAAAGAGGGAAAGGCTCAAGGCAAGCTGGACTCGCCAGCGCAGACTTTCCTTTAGAAGTATCGAGCCAGCTAGATTTGCGGAAGCTCAGTGTATTTCAGTAAGTCACCCGGATAGAACGTACGTTACTAATGAGTACGTTGTGACTCATAACACTGCATTCGCATTAAATATTGCCGAAAACGTAGCTCTGGCCGAAGGATTGCCCGTCGTTGTCTTCTCGATGGAGATGTCTGGCGAACAATTGGCGGCCCGTTTATTGGGTTCAGTTGGGCGCGTTGATCAAGGTCGTATGCGTACCGGTAAATTGCAAGATGATGAGTGGCCACGCGTTACCGATGCTATTGCTCGTTTAAGTAATACTCAAATTTTGATTGATGAGACTGGTTCTCTATCGAGTTTAGAGTTACGTGCACGTGCGAGACGTATTGCCCGTAATTTTGGCGGCACCCTTGGTTTAGTGGTGATTGACTATTTGCAGCTCATGAGTGGATCAGGATCTGAGAACCGTGCCACTGAGATTTCAGAGATTTCGCGCTCACTTAAATCACTCGCAAAAGAATTGCAGTGCCCCGTAGTTGCTTTATCACAGCTAAATCGTGGTCTTGAACAGCGCCCCAACAAGCGTCCAATCATGTCTGATTTGCGAGAGTCTGGAGCGATCGAGCAGGATGCCGACTTAATTATGTTTATTTATCGTGATGAGGTTTATCACCCCGATACCACAACAGATAAAGGTGTGGCAGAAATTATTATTGGTAAGCAGCGTAACGGTCCAATTGGAACTGTTCGATTGAGCTGGCAGGGTCCATATACCAAGTTCGATAACTTAGCGATGGGTTCAGTTGGCTACTCTTCTGGCGGATACGAGCCGTTTTAATCTTTCGGCCTGAAGGGCAGCTTGTTGATAAAAAAATAAAGCCTCGCAATGCGAGGCTTTATTCGTAAGGGATTCTCTAATTACTTAGCGTCACGCTCACACTTTTTCACAAAGGCATCTTTGGCTGCGCCGTGTAACGGCTTGCCATCTTTACTCAATGCGCGAGCCTCACAGCCCGCATCGGCTTTTGCACCACCCATACATTTCTTGATGGAGGCATCTTTGGCTGCGCCATATAAGGGCTTACCATCCTTGCTTACTGCCTTAGCTTCACAAGCAGCTTGATCAGCGAAAGCATAAGTAGGAATAGCAAAACTAAATGCAATACTTAGGGCGATGATGATTTTCTTCATATTCACTTCTCCTGGTTGTTTACAACAAAATTAACTTTGCTTCATTACCATATTTTGTGTTGCAACTGGCGCTGGGAATCCAGCGGCTGCGAGAGATTCACTCATGACACGATTGGTATCAAAATACACTTGCCAGTAGTGATCATTATTGCAATATGGTCGCACCGCCAATACTGGGCCAACTAAATTGAATTCCAAAATATTCACTTCAACTGCTGGGTCCTGCAGAACGTTGGGGATATCCGCAATCTTTTCACGCAGCAGCTTCATGGCGGCCGCTTGGTCTGCGGCGCCTGATAGTTGGCATTTCAAATCAACGCGACGGTATGGGGTATGGGTAAAGTTCTGGATGGTATCGCCCAGAATCTTAGTATTACCAATCATGGTTGCAATATTGTCGGGAGTGTTGATCGTTGATGAAAATAAGCCAATCTCCTTTACTGTGCCCGTAACGCCAGCAGCAGTAATGAAATCCCCCACCTTAAATGGGCGCAACACGATCACAAATACACCTGCAGCAAAATTGGAGAGGAGTCCCGCCCATGCGGCGCCGATTGCTACGCCTGCGGTGGCAATTAAGGCGGCAAAACTAGTGGTCTGAATGCCAAAATATCCTAAGATTCCAACAACCAAAAGAATATTCAAAGTTACAGAAACAACTGAGCCTACATAACGCAGAATTGTTGGATCGAGTTTTTGGGCCTCGAGCGTTCTACGAATGACGTTTAGTGCAATTCCAATAAGCCAGCGCCCAACCACCCAAAAGGCTATAGCAGCTAGGATTTTCAGGCCAATATCGGTAGCGGCGGTTACTAGCAACTGCTGAACGTGTTCAAAATCAATATCTTTCATTACTTCATTCCTATGTTTAATCAATGCGAGCTTTTAAGTTGATGTTTCAGATTATTTCTAATAACTATCTGCGTGGATATTAGCTATAGGGTTAATAGATATTAACTGAGAGGCTAATTATCATTATTAACTCTATAAGTAAGCACCGCAACTCCATGTGGTAGATGCTCAACATTGGCCAAGATTCTATGAATCATTATTTATGCACCTGCTCTAAAAAATTATGCAAATTACTTGCGCTATCTTGGGTGCTATTAATGACGCAATGGGCTTTAAGTGATTTAGCAAATGCTCAGCCTAGCGCGGGTCAGTTACTGCAGCAAATCCAAACTGAAAATCCAGTAGTCTCTGTTCCTGAGCTTGATGGCCAAGATGGGAGGGGCAGACTTCCAGCGGCGACTCCCGCAGAGAAGAAGGTACTCATTAAAGAGTTTAGGTTTTCAGGCAACACCAATGTTTCAGAGAAAGATTTACAAAGATTAGTTGCCCCCTACGTAAATCGTGAACTTACCTTTAATCAATTGAAGGCAATTGCCGATCAAATTACTAATTACTACCGTGAGAAGGGTTGGCTTGTTAGGACCCTGATACCTAAGCAAGACATTACTGATGGTGTTTTAACATTTCAGATTGTAGAGGCAATTTTTGGGGGATTCATTATTAATAATGAATCTACACGCGTATCTAATGAGCGTGTTGAGTCCTGGTTAAGCAATCAAGTTAGTCCTCAATCAAAATTTTCGCTGACAGATCTTGATCGAGGAATTTTATTATTAAATGATCTACCTGACGTGAGTGCAGAAGGAGTGCTAAAGCCTGGAGCTAAGCCTAACGAAACAGATGTATTGGTTACAGTAGTTGATAAACCAAAAGTCGATGGCTATTTCGATGTTGATAACTATGGCGTTAGTTCTACTGGGGGTATTCGCGGTATTGCCAGCGCCTATCTCAACAGCCCATCAGGGTTTGGAGATCAGGCAATAGCTTATGCCATGTTTTCAGAGGGCTCACAATTTGGACGTCTGACCTATAACGCTCCAATCGGCAAGGATGGCTTGAGGGCTGGAGTCTACGGAAGCTATTTAAATTATCGCAACGTTGATTCAGCCTTTAATAGCTTGGGACTTACAGGTAATGCTGCCTCTGGTGGTGCTGAGGCTAATTACCCAATCATACGAAGCAGGTTAGCAAATTTGTATGCATTCGGAAGTTATGGGTTTAATACATTTGATAACAAAAGTAATAGTCAGACTACCAGCCAATACTCAAGCGCCGTAGGAGTATTTGGAATTTCAGGAAATAGGATTGATAGATTTGCTGGTGGCGGTTCTATTGCCGGATCATTGGCAGTTTCTTACGGGGATATTTTGCTCGATGGATCTCCATTGCAGTCATTAAATCAGGCCACTATTAATACTGGCGGCACTTTCTCAAAGTTGCGCTATACATTAAATCGCTTGCAAACACTCACCAATAGCTTATCTGCATATCTTTCTGTATCAGGTCAATATGCTCAGAAAAATCTAGACTCATCTGAGCAAATGTATTTGGGCGGGCCATTTGCTGTTAGGGCTTATGCAGTTGGGCAGGGCGCATCCACCAATGCAAATTTAGCAACTGCAGAGCTAAGGTGGCAATTACCCAGACAGACTCAACTGACAGCCTTCTACGATATCGCGAGCGCGCAGACTTGGGCCAATGCTAATTTCACGGGTAACTCACTAACGAATCAATATTTAATGCAAGGATTGGGGCTAGGTGCAATCTGGAGCGGGGCTAAAGGGGTTATCTTGAGAGCCGCTTGGGCTCACCGCACTGGCAGCCTTCCTTACTCAGTCGCTCAATACATGAGTACCAATGGCGGCATGAATCAAAACCGTTTTTGGTTGAACGCAACAATTTCTTTCTAGTCATGAAGCCACTCTTTTCACAGCAAATTCTATTCTCATGCCTGGTATTGGCTGGGTTGGTTCAGGCGGCACCCCCTTTGCCGGGAGCATTGCCAACGGGTGGAGTGGTTTCTAGTGGAAGCGCTAGTATTGCCACTGCAGGCAATACGATGACTGTCAATCAAAGTACAAATCGTGCCGCAATTAATTGGGATACTTTTAATGTTGGAAAAAGTTCTACCGTAAATTTTATACAACCAAATACTCAGTCAGCAACTCTTAACCGGGTCACCGGCAATAGCCCTAGCCAAATTTTTGGTCAAATTCACGCAAACGGGCAGGTGTATTTATTAAACCCATCGGGAATCTATTTCGCTCCCGGTGCAATGGTCGATGTCAATAGCATTGTTGCAACTACGCATGACTTAAGTGATGCTGATTTCATGGCGGGAAAATCGAGCTTTTCAAGAAAAGGCTCTACAGCATCAGTAGTGAATGAAGCCCAGATTAGTGCAAGTATTGGCGGCTACATTGCATTACTTGCGCCCGAGGTCAGAAATAATGGTGTCGTGATTGCGAAGCAAGGCACCATTGCGATGGCAAGTGGTGAGCTTATTACTCTCAATTTTGGCCCAATAAGTAAGTTAGAGAGTATTGCCGTTACCCCTGGCGACTTTAATGCTCTAGTTGTCAATAATCATGCGGTGCTCGCAGCTGATGGCATGGTGATTCTATCGGCTCGAGCAATGAATCAGTTGGCTAGCCAAGTGATTCAAAACGGCACTATTGAAGCTAAAGGAATCTCTAGTCAAGGCGGAAGAATTATTTTAGATTCTGGTATCAATGGATCGACGCAGATTTCAGGATTATTGGATGTCACTTCAGATACCTCCAAAGGCGGACGCATTGAGGTATTGGGGCAAAATGTTCAAGTAAAAAGTACCGGTGTACTCGATGCTTCAGGCTCTACTGGTGGTGGTGAAGTACTAGTCGGTGGAAGTTGGCAGAACTCCGATTTGAGAGTCTCTCAAGCGATTACAACCACCATTGAGGCTGGCGCTAGTTTACGCGCCAACGCGACTGATTATGGTGATGGTGGAACGGTCGTTGCGTGGTCGGATGTGGTGAATCAAAATTCACAGACAACAGTTGCTGGTAATTTACAGGCTAAGGGTGGCATCAACGGCGGTAATGGCGGTCGCATTGAGACCTCAGGATTTCGCGTCAATAGTGAAAATGCTTTCGTGGATGCATCTTCCCCAAAAGGTCGTGGTGGCCTTTGGTTGATAGATCCTAGCGATGCAACCATCAATCAAACCATTGCCGATGGCTACGCAAATACGCTAAATACTGGCACCAGTGTTCTGAATAGCGTCAATGGCAATATTGATACCGTTACTGGTGTGAATATTTCAAAAACCGCTGGGGGAGATGCGGCTTTCACACTTCAAGCTACGGGCAACATTGCTATTGCTTCTGGAACGAAGATTGAATCCACTTCTGGCAAGTTGGATGTTGTGCTCAATAGTAATAGCAATGGTGGTGGCGGTGCTGTATCAATGACGGGTGCCACTATTAAGACAAATGGCGGCACGTTTACTTTGGGCGGAACTTCTAATCCATTGACAGGTTCTGCAGTTGGAATTGCCAGCAAGATTACTGGCGCCTCAATTGATGGTGGAGAAATTACTACTGCTGGAGGTAATGTCAGTATTCGTGGAGAGGGTTTTTCGGGATCGCTAGGGGGAGCAGAAACGGCCTGGAACTCTACTTTTGGAGTTCGCATTGGTCAAAATGCCGTAATTAATTCTGGCGGTGGAAATATCACTATCGCTGGACTTACTGCATCTGGGAATCCAAATGCCTTTAGTCACGCCATTCTTTTTGGCGATCAAGGTTCTATTTCTGGAGGTGCAAGTATTCTCTCTGGATCCGGAAATATTGTTATCTCCGGCAATACATTGGGTGGCGGCAACTACTCCAATGGAGTTTATTTTCAGAGTTCTCTAGCTCATCCTGTCACTATTTCTGCTAGTGGTGCTGGTAGTGTATCGCTGACTGGATTTACAAGTAACCCTAGTACTTTAGAAAATCATGGTGTGTTTTTTGAGGAAGGCACCCAAGCAATTAGCACTCAAAATGGTGCGTTATCCATCACCGGTAAAGGTAGTGGTACAAATGGATATGGCATTGCCTTTCAGCATGCTGCTAGCACTAACAATACGACCATTGGCTCAGCAACTCAAACAGGAAATATTGATATCACAGCCGATAGTATGTTGTTTGTTGCAACTACAAATGCAACTATTCAAGGTGCCGGTAATTTAACATTTAATCCGTTAACAAATTCAACTCCGATTGAATTTGGTGCAAGCGGCCCCCTCACAAAATTAGTAGTTCCCAGTGCTGCATTTGGTTCACAAATTGCAGATGGGTTTTCTCAAATCAATATCGGCTCTACTAGTGGAAGTGGTGCAATTTCTACAACGGCTGATTTGACGGCTAGAGATAATCTCGCAATTATTGGCGGCTCTGGACCCATCCAAATCTCTAATGTAATAAATGCTGGTAGCAATACCCTTACGTTAAATTCAAGCACTTCGATCACTGAGTCTGGTGCTGGCTCTATTACAGCAGATAAATTATTGGTGCTGGGCACATCCGGCGCTAGCACTTTGCAATCTGCTAGTAACTCTGTGAATGTTTTAGCCGCAAATACTGGTTCACTAGCTTATGTAAATAGCGGCGCATTGACAGTAGGGGGGATTGATTTCACTTCAGGTGTCACTGCATCCGGCCCTATCAGCATTGCAACCGCTAACGGAAATTTAACGGTTGCAAACAATATTTCTACAGGCTCTACCTCTCTAAATGCAGTGAATCTGATTGCAGGAAGAGATTTCACCGCGGGTAATATTGCTGGCGGCAATATTGCCATCAACTCCGGAGCTCAAATTAATGTTGGCTCCGGTGGGGCTGCGATGCTTTATACCGGTAGTTACGTTGATAGTACAGGTGTGGCGCAATTGGTCAGTAGTAGTGGGGGTTCATACCGCTTTAATAGCGACCCTAATACTTCTAACTTCACAACTCCATTGGGGGTTGGGATCAATGTGATTTATAGGGATCCATTTGCACCAACTCAAGCGCCATCAGAGGGTGCAGAAATCTTATCTACTACGCCGCCAGTAGTACCCATCATGCCTGAGCTTGGATATGAATATATTGTTAAGGATAGTAACGCCAACATCAACACCATAGAGGGTGTTGGCCAAGGCGCTGGAGGTCCTGGCGATGGATCAGGTCCGGGTAATGGCGCTGGTCAAGGTAAGGGTGCACCAAGCACCTCCCTAATGGAGATTCCAGTAACTGATCCAACAGCTCAAACATCTAACGCCAACATTAATACCGTAGAGGGTGTTGGCCAAGGCGCTGGAGGTCCTGGTGATGGATCAGGTCCGGGCAATGGCGCCGGTCAAGGTAAGAGCGCACCAAGCGCTTCCCCAATGGAGACCCCAGTAACTGATCCAACAGCTCAAACATCTAGCGCCAATATTAATACCGTAGAAGATGTTGGCCAAGGCGCTGGAGGTCCTGGTGATGGATCAGGTCCAGGTAATGGTGCTGGTCAGGGTCAGGGTAAGGGTAGCGACAATACTCCTGGGAATAACGGAAATCAATCTAATGGAAGTGGGTCAGGATCCAACCCATCATCTACGCCTGGAACATCGGATATTCCAAGCACTCCAAATGCTCCAAGTACTCCAGTAGCGCCAGCGAATCCAGATGCGCCAACTACTCCGAATGTGCCAAACACCGCTCCAGGTACAACGGATGCTCCAAGTACTCCAAATGCTCC
>NZ_LOJJ01000018.1:329068-372134 GCF_001595985.1 Polynucleobacter sinensis
AATGCTCCAAGTACTCCAGTAGCGCCAGCGAATCCAGATGCGCCAACTACTCCGAATGTGCCAAACACCGCTCCAGGTACAACGGATGCTCCAAGTACTCCAAATGCTCCAAGTACTCCAGTAGCGCCAGCGAATCTAGATGCGCCAACTACTCCGAATGTGCCAAACACCGCTCCAGGTACAACGGATGCTCCAAGTACTCCAGTAGCGCCAGCGAATCCAGATGCGCCAACTACTCCGAATGTGCCAAACACCGCTCCAGGTACAACGGATAATCTCAGCCCGCGGAATATACCTTCTTCCTCGAGAGATATCTCAAAACAGATTCCTTATGACGAGTTATCAGTCTCATTAACCCGTAAGGTTGCTCCGAATGATGGTGGTCTGGTTTCTGTTTTGGTGCCCAAATCAATCATGAGTAATCAACAGGAGTTTTCTTTTAAGCTTCCAAAAGAAGTGGCTAATTTAGTTGGCAAGAGCACTAATGTTCGTGCGGTAGTGAGTGATGGAAGAGAATTACCTAGCTGGCTATCTTTTGATAAAGGAAATGAATCGTTTAGTGCAGCATCTTCTTCTAATCGAGCGCTTCCGATTCGCGTGCTGATCAATACGGATGCAGGCACGACTGTTATGAACATCAGTGTTCGTGAGGCGCCTTAAATAGATTTACGGAGTTAATCTTCTTGCTTCTGTAAATCTGGCTGCCCAATACGGGGTGGTGATGTACTCTAAGCGTACAGTTCCTCCGGCGCTTGGGGCATGTACAAATCTGCCCTGTCCGACATAGATGCCTGCATGAGAGTATTTCTCGCCAGTGGTATTAAAAAAGACGAGGTCACCTGGTGCTGGTGGTTGATTGTCAATGCTTCGACCTTTACCGCTCATCTCTTGAATGGTGCGAGGCAATTTAATATTGGCTGACTTGTTATAGACATAAGCAATTAAGCCGCTGCAATCAAATCCACCTTTTGGGTTGTTGCCCCCGTATCGATACGGTACGCCTACCAACCCTACTGCTGCAATAGAGATATCTTCAGTCCCAACGCTTGTATCTTGTTTGAATTGTGCAACTCTAGCGGCATTATTTTTTCCGCCAAAGATGCTGCATCCCGATATTGTCAGAATACAAATAAAAATGCCGCACCCCATCAGAGTGCGGCATGAGAGGGTGGTTTTAGAGTGCGTCAGCAGCATGATCCGCAAGACGGGAGCGCTCACCTCGGGCAAGGGTGACATGCCCGCCATGACGCCAGCCCTTAAAACGATCCACAACATAAGTAAGCCCTGAAGAACCTTCAGTTAAATATGGTGTATCGATCTGCGCAATATTACCTAAGCAAACAATCTTGGTTCCGGGGCCGGCGCGGGTCACCAAAGTCTTCATTTGTTTTGGGGTTAAGTTTTGCGCTTCATCGATAATGACAAACTTACTCACAAAGGTTCTACCACGCATGAAGTTCATGCTCTTGACTTTGATACGTGAGCGAATGAGTTCTTGTGTCGCAGCACGACCCCATTCACCTGAATTATCTTCATTGCGATGGAGTACTTCGAGGTTATCATCAAAGGCACCCATCCACGGCTGCATTTTTTCTTCTTCGGTGCCTGGCAAGAAGCCAATATCCTCGCCAACGGGTACCGTAGCGCGGGTAATAATGATTTCGTTATAGCGCTTACTATCTAGTACTTGCTCAAGACCGGCGGCCAAAGCTAGCAAAGTTTTTCCAGTGCCAGCTTGACCTAGTAGCGTGATGAAATCCACATCAGGATTCATTAAAAGGTTCATGGCAAAGTTTTGTTCGCGATTACGCGCTGTCACGCTCCATACATTATTCTTTTGGTGTGAGAAGTCTCTCAAAGTTTGTAGAAGAGCAGTCTTGCCGTTGATCTCTTTTACTTGGGCGTAGAAGGGTGTCGAGCCATCAGGATTTTCTTGATAAACAAATTGATTGACTAACATGCTTGCTACGCTAGGGCCAGTAACCCTGTAAAACATTGTTCCCGACTTACCATCAGCCCAACTCTCCATGCCCTTGCCATGTTTTGGCCAAAAATCAGCGGGCAGAGCCATTACACCCGAGTACATCAAGTCACGATCTTCCAATACTTGATCATTGAAATAGTCTTCGGCAGGCAAACCAAGCGCACGAGCCTTGATGCGCATGTTGATATCTTTCGATACCAGCACGACCTCTTGGCCTTTACGAGTCTTTTGAAGCTCGCTAACCACTGCAAGAATCAAGTTATCACCCTTGCCTTCAGGTAGCCCTTCTGGCAGAGCTTGTGTGGTGAGTTTGGTCTGAAAGAATAGGCGGCCAGAAACATCTTGGTTGCCCAATTTATTAAGGGGAATACCTTCATCTAAAGTGCCGCTAGTCCCAGCTACTAGCTGATCAAGTGAGCGACTGACTGTTCGGGCATTACGAGCAACCTCGGTCATACCCTTTTTGTGATTGTCTAATTCTTCCAATGTGGTCATAGGTAAGAACAGGTCGTGCTCTGAGAAACGGAAAAGAGAGCTGGGGTCGTGCATGAGTACGTTGGTATCTAGGACAAACAAGCTTGGAGGCCCGGTACGAATCACGCGTTTTGGTTTTTCTGGAATAGTCGCCTTGTTGTCGTTGCGCTCACTACGTGCTGCTGGTCTGCGGTCACCCTTAATTTTTTCAAGTGCTACTTCAGCTGCCGAAAGATCTTCCTCGGCGTCCGTAGCCCAATCAGGCGCATGACTTTCCATCACAACTGCTTTTACTGGCGCGGGGCGTTTCTTCAAGTCAGGAGTGTCCTTGCTACTGATTTTGACTTGGCCGGCAATTTGAGTTGGGATTGGGGGCAATGGCATGCAGACTCTCCTAAAAGAAAAAACCGTCAAGCGGATTGCATTGACGGTTTATAGCGAAACTGGGTACAAAACAATTTGCAAAACGGCGGGGGTTGTTTGCCGAGCCTGTCTTTAAATCATCAGGCTGATGAGTCAAACGGATTGTCAGACTTTCCCGTCGTTTGCGGTGCATATAACTTCACTTTACCGCAATTTTTAGGCTTTGCAAGTACCCCCGCTCAAATTAATTGAAAAAATTAATCAATCGCTTGAGCGGCTTTTAATACCTCAGTTACGTGGCCAGGAACTTTAAGGCCGCGCCATTCTTTTACTAGCTTGCCAGAAGAGTCAAAAAGGAAGGTGCTTCGCTCTACGCCGCGCACTTGTTTGCCATACATATTCTTCATTTTCATGACTCCAAAGAGTTGGCAAAGCACCTCTTCGGTGTCGGCAACCAGCTCAAATGGAAGCTCGAGTTTGCTACGGAAGTTGTCGTGGGATTTGAGGCTATCTCTAGATACGCCGACAATTAACGTATTGGCCTTAGTAAAGGCTTCGATGTTGTCACGAAACTCGCCTGACTCGGCAGTGCAGCCCGGGGTCATATCTTTTGGATAAAAGTAAATAACCAGTTTCTTGCCTTTGGCTGACTCAGGCGTAAAGGTCAGTCCCGATGTTGCTGGAATAGCGCACTGGGGAACGGGTTTGCCAATTTCTACTGTCATGATGTTTTCTCTTATGAAATGGTTTTATATTGATTGCTAATTAGGCCGTTTGCAGAATCAGTTCACCGCTTCGGTTAGGGATTTCACCCCAAGTGACTGGCTGTATGGCTATTTTATCGAGTTGATTAGTTGCTTTCCAGGATTGATGAAGTTCGCCCATTGTGACTAAGTCATGGCCTTGATTAAGCCAGCCAGCCAGTAATTGCTCGAAAGCCGGGAGTAACTTCTGTCCCTCCAGCTCTGCATGTAAGGTAAACACCTGGTCATTTGGATTGCTTTGGGTGATTTCGAGAAGCTTCTTCACCGACTCAAACTCATTGGCCCCATCAACCCCAATCAATTCATCGAAGGTGGGTAAAGTAGTGGGGTACTGAACATGCTTTGCTACGCCAGAGGGTAGTGCAAAACGGTAAGGCATGAGATTGGGCTGGGCTCTGCCATCAGAAGAATATTGAATGCCCCATTGATCTAGTTGCTCAAAAGCAGCTTCATTCATTTGCCAGCCAGCAGCGCCATAAGTAGCTGGTGGATGACCAAAAATTTCGATAAATCGATCCCAGCTTTTTTGCATCTGCTGCTTGGTCCACTGGGCATCACGATTACGAACAGCATCTTGCCAAGCCACATGATCCCAAGTATGGATCCCAGTTTCATGTCCCGCAGCATCAATTGCGCGCATTTCAGTGGCAGCTTTTTTGCCGATGTCGGGGCCTGGCAATAGAACGCCGTAAAGTAGTGTCTTAATCCCGTAGTGCTCAACAACAGAAGTGCGGCTGACCTTTTTCAAAAAGCCAGGACGAAAAACTCGCTTGAGCGCCCAGCCGGTATGGTCCGGACCGAGGCTAAACAAAAAGGTTGCTTTCAAGCCAAAGCGCTTGAGTGCGCGCGCTAGATTGGGAACGCCCTCCTTAGTGCCGCGTAAGGTATCAACGTCTACTTTGAGTGCAATTTTTGCCATGAACCTCTAAGCTTATTCTGTGTCAACTAAGTGGCGAGCTTTTTCCACATCTTGGCGATAGGCTTCAAAAATATTCTTAAGTGCATCGCCCATAGTGGTGGTTGGTTTCCAGCCCAATTCACTCATAGTGTTATCGATTGCAGGTACACGGTTTTGAACGTCTTGATAACCTTCGCCATAGTAAGCGCCAGAAGTGGTTTCAACAATCTTCACTTCATTGGCCGTCTTGGCGTATTCAGGAATGCTGCGTGCGATCTCTAACATCTGATTGGCAAGTTCACGAACAGAGTGATTGTTCTTTGGATTACCAATGTTATAAATCTTGCCGTTAGCGACGCCATCTTTGTTATCGATAATACGCATCAATGCATCAATACCATCGTCAACATAAGTGAAGGCACGTTTCTGAGCGCCGCCATCCACTAGATTAATAGGTTCGCCGCGCACAATATGGCCTAAGAATTGAGTGACTACGCGTGAAGAACCTTCTTTTGGTGTGTAGATGCTATCCAAACCAGGGCCGATCCAGTTAAATGGGCGGAAGAGGGTAAAGCGTAACCCTTCCATGCCATAACCCCAGATAACGCGATCCATTAACTGCTTCGAGCAAGCATAGATCCAGCGGGGCTTATTGATTGGACCGTAAACCATATTAGATTTAGCGGGATCGAATTCGCCGTCCTCACACATGCCATAGACTTCAGATGTTGATGGGAATACCAAATGCTTTTTATATTTAACGGCAGAGCGAACGATAGGCAAGTTGGCCTCAAAGTCGAGCTCAAATACTTTTAGAGGTTGCTGAACATAAGTTGCTGGCGTAGCAATCGCTACCAAGGGCAAAATCACATCGCATTTACGAATGTGATATTCAACCCATTCTTTATTGATGGTGATATCCCCTTCAAAGAAATGCATGCGGGGATGGTTTACTAAATCACCGAGACGATCGTTTTGCATATCCATGCCGTAGACATCCCAATCGGTTGTCTCCAGAATGCGCTTTGATAGGTGGTGACCAATAAAGCCATTTACGCCAAGAATGAGTACTTTTTTCATCTTTACTGCCTCGTTTTTAATCTAAAGGGTGTTGCTTTTGATTGATTAGCAATCCGCCGAGAACCATTCCAGTATCAATACTGGTTTTTGGTCGCCGCAAACGCCGAATACCTGATTATCAACCACTTGGATACCTGGGGTCTGAAGATCAAGTTGCGCCGGAAATGGGCCTTCTAGGCTGGTGCGAGCCACAATCATGCGCTGGCCTTGCCAGTCGGTAAAAGCCCCGGGATAAGGGGGTGCGACACCCCTGACGAGGTTATGAACCTGCTGGGCGCTCTGATGCCACAAAATTTCCCCATCTGCGGGTTTGCGACCCCCAAAATAACTGCCTTGAGCTAGGTTATTGGGGGATCGAGGGATCTGTCCTCGAGTAAGGGCTGGTAAGGCTTTTTGTATGACCTCTACTGCCGCTTGGCTCACTTTGCTAAAAACATCTGTAGCGGTTTCATTGGGGCCGATAGAAACTGCTGCCTGCCCAACGATATCTCCCGCATCAGGTTTAGCTTCCATGATGTGTAAAGTTGCGCCAGTTTCAGTTTCGCCATGCAGGATTGCCCAATTCACAGGAGCGCGGCCTCGATACTTTGGCAGCAGTGAGCCGTGCATATTGAGTGCAGCAATCTTGGCGCAAGCCAACAGTTCTGTTGGAATCATATGCCGATAGTAAAAAGAAAACAGATAATCGGGAGCCAGTTTTTCGATTTGCGGCACGAGATCGATTAATTGATTGGCGCTGGGTGTGATGTAAGGAATTTTTTTAGCCTCACAAAGTTTGATGACGCTGCCAAACCAAACATTTTCATTGGGATCGTCTTGATGGGTAACAACCAGGTCTACTGCAATTCCGGCATTGAGCAAGGCCTTAAGGCAATTAACGCCAACATCGTGATAAGCAAAGACGACTGCGTGCAATTATTTTTTCTCTAAAACGGTTTGCACAACATAGCGTGGTCGCTCTCTCACCTGCTGATAAATGCGGCCAATGTATTCGCCAAGTAGGCCTAGACCAAATAACATCACACCAATCAAGAAGAAAGTGAGAGCAAAGAGAGTGAAAACTCCCTCCACCTCGGCGCCGAGCACAAAGCGACGGATCAAGAGGTAGATAAACAAGCTGCCGGCAGCCATTGCTAGGAGCATTCCTAGAATTGAAAAGATCTGTAAAGGCATGACTGAAAAGCCAGTGACTAAATCAAAGTTCAAGCGAATGAGTTGATAGAGGCTGTATTTGGATTCACCAGCAAAACGCTCTTCATGTTTTACGGTGATTTCAGTAGGGTTTGAGGCAAAGGTATAAGCCAATGCCGGAATAAAGGTATTGCTTTCATCGCACTGGCGTACTAGATCAACGATACGGCGGCTGTAGCCCCGCAACATGCAACCTTGATCGGTCATGGTGATGCGAGTAATTTTTTCGCGCAAATGATTCATGGCCCGTGAAGCAAATCTTCTAAAGAAGCTATCGCGACGATCAGCACGAATCGTGCCAACATAGTCATGGCCTTTAAGCAGCTCATTGGTCAAGGCATCAATTTCTTCAGGCGGATTTTGTAAGTCGGCATCAAGTGTGATGATGTATTCACCGCGGGAATATTCAAAGCCAGCCATGATGGCCATATGCTGACCAAAATTGCTATGAAAAAGTACTGCGCGGGTCACATCGGGTCGCAAATCTACTTGCTTGGCCAAGATGCCTGCAGAGCGATCTTTGCTGCCATCATTTACAAATACGACTTCATACGAAATATTCCGTTTAACTGCTAGGGTATCAAGCGCTGGGTATAGGCGATCAAAGAGCGCCTGGAGGCCATCTTCCTCGTTATATACGGGGATGATGATGCTCAGTTTGGGGTTGCAGGCTTGGGTGGCTAAATTCGCAGTCATGCCGCAATTTTGCCTGATTCCGTATACAAGGCTAATTTTTGCTGTGTTTCTTCAGAATCCCCGTCAAAGCACTAGCTATGCGGCCAATATCCTCATCTGCCATCCCCGGAAATAAGGGGAGTGTGAGAATCGAGCGGCCAATGCGTTGCGCTATTGGGGTGTCATCTGCTTTATAGCCAAGCTTTTGGTAAAGAGTAAAGCCAGTAATGCTGGGATAGTGAACACCGGTGCCAATGCCCAGATCCTTTAATTCGGTCATGACTTGCGCTCGGTCAGTATTAAGTTGATCTAGCGGCAAAACTACTTGAAACATATGCCAGTTACTATCCGTAAAGTTCTCTACTGGGAGCTCTAATCTCAGATCATTTAATCCGGTAGTTGTCATTGCAGTGCGAATTGCATCAAAGTACTGCCTGGCTAGTGCAGTTCTACGCATTTGGAATGCCGGCAGTCGCTTAAGTTGATGCAGGCCGATCACCGCATTGACATCCGTCAAATTATCTTTACCGCCAAGTACATCAACGTCCATGCCGTCCATACCGGAGCGGGTTAAACCTTGCAGGCGAAACTTCTCCGCTAGTTTGGCTTCATCAATATTATTGAGTACCAGGCAGCCACCCTCAACGGTAGATAAATTTTTATTTGCCTGAAAGCTAAAGCTCACGAGATCACCAATACTGCCAATCTTTTGCCCCTTCCATTGCGAGCCAAATGCCTGTGCTGCATCTTCAATTACTCGTAGTTGATATTCTTTTGCCAATGCGTAAAGTTGATCCATATTGACAGGCAAGCCAGCCAAATAGACTGGCATGATGGCGCGAGTTTTTGGCGTAATAGCTGAGACCACTTTGTTTAAATCAATATTGCGTGTTACTGGATCGATATCTACAAAAACAGGTGTAGCACCAACACTTAAAATGACATTGGAGGTTGCTACCCATGAGATTGGCGTGGTAATGACTTCATCGCCAGGCCCAATGCCCGCTACTTGCAGGGCAATCTTCATGGTGGCAGTGCCATTAGCAAAGCAGCGCACTGGACGACCACCAAAATACTCGCTTAAGTCTGCCTCAAACTCTGCTAATTTAGGGCCTGAAGTTACCCAGCCGGAGCGTAAAACTTCTGCGACCGCATCAATCGTTTCTTGATCGAAGTGTGGCCGTGTAAAAGGAATAAAGGGGAGGGTATTTTCGGATTTCGACATAACGAGCTAAGACCTTATTGTGGTGGCGTGCCTGCAGGATCGGGATGCTTGACAATGACGCGCCTAGAGTCTCGACCGACTTCTTGCATGGGAACATTGAACTTCTGAAGCTCTTCGTATTGCTCCGGCACCATTAACGCGTATGCCGTTTGATCCTCTTTCCAGCGCTCGATAAATGCATCCAAAGTAGGAAGCCACAATTGAGGCTCTTGCTTGACGCCAAACTCTAATTCATCAGGAAACTCTACCATCGTCATCGTTCTACCAAGATAGAAGGGCACAGTGTGATCCAAGATGCGAACGGAATAGAAGTTCACTTTCTCAGGAATATTGACCTTCACTTTTTCAACCAAATCAATTCCAGATACGGCACGGCCAAGCGTCTCGTGGCCAGTGCCCGCAATGAGGGCGCACAGGAAAAAACCGCTCGCGAAACTGGTGATGCTAGATAGACCATTGCGCTTGCTTTGTATGAGGGCAAGTAGGCTAAAGGTAATCAGTGCGATAAGCGCAGCCACAATCCAGTAGGTGTAGCGTGCATAGGATTGGATTTCATCGGGTCTCGCTTGTTTGCTAACTTGATCGAGAAATATAAACCCTATACCACCTAGAATGACAAAGAACAGTGTTTGCAATTGCCACGGCAATCCAAGTGAATTACTAAAGCCTAAATTGCGATCGAGGCGATGACCTACGATGAGGGCCAATGCTGGAAAGATGGGGATGATATATCCCGGTAATTTGGATTGGGAGACGCTAAAAAAACCAAGAATGACTGCAAACCAACAGACGAGGAGCCAGCCGTGCGAGAACTCGCGATTGCGTTCACGCCATGCCTGCCCAACAGAGCCGGGGATTTGCACTACCCAAGGCAGAAAGCCAAGTAGAAGCAGGGGGATGAAATAATAAATCGGCCCAGTTCTGCTGTGAGCGTTTTGCGTGAAGCGTTGAAGGTGCTCATGAATGAAGAAGAATTCTAAAAATTCTGGATTGCGTTGCGCCACCAAAATAAACCAAGGTGCTGTAATGGCTAAAAATAAAATCGTGCCACTAATGATGTGAAGACGCTTCCAGATTTTCCAATCCCAAGCGGTAATCGAGTACGCAACAAACACCATCCCAGGTATTGCTACTCCAATTACTCCCTTAGATAGTGTGGCTAATGCCATAAATGCCCAGCAAGCCCACATCCACTGGCGAGTCCCGCGTGGATTATGAGAGGTTTGTGCCAATAATAGACTGCAGAGCGCGGCGACAAGGAATGCTGAAAGCCCCATATCCAAAGAGTTGATGTGACCGCCAATGACCCACATTGGACTTGATGCTAAAACGAGTGCCGCTAGCCAGCCTGCTCGAGCGCTGTAGATCCGTGCGCCAGTAAAGCCAATTAATAAGATGGTTAGAAAGCCGGTGAGGGCAGTCCAAAGGCGTGCTTGCCAATCACCAATACCAAAGGCATTAAACGCAGTTGCTGTTGCCCAAATTTGTAGCGGAGGTTTTTCAAAATACTTATAGCCGTTATAGCGGGGCGTGACCCAGTCACCAGTGACAAGCATTTCTCTTGCAATTTCGGCGTAACGACCTTCATCCGAAGGAATGAGGTGGCGGTAATTTAGGGTACCAAACCAAAGCAATCCATAAATGAGAACCAAGAGCAAAATTTTTGCTGGGTTAAGGGCGGCGGACTGTCTAATTTGGCCAAATTGCATTAAGAGGCCTCCACGATGAGTGCGAGCAGGACTTGGCGACCCTCACCAACCAGAATGTTGTAGGTTCGGCAGGCCGCTTGAGAATTCATGACTTCAAAGCCTATTTTGGCCTCAATCAGTGTTTTTAGAAGCTCTGGCCTGGGAAAACGTTGGCGAATACCCGTGCCAATGATGATTAATTCAGGCTTTAGGGCTGCCATTTGTGAAAAATGGGCCATTGCCAGGTCATCAAATGATTTGACAGACCACTGCTGGATTTCGCCATCTGAGCTCAGTAGAACCGCGTGACTATAGGGAGTCTTATTGATCTCAACGTAGCCATCGCCGTAACCGGTGATCGTATTCGCTCCGGAATGGGGGTCAGATTGAAGCTTCACATGGACTCTCTGTCATAATTATGTGGATTATAGCCAGCTGTTTTTTCCTAGATTTCAAGAACTTACCCTTTAATTTATTGTGAAGCCAATCCTAAAGTCCGAAAAACTCAATCACGTCTGTTATGACATTCGTGGGCCCGTGCTGGAGCTTGCCCAGCGCATGGAGGAAGAGGGTCACAAAATCATCAAATTAAACATCGGCAACGTCGGTGTCTTTGGGTTTGATCCTCCGGAAGAGATTCAGCTGGATATGATTCGCAATTTGGGTAATGCTTCAGCCTACTCCGATTCCAAGGGAATATTTGCGGCTCGCAAGGCAATCATGCAGTATTGCCAAGAAAAAGGCATTCAAGGCGTTACCTTGGATGATATTTATACAGGAAATGGCGTTTCAGAATTAATTGTTTTGGCAATGAATGCCTTGCTAAATAATGGTGACGAAGTCTTGGTGCCTGCGCCAGACTATCCACTTTGGACTGCTGCCGTGAGTTTGTCTGGCGGCACTCCCGTTCATTACCTCTGTGACGAGTCTAAAGACTGGGCTCCAGATTTAGCAGATCTTCGCAAAAAGATTAGTCCGCGCACCAAAGCGATTGTGGTGATTAATCCTAACAATCCTACTGGCGCGATTTATTCCAAAGAAGTATTGCTTGAACTCACTGCTATTGCTCGTGAGTATGGCTTGATTCTGTTTGCCGATGAGATTTACGACAAGATGTTATATGACCAAGAGAAACACGTCTCTTTGGCATCCCTATCTACCGATGTCGTCACGATTACTTTTAATGGCTTATCCAAAAACTATCGATCTTGTGGTTATCGGGCGGGATGGATGATTGTTTCTGGCGATAAGGAAATGATTCGGGACTACATCGAGGGTCTCAATATGCTCTCGTCAATGCGCCTATGCGCCAATGTCCCTGGTCAGTACGCTATTCAAACCGCTCTGGGTGGATATCAGAGTATTAATGATTTAGTGGCCGAGGGTGGGCGCTTGGCTAAGCAGCGCGATTTAGCTTGGAAGCTCATTACCGCGATTCCAGGTGTGACTTGCGTCAAGCCAAAATCCGCGCTTTATTTATTCCCAAGACTTGATCCAGAAATGTATCCAATTGAAGATGACCAGCAGTTTGTGGCCGATCTTTTGAAAGAGGAAAAAGTATTGCTGGTTCAGGGATCTGGTTTTAATTGGGCTAAACCAGATCACTTCCGTGTAGTGTTCTTGCCTCATGAAGATGTGCTTACAGAGGCTATCGGCCGTCTTGCGCGTTTTCTAGAGCGTTATCGTCAAAAACATAGTCGTAAAGCGGCTAATTCAACAGCAACAAAGGCATCATGAAACCGATTCAAGTTGGTCTATTAGGCATTGGCACAGTAGGTGGCGGTGTATTCACTGTTCTCGAGCGTAATCAAGATGAAATTACACGTCGTGCCGGTCGTGGAATTCATATTAATACGGTTGCTGACCTGAATGTAGGGCGCGCAAAAGAGTTAGTTAAGGATCGTGCGCAAGTAGTGAGCGATGCTCGCGCTGTGATTAATAACCCAGAAATTGATATCGTGGTTGAGTTGATTGGTGGTTATGGCATCGCCAAAGATTTAGTTCTTGAAGCGATCGCAGCTGGAAAGCATGTTGTTACAGCAAATAAAGCTTTGATTGCTGTGCACGGTAATGAAATTTTTAAAGCTGCCCATGAAAAGGGTGTGATGGTGGCGTTTGAGGCTGCCGTTGCCGGTGGTATTCCCATCATCAAGGCCTTGCGTGAAGGTCTGACCGCGAACCGCATTGAGTGGATTGCTGGAATTATTAATGGCACGACGAACTTTATTCTTTCTGAGATGCGCGATAAAGGCTTGGACTTTGCAACCGTCTTGAAAGAGGCGCAACGTTTAGGTTACGCTGAAGCAGATCCGACTTTTGATATTGAAGGTGTTGACGCTGCGCATAAAGCAACCATCATGAGTGCAATTGCATTTGGTATTCCAATGCAGTTTGAAAAAGCGCATGTAGAAGGCATCACCAAGTTAGATGCAATTGATATTAAATATGCTGAGCAGCTGGGTTATCGCATTAAGTTGCTGGGTATTGCTAAAAAAACAGCGACTGGTGTAGAGCTCCGCGTTCATCCTACTTTGATCCCAACTAAACGTTTAATTGCAAACGTAGAGGGCGCAATGAATGCAGTACAAGTATTTGGCGACGCGGTTGGTACAACTCTGTATTACGGCAAAGGCGCCGGCTCAGAGCCAACGGCTTCTGCTGTGATTGCGGACTTGGTTGATATCACCCGTTTATTGGGTGCGAGCCCAGAGAGCCGCGTTCCATATTTAGCCTTTCAGCCAGATGCGGTACGCGACATCACTGTATTGCCAATGGGTGAAATTACTACCAGTTACTACCTGCGTTTGCGTGTAGCTGATCAGGCTGGTGTGCTTGCCGATATTACCAAGATCTTAGCTGCACACAGTATCTCGATTGATGCGCTCTTGCAAAAAGAGGCGGATGAGGGTGAAAGCCAGACTGACTTAGTTGCTTTAACCCACGAAACCAAAGAGAAGCACATGCTCGCGGCGATTCAGGAGATCCAGAACCTGAAAACGGTAGCTGGTGAAGTTGTGAAAATTCGTTTAGAAAATTTGTCTTAAGCAAAATACATGCGTTACCAATCTACCCGGGGCAATAGTCCACAGCAATCTTTTTTAGAAATTCTGCTTGGCGGCTTGGCGCCAGATGGCGGCTTGTACCTGCCAACAAAGTACCCGCAGGTTTCGAAGCAGCAATTGGATTCTTGGCGCGGTCTGTCCTATGCTGATCTCGCTTACGAGATCTTGAGTTTATATTGTGACGATATTCCTGAGAATGATTTGCGTGCCTTACTGCGCAAAACCTACACCGAGCAAGTCTATTGCAACGGGCGTGCAGAAGATAACGCCAAGGACATTACGCCACTCCATTGGCTGGGTGAAGAGAAGGGTACGCGTATTGGTTTACTGAGCCTATCAAATGGACCAACGTTAGCCTTTAAAGATATGGCAATGCAATTGTTGGGCAATCTCTTTGAGTACGCTCTCAAGAAAAAAGGCCAAAAGCTCAATATTTTAGGTGCCACCTCTGGGGATACCGGAAGTGCTGCGGAATATGCTATGCGTGGCAAAGAGGGTGTCAAGGTATTCATGCTTTCGCCTCGCGGCAAGATGAGCGCGTTTCAATCAGCGCAGATGTATTCCTTGCAAGATCCGAATATTTTCAACTTGGCAGTAGCTGGTGTTTTTGATGATTGCCAGGATATTGTGAAGGCCGTTAGTAATGATCATGCTTTTAAGGCTAACAATCAAATCGGTACAGTGAACTCAATTAACTGGGGTCGCGTAGTGGCTCAGGTGGTTTATTACTTCCAAGGCTATTTATTAGCTACCAAGTCGAGCAATGAGAAAGTATCTTTTACAGTGCCATCAGGTAACTTTGGCAATATTTGCGCCGGCCATATTGCCCGCATGATGGGGTTGCCAATTGCGCACTTGGTTGCTGCCACTAATGAAAATGATGTTTTAGATGAGTTCTTCCGTACAGGCGTTTACCGTGCTCGTAAGTCTGCTGAGACTCTTCATACCTCAAGCCCGTCTATGGATATTTCCAAGGCAAGTAACTTCGAACGTTTTGTCTTTGATCTGATGGGGCAAGATGGCCAGGCGACTGCAGAGATGTTTAAGCAGGTAGATGTGGCGGGTGGTTTTGATATCTCCAAGGATTCAGTGTTTCAAGAGGTTGCCAAGTATGGCTTCCAATCTGGACGCAGTACGCATCAAAATCGTTTAGACACTATTCGCAATATTGATCAGCAATACGGAATCATGATTGATACTCATACTGCTGACGGTGTAAAGGTGGCGCGTGAACATCTGCAAGCGGGTGTGCCGATGATCGTGCTTGAAACAGCCTTACCGATTAAGTTTGAGGAAACGATTGAGCTTGCCTTGGGTCGTCCTGCAGAGTGCCCTGCGGCCTTTAAGGACATCAAATCAAAGCCTCAGCGTGTTGAGAATATCGATGCTGATGTTGATCAAGTTAAAAGCTTTATTACTGCACACCTTAACTAATCCAGCAAACAATAAGGCGCTATGACTAAGCCTCCAATGTTGACTGCCCAGCAAGCTTTAGAGCATCTTTTATCCAATGCGAAACCGGTGAGCGAGAGTGAGCGGGTCGCTATGCAGGCCGCTCTTGGCCGCGTGCTTGCCCAGGATGTGAATAGTTTGGTGGATGTACCGCCGCTTGATAACACCTCAATGGATGGTTATGCGGTACGAGTTGCTGACACCCAAGTTCCTGGAAATATTCTTCATATTGCTCAGCGTATTCCTGCGGGATCAGTGGGTACAACGCTAGAGTTGGGTACTGCAGCCAGAATATTTACTGGCGCTCCTATCCCTCCAGGCGCTAATGCTGTAGTAATGCAGGAGGACTGCGCCATCCCGGAGGGATCAACTGATCAGGTTCAGATTAATATTGCGCCAACATCCGGTCAATGGATCCGTAGGAGAGGTGAGGATTTGACAGTTGGCAAGGCAGCATTAATGGCAGGAACTTTCTTGCGCCCTCAGGAGTTAGGCGTTGCCGCTTCTGCTGGCTTAACGCATTTAAATGTCAAGCGCAGAGTGAAGGTTGCCACATTTTTTACAGGTGATGAGCTATCACTTCCCGGTGAGCCGCTTAAACCGGGTGGTATCTACAATTCCAACCGCGATACATTACTTGCATGTCTTAAATCTTTAGGCTGCGACGCCACTGATTTTGGTATTGTGCCGGACAATCTTGGTGCGACTAGAGATACTTTACGCAAAGCCAGTAAAGACCATGACCTGATTATTACTTCTGGAGGTGTCTCTGTCGGTGAGGAGGATCATATCAAGCCTGCGGTAACTGCTGAAGGTAGATTGGATCTTTGGCAAATCGCCATTAAGCCTGGTAAACCACTGGCTTTTGGTGCAGTTCGCAAATCAGAAGATTTAAAAGATGGCGAGGCCTGGTTCATTGGTTTGCCTGGCAATCCCGTATCGAGCTTTGTTACATTCTTATTGTTTGTGCGACCATTTATTCTCAAGCTACAAGGGCGTGAAGAGGCTCAGGTCCAGTCTTATCCGATGCGCGCTGATTTTGATTGGAGTAAGGTTGATCGTCGCAATGAATTCCTGCGGGTGAGAATTAACCCGCAAGGAGGCTTGGATTTATTCCCCAATCAAAGCTCCGGAGTATTGACGAGCGCCTCATGGGGCGACGGCTTAGTCGACTGCCCTCCAGGCCAGACTTTTAAGGCCGGCGATATGGTGAAGTACATCCCATTTAATGCCTTGTTGACATAGAGCAGCATCTTAGAAATCAGATTACGATTCCAGTATGAAAATTCAATTACGATTCTTTGCCTCACTGCGCGAAGGTCTCGGGTTATCCGAGGAGGTGATTGCAACGCCAGCGGAGGTCAAAACGATTGCAGACTTAAGATTGCATCTGATTGCACGTGGAAATCCTTGGGATGAAGTGTTGGCTAGTGGAAAGCTTATTCGTTGCGCTTTAAATCATGAGATGGTCAAAGACATCACTCCACTTGTAGAGGGTGCTGAAGTTGCATTCTTCCCTCCAGTAACAGGCGGCTAAGATGCAGAGTGATTGCATTCGCATTCAGGAAACAGACTTCGATTTAACGACAGAAGTCAAAGCACTGCGTAAGGACGACCTCAGGGTGGGCGCGGTTGTTACTTTCCTGGGGACTGTGCGTGATATGAATGACGGTAGCAAAGTCAAAGGCATGACCCTGGAGCACTATCCGGGTATGACTGAAAAAGCCCTCGAGCAAATCATTAGGCAAGCTAGGGACCGATGGGATCTGTATAAGACCTTGGTCATTCATCGTGTAGGGCCACTTCAGCCTGAAGATCAAATTGTTTTAGTCGCCGTCACCAGCGCACACCGTGGTGAAGCATTTGCTGCTTGCGAGTTCATTATGGATTACCTCAAGACAGCAGCCCCATTCTGGAAGAAAGAAGATACCCCAGAGGGTGCAAGATGGGTTGATGCCCGCGTAACTGATGATGTTGCAATGGCGCGCTGGAAATAGAGCTAAGTCCTTATTGTCATTTTTGGTTAAGTTATGCCTCCATTAGGAAGGGTTAAATGAAAAAGATATTTTCTTTGCTACTGAGCTGTTTTGCTTTTGCTGTTGGCGCTACTGAGCGTCCAATTGTCCAGGTCGAAAGCGGACGTCTTCAAGGTTCTATTGAATACAGCATGCAAGTTTTTAAGAATATTCCCTATGCAGCACCGCCGGTAGGTGAGTTCAGATGGAGACCTCCGCAGCCAGCGATTTCTTGGAGTGGAGTTCGGGATGCCAGTCAATTTGGTTCTTCATGCCCTCAGCTGTTTGTTAAAAACTTAAGTGGGGGTTTGGTCCTGCCGGGTAGTGAAGATTGTCTTAAGCTCAATGTTTACTTACCCGAAAAAGCCGGCAAAAATTTGCCGGTAATGGTTTGGTTTCATGGGGGCGGTCTATTAGTCGATGGTGCTAGTGATCCCCAGTTCACCCCGATGAATTTAGTCAAGAATGACGTGATAGTGGTGACGGTGGATTACCGTTTAGGGTCACTGGGATTCTTTGCACCCAAAGAATTGATTGCCGAAGCAAAAGCAAGAGGAGAGCCTGTAGGTAACTATGGCACTATGGATCAAATTGCCTCACTCAAGTGGGTAAAAAATAATATCGCTGCATTTGGAGGGAATCCCAATAATGTAACTATTTTTGGGCAGTCTGCAGGTGGCCGAAGTGTGACTTGGTTAATGGTTTCTGATGCAGCGAGAGGGTTATTTCATAAGGCAATTGCTCAAAGTGCTCAGCAAAGTCCTTTGCGAGGGATGACTGAGAAGCGCCTAGGACTCACCCCCGAAGTCGATATTGATGCCAAGTATATGGCTGCGCTTGGTGTGAATTCACTAGCGGAATTAAGGAAATTGCCTGCAGATAAGTTGACTCTAGATGGTGCCGCTTATTACTCCGGGGAGTTTGGCGGACCTTTTATCGACGGTCAGATTATTAAGGGTGATCCAATTCCTTTATTTGCGGCTGGCAAGCAAGCAAAAGTACCTTTTATGATCGGCACAAATTCTTTTGATTCAGACTTTATGTTGCCGGGCGAGCCTTCCTTAGATGTATTTTTGAAAAATATTCACGAAGATCCAAAAATTGTTGAGAAGCTGTACTCTAATGTCAAAGATAAATGCATTTTGAATTCCTTTGTGATTCAAGATTTAATGTATCGGGCTAGTACGAAATTGCTCGCTGATAGTATGAATGGCGTAGCACCCGGCTACGCGTACTACTATGACTATTTAACAAAAAACATTCGACCTGCTTTTCCTGGCTCGCCACATACTTTTGAAATTGCTTACGTATTTGGTAGTCTGGCGTTGATGCCACAAGCTCCTAAACAAGTGGAATCTGGGTTGGATCAATGCGCGAGAATTGAAAGGGATGTTGCTAACTTTAAGAAAACCCATGCTTGGCCTAAAGATTGGTATCCAATCGTAGATAAGAATAACCCCCAAGATCTCGCTATCTCAAACAGAATGTCTGAGAGTTGGGCTGCCTTTGCGAAAACAGGCAACCCAAATACCGGCAGTCAGGCTAGTTGGCCTATCTATAACTTAAGGGCCGATGTAATGAGAAACTACTCTGAAAGTCCTCAACAAACGATTACTAGTTTATTTAAGGATCGTGTGGCTTACCAAATGCTACATTTGAGAGAAATTTATGCGCTAGAGCGTCTTAAAAACGCTTTTTAATTTTCTGTGCAGAAATAAATCAACCATTTTTAGAGGTGGTGTTTACTGGGACTAATTGAGATCTAAAAAATCCTAGTTTTTTAGATCTCGGTAGTTTCTTTAACTTAGCCTCTGCCTTTGAGGCTTCAGATCTATCCGGATACTCTTTACTGGCTAGGAGAATGACTGGTCTGCGAGCTCTCGTATAACGGGCTCCTTCCCCTGAGTTGTGGGCAGCCAAGCGATGCTCTAGTCGATTGGTAATACCGGCGTAATAACTGCCATCAGAACATTCTAGGAGGTAAACAAGCCAGCTCAAAATAGGGGTAAATTCGCTTAAAAAGGGGTCTAAAACACTTGAAATTGCTAAGAATGCCCCTATATTCTATAGATAGAAATGTACGAAGTAGATAGGGTAAAAAAATGAGAATAGATAAATTAACTACTAAATTTCAAGAGGCCCTGAGCGAGGCGCAAAGCCTAGCTTTGGCAAAAGATAATCAATATATCGAGCCAGCCCATTTATTGCTGGCTATGTTGCGTGATTCAGATGGCGGCGCAAAGAGTTTATTGACGCGTGCTGGCGTTAATGTGCCCGGTCTAGAAAAGGCTACCGAGAAACTTATCAGTAACTTGCCTGAAGTGCAGGGTACGGGTGGTGAAGTACAGGTTAGTCGAGATCTTGGCAATTGGCTAAATCTGTGTGAGAAAGAGGCCAATAAACGCAATGATCAATTTATTGCTGGTGAGTTGTTCTTGCTGGTCGTGGCTGATGACAAAGGTGAGCTCGGTAAGATTGCTCGTGAGAATGGTTTAAATCGCAAATCGTTAGAAGCGGCTATTGATTTAGTGCGCGGAGGAGAATCAGTGAATAGTGCAGATGCTGAAGGCCAACGTGAGGCCTTAAAGAAATATACCGTTGATTTGACTGAACGCGCTCGCATGGGCAAGTTAGATCCCGTTATTGGTCGTGATGATGAAATTCGTCGCACCATTCAAATCTTGCAACGTCGCGGAAAGAATAACCCCGTACTGATTGGTGAACCGGGTGTTGGTAAGACTGCAATCGTTGAGGGTTTAGCGCAACGAATCGTCAATGGTGAGGTGCCTGAAACTCTAAAAGATAAGCGTGTGCTTGTTTTGGATATGGCCTTGTTGTTGGCTGGTGCAAAGTATCGCGGTGAATTTGAAGAGCGTCTTAAGGCGGTCTTAAGTGATGTAGCTAAAGACGAAGGTCAAACCATTATCTTTATTGATGAAATTCATACGATGGTGGGTGCTGGTAAAGGTGATGGCGCCATGGATGCTGGCAATATGCTCAAGCCCGCCTTAGCTCGTGGTGAATTGCATTGCATTGGTGCAACTACTTTGGATGAGTACCGTAAATACATTGAGAAAGATCCCGCATTAGAGCGCCGCTTTCAGAAAGTTATGGTGGAAGAGCCTAGCGTTGAAGCAACCATTGCTATCTTGCGAGGTTTGCAGGAGCGCTATGAGCTTCACCACGGTATTGAAATTACTGATCCTGCTATCGTTGCGGCAGCAGAGTTATCGCATCGATACATTACCGATCGCTTCTTACCGGATAAGGCAATCGATTTGATTGACGAGGCTGGCTCACGTATTCGGATGGAGATTGATTCGAAGCCAGAAGTGATGGACAAATTAGAGCGTCGACTGATTCAGCTGAAGATTGAGCGTGAGGCAGTTAAGAAGGAGAAGGATGAGGCTTCTCAAAAGCGACTTGGCTTGATTGAGGATGAAATTAAACGCCTGGGTGCTGAATATGCCGACCTAGAGGAAATCTGGAAGGCTGAGAAGGGTGCTGTATTAGGCGCTGCTCACATCAAGGAGGAGATCGAAAAGACTAAAGCTGAGATTGTCAAATTTCAGCGAGAAGGCAAGTTGGAGAAGGTGGCCGAGCTGCAGTATGCGAAGTTGCCAGAACTTGAGGCTAAGTTGAAATCGGCCGCAGCTGCCGAAGCAAAAAGCGATAAAGATGGCGTTGTGAAGAACAAACTCCTTCGCACCCAAGTCGGCGCTGAAGAGATTGCCGAGGTGGTATCGCGCGCAACGGGCATTCCAGTATCAAAAATGATGCAGGGCGAGCGCGATAAGTTACTCAAGATGGAAGAGCTATTGCATAAGCGTGTAGTTGGTCAAGAAGAGGCGATTCGCGCTGTATCAGATGCTATTCGTCGCTCACGTGCTGGCCTTGCGGAGGAGAATCGTCCTTATGGCTCATTCTTGTTCTTGGGGCCAACTGGCGTTGGTAAAACAGAGTTGTGTAAAGCGCTTGCTGGATTCCTATTTGATAGTGAAGATCATCTCATTCGTATTGATATGAGCGAATTTATGGAAAAGCACAGCGTTGCCCGTCTGATTGGTGCGCCTCCAGGTTATGTTGGTTACGAAGAGGGAGGTTATTTAACCGAACAAGTTCGTCGCCATCCATACAGCGTCATCTTATTTGATGAGATTGAGAAAGCCCACCCTGATGTCTTTAACGTGCTCTTGCAAGTATTGGATGATGGCCGCTTAACGGATGGTCAGGGGCGTACTGTTGACTTTAAGAATACCGTGATTGTGATGACTAGCAATATTGGCTCTCATCTCATTCAATCTATGACTGATAAGAAGCAGTCTGAGATTAAAGATGCTGTATTTGAAGAGCTTAAGAATCATTTCCGCCCCGAGTTCTTAAATCGTATCGATGAGATTGTGGTTTTCCATGGCCTTGATAAGGGTAATATTGCTAATATCGCAAAGATCTTGTTGAAGAATTTGTCGGATCGCCTTGCAAAAGTTGATATGCAGTTAGAGGTAAGTGATGCGGCGCTGAATAAGATTGCAGAGGTCGGCTTTGATCCAGTATTTGGAGCTAGACCTCTTAAGCGCGCTATACAGCAGCACATTGAGAACCCGGTATCTAAGATGATCTTGGAAGGTAAGTTTGGGCCCAAGGATACCGTTCCGGTCGATGTTGATAAAAAAGGCGACTTTAGTTTCACCAAGTAAATCTTTTAGTTGGCAGGATTTTCCTGCGCCAGTAAACTCGGTACATGACTGATGCTCTCAAATTGAGGCGCGCCAGTGATGTCCGGGTTGTTGGTCTTATTAGCCTGGCTCACGGTAGCTCCCACTTTTTCCATTTAATTTTGCCCCCGATGTTCCCATGGTTGAAGGCTGAATTTGGCTTTAATTATGCGGAGTTGGGTTTACTGATGACCATCTTCTTTGTGGTCTCATGTATTGTTCAGGCTGCCTCTGGATTTTTAGTGGACCGGATTGGTGCCCGCCCAGTCTTATTTTTCGGGGTTGGACTTCTTGCTTTGGCTGCACTAACCTATTCGCAGAGTAATGGCTATGCGATGCTGGTGATTGGAGCAGTCATTGCTGGTTGTGGTAACGGTATTTTTCATCCAGTTGATTACACTCTAATCAATCATAAAATTTCGCAGCCAAACTTACCTTATGCTTACTCGATTCATGGTGTGACTGGTTACCTTGGTTGGGCTGCCGCACCTGCCTTTATGGTTGCGATGACAACATTGTTTGATTGGCGTATTGCTTTTTTATCTGCCGCCTTGCTTGAGACCATAATTCTCTTAATTCTCTGGATGAGTAGAGGGCGTTTGATAGACGATGTAAAGGGGCGCCAGGCTGAGTCCATTGCTACGCATGCGGCGGCTAATCCTGGATCGGGTCCTGCAAGTACGTTTGCATTTTTGAGCTTACCTGCTGTTTGGCTCTGTTGGATTTTCTTTTTCTTTAGTATGTCAGCCACCACAGGCATGCAGTCTTTTGCGCCGAGTGCACTCTTGAAGATTTATGAGTTGCCAGTGAGCTCTGGAAATTATTTTTTAACATTAATGTCATTGGGTGGTGCTGGTGGAATGTTGCTTGGCGGATATCTTGCAAAGCGCTTTGCCCAACCTGAACGTATTGTGACTGTTTGTTTTGCAATGAGTATTTTGATGTGCTTAAGCCTAGCTTCTGCTTGGGTGCCATTTGATCTACTAGTCATTCCATTTATTGTGATTGGTGCTGGACTTGGTATTGCCGCTCCATCCAGAGATCTGATTGTTCGTGCTGCTACGCCTGCAGGGGTATCGGGCAGGGTATATGGAATTGTGTATTCAGGAATTGATTTAGGCGCTGCATTAAGCCCACTTGTTTTTGGCATCTTCTTGGATGCTGGTATGCCTAAGCTTTTGTTTGTTGGCGTTGCTTTACTTCAACTCATGATTATTTTGACTGGTTATAAGGTAAGTAGCATTGGTGCCGCTACGAAGCTCGCCAAGACTTAATATTTTTCATAATGTGAAAAGTTATTCCCATACGTAAAATGCAGTGCAGCATTTATTGCTATTAACCCTTTCGCCTCGTGAATATTGCTTCCACATAGCAAAAAATGACTTATAAGTCATTGAAAACAATAAAGATAAATATTTCATTAAACCTGTAAATAGTGCTTGCATGCTATTGCTGTATCTCTAAACTCTTATATAAGACATAAGAGTTAATTGTCAAAACATTTAGAAGCAATCGAATTACTTGTTTAACTTAGGGAGAAAAACATGGCAGACCGCAAAGCAGAAATCGCAGCATTACAAAAGGATTGGGATACCAACCCACGTTGGAAGGGTATTACCCGTGGCTATACAGCGGAAGACGTAGTTCGTCTCCGTGGCTCATTGAAAATTGAGCACACATTGGCCAAGCATGGCGCAGAGCGTCTTTGGGAATTGGTAAATAACGAAGCTTACGTTAACTGTTTAGGCGCTCTGACTGGCGGCCAAGCAATGCAGCAGGTTAAAGCTGGCGTACAAGCAATTTATTTATCAGGCTGGCAAGTAGCTGCAGATGGTAACTCATACGCTGCTATGTACCCAGATCAATCCTTATATCCAGTAGATTCAGTTCCTAAGATGGTTGAGCGTATTAACAACTCATTTCAACGCGCTGATGAAATCCAAACTGCCAAAGGTATCAATAAAGGCGATCCAGGATATATCGAATATTTTGCTCCGATCGTTGCCGATGCTGAAGCTGGTTTCGGTGGTGTATTGAATGCATTCGAATTAAGCAAAGCCTTGATTAAGCAGGGCGCAGCCGGTGTTCACTTCGAAGATCAATTATCTTCCGTGAAGAAGTGCGGTCACTTGGGCGGTAAAGTATTGTTGCCAACCACTGAATCTGTTCAGAAGTTGATTTCTGCACGTTTGGCGGCTGACGTCATGGGCGTTCCAACCATTATTTTGGCTCGTACCGATGCTGAAGCAGCTGACTTGTTGACATCTGACTATGATGCCAATGACAAGCCATTCTTAACGGGTGAGCGTACTGCTGAAGGTTTCTACAAGACACGTAAAGGCTTGGATCAAGCGATTTCTCGTGGCCTAGCTTACGCTGCTTATGCCGACATGGTTTGGTGTGAGACTGGTACGCCTGATCTTGAGTTTGCCCGTCAGTTCGCCGAGGCGATTCGTGCGAAATTCCCAGGCAAGATGTTGGCTTACAACTGCTCGCCATCTTTCAACTGGAAGAAGAACTTAGATGATGCAACCATCGCTAAGTTCCAGCGTGAATTAGGTGCAATGGGTTACAAGTATCAATTTATTACCCTCGCTGGTATTCATTCGATGTGGTACAACATGTTCGATTTGGCTCAAGATTATATGCAGCGTGGTATGACTGCCTATATCGAGAAAGTACAAGAGCCAGAATTTGCTGCTCGTGATCGTGGCTATACATTCGTATCGCACCAGCAAGAGGTTGGCACTGGTTACTTCGATGATGTTACTACCGTAATTCAAGGTGGAAAGTCTTCAGTAACAGCTCTGACTGGTTCCACAGAAGAAGAGCAGTTCCACTAAGAAATCCCTAAGTAGTACGTGATAGCAGTACGCACTAATACTGCCGCGGCATCTAAATAACCCCACAAGGGTGACTTAGATGCCGTTTTCGTTTACATTCATCTCATGACTAATTGCGCACTTTGTAGTGAAGATCTCAAGCTTGAAGATGGCCAGCTTATTTGGCGCGGTGATGACTGCAGAGTCATTTTGGTAAATGATCCAGATTTGCCAGGTTTTTGCCGTGTGATTTGGAATCGACACGTTTCGGAAATGACTGATTTAACTTACGGCGAACGTGAACATCTGATGTCCTTAGTCTTTGCTGTTGAGGGGGCTATGCGTGAGGTGATGCAGCCCGACAAGATCAATCTTGCGGCGTTGGGTAATATGGTGCCGCATATTCATTGGCATGTAATTCCAAGATACAAAGATGATGCTTTCTTTCCAGGATCTGCCTGGTCACAAAAAACCCAGAAAACCCCTCGATCCATTCTTGAGGAGCGAAGCCAGCGCGCGCAAAAATTAATAGTTGCGATTAAGTCTGCTATAGCAGCACTTTCTTAACTGGAGCTTTTAAACGCTCGACTTTAGGAAGCGCATGATTGAGCCTAGTATAGGGAGTTTTTCATATATACCCTCGGCAGGATCCCAGTAGTCAATGTGTGAGCTGATGAGTCCTAGCTCATTAAATTTTAGCCAACTTACACCCCGTAAGTTTTGTGGGTTTGTGTTCCAGCGCTTGAAGCGGAAATGAAATTCCCATAATAGGGATGCCTCAAAATCTTGCCCCACTGCAGATATGATTTTGAAAGATGGATCATCAAGTTGAGAAAACATCTTTGCAAAAATCTTGGCTATTGCATCTCTACCATGAACCTCTTGGAAAGGGTCCTTAAATACCGCATCTTCTGCATAAAGTTTTACTAGATTACTGATGCGATTAATTTGAATATTTTCATATTCAAATTGAATGGTTTCTAGTTGTTTAGTGAATAGATTTGACATTAAATTTTTATAAACTTTTTTAAGATCCAGAAATACATGCTGTATGGAAGAATTCTTAAGAATTTTAAGAAGCGGGTAAATCGCTTGGGAAAGTGAATATCAAATTCACCTCTCTCTAAGCCGCGGGCTATTTCTAATGCTGCCTCTTCCGGGCTAATGAGGGCTGGCATTGCAAAATCATTTCGTGCCGTAGCGGGTGTAGCGACAAAGCCGGGGGATATGAGATGAACACTAACGCCTTTTGGATGAAGGTCATAGTAAAGAGATTCCGCGAAGTTAATGAGCGCTGCCTTGGTTGGTCCATACGCTAGTGATTTGGGTAGGCCACTGTATCCAGCCACGCTAGACACTAGGCCAATGTGTCCATTACCCTGTCGGATAAATTGTGGAAGCATTTCCCCCAATACCCGCATGGGGCCGAGTAAATTGGTGTTGACGGTATTAAACACGATTTGATAGTCAAAATCACTGGCACGCATGGGCTCATATATGCCAGAGACAAAAAGCAGTAAATCAATGTGCTTCATATTCTCTAAAACATGCTTGGATGCCTCTTGAATGGAACTTTCACTATTCACATCCAATGAAATGACATCTACTTTGGAGGAGGGTGCATTGTTGTGTAGGCAGGCAGCTTTAAGGGATTCCAGTGCGTCAATTCTTCTCGCAGAGAGAATAAGATTTGCGCCATGAGAGTGAAATAGCTTAGCGCAGGCTTCTCCAATGCCAGATGAGGCTCCAATAATCCAAATATTTTTATTCTGGAAGCTTCCAAAGCGAGGATTAAGATGACTCATAAGGGTTTTTCTAAGGTAAATTGAATCACATCAATATCTTTTTCGGCAAATCCTGCGGCACAGTACATCAAGTAGAAATTCCATAGGCGGATGAACCTATCGCTAAACCCTAGGCTTCGAATGTCATCCAACTTTTGATTAAAGGATTCGCGCCATATCCTTAAGGTTTTTGCATAGTCGTTACCGAAAGAATATTTATCGATCAGTTTTAATTTGGCCTCAGATGCTTTCTTTTCAAAGATAGAGGGCGAAGCAAGCATGCCGCCTGGAAAAACATATTGCTGGATAAAGTCTGTCTCAGCTCGATATTTTTCAAACAAATGATCTTGAATAACAATTGCTTGAATTACCGCGCGCTTCCCGGGCTTTAGGCAGCGATATAGAGTTGCGAAATAATCTGGCCAATATGTTTCGCCAACTGCCTCAAACATTTCGATAGAAGCAATGCCATCGAATTGATCATGACAATCGCGGTAATCCATGAGGACGGCTTGTGCTGATGCAGGCGCATGAGTTGCATTTAGAGTGGAAAACCTATGATCTACAAAGTCCTTTTGCTCGCTAGACAGGGTTAGCCCGGTAACCGTGAGTCCTTTCTCAAGAGCAGTCTCCATGAAGCCGCCCCAGCCACAGCCAATTTCTAGAAGGTGGTCATTTGACTTCCAGTGGAGTTGCTCCAGAATGCGATTGAGTTTATTTCTTTGGGCATCCTGCAAGGTTTGCGCGTCATTGCCGTCAAATAAGGCGCTGGAATACATCATGCTAGGATCCAGCCACAATTGGTAAAACTGGTTTCCTAGATCATAGTGCGCATGAATATTTTTTTTGCTGCCCGCACGCGTATTGCGATTTAGAAAATGCTTTAACTTATAGATCAGGGATCCCAAGAGGGATCCATAAATTAAAGATTCTAGTAATTTGCGATTTTGCAGAGCTAATCGCAAAATGCCTTCTAGATTATTGGTTGTCCAGAGGCCATCGATATAACTCTCGGCAAAGCCAATATCGCCACGATGAATGATCTGCTTGAATACCCTCCAGTCATGCACATTCAATAGTATTGCCTGCTCGGGAGGAAAGTGTTGTAGATCACCCAATTCAATGAGTTGTTGATTGGGGAGGGTGAGATGTAGTCGTCCGCCCTGAATTTTTCTTAATGGGGTCAGGACCGCGTCGATATGTTTTTTAAGCATGAATTATTTGGACTGATTTCTTAAAGGATCTTTCCCATAAAACTGGATTCCCTTAGACCATAGTTTGATGGCTTGCCAATGAATTTTCAAGATAATTCCTATGCTGGAAATCGGAAATTGCAGGATTGCCCGAAGCACGTTTTTTCGACTCAATAACATTTCTTGCCCTGAGATGCTGGTACTTAATTGCAACTGCCCATCAACCCAGTATTCAATTCTAGAAACATTTTGAGCCTCGGAATCCAATTCCTGGCGACGCATGAAGCGGAATAGGTAGTGGCCCTTCACGTCATAAAAAGGGGACACATGAAATGCCTTATCGGTTGTTAGGGGTTCACCGAGGGCAATATGGTTGTTCCGTGTTGATTTCAGTAGGTAGGAGTGGCGACCACCAAAGGTATTGTTGACTTCAGCGAGAATGGCTTTTATTTGCCCAGCAGCATTGTGGCAAAACCAAAAGCTCACCGGATTAAAGGTGTAACCAAGTACTCGCGGAAAAGTGTGCAGCCAGATTTCACCATCAACATCCGTCACATTGAATTTTTTAAGCTCAGATTCAACCCAGACTAGAGAATCGTCGCCGCCAATTCCATGATCGCGATCGTAGAAGGAAATCCAAGAAAAGTGATTGTCTCCAACCCCGTATTGCGAGAGTAAGCCTGGCGATGCCCGACGAGCTTTCATGGGGATGCGGAGATAAAAAACACTGTATCGAAATGCATTAATTTTTGGGCTTGTCCGTTTATGGAGCACTTCGCCAAAACAAATAGAAGCCTGATTACTTTCCATTGGGATTACGTGTGGTTTGAATGACGCGCTTCACTCGCAGGGTCCTTCGATAGGGATTCAATAAGATCGATAGCTACCAGTTCGCCAGACCTCAATCCATCCTCATGAAAACCATAGCCGGACCAGGCTCCGCAAAACCAGGTATGGTTTCGACCTTGAATCATGGGGAGCTGTTTTTGGCTCCTAATAGCCTCACCATTAAATAGGGGGTGGGAGTATTCGATTACGGAATGCGTAAGCTCAGCTTTTGGAATCTGATGTGGGTTTAAGCTGACGATGATGGAATGATTTTGAAGGCGCTTGGGAAGTGGTTGCAACTTGTTTAATAGGTAGTGAACGCAGACGTGCGAGGCAGTATCACTACCTTGTCCTCCGACTGAATTTGATGAGTAATTCCAAGCGGCCCATGCCCGCTTATTGGCGGGCAATAAAGATTCATCGGTATGGACATAGGCTGTATTTCTTTGATAGGGGATCTTAGAAAGTAACTCCCTCTCTTCAGTGCTGGCATTTTCTAGGATTGCTATCGCTTCATCGCTATGGCAGGCAAAAACGATTTCATCAAATTCGAATGTTTTGCCAGACTCAGAAATTAATTGGACATTGCCAGCACCTTCACCGCTTAATCTATTGACACTACGAACTCCATCGTGATGAATGTGAACCCCTTTGGATGTTAGTGCGGATACCAGGCGAGCTACATACTCACGGGATCCGCCATTTACTGTTAACCATTGCGGACGGTCAACGATATTGAGTAGCCCATGGTTATCGCAAAAATGAATTAACGTGTTGATGGGAAATTGCATCATTTCTGTAACAGGGCACGACCATATAGCACCAATCATTGGTAAGAGATACCAATTTCTAAAAGGAGCGCCAAATTGATGCTCATCCAAAAACTCTACAACTGACTGATGTTCTGAATCGAGGTAGGCATCAAATGCAGCGCTTTTCACTATCTTTTTTGCTAGCTTATTAAAGCGAGTGATGTCTTTAAGCATGCCCAAAAAATCTGGATTCGCTAAATTGCGTCTTTGCGCAAATACGCTGTTGAGATCGGTGCCCGCCCATTCAAGCGGGCGTTGGTTTTTACGACCCGTAGGTAATGAAACCGAAAATGACATTTCGGAGTTGGCGATAGGAACATTGAGCTCTTCAAATAGTCGCACGAGCCTAGGGTAGGTGCGTCGATTAAAAACTAGAAACCCGGTATCAATTCCATAGCTTTGTTCATCAAGACTTCCGGGTAGCGCAAAGTCGATGGTATTGCTATGTCCGCCTAAGCGCGCCTCTTTTTCGAAAAGAGTGATCTCAAGATTGGGATTATTCCGCAAATAATAAGCACACCCCAGGCCAGATATTCCCGCACCAATAATGGCTAGCCTCTTTTTGATTTGCATTATTGGGCTTTCTTAGTTCTTTTGGTGAAGTTATGTTTCATACAATTTGAATAATGGACCTCTATGAGGGTCAAGAGGCAGCACACAGAGTCTAAGGCATTTTCTCAAATCTTTCTGATCACTCGAGCATGGTGAGTGCCAATGCTGAGTGCTTTAATGAAGCATCTTCAATGCCTCTAGGTACTTTTCCGGATTCAGTGGCTGACCCTCTCGTTGCGCCTCCCACATGACTTGCCCAAGGCATTCCATCATAGCGTGTTGCGCTTGGTGCTCGGAACCCAATTTTTTAGCAAGTTTTTCTGCTACCTCTTTGATGCCGGGGGGTTGATCAATAGAAATCTGTTCGCTGATTGACAAATGCATTGAAAGATGGAGGAAGGGGTTGGTTTCACCGCGCTCGGGTGTGTAGTCTTGTGTTAGCGCATCTTCAGGATTGCTGAGTAAGTTGTGATATTCCGGGTGCTGAGTCATCCAGTCGCTAGCCAAGGTTTCCATTGGCGTCAGAATATGATTATCAGTTTTCTTCTTCCAGGTATCGCAAAAAAAACGACGCACCTCTTCGCGGGTTGGATTAAATATCGCCACGGACTTTTCCTTTGCCAGTTTTTTGTTTGAAGCTACATAGCGGTTCAACAATGCACTGCTCACACTCGGGATTCCTAGCTTTACATGTGTATCTTCCGTGAAGAATCAGCCAGTGGTGAGCATCTTGTAGGTATTCTTTTGGCACGCGTTTGAGGAGCTGCTCCTCAACCTTTACTACATCTTTACCGGGGGCTAGGCCAGTGCGATTTGATACCCTAAAGATATGGGTGTCAACTGCGATGGTGGGTTGTCCAAAGGCAGTATTGAGAATGACATTAGCTGTTTTTCTCCCCACGCCAGGAAGCGCTTCCAAGGCCTCCCGAGTTTGGGGAACTTCTCCACCATGTTTATCTAGAAGGAGTTGGCAGGTTTCCTGAATATGCCTGCCTTTAGAGTTAAAGAGGCCAATGTGCTGAATATATGGTTTCACTCCCTCTTCACCAAGTTCGAGAAGGGCTTGTGGAGTATTTGCAACTTTAAAGAGCTTCCGAGTGCCTTTATTCACCGATACATCTGTTGCTTGAGCAGAGAGTAGTACGGCAATTAATAACTCGAACGGTGAGCTGTATTCCAATTCAGTTTCAGGCTGAGGGTTATTAGCCTTTAATTGTTCAAAGAAAGCCCGACGCTTTTCGAGGTTCATCATTTCTTTTGTTGCGCCCGTGCAATAGCCGCGGCAATGATTGCACGTTTTCTCTCTTGCTCTTTTCTTGCCTCTTCGGAATCAGGGGACTCCGCATTGATGGCAATCAATTTAGCGGCGGCTTTTTGAGCTAAACGCTCTTCATTGTCGCGTTGCTCTCTTTCTAATCGAACCTCACGAGCGTGGTATCGCGCGCGCGCCTCATCGGCCTGTTTCTGTGTCCACGCATTCCAGCCAGTTTGAGTGCCAGTAACATTAATCATGGAGATGCAATCAACAGGGCAGGGCGGAATGCACAGATCGCACCCAGTGCACCAGTCAGCCAAGACTACATGCATTTGTTTTGATGCTCCCACAATCGCATCGACAGGGCAGGCTTGAATACATAGTGTGCAGCCAATACAGGCCTTGGGATCAATAAATGCCACCGGCCTGGGGCGCTCTAGTCCGTAAGCAGGATCAATGCCTTGATGAAGCTCAAAAGCATCTTGCGGGTAGATGGGGGTGAGTATCTCGCTAAGCCGTTTGATGCCTTCTGTGCCGCCAGGAGGGCAACGATTGGGCAAAACCTTTCCAGAGGCTAGCGCTTGGGCATAGGATCTGCAATCTGGATAGCCGCATTTGGTGCATTGGGTTTGAGGAAGAATATCTTCGAGACGATTTGCTAGTTCTTGTGTCTGCTGGATATTCATTGCGACTTAAGCATTTTAAAACTAGAGGCGCGACCCTCGGGTCGCGCTACTGATTTATACAGCCTTTTTTGTGCCTAATTTAGGAGGTCGAGTTTTTGAGCGCTTTTGCACACCCTGATGCTCGCGTATAAACGATTTAATTTTTGGGTAAACCTTTTCACGCCAACGACGACCAGAGAAGATGCCGTAGTGGCCAGCCCCCGCTACTTCATAATGATCTTTATTCGCTTTTGGAATGCCGGCACACAACGCGTGCGCTGAGCGAGTTTGACCGCTGCCAGAAATATCATCTAATTCACCCTCAACGGTGAGGAGAGCAGTTTTCTTAATATCTTGTGGTTTTACAAGGCTTCCAGCAACTTCCCATGTGCCATTCGGTAGAGCATATTCCTGGAATACTGTTTTAATGGTATCCAGGTAGAACTTGGCATCCATATCCAAGACAGCGTTATATTCATCGTAGAAACGAATATGCGCTTCAGCATCTTGTTCATCCCCACGCACTAAGTTTTGGAAATAATCCCAGTGCGACTGCAAATGATTTTGTGGGTTCATGGCAATAAAGCCGGTATGTTGCAAGAAGCCAGGATAAACCTTGCGACCAGCGCCTGGATATGTTGGCGGTACCTTATAGATCACATGGCTTTCAAACCATTCATATGATTTTTGATCGGCTAAGTTGTTTACTGCAGTTGGAGACTTGCGCGCATCAATTGGGCCACCCATCATGATCATCGAAGCAGGAGTTTTTTCTCCAGCAGAGGCCATTAAGGAGATTGCCCCCAAGGTGGGCACAGTTGGTTGACAGACGGAGATGACGTGTAAATTCTCTGCGCCAATCGTACGGATGAAGTCTTGCACGTAATGAACATAGTCATCCAGCCCAAAGTCACCTTCGTCTGCTGGAACAATGCGGGCATCAATCCAGTCAGTGATGTAAACCTTATGGTCTTGCAGGAGAGTGCGCACGGTATCACGCAGCAGTGTGGAATGATGTCCAGAAAGCGGAGCAACAACCAATACGACTGGATCATCCTTTAATTTTTTGATGACATCGAGATCGTCTGAAAAGCGTTTGAAGCGAATTAGATTGCAAAACGGTTTAGCCAAAATGGTGCGCTCGTGGATGGCCACTTCTTTACCGTGGGCATTTACAGAGCGAATCCCAAATTCTGGTTTTTTGTAGTTTTTGCCTAAGCGATAAAGGAGTTCATAGCTGGCTGCCAGACGATCTGATCCCGGGATCTTAGAGGCTGGATTCGAGGCATTAACAAATGCCTCAGACGCTGCTCGAGCCCATGAGCTTACTGGTTGAAGTAAAGCTTTTTGAAATTCATGTAACTGATATAGCATGCTATCTCCTGGTAATTCAGTGTAACCGCTGATTACGTGCTTTTACGCCAATACGCGGGCAATTGCTTTGGCTACTTTATCAATATTTTTGGTATTGAGAGCAGCCACACAAATACGGCCAGTAGAGAGGGCATAAATGCCATCTTCCTTCTGCAAGCGCTCCACTTGCTCAGCTGTTAGGCCTGAGTAAGAGAACATACCGCGCTGTGCTTCGATAAAGGCAAAGTCTTGCTTTACGCCAGCGGCAGCCAGTTTTTCGACCAGGCCATGACGCATTGCTTTAATGCGATCACGCATTTGGGCTAACTCATCTTCCCAGAGTTGTCTTAGTTCTGGGGAGTTGAGTACAGCGGCAGCAATTGCGGCGCCATGAGTGGGGGGATTTGAATAGTTAGTGCGAATCACGCGCTTCAATTGCGATAGTACGCGAGTTGATTCATCTTTACTTTGAGTCACGATAGATAATGCGCCAACGCGTTCGCCATATAGTGAGAATGACTTGGAGAATGAGCTCGATACAAAGAAGGACATTCCAGATGCGGCAAATAAGCGAACGGCAATACCATCCTGTTCAATACCAGCAGCAAATCCTTGGTAAGCCATATCCAAGAAAGGAATTAACTCTTTTGCTTTGCAGATCTCAATCACTTGACGCCATTGCGCTTCAGTGATGTCTGCGCCAGTTGGGTTGTGGCAGCAAGCGTGGAGCAAAACAGTGGTGTACTTTGGGAAAGACTCTAAAGATTTCACCATGCCATCAAAATCAACGCCACGGGTTTTGCCATCGAAGTAGGTGTATTCAACCACCTCAAAGCCTGCGGATTCAAAAATACCGCGATGATTTTCCCAAGTAGGGTTGCTGATGGCGCAAGGTGCATTCAAATTGAGGCGCTTAATGAAGTCTGCGCCAACACGTAATGCGCCCGTTCCACCTAAGCATTCGGCAGTAACAACGCGGCCATCTTTGACGAGTGAAGAGTCGGCACCGAACAGGAGGTTCTGCACAGCGCTGTTGTAGGGATTTGGACCTTCAATTGGAATGTAGCTACGTGGGGAATGTTTTGCCACAATCGCTTCTTCAGCCTGAATCACTGCCTTTAAAAGGGGTACCTTGCCTTCATCGGTGTAATAAACACCTACACCCAAGTTCACTTTGTCAGCGCGTTGATCGGCGACATAGGCTTCTGTAAGGCCAAAAATAGGGTCTTTAGGGGCTAACTGGACTGAGGTAAAGAGGTTCATTTGCGGGTCAAAAGGGGTGATTTAGGGTGAAGAAAGAGGGGTTTCTAGATTAATTGACGTTAATTTCAGCTAAATTTGGTTTAAATGACTGTTTTTGCGGTCGGATTGAACTTTTTCTAAATAAAAACGGCAAAATCAATGTTTGTACAAAATTCACTGTGCACAAAAACGTACAGATGAAATGATAGCTGAGATGCCTCCTAAGTTGCCCAAAAGTTCCTCAAATTCCAAAGTTGCCGAAACCAAGAAAGGCCCTGCTGCTGATCCATTGGGCGAGGTCGGTCATGATCTGGACCCGGCAAAGTTTGTTTCCTTTCCTGACTCTCCTTTTCAGCTTTATCAGCCATTTCCGCCGGCAGGGGACCAGCCGGCCGCAATTGATGCCTTAGTTGCTGGAATTGAGGATGGACTGACCTTTCAGACCCTTTTGGGGGTAACTGGCTCTGGTAAGACTTTTACGATGGCTAATGTAATAGCCAGAACGGGTCGTCCTGCCATCATATTTGCCCCTAATAAGACTTTGGCGGCTCAACTTTATAGCGAGTTTAGGGAGTTTTTCCCAAAAAATGCGGTGGAGTATTTCGTAAGTTACTACGACTACTATCAACCAGAGGCATATGTTCCGCAGCGCGATTTATTTATTGAAAAGGATTCCTCTATCAATGAGCACATCGAGCAAATGCGACTTTCTGCTACCAAGAGTCTATTAGAGCGTCGCGATGTCATTATTGTCGCAACGGTTTCGGCAATTTACGGTATCGGCAATCCTGGCGACTATCACAGTATGGTGATGACTCTGCGCCCGGGCGACAAGATGAGTCAGCGCGATATTCTCATGCGCTTAATTGCGATGCAGTATGACCGCAATGAAACAGATTTTAAGCGAGGGGTATTCCGTGTACGTGGCGACACGATAGATATCTTCCCCGCTGAACATAATGAATTAGCAGTTCGTGTTGAGCTGTTTGACGATGAGATTGAAAGCCTGCAATTTTTTGATCCACTCACGGGAAAAATTCGTCAAAAAATTCCTCGTTTTACGGTGTATCCAAGTTCGCACTATGTCACTCCACGCGATACTGTTCTCAAAGCGATTGAAACCATTAAAGCGGAGTTGCGGATTCGTCTCGATGAGTTTGTAAAGGATGGCAAGCTAGTGGAGGCTCAACGTTTAGAACAGCGTACCCGCTTCGACTTGGAGATGCTTAATGAATTAGGTTTTTGTAAGGGGATCGAGAATTACTCTCGCCACCTCTCCGGAGCCATGCCTGGCGAGGCGCCACCGACTCTTGTTGATTACCTGCCAAATGATGCCTTGATGTTCTTGGATGAGAGCCATGTTCTTATTGGTCAGCTCAATGCAATGTACAACGGTGATAAATCTCGTAAACATACTTTGGTCGAGTTTGGTTTCCGCTTGCCCTCTGCGATGGATAACCGTCCACTCAAGTTCACTGAATTCGAAACTAAAATGCGCCAAACTATTTTCGTGTCAGCAACACCTGCTGATTATGAAAATCAGCATACGGGTCAAGTAGTGGAGCAAGTTGCTAGACCTACGGGATTGGTGGATCCTGAGATTGAAGTCTTACCAGCCAGCTCGCAAGTTGACGATTTACTCAGTCAGATTCATGAGCGCGTCAAAGTGGGTGAACGGGTTTTAGTAACTGTCCTTACAAAACGCATGGCCGAGCAGTTAACGGATTATTTGTCTGATAACGGCGTGAAGGTGCGCTATGTCCATTCGGATATTGATACGGTTGAACGCGTTGAAATTTTGCGTGACCTCCGTTTGGGTGTTTTTGACGTGCTAGTAGGTATTAATTTATTAAGAGAAGGGCTGGACATTCCTGAGGTATCTCTCGTAGCGATTTTGGATGCGGATAAAGAAGGTTTCTTGCGCTCTGAGCGTAGCTTGATTCAGACAATTGGCAGGGCGGCGCGAAATGTTCGTGGCAAGGCAATTCTTTATGCCGATCGTATTACTGACTCCATGAAGCGGGCCATGGGCGAGACGGAGCGTCGTCGCACCAAACAGATCGCTTTCAATAAGGCCAATGGGATTGAGCCAAGAGGGGTTCAAAAGCGCATCAAAGACATTATTGATGGCGTCTACGACGTCAAAGAAAAGCGTTCTGAACAGGCAATCGAGCAAGAGCGGGCTCGCTATGAGGAAATGAGTGAAAAGGATCTCGCGGGCGAAATTAAGCGCTTGGAGAAGCAAATGAACTCTGAAGCCAAGAATCTTGAGTTTGAAAAGGCTGCTGCCACCCGGGATCGACTCACGAAGGTGAAGGAAATGGCTTTTGGTGCACGTTCTCGAGATGCGGTTTAGTGGTGAAACCTCCATTTCTGTGGCTTGTAGAGCTGTTTTAGGCTCTTTTGTTAATTCCCGAGCAGAATGGTGGGGTATATGGTAAAGTTGAGTGGAATGGTTGGGTATTACCCACCCAACTGTTAGCTGTCCATAACAATCCATTACCAAGGTGACATATGAGACTTACAACTAAAGGTCGTTTTGCAGTAACCGCAATGATTGATTTGGCCCTGCGTGAAGCGCATGGCCCTGTAACTTTGGCTGGGATCAGTCAAAGACAAAAAATCTCTCTTTCTTATCTTGAGCAATTGTTTGGCAAATTACGCCGTTTCAACATTGTTGAAAGTACCCGTGGGCCTGGCGGGGGTTATACCCTGGCGCGCAAGCCTGAAGAGGTAAGCGTTGCTGACATTATTGTCGCAGTAGACGAGCCATTGGATGCCACTCAATGTGGTGGAAAAGGTAATTGCCACACCGATGAAGAAAATCATGGGCGCTGTATGACTCATGACCTTTGGACAAATCTCAACTCCAAAATGGTGGAGTACCTCAGTTCTGTTTCATTGCGTGATTTGGTCCAGCAGCAAGAAGGGCGCGGCGTAGTTTTGCATGATTTGCGCCCCAAAAAAATGAAGCCTGAGGGTGCTAAAGCTGAAAAGCTCGTGCCCGCAGTTGCAGTAAAGAAGGAGATTGCCCCTAAGCGACCTCTCGTGAATTCCGTTTTCAATCTAGCTCAGCAGAGTTAACCAATCGATAAATACATCATGAACGCACCTTACGATATTCCTCAGCAACCAGTGTCTATGTTTAGTCCAAAACACTTTCCTGTGTACATGGATTATTCGGCTACTACGCCAATTGACCCGCGTGTGGTTGATAAGATGTTGCCTTATCTGCGTGAGCAGTTTGGTAATGCAGCTTCTCGCAGTCATGCGTATGGCTGGGCGGCAGAAGAGGCGGTGGAGTGGGCGCGTTCAGAGATTGCCCAGCTAGTTCATGCGGACCCAAGAGAGATCGTATTTACCAGTGGCGCTACTGAGAGTATTAATTTGGCACTCAAAGGTGCTGCGCATTTTTATAAAGATCGCGGCAATCACATTATCACCGTCAAGACGGAGCACAAGGCAACTCTAGATACTTGCCGCGAGCTTGAGCGCGAAGGGTATGAGGTTACTTACTTGGATGTTCTTCCGAATGGCTTAATTGATTTTGCACAACTGGAAGCCGCCATGAAACCAGGCACAATTTTGGCTTCGGTAATGTATGTCAATAACGAAATTGGTGTTGTGCAAGATATTCCACGTATTGGTGAGCTTTGCCGTTCACGTGGTGTAATTTTTCATGTGGATGCAGCACAGGCAACTGGCAAAGTCGAGATTGATCTAGAGAAAATCAAAGTCGATTTAATGAGTTTTTCAGCTCATAAGACCAATGGTCCAAAAGGGATTGGCGCCTTATACGTGCGTCGTAAGCCGCGCATTCGTATTGAGGCGCAAATTCATGGTGGCGGTCATGAGCGCGGCATGCGTTCTGGCACTTTGGCGGTTCATCAAATTGTAGGTATGGGCGAAACATTCCGTATTGCCAGGTTAGAAATGGCTGAGGAAAATAAACGTATTCGCGCATTGCGTGATCGCTTACTTGCGGGCCTCAAGGATATTGAAGAGGTCTACGTGAATGGCGACATGGAGCACCGCGTACCTCACAACTTAAATATCAGCTTTAACTATGTTGAAGGGGAATCGATGCTGATGGCGCTCAAAGATTTGGCAATTTCATCTGGATCTGCGTGTACCTCGGCTTCCTTAGAGCCCTCGTATGTATTGCGCGCTCTCGGCCGTAACGATGAACTGGCTCATAGTTCAATTCGCTTTACTCTGGGACGCTTTACGACTCAGGAGGAGGTTGATTTCACAATCAAACTGGTGAAAGAAAAGATTGCGAAGTTGCGTGAGCTTTCACCTTTGTGGGAAATGTATAAAGACGGCATTGATCTGAGCACAATTCAGTGGGCTGCCCACTAAGCAATTTAGTGATAACGAACAGTTAATAAGGAAACATCATGGCATATAGCGATAAAGTAATTGATCATTATGAGAATCCCCGTAACGTTGGCTCTTTCGCCAAGGGTGATGATCAGGTAGGTACTGGAATGGTAGGCGCGCCTGCATGCGGCGACGTGATGAAATTGCAAATCCGTGTGAATGACCAAGGTGTGATTGAGGATGCGAAATTCAAGACATATGGTTGTGGCTCCGCGATTGCATCCTCTTCATTGGTAACCGAGTGGGTTAAAGGCAAGACATTGGATCAGGCTTTGGAGATTAAAAATTCTTTAATTGCAGAGGAATTGGCTTTGCCTCCAGTAAAGATTCACTGCTCCATCTTGGCTGAGGATGCAATTAAAGCCGCGGTTGCGGATTACAAAGAAAAGCATCCCACTAAGTAAGTGTTAATCCAGATAAGCGATTAAAGAAGATAAGTGAATTATGGCTATTACCTTAACTGATAAAGCGGCAAAGCATGTCCAAAAGAATTTAGACAAGCGCGGCAAGGGCTGCGGCTTGCGCCTGGGCGTTCGCACTACTGGTTGCTCGGGTTTGGCCTACCAACTAGAGTATGTTGATGAGGCTGCTCCAGAGGATACGATGTTTGAATCTAACGGCATCAAGGTATTTGTTGATCCAAAGAGTCTCGCTTATTTAGATGGCACTGAGTTGGATTTTGTGCGTGAAGGCTTGAATGAGGGTTTTAAATTTCAAAACCCGAACGTAAAAGACGAGTGCGGTTGTGGTGAATCCTTCCGCGTCTGATAACTACTTCCGATTTTTTGGTTTAGAGCCGCAATTCAATATCGAGTTGTCCGCGCTCGATCAAGCGTACATGGCGATTCAAAAAGAAGTTCATCCAGATCGACACGCTCGTGGAAGCGATGCGGAGCAAAGATTGGCTATGCAAATGGCAACTTTCGCTAATACGGCCTTCCAAACTTTAAAGAATCCTATCCAACGCGGTCTATATCTTTGTAAGCTCCATGGAGTGGATGCTCGCTTAGAGACCAATACTGCTATGCCAGCTGTTTTTTTGATGAAGCAAATGGAATGGCGCGAAAGTTTAGAAGAGCAAGAGGATGATCTCAATGCCTTAGAGGCCCTTGCTGATGAAGTGAATAACGCTAAAAGAGAAACTCTCTCCGAAATTATCCAGGCTATTGATGTAGCCAAGAACTATGAACGGGCCGCTGAGTTACTGAGAGGTCTACTTTTTATTGATAAGTTTGCTCTTGAGCTTGATGATGCTATCTTGGCCTTGGTATAGCTTTAAACTTGAGTCCCCATGGCCTTATTACAAATCTCTGAACCCGGTAAATCTCTAGCTCCACATCAGCGGCGCATTGCTGTTGGCATTGATTTGGGCACTACAAACTCCCTTGTTGCCTTAGTGCGAGATGCCTTGCCCAAAGTGCTGCCTGATTCTGAGGGGCGTGAGTTACTGCCCTCGGTGGTACGCTACCTTCCAGGTGGAAAGACGCAAGCGGGGTTTGAAGCGCTTGAGAGCGTAGTTTCTGATCCGAAAAATACAATTGTTTCGGTAAAGCGCTATATGGGTCGTGGAATTGTGGATGTTGAGCATATTGAAAGCGCTCCATACGACTTTGTTGATGAGCCTGGGATGTTAAAGCTCAGAACAGTTGCTGGCGACAAGAGTCCAATTGAGGTTTCCGCGGAAATCTTGGCGCGTTTGCGCCAGCTCGCGGAAGACTCTGTAAATGATGACATTGTTGGCGCTGTCATTACAGTGCCAGCTTATTTCGATGACGCTCAGCGTCAGGCAACTAAGGATGCCGCAAAGTTGGCTGGCATCGAGGTGTTGCGCCTTCTGAATGAACCTACAGCAGCTGCGATTGCCTATGGCTTGGATAATGCCTCCGAGGGCATATACGCGGTATATGATCTTGGTGGCGGCACCTTTGATATATCGATTTTGCGCATGAGTAGAGGAGTCTTTGAAGTCCTCTCTACCGGTGGCGACTCTGCATTAGGCGGAGATGATTTTGATCATCGCTTGTATTGCTGGGTGATTGAGCAGGCTAAACTGCCGCCTCTATCGATTCAGGATCACCGCAAACTATTGCTTTCTTGCAAGCATGCAAAAGAGCAGTTGAGTCACAACCCTTTGGCGCGCGTTCACGAAACCCTGGCTGACGGCACTGTTGTGAATGTGGGCGTTAGTCAAGCGCAGTTTTTTGAAATTACACAGAACCTGATCAATAAGACCTTAGTCGCCGTGAAGAAAGCTTTGCGTGATGCTGGGTTAACAGCCGATGAAGTCAAGGGCGTAGTGATGGTCGGTGGGGCAACCCGTATGCCCAATGTGCAAAGAGCCGTTGGCGATCTCTTTGGCACTAAGCCTCTAAATAATTTAAATCCAGATCAGGTGGTAGCTTTAGGTGCTGCTATGCAGGCAGACCTTCTCGCTGGAAATCAAAGCAAGGATGATGAGTGGCTCTTGCTTGATGTGATTCCGCTTTCTCTTGGTATTGAAACCATGGGGGGCTTAGTCGAAAAAATTATTCCTCGGAATACGCCGATACCTGTCGCGCGTGCACAGGATTTCACGACATTCAAAGATGGTCAAACTGCATTGGCAATTCAGGTGGTGCAGGGAGAGCGTGAGTTGGCGCAAGACTGTCGATCTCTGGGTAAATTTGAATTAAGGGGTATTCCTCCGATGGCTGCAGGTGCTGCGCGCATTCGAGTTACCTTCCAGGTGGATGCTGATGGCTTGTTATCGGTTAGTGCGACAGAGCAGGGTTCTGGGGTGCAGGCCTCAATCGACATCAAACCATCTTATGGCCTCACTGATGCCGAGATAACCCGCATGCTGCAAGATGGATTTGCATCAGCCAAAGTGGATCTATTAGCCAGATCTTTACGAGAAGAGCAGGTGAATGCGCAGCGTTTATTGGATGCTGTGCAAACTGCCTTAGATTCTGATCGTAGTCTGTTGGACGCTAAGGAGCAGGCTGCAGTTGATGCAGAGATGGCAACCTTAAAAATGATTCTTTCGCATGAGACTGATAGTGCCGTTTTAAGAAAAGCGGTTGATCATGCCGCCAAGGCTACTGATGACTTTGCTCAAAAGCGTATGAATGCAAGTATTCAGAGGGCTTTATCTGGTAAAAATGTTGCTGAAATTTAATTAAAGAAAATATTAAGATGACTCAGATCGTTGTTTTACCCCATAGCGAGTATTGTCCTGAGGGCGCAGTCGTTGAAGTGGCTCCCGGTACTTCAATCTGCGAAGCGTTATTAGAAAACGACATTCCAATTGAGCATGCATGCGATATGGTGTGCGCTTGTACTACTTGTCACGTGATTGTGCGGGAGGGTTATCAGAGTCTCAATGCTCCTGATGATAATGAAGAAGATTTATTGGATCGCGCTTGGGGTCTTAATCCCCAGTCTCGCTTGTCTTGTCAAGCAATTGTTGCTCGTGAAAATTTAGTGATTGAGATTCCAAAGTACTCCATTAATCATGCAAAAGAAAATCACTGATTGATCCTTACCCTCAAGAGAGCAGGAATGAAAAAAGCCACCGTGAAGGTGGCTTTTTATTTGATCAAGCGATCAAGCAGTCAATCCAAGCATTACTTTCCGCAAGGGAATACGCCCTCCAAAAACTTCAATATGGTTTCTGCAGCTGGCTTGGGGCCATTAGCTGGATTTGCATTTGCCCAGGCGATATATTCATCAACTACCTGGATACGGGTTGGTGCAGGCTGTTTAACACAAATCTTGCTTGGCGCAGTCTTTGGGTTGCGAGTTGCTAAATAAGTGTCGTAAACAGCTTGACCATAGATCTGGCAGGTCACGTTAGTACCGCCTTCACCGGTGCAATATTGCAATAGCTCACTTGTAGTAGTTGCATTAGCAGCTTGCATGCTGGTTGCCAAACCGAATACAAAGGTGGCGCCGATTAATAATTTCTTCATATTTATTCCTTTAATTAATTTTATCTATTCAATGTGTAGGTCAGATGGAATTAACGGCGACCGCCGCGGCCACCACCGCCGCCAAACCCGCCGTGGCCACCGCCACCGCCAAAGCGTTCGCCACCGCCATCAAATCGTGCGCCGCGAGTATCACCGAAGCCACCGCCACCGCCAAAGCGATCACCGCCAGAGCGATCGGCGCCACTGAATCTATCTCCGCCGCCAGAGCGATCGCCAATATTGCGATCCCCGCCACCAGTCCGGCTTCCCGCGCGGTCTGCGCCAGCACGATCGCCTGCACGATCGCCACTACCAATATTGCCAGCTCGATCACCAGTACGATTGCCGCTTAAGTCGCCACGCTGAAGATTCTGGCGCAGTTGATCACGCTCCGCGTTACGACTAGCGGCAGTTCCACCGCCACCAAGGTTTGCATTACGGCGCTGTGCGTCTGGTTTCCAAGCATCGTTGCCACTTCGATTGCCAGACCAGTTGTTATTTGTATTACGGTTGAAATTATTAAAGTTATTGTTATTGATAGTGAGGGAGTTCCCGCCACCGCCCCAGCCACCACCCCAGTGGCATCCGCCCCAAAGTGCTGCACCAACAGCCATGCCAACACCAAAAGAAAGTAGTGCTGT
>NZ_LOJJ01000019.1 GCF_001595985.1 Polynucleobacter sinensis
TAAATCTGGGGCTTGTGCAATGGTGGTAGTGGCACTAGCTTGCTCTGGCGCAGTTTGGTCAGTGTCGGCTACGGCGGTATTGACCAAGTCAGTACCTGCATCCATCTCCGCCTGAGTGACAGTATGGCTGGCGGTATAAACCCAGGTCTCAGTAACATCAAGCTGTTGATCGCTATCGGCATCACCAGATGAGTAGGCATAATCTTTCGCAAACTCATCAGTCAGCACGACCCCAGTTAAGGTCACATTACCAGCATTAGCTACAGTGATAGTGTAGTTAATCACATCACCAGCACCATCAGCCGAAGAGAGGCTAGCTACTTTAGTGATCG